>NZ_CP135971.1:3319642-3983571 GCF_032463525.1 Pseudomonas sp. DTU_2021_1001937_2_SI_NGA_ILE_001 | reverse complement strand
GGCAGGCTGGCTAGCGCTCGCTGACCTGGCGCGCCGAACGCCGGATCAGGCCGATGACCGGCAGCAGACCGACCAGCACCAGGGTCAGCGCCGGCAGTGCGGCACGGGCCCACTCGCCCTCGCTGGTCATCTCGAAGATGCGCACGGCCAGGGTGTCCCAGCCGAACGGGCGCATCAGCAGGGTGGCCGGCATTTCCTTGAGCACATCGACGAACACCAGCAGCGCGGCACTCAGCGCGCCGGGCAGCAGCAGGGGCAGGTAGACCCCGAAGAACAGTCGCGGCCCGCTGGCGCCCAGGCTGCGCGCCGCCTCCGGCAGCGATGGACGGATCTTCGCCAGGCTGCTTTCCAGTGGCCCATAGGCAACCGCCATGAAGCGCACCAGGTAAGCCAGCAGCAGCGCCGAGAGACTGCCCAGCAACAGCGGCTTGCCGGCCCCGCCCAGCCACGATGAGAGAGGCACCACCAGACTGCGGTCTAGGTAGCTGAAGGCGAGCATGATCGACACCGCCAGGACCGAGCCGGGCAAGGCGTAGCCCAGGTTGGCCAGACCGACGCCGGCATTGATCACGGGGGTCGGCGCCAGACGCCGGGCAAAAGCCAGCAGCAGGGCCACGCTGACGGTGAGCAATGCCGCAACACTGCCCAGATACAAGGTGTGCATCACCAGCCCGGTATAACGCTCGTCAAGGTCGAAGCGCCCGCGCTGCCAGACCCATACCACCAGTTGCAGCATCGGCACGGCGAAGGCGCAGATGAACACCAGCAGGCACCAGCCAGTGGCCGCCAGCGCCTTCAGGCCCCGCAACCGATACAGCGCTGCGCCGCGTGGCCGCTCGTTGGCTGCGCGCTGGCTGCCGCGCAGGCGCCGCTCGCCGTACAGCACGAGCACGACCCCGAGCAGCAGCAGGCTGGCCAGCTGCGCCGCGCTGGAGAGGCTGAAGAAGCCATACCAGGTCTTGTAGATTGCCGTGGTGAAGGTGTCGAAGTTGAAGACTGAAACCGCACCGAAATCGGCCAGGGTTTCCATCAGCGCCAGCGCCACCCCGGCACCGATGGCCGGGCGTGCCATGGGCAGCGCTACCCGCCAGAACGCCTGCAGCGGTGACAGGCCGAGAATCCGCGCCGCCTCCATGAGGCCCTTGCCCTGGGCCAGGAACGCGGTGCGCGCCAGCAGGTACACGTAGGGGTAGAAGACCAGCACCAGCACCAGAATCACTCCGCCGGTGGAGCGCACACGCGGCAGGCGCACGCCATTGCCAAACCACTCCCGTAGCAGAGTCTGCACCGGGCCGGCAAAGTCCAGCAGGCCGACGAACACGAAAGCCAGCACGTAGGCCGGTATGGCGAACGGCAGCATCAGCGCCCAGTCGAGCCAACGCCGGCCAGGGAACTCGCAGAGGCTGGTGAGCCAGGCCAGGCTGACTCCGAGCAGGGTGACGCCCACACCCACGCCCAGCACCAGGGTGAAAGTATTGCCCAGCAGACGGCTCATCTGGGTGTCGAGCAAGTGCGACCAGATTTCCCGGTCGATGCTTTCCCAGGACAGCAACAGCACGCTGAGGGGCAGCAGCACCAACGCGGCGACGGCCAGAACCAGGGGATACCAGCGACGTTGGGCGGGATGAGCCAAGTGGGAATCTCTGCGCAAAGGAACCGAAACCCCAGGCGCGGCCTGGGGTTTGTAGAGCGAACATTAAATCCGGTACGGGTCAGTTGGGCCGGGTAGGAGCGGCTTCAGCCGCGAAAGCGTCAGTAAACTCACTGCATCTGTTGCGAACATACGGTCGCTTCGCGGCTGAAGCCGCTCCTACCGGTCTAACTGACCTGTATGGGCATTAAATCAATTCCAGCCCACGCGATCCATCATGCGGATGGCTTCGGCCTGACGCTTGCCGGCCACTTCCACGGGAATGGTGTCGGCCTTGAACGAACCCCAGCCGGCCACTTCCGCACTCGGCGATACTTTCGGGTTGGCCGGGAACTCCTGGTTCACCCCGGCGAAGATCGCCTGGGCTTCAGGGCCGGTCATCCATTCCACCAGGGCCTTGGCCGCTTCGGGGTGGGGCGCGTGACGAGTCAGGCCGATGCCCGAAAGGTTGACGTGCACGCCACGGTCGGCCTGATTCGGCCAGAACAGCTTGACGCCCAGCTTGGGGTTCTCGGCATGCAGGCGACCGTAGTAGTAGCTGTTGACGATGCCCACGTCACACTGCCCGGCATCGATGGCCTGCAATACGGCGATGTCGTCGGAGAACACGTCGGTGGACAGGTTGTTGACCCAGCCCTTGAGGATCTTCTCGGTCGCTTCGGCACCATGAGTCTCGATCAGGGTCGCGGTCAGCGACTGGTTGTAGACCTTCTTGGCCGTACGCAGGCACAGGCGGCCTTCCCAGTTCTTGTTGGCCAGCGCCTCGTAGGTGGTCAGTTCTTCGGGTTTGACCCGCGCGGTGGAGTAGGCGATGGTCCGCGCACGCAGGCTCAGGCCGGTCCAGGCGTGGGTCGAGGAGCGGTACTGTGGCGGGATGTTGTCGTCGATCACCTTGGACGTGAACGGCTGCAGGATGCCCATCTGCTCGGCCTGCCAGAGGTTGCCGGCGTCCACGGTCAGCAGCAGGTCGGCCACGCCGTTCTGGCCCTCGGCCTTGATGCGCTGCATCAAGGGCGCTTCCTTGTCGGTGATGAACTTGATCTGCACACCGGTCTTGGCGGTATAGGCATCGAACACAGGCTTGATCAGTTCGTCGATGCGCGACGAGTACACCACCACCTCGTCGGCCGCCTGGGCCGCCGGAACGAGCAGCGCCAAGGTCAGGGCGGCCAGGAGATGCTTGCTTGCCTGCATGGGGAAGTCTCTGGTTTCGGATGAGAGGGCGAAATGGTAGTGAATCCCATTAACCACCTCAATCGAAGCCGGTGCCGAGGCGTAACCAGATGTTACAAGCTGATCGAGCGTCTTTCGCCTCAGTTCGCGACCTTGGCCAGCTCGGGCATGTCGCCACTCAGGCCCAGCGCTTCACGCACGAACAGCGCCTTGACCTCCGGCAGGTCGTTGACCACCTTCAACCCGGTGTTGCGCAGCCAGCGAATTGGCAGGCGGTCGGCCTGGAACAGGCGCTGGAAGCCCTCCATCGCCGCCATCAGGCTCAGGTTGTGCGGCATGCGTCGCCGCTCATAGCGCGCCAGCACACGCTCGTCGGCAAGGTTCTCGCCACGCGCGGCGGCATGCAGCAACACCTCGGCGAGTACGGCGGCATCCAGGAAGCCGAGGTTCACACCCTGCCCGGCCAAAGGGTGAATGGTGTGCGCGGCATCACCGATCAGCGCCAGTCCGCGGGCGACGTAGCGCTTGGCGTGACGCTGGCGTAGCGGCACGCACAGGCGCGGGTCGCAGCCCAGAACCTTGCCCAAGCGACCTTCGAAAGCGCGTTCCAGGGCCTGACAGAACGCGCCGCTGTCCAGCGACATGAGGCGATCAGCCTGGGCCGGGGTTACCGACCAGACGATGGAACACCAGTGCTCGCCCTCGCGCTCCAGCGGCAGGAAGGCCAGCGGGCCGTCGTCGGTGAAGCGTTGCCAGGCCGTGCGCCCATGAGGTTCGGCAGTGCGTACGCTGGTGACGATGGCGTGGTGCAGGTAATCCCATTCGCGGGTCGGCGTGCCACTGAGCCGGCGGATCGCCGAGTGCGCGCCGTCGGCGCCGATCACCAGCGGCGCACGCAGCTGGCGGCCATCGGCCAGGGTCAGCAGCCAGTCATCGCCGGAGTGGCGCAACTGCTCCAGGCGCGCCTCGCCCAGCAGGCCGATGTCACTGTCGTGCAGGCGTTCGAGCAAGGCGTCCTGGATGACCCGGTTCTCGACGATATGGCCGAGCACTTCGGCATGCACGCTGGAGGCGCAGAAGTGGATCTGCCCGGTGCCGCTGCCGTCCCACACCTGCATCTGGCTGTAGGGGCTGAGCCGGCGCGCGGCGATGCCTTCCCAGGCCCCGAGGCGTTCGAGAATGCGCTGGCTGGCCGCCGACAGGGCGCTGACCCGCGGTTCGAAGGCGGCCTGCGGGTCGAACGGCTTGACGCTCAGCGCACCACCGTCGACCACCAGTACGTCCAGGCCGCTGCCCTGCAAGGCCAGGGCCAGGGCACTGCCGACCATACCGGCTCCGACGATCAGCACATCCGCACGGGTTTCCATGGTTCAGATCACTCTTCTAGAAAAACAGGCTTTTTGGCCGCTCGGACGCCTAGGCGTCCGAGCGGGTCCCCAGGCCCATGGCCTGGCGGGCGAACCAGCGCTTGGCCGGGGGCAGCAGGTCCAGGCCGAGCAGGCCCACGTTACGGCCGGCCACGACCCACGGCTGCGAGCTGCCGAACAGCCGGGTGACCTTGTCGGAAAAGCCGACGGTCATCTGCTGGTCCAATCGCTGGCGGTCGAGGTAACGCTGCAGGGTCGCCAGCTCGCCCGGCGACCGGTCGCTTTCCAGCAGGGTCTCAGCCAGTGCGTCGACGTCACGCAACGACAGATTGAAGCCCTGCCCGGCGATGGGGTGCAGGCTGTGCGCCGCGTTGCCCAGCACCACCAGGTGCGAACGCACCTGCTCTTCGGCCTCGACCAGGTTCAGCGGGTAGACATGCCGGGCACCGACCTGGCACAGCCGGCCCAGGCGGTAACCGAAAACGCCCTGCAGCTCGCTGAGGAACGCTTGGTCGTCCAAGGCCGCCAGCCGCTGGGTGTCATCGCCCTTACGGGTCCAGACCAGCGCGCAGCGGTTGTCCGGCAACGGCAACAGGGCCATGGGGCCTTGTTCGGTAAAGCGCTCGAAGGCCTGACCGCCATGCGCTTCGCTTGGGGTGATGTTGGCAATCAGCGCACTCTGCCCGTAGGGCCGCTGGCGTACGCCGATGCCCAGTTGCTCACGCAGGCTGGAGCGCCCACCATCGGCCAGCACGGCCAGGTCACACTCCAGTTCGGTATCGTCATTGAGGGTCAGCCGGTAGCCGGCGTCCACGGCCTGCATCTTCAGCACTTCGGCCGGCACCCGCCAGCTCACCACCTCGGGGTCCAGCGCCTGCCACAGGCACTGGCCCAGCCAGGCGTTCTCGGCCACGTAGCCCAGCGCCGGTACACCTTCTTCGATGGCCGACAGGCGGGTCGCGCCAAAACGTCCGCGGTCGGAGACCTGGATCTGCAGGATCGGCTCGGCCCGTCGGGCGATGGCTTGCCACAGCCCCAGCCGCTCGTAGACGCGCCGGGTGCCGAACGACAAGGCCGAGGACCGCGCGTCGTAGCTGGGCTGAAAGCTGTCGCCCGGCGCGAAGGGCTCGATCAGCACGATCTTCCAGCCACGCTCGCGGGCACCGGCCTGCAAGGCCAGGGCCAGACTGGCGCCGACCAGGCCGCCGCCGATGATCGCCAGGTTGCAACGGCTCATGCCACCTCCGCGCGCGCCGCAGCCATCAGCGCCTCGATCTCGGCCACGCTGCGCGGCACGTCACCGGTGAGGATCTCGCAGCCCTGCCGGGTCACCACCACATCGTCTTCGATTCGCACACCGATACCCCGCCATTTCTTCGCGACATTCTGGTTGTCTGCCGCAATATAGATTCCCGGCTCGACGGTCAGTGCCATGCCGGGTTCAAGCACACGCCACTCACCACCGACCTTGTAGTCGCCGACATCGTGCACGTCCATGCCCAGCCAGTGCCCGGCACGGTGCATGTAGAACGCCCGGTGCGCACCGTCTTCGATCAGTTGCGCCACGTCACCCTTGAGCAACCCCAACTCAACCAGGCCGGCGGTGATCACCTGCACCGTGGCCTCGTGGGCCTCGTTCCAGTGCCGACCGGGCCCGATGGCCTCGAAGGCGGCCTGCTGGGCCTTGAGCACCAGTTCGTAGATCGCCTTCTGCTCGACTGAAAAGCGGCCGCTGACCGGAAAGGTGCGGGTGATGTCGCTGGCGTAGCAGTCGATCTCGCAACCGGCATCGATCAGCACCAGGTCGCCGTTTTTCAGCGCAGCGGCGTTTTCCTGGTAATGCAAGATGCAGGCGTTGCGGCCGGAAGCGACGATGGACCCATAGGCCGGCATGCGTGCACCGCCCTTGCGGAATTCGTATTCCAGCTCGGCCTCCAGGCTGTATTCGTGCAACCCGGCGCGGCAAGCCTGCATGGCGCGTACGTGGGCACGCGCCGAGACCTGCGCGGCATAGCGCATGACCTTGACCTCGGCGGCCGATTTATACAGGCGCATGTCATGCAGCAGGTGATCCAGGGCAACGAATTCGTTCGGCGGCTGGGCGCCGAGATGAGCCTTGGAGCGGATGCTGTTGATCCACTCCATCAGGTGCCGGTCGAACTCGGCATGGCTGCCCATGGCCGAGTAGACCCGGTCCCGGCCTTCGATGAGGCCGGGCAGGATGTCGTCGATGTCATTGATGGGGAATGCGTCGTCGGCACCGTAGTCACGTACGGCGCCCTCCTGGCCGGCGCGCAGGCCGTCCCACAGTTCACGCTCGGGGTTGCGCTCGCGGCAGAACAGCACGTACTCGCCGTATTCGCGACCCGGAATCAGCACAACCACCGCTTCGGGTTCAGGAAAACCGGTCAGGTACTGGAAGTCGCTGTCCTGGCGGTAGACGTGCTCGACGTCACGATTACGGATAGCCACGGCCGCCGCCGGCAGGATGGCGATGCTGTTGGGCTCCATCTGCGCCATCAGGGCCTTGCGACGCCGCGCGTACTCGGCCTTCGGAATATGGATCATCGACAAGGGACACCTCCCGTGGAGGCGCGCCGCTGCGGGCCAGCCGCAACCGGCCACGCCGGGTTGGGGATCAGTGCAGGGACGGCTTGGGCTGCGCCTGGGCAGGGTCTTTCCTGACACACTCGGAGTACAGCAGCAACGGCGCGACGCGCAGGTATTCCATGACTTCCATGTAGTCGTTTTCGCCATCCTCGGACTCTTCGAGGGCGTCCTGGACCTGGGCAATGGCAGCGAGGTCCTGCAGCACTTCGGTGGCCTCGATGCTCAGTACGCGGTCGCCGGCCGCCAGGCCGAAGCCCGAGAGGAAGCCTTGGCACCACTGCCCCAGCGCCACAGCGCGTTCGGCCAGTGGTTCGTCGTCGCCGGGCAGCAGCAGGACCACGGTCATGTCTTCGCTGCTCAACTCGCCCTTGACCATTTCCTGCAGGCCGACCAGCGCCTGGCGCACGTTTTCCTGGGGCTCGGACTCCAGCAGGATAGAAGCGTCGGCGAACCAGCCTTCGCTGTCGAAACCGGCGCCAGCGCAACTGCGGCCAAGCAGAAGGCCGTGCAGTTCGGCGGGAGAGACCGGGTGGCCATTGCTGCTCAGCAGGGTGGCGAAGGCTTTGTAGGGAGAATTCGGAGTGGGCATGGTCAACTGGTCGCCAAAGGGCGCAATGTCTAGAATGGAGGCCTTGTATCGTAGGGGCTGTTAGCGTTTCAGCACAAGCCGAAACCCTTAAAGTCCCCACCAGGCAGAATCATCGACGGCGAAGTCGTGCCGCTCATCAGAAAGTATTCCGTGGGGACCCATGCCAGACACCGATCTGCAAGCGCTGATGAACCGGTTGGAGCTGTTGCTCGAACGGGTCGAGCAACTAAAAAGCCAAAATGCGTTCCTATTAGCTCAGGAAAAGTCCTGGCGCGAGGAACGCGCCCACCTCATCGAAAAGAACGAAATCGCCCGGCAGAAGGTCGAGTCACTGATTTCGCGCCTCAAGGCCCTGGAGCAAGACTCATGAGCAACGGCAACAGCGTCACCGTCCAAATCCTCGATAAGGAATACTCGATCATCTGCCCTCAGGAAGAGCGCACCAACCTGATCAGCGCCGCCCGCTACCTGGACGGCAAGATGCGTGAGATCCGCAGCAGCGGCAAAGTGATCGGCGCGGATCGGATCGCCGTCATGGCTGCCCTGAACATTACCCACGACCTGCTGCACAAGCAGAATCTGCCCGACATGCAGGTCGGCGGCTCGACCCGCGAACAGGTCCGTGACCTGCTCGAAAAAGTCGATCTGGCCCTGGCTGGCGAGGGCGCTCCAGCACCGGATGCGTCTCGGGGCTGAATATTGCGTAACGTTTCTGTATACTTGCGCCGCTCCCTGGAGTGTTTGCCAGTCGGTCATGTCCCTGAGCCGATACGCACAACCACGGGGGTTGCACGTCGGGGTTGGTGTGCATGTCCGCTCGACGGAAAGCCTTAAAACCTCCTGCAATCTCCACCTTGAACTTTCGGGTTCAAGGGCTACACCGACAGCGGCTCGTCGGGGAGTCCAGTTTTCAGCCATTGCCTGCCCTCACTGGCAGTGGCTGTTCCCCTTCCTCAGTCGAGGACCCGCCTGCATGACCAGCCGTTCATGAGCACCCAACCCGTCCTGACCCGCCCGCAATTGCGTCGCCAACTGCGCCAGGCCCGCAGAGCCCTGAGCCAGAGCCAGCAACGTGATGCTGCACGCGACCTGTACCGCCAGCTGGCCCAGCACCCGCTGTTCCGCCGCGCTCGGCATGTCTCGCTGTATCTGGCCAATGACGGGGAAATCGACCCGCGCTGGCTGATGCGCGCAGCCCAACGTCGCGGCAAGGCCACCTACCTGCCAGTGCTGAACGCCTGGCCACGGACGAAAATGGTGTTCCAGCGGGTGCGCCGGGGTGAAGCCCTGCGAGCGAACCGCTTCGGCATTCCGGAACCGCGCATCGACCGCTCGAGGCAGCGACCAGTATGGGCGCTGGACCTGGTTCTTCTGCCCCTGGTGGGCTTCGACGAACAGGGCGGTCGATTGGGCATGGGGGGTGGTTTCTACGACCGCAGCCTGGCTTATCGCAGCCGCCGCAAGACCTGGCGCAAGCCGGTATTGCTCGGGCTGGCCCATGAATGTCAGAAAGTCGAGCGCCTGGCGATGGCCAGTTGGGATATCCCGCTGCTGGGCACGGTCTCGGACAAGCGCTGGTACTTGGCCCAGGCCTGATGCTTACCAATCGAACCAAGTAGCAGCGGCTTCAGCCGCGAATGGGCAGTAAATCAGCGCATCTGCTGTGAGCGGGCGGTCTTCGTGGCTGAAGCCGCGTTCACCGACTGACCCCAGGACGGCTCAGTTGCGGCTCACGCCCTTCTGCTGAGCGACGTGGACGGGCGCTTCAGTCTTGTTGGACCAGAGACTCTGCGCATAACCGGTGGTCACGATACCCAAGCCGAACAAGAAAACGAGAATCCAGAGAAGATCCGGCTTGCGATTCATTGATTGCCCTCCTGCAGCAAATCAATACGTTGTCGGCAGCGATGTAGATGGTCGTGCAACAGCGATAACTGAAAGGTGCGGCATTTTGCGATAACGTGATCCAGTACGCAAATCCTGACGTCAACCGGCTGTCGGTTTGTCATTGCCTTGTTTTTTTCGTAACAGGAGTATGCAACGTGGCCTACTGGCTGATGAAATCGGAGCCTGACGAGTTCTCGATCAGCGACCTGAAACGCTTGGGCACAGCCCGCTGGGACGGGGTGCGCAACTATCAGGCACGCAACTTTCTGCGTGCCATGAAGATAGGCGATGCGTTCTTCTTCTACCACTCCAGTTGCCCGGAACCCGGCATTGCCGGTATCGGCACCATCGCTCGCGCCGCCTACCCGGACCCTACGGCCTTGGACCCCGACAGTCATTACTTCGACGCCAAGGCCAGCGCGGAAAAGAACCCCTGGAGCGCCATCGACGTTGCCTTCGAGAGCCTCTTCACCCAAGTGCTGGGGCTGGGTTACCTGAAACAGCAGAGCGCACTGGAACAGTTGCCGCTGGTGCAAAAGGGCAGCCGCCTGTCGGTGATGCCGGTGACCGCCGAACAGTGGGCGGCCATTCTCGCCCTGCGCTGAATGCCTTTACTGGGCGATCAGGTTGTTGAACAGCAGGTCTTCGACATAGGGCTGCCCCTCTTCGGTGGTCAACACCTGCTGAACCTGCTTGAGCGCTTCCTGACGCAGCTTTTCCTTGGCATCGGCGCTGCTCATGCTCTCGACGGTCTGCTGGGAGAACAGCGCCACCAGTTGATTGCGAATCAGGGGATCATTGCGCTTGACCGCAGCCTGGGCCTCGGTGCCGGTCACGCGCAAGGCGATGTCGGCCTTGTAGACGCGCAGCTTGGGGCCGCCATCCAGGGCGTAGTTGCCAACGAACGGTGGCGCGAGGGTCACATAGGCTGGCTTGGGCTCAGCCGATTCTTCCTTCTTTTCCTCGGCCTGCGCCAGGGCGGGCAAGGTCAAAGCCAGCAACATCAGGATCCACGCTTTCACAATCCACTCCTCAATTCGATTTGCCCGCGCAGCGCCAGGCCGGTCGCCCGGGGCGAGCGCCGCAGCGACACGCAGTGTAGCGCCAATCCGGCTGCCAGACCCAGCACAGGCCTGGCATGAATCCGGACTACTCAGAGCTTATCGGCCAAACGCGCAAAAGGAATAGGTCGACGGCGTCACGCTGCGTGCAAGCTGGCGCACCACCGAAGTGCGAACATGTTCACAAATGAACAAAAACGAAAAAAATTTGGCTCCAAACGTCCGGAGGCACTGCTTTTTTCTGTAACGAAAATGTAACATTCACTTTCGCAAAAAGAACAAGAACCGGAGCATCTTCATGTTTGCGTTTTTCCGTCCCGCCCCACACCGCGCGCCCCTGCCCGAAGAGCAGGTCGACAGCACCTACCGTCGCCTGCGCTGGCAGATCTTCGCCGGCATCTTCATTGGCTATGCCGGTTACTACCTGCTGCGCAAGAACTTCTCGCTGGCCATGCCCTACCTCATCGAAGAGGGCTATACCCGCGGCCAGCTGGGGGTGGCGATGTCGGCCATCGCCATCGCCTACGGCCTGTCGAAGTTCCTCATGGGCCTGGTCTCCGACCGCTCCAACCCACGCTACTTCCTGCCCTTCGGCCTGCTGGTCTCGGCCGGAGTGATGTTCATCTTCGGCTTCGCGCCTTGGGCCACGTCCAGCGTGACCATCATGTTCATCCTGCTGTTCATCAATGGCTGGGCACAGGGCATGGGCTGGCCGCCCAGCGGGCGCACCATGGTGCACTGGTGGTCGCAGAAGGAACGCGGTGGCGTGGTGTCGGTATGGAACGTTGCGCACAACGTCGGTGGCGGCCTGATCGGCCCACTGTTCCTGCTCGGCCTGGGCTGGACCAACGACTGGCATGCGGCGTTCTACGTGCCGGCGGCGGTGGCTTTGCTGGTGGCGGTGTTCGCCTTCGCGACCATGCGCGACACCCCGCAATCGGTGGGCCTGCCGTCGATCGAGCAATACAAGAACGATTACCCGGAAGGCTACGACGCCAGCCATGAAGAGGAATTCAGCACCAAGGAAATCTTTGTCAAGTACGTGCTGCGCAACAAGCTGCTGTGGTACATCGCCCTGGCCAACGTGTTCGTCTACCTGCTGCGCTACGGCGTACTCGACTGGGCGCCCACCTACCTCAAGGAAGCCAAGCACTTCACCGTCGATAAAAGCTCCTGGGCATATTTCCTCTACGAGTGGGCCGGCATTCCCGGCACCCTGCTGTGCGGCTGGATGTCGGACAAGATCTTCAAGGGTAATCGCGGCCTGACCGGCATGGTGTTTATGTTCCTGGTGACCGTCGCCACCCTGGTCTACTGGCTGAACCCGGAAGGCAACCCGACCGTGGACATGATCGCCCTGGTGTCGATCGGCTTCCTGATCTACGGCCCGGTGATGCTGATCGGCTTGCAGGCCCTGGAACTGGCGCCGAAGAAAGCCGCCGGTACCGCCGCCGGCTTTACCGGCCTGTTCGGCTACCTAGGCGGATCGGTCGCAGCCAGCGCCGCCATCGGCTACACCGTGGACCACTTCGGCTGGGACGGCGGCTTCGTCCTGCTGGTGGGTTCGTGCATCCTGGCCATGGCCTTCCTGGCACCGACCCTGCGGCACAAGCAGGCTGCCAGCACCTCGCGTCCGGTCAAGGCCTGATTCAGACCAGCGACCCGCAACGCCTGAGCCGCGCCTCCAGATTCCGGTCTGGCATGGCGTGGCTGCGCAACGCCTGGGCAGTCTGCTGCACGTAATCGCGCGTGGTGCCGGAACGCCCGCTGGCGCAGGCCAGGACCTGGCTCAGCACACTGTCGGGCAGGTTGCCCGCGTAGCTGGGCAGGTGCCGCTCCAGCACGAAGCCCAAGGCCTGGATCTTGCTGCCATCGGCCAGCCGGCAACTGAGCCAGTGCGGCCGATACGACGGGTATGGCATCTCGCGTTTCCACAGCGCCAGCAACGACTCTTCCAGGCATTCATCGGCCAGGCGATAGGCGACGCCCGTGCAGGAACCACCGCGATCCAGGCCGAATACCAGCCCCGGCGCATCCGGCGTACCGCGATGCTCATGCGACCAGAGATACAGCCCGCGGTGGTAACCATGCACACGGGCGCGCTGGCGCTCCACGGTGGCGCACTCCGGGCGCCAGATCAACGAACCATAGGCGAACAGCCAGACCGGCCCGCCCTCATGCCGTTGCAGGGTAGCGTGCATCGAGGCCAGCAGTTGTTCGTGGGTCAGTTGCGGGCCGAGGTCGATGACCGGCGGATAAGTGAGGCCCAGGCCGCCGTGTACGGCCGCGGCGAGATCATTGACTGGATTACCCATTGAGTCTCCCTGGCAAGTGCCTTGCCATGGCCAGCCGGTGCCGGGCATCTGGCGCCCATCGGCCGACAGACCGGTGTCGCGATAGCGATAGAGCGAAAAGAATCGAGCAGCCGCCAGTGAAACGATTCCGGCGGCCGGATCATACTGGCATGAAGCAAAATCCAATCCAACCGCCTGGACCGTCTGGCGAAGCGCTAAGCACGCGGTTTTCAAGACCGATTGGCAATAATGCTCTGCGGGCAGGTCATAAGCGGGCTGGCTCGCGAAAGGACCAGGAAATTCATTGCATCTGCCATGAACAGGCGGTCGATTCACGGCCCAAGCCGCTTCAGGCCGGTCAGCGAGGGGCGTAGGCGAATACGTCGGCGCGCATGCGGTGGGCGTCCATGCCCGCTTCGACCAGCGCATCAAGGGTGGCATACACCATCGCGGGCGAGCCGCTGGCGTAGACATGCACCTGAGAAAGGTCGGCGATGTCTTCACGCACCGCCTCATGCAACAGGCCGCAACGCCCCTCCCAACCACAGAGGTCACTGACCACCTTGTGCAGATGCAGGTTGGGCAGCTGCTGCCAGGCGTCCCAATGGCGGATGACGTAGAAATCCTCGGGGCGGCGCACGCCCCAGTACAAGTGCACCGGATGGCGGAAGCCGCTGACGCGACAGTGTTCGATAAGGCTGTGCATCTGCGCCATGCCGGTGCCGGCAGCGATCAGTACCAACGGTCCATCCGGTAGCTCGGCCAGATGGGTATCACCGAATGGCAGCTCGACCCGCGCCAGCCCGTCGCGCTGCAACTGCGCCAGCAGGGCCTGGGCACCGGCCTCGCGGGCCAGCACGTGCAGCTCCAGATCACGCCCGGCATGCGGCGCGCTGGCCAGGGAGAACGCCGACTGGCCGCCGTCTTCACGTTCGAGCATCAGGTACTGCCCGGCGTGATAGCGCGGCGGCTTGCCCGCTGGGGCGCGCAGGCCGATGCGCCAGACATCGCCACCCACCGCGACACATTCACTGAGCTGGCAGGCCAGGCGCCGCACCGGCAGCTCGCCGTGCGCCAACACGCCGTCCCAGAGCACCACGCAATCCTCCAGCGGCTGTGCCAGGCAGGTATACACCTCGCCATGGTCGTGCTCCTGACCGTCCTGGACCACGCGGCCTTCCACCAGCAGCGCCGCACAGACATGGCAGTTGCCATTGCGGCAGCTGTTCGGGCATTCGTAGCCCAGACGCTGCGCCGCCGCCAGGATGGCCTCACCGGGCAGAGTTTGCAGAATGGCGCCGGAGGGCTGCAGGGTTACACGCATCAATCGATTCCCAGCTGGTTCCAGATCTCGTCCACACGGCGTGTGGTCGCTTCATCCTTGACGATGGCACGCCCCCACTCGCGACTGGTTTCGCCCGGCCACTTGTGGGTGGCGTCCAAGCCCATCTTCGAGCCCAGGCCGGACACCGGCGAGGCGAAATCGAGGTAGTCGATAGGGGTGTTGTCGATCATCACCGTGTCGCGCTTGGGGTCCATGCGCGTGGTGATGGCCCAGATGACGTCGTTCCAGTCCCGTGCATTGATATCGTCGTCGGTGACGATAACGAACTTGGTGTACATGAACTGTCGCAGGAACGACCACACACCCAGCATGACGCGCTTGGCATGGCCGGGGTACTGCTTCTTCATGGTCACCACCGCCATGCGGTACGAGCAGCCCTCGGGCGGCAGGTAGAAGTCGGTGATCTCCGGAAACTGCTTCTGCAGGATCGGCACGAACACTTCGTTGAGCGCCACGCCAAGAATTGCCGGCTCATCCGGCGGCCGGCCGGTGTAGGTGCTGTGGTAGATCGGCTTTTGCCGATGGGTGATTCGCTCGACGGTGAACACCGGAAAGCTGTCCACCTCGTTGTAGTAGCCCGTATGGTCGCCATAGGGGCCTTCGTCGGCCATCTCACCGGGATGAATCACACCTTCGAGGACGATCTCGGCGCTGGCCGGCACCTGCAGGTCACTGCCCCGGCACTTGATCAGCTCGGTGCGGCTGTCACGCAGCAGGCCGGCGAAAGCGTATTCGGACAGGCTGTCCGGCACCGGCGTCACCGCGCCGAGAATGGTCGCCGGGTCGGCGCCCAGGGCTACGGCTACCGGGAACGGCTGGCCCGGATTCTTCGCGCACCATTCCTTGTAGTCCAGCGCCCCACCCCGATGGCTCAGCCAGCGCATGATGACCTTGTTGCGGCCGATCACCTGCTGGCGATAGATGCCCAGGTTCTGGCGCTCCTTGTTCGGCCCGCGGGTGACGGTCAAACCCCAGGTGATCAGCGGCGCGACATCGCCAGGCCAGCAGGTCTGCACCGGCAGCAGGCCAAGGTCGACGTCATCACCCTCGATGACCACTTCCTGGCAGGGCGCGTCCTTGACCACCTTGGGCGCCATGGCGATGACTTTCTTGAAGATCGGCAGCTTGGACCAGGCGTCCTTGAGCCCCTTGGGCGGCTCGGGCTCCTTGAGGAAGGCCAGCAGCTTGCCTATTTCGCGCAGCTCGGCGATGGATTCGGCGCCCATGCCCATGGCGACCCGCTCCGGCGTACCGAACAGGTTACCCAACACCGGCATGTCGAAGCCCACCGGTTTTTCGAAGAGCAGGGCCGGGCCCTTGGCTCGCAGGGTGCGGTCACAGATTTCGGTCATCTCCAGCACGGGGGAGATGGGCATCTGGATGCGTTTCAATTCTCCGCGCTGCTCAAGCTGCTGCACGAAGTCCCTAAGATCCTTGAATTTCATTGACCCGGCCACTTTTACAAAGAGGTGCACATCGTACCTGCTCTGTATGGACGTGCCAGCGCACAGGCAAAAAAAATGGCGCCGCGAGGGCGCCATTTCCGATGAAACCGTCCGTTACTTGCGTTTCATGGACAGGAAGAATTCATCGTTGGTCTTGGTGGTCTTGAGCTTGTCCACCAGGAACTCGATGGCCGCCACTTCGTCCATCGGATGCAGCAGCTTGCGCAGGATCCACATACGCTGCAGCTCGTCGTCGGCGGTCAGCAGCTCTTCGCGGCGGGTGCCGGAACGGTTGATGTTGATGGCCGGGAATACACGCTTCTCGGCGATCTTGCGGTCCAGGGGCAGCTCCATGTTGCCGGTACCCTTGAACTCTTCGTAGATCACTTCATCCATCTTCGAGCCGGTTTCGATCAGCGCGGTGGCGATGATGGTCAGCGAGCCGCCCTCCTCGATGTTACGCGCCGCACCGAAGAAACGCTTCGGCTTTTCCAGGGCGTGGGCGTCGACACCACCGGTCAGGACCTTGCCGGAACTCGGGATTACGGTGTTGTAGGCACGTGCCAGACGGGTGATCGAGTCGAGCAGGATGACCACGTCCTTCTTGTGCTCGACCAGGCGTTTGGCCTTCTCGATGACCATCTCGGCGACCTGTACGTGACGGGTCGGCGGCTCGTCGAAGGTCGAGGCGACCACTTCGCCGCGCACGGTGCGCTGCATCTCGGTCACTTCCTCGGGACGCTCGTCGATCAGCAGCACGATCAGGTGGCATTCAGGGTTGTTGCGGGTGATGTTGGCCGCGATGTTCTGCAGCATGATGGTCTTGCCCGCTTTCGGCGGGGCGACGATCAGGCCGCGCTGACCCTTGCCGATCGGAGCGCAGAGGTCGATGACCCGGCCGGTGAGGTCTTCGGTGGAGCCGTTGCCGGCCTCCATCTTCAGGCGCTCGTTGGGGAACAGCGGCGTCAGGTTCTCGAACAGGATCTTGTTCTTGGCGTTCTCGGGGCGGTCGAAGTTGATCGAGTCGACCTTCAGCAGGGCGAAGTAACGCTCGCCTTCCTTCGGCGGGCGGATCTTGCCGACGATGGTGTCCCCGGTACGCAGGTTGAAACGGCGGATCTGGCTCGGCGAGACGTAGATATCGTCCGGGCCGGCCAGATAGGAAGCATCCGCAGAACGCAGAAAACCAAAGCCGTCCTGGAGGATCTCCAGCACGCCATCACCGGAGATCTCTTCACCGCTCTTGGCGTGCTTCTTGAGCAGGGAAAAAATCACATCCTGCTTGCGCGAACGGGCCATATTTTCTATGCCCATCTGTTCGGCCATTTCGAGCAGATCGGTAATCGGCTTTTGCTTGAGTTCAGTCAGGTTCATAGGGGAATGAAGTAATCGTATATGAGGGGGAATTAAGCTAGGGCTTAATGAAACCGCGCCGCGGAGATGGCGAAAGGATCGCGTACTGAATCGAAAGGAGAGCGTCGGCGACGGCTAGCAGGGGGCAACGGGAAAGCCGTTGCGGGGCCGAATGTAACACCTGACCAGGGAAGCGTCTAGTATCGCGGCTCAAAAAAAACCCCGCTGTTTGCGGGGTCTTGAAGCGCTCGGGCGTTACAGGTTGGCGTCGATGAAAGCCGCCAGTTGCGACTTCGACAGCGCGCCGACCTTGGTGGCCTCGACATTGCCGTTCTTGAACAGCATCAGGGTCGGAATGCCGCGCACGCCGTGCTTGGCAGGGGTTTCCTGGTTTTCGTCGATGTTCAGCTTGGCGACGGTCAGCTTGCCTTCATAGGTGGCAGCGATGTCGTCCAGAACCGGAGCGATCATCTTGCAAGGGCCGCACCATTCAGCCCAGTAGTCAACCAGCACAGGGCCTTGAGCCTGGAGAACATCGGCTTCGAAGCTGGCGTCGGTGACGTGTTTGATCAGGTCGCTACTCATGGAATTCTCCGGGTTGCTAGGCAAAAAAACGTGCGTCCATCATAGCGGCACCGCTACCAATGCGGAAGCGCGGCGTCATTGACTATGCCTATGAAGGAACGAGACAGAGGTTATAGCCCAAGGCCCTGCTGCCTCGCGATCGACCGGCGCTTGGCCGACGAATGACCTCACCCGCTTGCAAAGGCTCATCCGGCAGCCCTACGGGCAGCTGCGCGTTGGCGTCCGGCATGGATCGTGGCAGGATGGCGCGGTCATTGACCGGAATTTTCTGACCATGCCTCATACCAAAGCCAAGAATTTTTCCCTGATCGCCGCGATCGATCTGGGTTCCAACAGCTTTCATATGGTTGTCGCCAAGGCCAATCAAGGCGACATCCGCATTCTTGAGCGGCTGGGAGAAAAGGTTCAACTGGCAGCGGGTATCAATGAGGAACGTCAGCTCACCGAAGAGTCCATGCAACGCGGCCTGGACTGCCTCAAGCGCTTCGCCCAACTGATCAACGGCATGCCGCTGGGCGCCGTACGGATCGTCGGCACCAACGCCCTGCGCGAAGCACGCAACCGCAACGAATTCATCCATCGCGCCGAAGCCATCCTCGGCCACCCCGTGGAAGTGATCTCCGGTCGTGAAGAGGCCCGCCTCATCTATCTGGGCGTCTCGCATACCCTCGCCGACACCCCCGGCAAGCGCCTGGTGGCCGATATCGGCGGCGGCAGTACCGAGTTCATCATCGGCCAGCGCTTCGAGCCGCTGCTGCGCGAAAGCCTGCAGATGGGCTGCGTAAGCTACACGCAGCGCTACTTCCGCGACGGCAAGATCACCCCGGCCCGCTATGCCCAGGCCTATACCGCCGCGCGCCTGGAACTGATGAGCATCGAGCAGGCTCTGCACCGCCTGAAATGGGACGAGGCGATCGGCTCGTCCGGTACCATCCGCGCCATCGGTGCCGTGCTCAAGGCTAATGGCCACGGCTCGGGCGAAGTGAACGCCGAGGGCCTGGCCTGGCTCAAGCGCCGCCTGTTCAAGCTGGGCGACATCGACAAGATCGACTTCGAAGGCATCAAGCCCGACCGCCTGGCGATTTTCCCGGCTGGCCTGGCGATTCTCGAAGCCATCTTCGACGCCCTCGAACTGCAGCGCATGGACCACTGCGAAGGCGCTCTGCGCGAAGGCGTGCTCTACGACCTGCTGGGCCGTCACCATCACGAAGACGTGCGCGAGCGCACGCTGAACTCGCTGATGGAGCGCTACCACGTCGATATGGAGCAGGCCGCACGGGTCGAGCGCAAGGCGCTGATGGCTTTGGAGCAGGTGGCCGATGCCTGGGAATTGCAGGATGAAAACTACGCCGAGCTGCTGAGCTGGGCCGCCAAGGTGCATGAAGTGGGCCTGGACATCGCCCACTACCATTACCACAAGCACGGCGCCTACCTGATCGAACACTCCGACCTGGCCGGCTTCTCCCACGAAGACCAGCAGAAGCTGGCCCTGCTGGTGCGTGGCCACCGGCGCAACATCCCCAAGGACAAGTTCGCCGAGTTCGGCGACGAAGGCATCAAGCTGATCCGCCTGTGCGTGCTGCTGCGCTTCGCCATCCTGTTCCACCACATCCGTGGCACCCAGGAAATGCCGACCGTGGTGCTGCGCGCCGACGGCCCGAACCTGGACGCGCAGTTCCCGGATGGCTGGCTGGAAAACAACCAGCTGACCCAGGCCGACTTCGCGCTGGAAGCGGAGTGGCTGACCCGGGTCGGGATCGTCTTCAGCGCACGGTAAGCACCGGGTTGCTCAGGCGCTCCAGCAGGGTCGCCTGGGCACTGCGGGCGTTCTGGTTGCCGGTCGGCGAACTGCGCAGGTAGCGACCGTCTGACTGCAGCAGCCAGCTGTGGGTGTTGTCGGTGAGGTACAGCTCCAGCTCCTTCTTGACCCGCAGGATCAGCTTCTTGCCCTCCACCGGGAAGCAGGTCTCGACGCGCTTGTCGAGGTTGCGCTCCATCCAGTCGGCACTGGACAGGAACATCTGCTCTTCGCCGCCATTGAGGAAGTAGTAGACCCGCGTGTGCTCCAGGAAGCGGCCGATGATCGAACGCACCTGGATGTTGTGCGACACGCCGGCGATGCCGGGGCGCAGGCAGCACATGCCGCGCACGATCAGGTCGATCTTCACACCCGCCTGGCTGGCCTTGTACAGCGCGCGGATGACCTTCGGGTCGGTCAGCGAGTTGAACTTGGCGATGATGTGCGCCGGCTTGCCCTCGATGGCGAACTGCGTCTCCCGGGCAATCATGTCGAGAATGCCCTTCTTGAGGGTGAACGGCGCGTGCAGCAGCTTCTTCATGCGCAGGGTCTTGCCCATGCCGATCAGCTGGCTGAACAGCTTGGACACGTCCTCGCACAGTGCGTCGTCGGAGGTCAGCATGCTGTAGTCGGTGTACAGCCGCGCGTTGCCGGCATGGTAGTTACCCGTCCCCAGGTGTGCGTAGCGCACGATTTCCCCGGCTTCGCGACGCAGGATCAACATCATCTTGGAGTGGGTCTTGAAGCCCACCACGCCGTAGATCACCACCGCACCGGCAGCCTGCAGGCGGCTGGCCAGCTGCAGGTTCGATTCTTCGTCGAAACGCGCGCGCAGCTCGATGACCGCCGTGACTTCCTTGCCGTTGCGCGCGGCATCCACCAGCGCGTCGACGATCTCGGAGTTGGCACCGCTGCGGTACAGGGTCTGGCGCACCGCGAGCACGTGTGGATCCTTGGCGGCCTGGCGCAGCAGGTCGACCACCGGCGTGAAGGACTCGAACGGGTGCAGCAGCAGCACGTCCTGCTTGCGGATCACGCTGAACAGGTTGTCGCTGTTCTGCAGCAGCTTGGGAATCGCCGGCGTGAACGGCGGATGTTGCAGCTCGGGGTGGCTGTCCAGGCCGGTGATACTGAACAGGCGGGTGAGGTTGACCGGGCCATTGACCTGATACAGCTCCGATTCGGTCAGGCTGAACTGCTTGAGCAGGTAGTCCGACAGGTGTTTCGGGCAGGTATCGGCCACTTCCAGGCGCACCGCATCGCCATACCGACGCGAGAACAGCTCGCCGCGCAGGGCGCGGGCCAGGTCTTCGACGTCTTCGGAGTCCAGCGCCAGGTCGGCGTTACGGGTCAGGCGGAACTGATAGCAGCCCTTGACCTTCATGCCCTGGAACAGGTCGTCGGCATGCGCGTGGATCATCGACGACAGGAACACGAAGTTGTCGCCCGGCCCGCCGACATCTTCCGGCACCTTGATGACCCGTGGCAGCAGGCGCGGTGCCGGGATGATCGCCAGACCCGAGTCGCGACCGAAGGCGTCCACGCCCTCCAGCTCGACGATGAAGTTCAGGCTCTTGTTGACCAGCAAGGGGAACGGGTGGGTCGGGTCGAGACCGATCGGGGTGATGATCGGCGCGATTTCGTCACGGAAATAGCGACGCACCCAGGTCTTGAGCTTGGTGGTCCAGTAGCGGCGACGGATGAAGCGCACCTGGTGCTTTTCCAGTTCGGGCAGCAGCACGTCATTGAGGATCGCGTACTGACGGTCGACCTGCTCGTGAACCAGTTCGCTGATGCGCGCCAGCGCCTGGTGCGGCTGCAGGCCGTCGGCACCGGCCTGTTCGCGGGCGAAATTGATCTGCTTCTTGAGACCCGCGACGCGGATCTCGAAGAATTCGTCGAGGTTGCTGGAGAAGATCAGCAGGAACTTCAGCCTTTCCAGCAGGGGGTAGGACTCATCCAGCGCCTGCTCGAGCACTCGGATGTTGAACTGCAACTGCGACAGCTCGCGGTGGATGTACAGGCTGCTGTCATCCAGGTTCGGCACGACGATGGCAGGCGCTGCGGCCACGGGAGGCTCCACGACCTGCGGAGTTTCAACGGCAGGCTCAACCACGGGTGTAGCCTCCTGAACATCGACTTCTACAGTGGCTTGGGTGAGTCCTTCGGTATTCATGAACGTTCCTGTGAGGGAGGCTATTGCCCTTTTAATAGTTGAGCGGCGCGCACGGCAAAGTAGGTCAGGATGCCGTCTGCGCCGGCGCGTTTGAAAGCGGTGAGCGATTCGAGGATCACCCCCTCGCTGAGCCAGCCGTTCTGGATAGCGGCCATGTGCATCGCGTATTCACCGCTGACCTGATAAACGAAGGTCGGCACCTTGAACTCGTCCTTGACCCGGTGAAGGATGTCCAGGTACGGCATGCCCGGCTTGACCATCACCATGTCGGCGCCTTCGGCCAGGTCGGCGACCACTTCATGCAGCGCTTCGTCGCTGTTGGCCGGGTCCATCTGGTACGAGGCCTTGTTGGCCTTGCCCAGGTTCAGTGCCGAACCCACCGCATCGCGGAACGGGCCGTAGTAGGCGCTGGCGTACTTGGCCGAATAGGCCATGATGCGCACGTTGACATGCCCGGCCAGTTCCAGGGCCTCGCGGATCGCCTGAATGCGACCATCCATCATGTCCGAAGGTGCCACGACCTGGGCGCCGGCTTCGGCGTGGGACAACGCCTGCTTGACCAGTGCATCGACCGTGATGTCGTTCTGCACATAGCCTTCTTCGTCGAGGATGCCATCCTGGCCATGGGTGGTGAACGGGTCGAGCGCCACATCGGTGATGACGCCCAGCTCCGGGAAGCGGTCACGCAGCGCACGGGTAGCACGCTGGGCAATGCCCTCGGGGTTCCAGGCTTCGGCGGCATCCAGGGATTTCTTCTCGGTGGGGGTCACCGGGAACAGCGCCAGGGCCGGAATGCCCAGTTCAACCCACTGTTCGGCAGCTTCCAGCAGCAGGTCGACCGACAGGCGCTCCACACCCGGCATCGAAGCGACCGCTTCGCGGCGGTTTTCGCCTTCGAGGACGAATACGGGAAGAATCAGGTCATCGACCGTGAGGACATTCTCGCGCACCAGGCGACGAGAAAAGTCGTCGCGGCGATTACGACGCAGGCGAGTGAGAGGGAACAGGCGGTTTGCGGGGGTGAAACTCACGGCAATACTCCTGGGCCCGCATGCGCGGGCAAGCGCGACAGTTATAAGCCGCCATTATGACCAATGTGTGACACTTTAAGTGCAATGTGCGACTCAAGGCCGCAGCAGAGCGGCTGGCGTATTTTGCACGACTATGGTTGTAACATTCTTTAACCTACAGACGCACACCGACGCTTTCCAGTTTGCCTTGCGCGGGTTAGGCTGCGTCCTCATTTCGCCAGCACCCAGACAATGCTCCAGAATTTTCTCAACGATTTCGGCTATCTGGCCCTGTTCATCGGCACCTTCTTCGAAGGCGAAACCATTCTGGTTCTGGCCGGTTTCCTGGCTTTTCGTGGCTACATGGACCTCAATATGGTCATGATCGTCGCGTTCTGCGGGAGCTACGCTGGCGACCAGCTGTGGTACTTCATGGGTCGCCGCCACGGGCGCCGGATCCTCGCCCGCAAGCCGCGCTGGCAGGCTATGGGCGACCGGGCGCTGCGCCTGGTGCGCAAGCATCCCGACCTCTGGGTTCTGAGTTTCCGCTTTGTCTACGGCCTGCGCACGGTAATGCCCGTGGCCATCGGCCTGTCCGGCTATCCGCCGGGGCGCTACCTGCTGCTCAATGGCATCGGTGCGGCGGTATGGGCCATAGCCCTGGCGGCCGCCGCCTATCACTTCGGCTCCTTCATGGAAGGCCTGCTGGGCAATATCAAGAAGTACGAGATGTGGGTGCTCGGCGGCCTGCTGGTGATCGGCCTGGCGCTGTGGCTGCGTCGGCGTATCCGTACCGCACGCCTGGCGCGCGAAGAGAAGCTGGCAGCCGCCTCCGGTGCAGCCCTGCAAGCCGACACGCTCGACAAGAAAACCGACGATTAACCCCCGCGGCCGACCCTGCCGGGTTGGCCCACTGAACGCCCGCCTGCTGATACGATCCCATGTTTCATATGCCCGCCACCCGGTCGGGCCTGAGACGGAGAGTGTCGCCGATGACCAAGAAAGTAGCCGTAATCCTGTCCGGCTGCGGTGTCTACGATGGAGCAGAGATCCACGAAAGCGTCCTGACCCTGCTGCGCCTGGACCAGCGCGGCGTAACGACGCAATGCTTCGCCCCCGACATCCCGCAGCTGCATGTCGTCAACCACCTGACCGGCAACCCCAGCGCAGAGACACGTAACGTACTGGTGGAGTCTGCGCGCATCGCCCGCGGCGCGGTTCAAGACGTGCGCGAGGCCCGTGCCGAAGACTTCGACGCGGTGATCGTCCCCGGTGGCTTCGGCTCAGCCAAGAACCTGTCCGACCTGGCCAGCGAAGGTGCCGCCTGCCAGGTGCAGCCCGACGTATTGAACCTGCTGCAGTCATTTGCCGCCGCAGGCAAGCCGGTCGGGCTGATCTGCATCACCCCGGCGCTGGCCGCCAGGATCTACGGCGAAGGCGTCATCAGCACCATCGGCAACGACCCCGACACCGCTGCGGCGATCATCCAGATGGGCGGTGTGCATCAGGATTGCCACGTCGAAGATATCGTCGAAGACGTCGAACGCCGCTTGGTCAGCACGCCGGCCTACATGCTCGCCGGCAGCATCAGTGAGGCGGCCGCCGGCATCAACAAGCTGGTCGACCGCATCGTCGAACTCACCCACGAGCACGACGACGCGTCCTGAGCACCACGCCTCAGACCTGGGCGCGGCGCTCCTGCAGGCGGCTGCGTCCATAGAGCACTACGACGGCCAGCAAGGCCAGCGCCTGGGCGCTCAGCGACCAGGCATCGGCATGGATGCCCAGCCAGTCGAATTCGAAGAAATTCACCGGATGTGTGCCGAAGATGCCGGCTTCCTGCAATGCCTTGACGCCATGCCCGGCGAACACCACCGAAAGCGCGCACAACAGCGCGGCGTTGATCGAGAAGAACAGCGCCAGCGGCAGCTTCGCCGAGCCACGCAGGATCACCCAGGCCAGCCCCAGCAACAGCACCAGCGCCGTGGCGCCGCCCGCCAGTACGGCATTGTGGCCAGCCGGGCCGGCCTGCAGCCAGAGGGTCTCGTAGAACAGGATCACCTCGAACAGCTCGCGATACACCGAGAAGAACGCCAGCACCGCGAAGCCGAAGCGCCCGCCGCCACTGACCAGGCTGCTCTTGACGTAGTCCTGCCAGGCTGCCGCATGCCGCCGGTCGTGCATCCACACACCCAGCCACAGCACCATCACGCTGGCGAACAGCGCAGTAGCACCTTCCAGCAACTCGCGCTGCGCACCGCTGACATCGATCACATAAGCAGCCAGCGCCCAGGTGCCCAGGCCGGCCAGCAAGGCCAGCCCCCAGCCAACGTTGACGCTGCGTACCGCCGACTCCTGGCCGGTGTTGCGCAGGAAGGCAAGAATCGCGGCGAGCACCAGAATCGCCTCCAGGCCTTCGCGCAGCAGGATCAGCAGACCGGAAATGTAGCTCAGCGATACGCTCAGGCCATCGCCGCCCAGCGCCTCGGCACTGGCCTGCAGCTTGACCTTGGCCAGGTCGAGGCGCTGCTTCACCTGCTCTTGCGGCAGGCTGTCCTGCACCGCCTGACGGTAGGCCATCAGCGACTTCTCGGTATCCTTGCGCAGCGCGGCATCGACGTTGTCCAGCGAGCTTTCCACCAGCTCGAAGCCTTCCAGATAAGCGGCCACCGACAGGTCGTAGGCCTGGTCACGGTCACCGCTGGCATAAGCCGCCAGGCTCTTGTCCAGAGTGCTACGCGTGTAGTCCAGCAATTGCGCTGGGCCGCGCTGGGCCTGGGGTGGCTTGGCGCGCTGAACGCGGAATGCCGCAGCAGCCTGCGGGCCGTCGCTGGCTTCCACCTCGGCCGGGGTCTGGCGAGCCAGCTCGGCAATGTTCCAGGTCTTGTCGGCTGCCGCCGTGGCCGGCGCACTGAAGCTGGCGATGTACACGGCAAGGTCCCAGCGCTGGCGCTCGTCCAGCAGCTCGGCGAAGGCCGGCATGTCGGTACCGCTCACTCCCAACCCCACTGTGTTGTAGAGGTCATAGAGGCTCAGACGGCCCATGCGCACGGCATCGCGCAGGTTCGACGGCGCCGGGTCCAGGCCGATTCCCGCCGGCCCGTCGCCCGCACCGCTGTCACCATGGCAGACCGAGCAGGTCTGAGCGTAGAGCGGTGCGCCCCGGGCCGGGTCCGGCGTGATCAGCGGCGCCTGGCTGACCTCATACAGGGCCGCCAGGCTGGCACCCAACTGACGCGCCTGGCGGGCCACCAGAGCACCGTCCTCATGACTGGCCACGGCCTGCTGCAGGTCAGCGACCCCGCGCTCCAGCGCATCACGCCCGGCACGCGCCGGCAGCCCGTTCACCAGTCCGTGCAGTGCGCCCAGAAACTCGACCTGCTCGCGATACTCGCTATCTTCGACCACCTTGCCGTCGGCCACGGTGGCCGGGTAATCGGCGGCGATGTAGTCGAGCAGGTGCAGTGCCTGAGCGGCGCCCTCGACAGGCTCGGCCAGCAGGCTGGAACTGAACAGCGCCAATACCGGCAGCAGCAGCCAGCCCAGGAAACGGGCAGGGAACGACATGAAATGATTCTCAATGGATGGCAAAGCCGAGCATTGTTCCCTTACATCCGACGCTGCTCAAGACTCTGAGTGAATATTTGTGACAAAAAATTACATCTGCGCCGTCCGCCGCTCGCGACTAGTCCAAAGGCACTAGCACAGGTGAGCTAGCTCACATTCCGCTCATCTGAAAGCCCAGCACCTCCGGAACAAGGACAAATATCCGTTGTCATCGCCAGCCCGCCGCTTATAATCCCGCGCTTCCGCACCTTCCAGGGCCGCTCGGCTCCGGCATACGGACATCATTCAGGCAGCCCGCACGCGCCTGGCCATGGGACTGGCATAGCGGGTCACCCTGATTCTCGCCATCGATTTTCAGGGATTGGAACGCTCCATGTCTTCTCGCGCCCTTACCGCCCTCGCACTGCTCGCCGCTGTCCAGCTGGCAGGCTGCTCCGCCTTCCGCAGCTACGACACCGAACTGAAGGAAACCAACCAGCAGCTCACCGCCGGCAACATCGTCGGCGCCCTGGCCACGCTGGAAAAGAACAACACCAGTGCCGACAAGGACCTGCTCTACTACTTCGAGAAGGGCGAACTGCTGCGCGCCAAGGGCGACCTGGACGGTAGCCAGGCGGCCTGGCACTCCGCCGACCGGGTGATCTACACCTGGGAGGAATCGGTCAAGCTCGACGCCGACAAGTACCTGGCGCAGTTCGGCAGCTTCCTGGTCAACGACAAGGTGCGTCGCTACGAAGGCTACGACTACGAAAAGGTCATGCTGACCACGCAGATGGCCCTCAACCTGCTGGCACGCAACGACTTCGACGGTGCCCGCACCGAAATCAAGAAGACCCACGAACGCGAAGCGGTGATCGCCGAGCTGCGTGACAAGGAATACCTCAAGAGCGAGCAGGAGGCCCAGCGCCAGGGCGTCACCACTCAGTTCAAGGACCTGCAGGGCTACCCTGTGGCGTCGCTGGACGCTCCGGAAGTGGTCAACCTGAAGAACAGCTACCAGAGCGCGTTCAGCCATTACCTGTCCGGCTTCGTCTACGAGGCCCTGGGCGAGAAAGGCCTGGCCGCACCGGGTTACCGCAAGGCCGTTGAACTGCGCCCCAACACCCCGCTGCTCGAGGACGCACTGAAGAAGCTCGACGCCGACGCCGGCAAGAACGGCGACAGCGAAGTCCTGCTGGTGGTACAGAGCGGCTTCGCGCCGGCCCGCGACTCGGTACGCGTCCCGCTGCCACTGCCGATCAGCGGCAACCTGGTCATCACCCCGCTGTCGTTCCCGGTGATCCGTGCCGACAGCAGCACGCCGAGCTTCGATCAGGTATCGCTGAACGGCAAGCCGCTGAACCTGACCCTGCTCAACAGCACCACCGACATGTCGCGCCGCGCCCTGCGTGACGACATGCCGGGCATCATCGTACGCACCACGGTACGCGCCATCAGCCGTGGCGTGGCGCAGAAGAAGCTCAACGAAGTGAACCCGCTGGCCGGCCTGGCGGTGGGCATCGCTTCGGCGATCACCGAAGGCGCCGACACCCGCACCTGGCGCACCCTGCCGGACCGCACCCTGGTAGCGCGCATTCGCCTGCCGCAAGGCCAGCACCAGGTGGTATTGCCCAATGCCCTGGGCGGCTCGCAGGTGCAGTTCAAGATCGACAAGCCTTACCAAGTCGTCGCCGTGCGCGCCCTGGGCAACCAGGTGTACGCCGACGGCCAGATCGCCCAGGTCATCCCGACCAACGCGCCGCAAGCCATCGCTGTAGCCAAGTAAACCTTCGACGGAGACTCCGCAATGCGTACCAAGATCCTCGCCGCCCTGGCCCTGGCGCTGCTCGCCGGTTGCGCCACCCCGCCGCCACCGGCGCCTGGCAGCGCGGCCAGCAAGATCGTGCCCATGGGCGACTTCAAGAACATCGAAGTCGGCGCCATTCGCGTCGCCCGCGAAAACGGCTTCCTGACCGTCAAGGCGCAGCTGAGCAACACCAGCAGCCGCAACAGGACCCTGTACTACCGCTTTGCCTGGCTGGGCAACGATGGCTTCCCGGTGGCCGATGAAGAAACCTGGAAAACCCTGCCCCTGTACGGCTCGCAGAGCGTCGTGCTGCCCGGTATCGCACCCGTGCCACGGGCCACTGACTTCCGCATCGAAGTCAACACGCCTTGATCCGTTTTCCCTTTTGCCAAGTTGAAGAGAACACCCGCATGTCCTTTATCCGCCTTTGCTCCATCGCCGCCATCGCCCTGCTGGCCACCGGCTGCGCCAACAACTCCCCGACCCTGGGCAGCAAGAACATCAGCTACGGCGACACCAAGGCCGTCGAGACCGTGACCAACGAGTTCGGCTCCACCGACCTGCAGATGATCGCTGAAAGCATGACCCGCTCGCTGGCCCAGTCCGGCGTGCTGCAAGGCCGCCCGGTGGTGCAGGTCTATGACGTGAAGAACAAGACCAGCGAGTACATCGATACCCGCGAGATCACCACTACCATCAAGACCCAGCTGATGAAGAGCGGCACCGCACGCTTCGCCAGCGACAACAACCAGATGCAGAACCAGGTCGACCAGCTCAAGCTGCAGAACCAGAGCGGCCTGTACAAGAACTCCACCGTAGCCAAGACCGGCAACATGATCGCCGCCAAGTACCGCCTGGAAGGCGCGATCAGCTCGATCGTCAAGCGCAGCAGCGACTACAAGGACGTCTACTACAAATTCAGCCTGCAACTGATCGACGTCGAGAGCGGTCTGGCCGAGTGGATGGACGAGAAAGAAATCCGCAAGACCACGGAGCGCTAAGCGATGCGTGCATGGATCGGCATCATCGGCCTGCTGTGTGCCTTCGGCGTGCAGGCCGCGCCCAAGGTCGCGGTAGCGGACATGGCCTTCCAGGAACGTGTGGAGCAGTACATTCGTACCGTCTCTGCGCGGGTCAACGAAAGTGCGCATGCCAACGCCTACAGCGCCGGCTACCACGGTTCGGCCAGCTACGACTCGTACGAGGCCCGCTACAGCTACATCGAGCAGGGTGAGCTGCGCAAATTCAGCGGCGACATCAAGGGCGAGATTCTCAAGTCCGGGATGTTCCAGCTGGTGCAGGGCACGCCCTACACCGCCAGCTCCAAGGAAGACGTCTACGACGTGATCCGGCGGATCAAGAACGGCAACTTCAAGGGCGCCGACTACGTGCTGTTCGGCACCGTGTCGGATATCGACTTCCGCCAGGACATCAACGAGCTGGCCAACACCGACAGCTACTCGGCGGTGCTGGGCATCACCCTGGTCGCCGACTTCAGCCTGATCAACACCCGCACCTTCGAGATCACCTCGGCCTTCACGGCGATGGGCGAAGGCCAGGACACCAAGCTGGTCAACAGCCGCGACATCAAGGTCTCGCTCAACCGTGGCCGCGTGGTGCGCGATGTGTCCAAGTCGATCGGCGTGGACGTTACCCGCCAGCTGCGCGAGCAACTGCGCGGCGAAGTGGAATGGGTCGAGCAACCCATGCCACAGAACACCCTGCCCCGTGACGAGGCGCCGCGCATCCTGCGTTGAGCCCCGCCCTCCCCGACTGAAGCCGCTCAACAGGAGCGGCTTCAGTCACGAAAAGCATCCCGGCTGATCTCAGGCCGTTCCGCGATGCAAGGTCGCCAGGAACCCGGCTGCGCCGACGAACAGGCTGGCGAAAGTGCGGTTCAGGCGCTTCTGCTGGCGTGGGGTCCTGAGCAGGCGCAGGACCCTCGACGCCAGGCCGGTGTAGCCGGCCATGACCAGCGAATCCACGGCGACCATGGTCAGGGTGATGATCAGGTATTGGGCCAGCAGCGGCGCGCTCGGGTCGATGAACTGCGGCAGGATGGCCAGCATGAACACCAGCGCCTTGGGGTTGCTGATGTTGACCAGAAAGCCGCGCAGCACCAGCGTGAGAGGACGGCCAATGGGGCGCTCGGCTGAGTCCTGGCTGAGTTCGGCAGGCTGCGCGCGCCACTGCCGCACGCCGAGGTAGATCAGGTACAGCACACCGAACCACTTGATCAGGTTGAAGGCCAGTTCCGAGGCAGCCAGCACCGCTCCCAGACCCGCCGCCACGATGCCGATCTGCACCACCAGCGCCACCTGCAGGCCCAAGGCATTCCAGTAGCCACGCCAGAAGCCGTACTGCAGGCCGCAGGACATCGAGGCAATCGCCCCGGCCCCCGGCGAAAGACTGATTACCCAGCAGGCGGCAAAGAAGGCCAGCCATGTTTCAAGCGTCATCGCACACCTCGATTCGATTCGGATGCCCGTAACGTTATGCCCAATCGGCAAAGGTGACCAGATGTTTATCAGGGCGCTGCCGACCGCCGCACAAGGCAGGTCGGCGGAGGATCATTTCGCTTCGGCAGAGGGCCGGTCGGCAATGACCTGGGGAATCACGTCAGTACCCCGCCAGCGCCGCACGGCCTTCTGGAAGAACTGGCTGTTGGGCACCTGCACCAGCGCACCGCCCTGCTCGGGCAGCTCGATGAGGGTGGTGAACATCAGGTTGATCGCGGTGACCCGGCCCTTCACCCCCGGCTTGTCCAGGGTATCGACCAGTTCCACCACGTCACCGATACGGAACGGCCCGATGGTGAAGATCATCACCGCGCAAAGCAGGTTGGACAGCACGCTCCACATGGCGAAGAACGCCACGGCCGCCACGGCCACGAAGCCGGACAGTGCGGTCCACAGCACCGTGGCCGAAACACCGAGGCGACCCAGCACGATGACGAAGGCGCTGCCCATGATGAACCAGCGCAAACCGCCTCGAACCGGCATCAGCAGCTCCGGCGGCAACGGATAACGCTCGCCCAGGCGGGTCAGAAACCGTCCTACCACGCGCTGGATCAGGTAACCCGCCAGCAGGATCAGAAGGGTCTGTACGCCCAGCCAGATCGGCTCGATCCAGTGTGCGTCCACGGTCCATCCGAATACTTCCATCACCTCACGCCTCGCTTACGACAATGCTTCCAGCTCGGCCTGCATGGTTTCCAGCACCTCCAGTGCTTCCATCCAGCCCTCTTCCAGCTCGGCCTCGCGGCCTTTGAGCCTGGCCTGTTCTGACAACAGCTCGCGCAGTTTGTCCTTGCTGGCCGCCTCGTAGATGGCGCTGTCGGCCAGGCCCTGCTCGATGACCGCGAGCTTTTCCTGCACCTGGCCCAGCTCCTGCTCCAGTTTTTCGGCCTTGCGCTTGTGCGGCGCCAGTTGCTGGCGCAGCGCAGCGGCCTGCTGACGCTGGGCTTTCTTGTCAGTCTTGTCGGCGTTGGCCGGCGCATTGCTGACCGGCGCATTGCGCTGACGGTAATCGGCCAGCCAGCGGGTGTAGTCGTCCAGGTCACCGTCGAACTCTTCGACCCGGCCGTCGGCGACCAGCAGGAAGTTGTCGGTGGTGCTCTTGAGCAGGTGCCGGTCGTGGGACACCACCAGTACCGCGCCACTGAATTCCTGCAAGGCCATAGTCAGCGCCAGACGCATTTCCAGGTCGAGGTGGTTGGTCGGTTCGTCGAGCAACAGCAGGTTGGGCTTTTCCCAGGCAATCAGCGCCAGAGCCAGGCGCGCCTTCTCGCCACCGGAGAAGTTCACCACCGGCTCTTCCAGGCGCGGGCCGCGGAAGTCGAAGCCACCGAGGAAATCACGCAGGGTCTGCTCGCGCTCGGTCGGCGCCAGACGCTGCAGGTGCAGCAACGGGTTGGCCTTGGCATCCAGCGAGTCGAGCTGGTGCTGGGCAAAGTAACCCACGGACAGGTTTTCCCCGGCCTGCAGGCGGCCAGCGAGCGGCTGCAGCTCACCGGCGAGGTTCTTGATGAGTGTCGACTTGCCTGCACCGTTGGGGCCCAGCAGGCCGATGCGCGCCCCGGGTGCCAGTTGCAGCTTGACCTTCTCGAGGATGACCTTGTCGCCATAGCCGAGACGACCTTCGGACAGATCGAGCAGCGGCCGGGACAGTTTGTCCGACTCGCGGAAGGTGAAATTGAACGGCGAGTCCACGTGAGCGGCGGAGAGTTCTTCCATGCGCTCCAGGGCCTTGATGCGGCTCTGGGCCTGGCGCGCCTTGGTGGCCTGAGCCTTGAAGCGCGCAATGTACTTTTCCATGTGCGCACGTTGCGCCTGCTGCTTTTCGTAAGCCTGTTGCTGCTGCGCCAGGCGTTCGGCGCGTGCACGCTCGAAGGCGCTGTAGCCACCACGGTAAAGGATGATCTTGCGCTGCTCGACGTGGGCGACATGGTCGACCACCGCATCGAGGAAGTCGCGGTCGTGGGAGATCAGCAGCAAGGTGCCGGGGTAGCCTTTGAGCCAGTCTTCCAGCCAGAGGATGGCGTCGAGGTCCAGGTGGTTGGTCGGTTCGTCGAGCAGCAGCAGGTCAGAGGGGCACATCAGGGCCTGGGCCAGGTTCAGGCGCATCCGCCAGCCACCGGAGAAGCTGCCGACCTGGCGCTCCATCTGCTCGTTGCTGAAGCCCAGCCCAGCCAGCAACTTGCGGGCACGGGCGTCGGCGGTATAACCGTCGGCGCTGTCGAACTCGGCGTGCAGGCGCGCCAGGGCGGTGCCGTCCTGAGCCGCCTCGGCTTCGGCCAGTTGGCGCTGGATCTCACGCAGGCGCACGTCACCGTCGAGGACGTAGTCGACGCCCAGGCGCTCCAGGGTATCGACCTCCTGGCGCATGTGTGCGATACGCCAGTCGGCGGGCAGCCGGCAGTCCCCGGAATCCGGATGCAACTCACCACGCAGCAGGGCGAACAGGCTGGATTTTCCGGCGCCGTTGGCACCGATGAGACCGACTTTCTGGCCGGCGTGCAGGGTCAGTTCAGCGCCTTCTAGCAGACGCTGCGGACCACGCTGTAAGGTAAGGTTTTCAATTCGAATCATGATGGCGGCGGAGTCTACCAGCTTCGTCCCGGACAGGTGGACCACTATGCCTGCGGATCTATGGAGTTTCACCCTCGATTTCTACGCCCGGCCAGGTGTCGAACAGGCCTGCCTGAGACTGCAGGACGAAGGTGCCGACGTGTGCCTGCTGCTGTGTGGCGTATGGCTGGGTAAACGGGGCGTGGCCTGCACGCCACAACGGGTCGACGCGCTCGTCGCGCTGGCCGGGCCCTGGCAGGCCGACGTGGTGACGCCGCTGCGCGGCTTGCGCCGGCAATGGCGCACGGCGGCGCAGCAAGACAGTGCACTGGCTGACCTGCGTGAGCAACTCAAGAAACTGGAGTTACAGGCGGAACGGCAACTGTTGGCGCGTCTGCAGCAGTTGACCAGAGAGTGGCCTATCGACGAAGCGACGGATGTGCAGGACTGGCTGCGGACCTTGTGCGGCCCGCAAGCCTGCCAGGAGCACGACGCACTGCAGAGGCTGTGCGCCGCGCTCGAAGACGCCGGGGGGCAAGCTTAAGCGTTGTTGCCTGGCGTAGCGCTGTTGGCGGCCACAGGGGTCGCGGCCGGAGTGGTCTCTGGCTTGCTGGCCGCAGGGGCGGTAGCGGCTGGCGCCTGGGAGGCAGCGGGCTTGGCTGGCGCCTTGGCAGCGGCAGGCTTGGCAGCAGCAGCTTTGGCCGGCGCCTTGGCGGCGGCAGGCTTGGCAGCAGCGGCTTTGGCCGGGGCCTTGGCGGCAGCGGGCTTGGCAGCAGCAGCTTTGGCCGGCGCCTTGGCGGCGGCAGGCTTGGCAGCAGCGACTTTGGCTGGGGCTTTGGCGGCGGCGGCTTTGACTGGAGCCTTGGCAGCGGCAGGCTTGGCGGCGGCAGCTTTGGCCGGGGCCTTGGCGGCAACTGGTTTGGCGGCAGCAGCTTTGGCCGGCGCCTTGGCAGCGGCAGGCTTGGCCGCAGCAGCTTTGGTCGGCGCCTTGGCGGCAGCAGGCTTGGCCGCAGCGACTTTGGCCGGCGCCTTGGCGGCAGCAGGCTTGGCGGCAGCGACTTTGGCCGGTGCCTTGGCAGCAGCAGGCTTGGCGGCAGCGGCTTTGGCCGGTGCCTTGGCAGCAGGCTTGACCTCACGGCTGCTGAGCACTTTGCCAACAGCCTCCTGCACGCGGCCAACGCCCTGTGCCAGCTTCAGGCTTTCCTGCACATCGCGCTTGAGGTGCTGAATGTAGGTACGGGTTTCGCTCTGACGATCCTTCAGCGAATCGAGCAGGGCTTCGAGTTCGTCGACAGCGGATTTGGCCTTGGTCTGGGCCTTGGTCTTGCCGGCAGCGGCGGCATCCTGAATTTTGGTACGCGACTTGTGCAGTTTTTCCTGCGCCTTGACGCGCTGTTTTTCCAGCTTGGCGAGGAGTTTCTCGGCATCGGCCAGGGCTTGTGCGCAAGCCTCTTCCAGATGCTCAAGCAGGCTTCCCGACAGTTGTTGGAGCAAATGCAATGGAGTTTTTACGGGCTTCTTCTTGGCCGACATGATTTACCTCCTGACTGACGAAATTGCGGCCCATACTAGACCTCTGCCTGAAGCGCCGCTAGCTCATCTTGACAGCATTGCAAGTGCGCCGTTGCAGTGTGCGTCCATGGTTTTTGCAAGCCCATGTAGAAACAGCAAAATTTCACCTTGCCGGCGTGCTCATCTCGGCGGACTGCACTGGCATAATCCGCAAGTCACCGATCATTCGGTACCTGTGGACACGCCACGGGTTCCCCACATTTCCGGCCGGAGAGCCTTCATGCCGCGCTACCTGCTATTGCCGCTGTTTCTGCTGACGCCCCTGGCCCAGGCGGCGCAAACCGCTCCTTCCAGCGATGCCCATGACCTCGCCTACAGCCTGGGCGCGAGCCTGGGTGAGCGCATGCGCCAGGAAGTCCCGGACCTCGACCTGGCCGCGCTCATCGAAGGCTTGAAGCAGTCCTACCAAGGCAAGCCCCTGGCGCTCAAGCAAGAGCGCATCGACAAGATTCTCGCCGATCACGATGCCGCCATGACCCAGGCCGAAGCAGCGGGCACCGACTCGCAGACCGAAGCCGCACTGGCCGCCGAGCGTAAGTTCATGGACGCGGAAAAAACCAAGCCGGGCGTGAAGGAACTGGCCGACGGCATCCTGATGACCGAGCTGGTCAAGGGCAGCGGCCCGCACCCTGATGCCAATGGCCGGGTGCAGGTGCAATATGTCGGGCGCCTGCCAGACGGCACGGTGTTCGACCAGAGCAGCCAGCCGCAGTGGTTTCGTCTGGACAGCGTGATCAGTGGCTGGACCACGGCCCTGCAGAACATGCCGGTAGGCGCCAAATGGCGACTGGTAATCCCTTCGGCACAGGCCTACGGGGCCGAAGGCGCAGGCGACCTGATCGACCCGTTCACCCCGCTGGTGTTCGAGATCGAGCTGCTGGCGGTCGGGCATTGAGCCAACGGCAGAAGGTCGCAGGCAAAAATGATGCACAGAGCGGCTGAGTTCTTGCCAAGAAAAAAGGGTGCTTGCGCACCCTTTCTCTTCGACAACCCTGGCCTGTCAGGCGGTGGCGCTGGCCTCTTCGCGATGAGCGTTGTGCAGCACCTCGATCAGGCAGTCTTCAAGTTCGAAACGCTCGTGCAACAGTCCACCGAGCTTCTTGAAGTCACTGGCGCAATCGGACGAGTCACGCTTGTCGCAACGATCGTTGAATGCCAGCGCGAACTGCGTGATGACCTCCAGACGGGGAAACAGGGTATCGGCCAGTTCCAGGCCGCGTTCGTCATTGAACGCCTTGGCCTCGTCGCTCAGCTGTTCATAGACCTCGAAATGCCCCGCTGATACATAGTCGACCAGCAACTGGCAGAAACGCTGCTTGGCCTTGTGGTCGCCAAGCGAGGCAGGCGCCCCGCCCAGTGCATCGTAGGCCTTGATCAGTTCATGGCGCTCATGAAGCCAGCGATCGATCAGTAGATTGACCCCGCCCCAACGCTCCTGAGCATTCTCACAGCTTTCCAGCATGATGTTCTCTCTTCCCTTCAGGGGCTGCAGTCCTGTTGCGACCCCAAGGCTTGTCGCAGCCTTGTGAGCCGAGCCTGAATGGCGTCATGACGGCGAACTTCCGTGACGCATGCGAGCCAGATTATGCCCGCAAGGAAGGGTCATCAAGTTCGAAGGGCGATAAAGTTCATACGGACGTTTGATCCCGACGCCTTACCCGGCGTGCGACTTGCCCGGAAAGGGCGTACAGGCCGGGCAGCATCAGTGCGATGAACAGCAGCAGGCTCCACTCTGGCAGGCTGATGCCGAACAGCGACCAGTTGATCTCGGCGCAGTGCAGTAACTCGGCATGCAGGTCGCCCGGCCCCGCCGGCAGGATCCGCTCCAGCATACCCAGCGCCAGGCCCTTTTCCTCCAGCGCGGAGGTCTGCAGCCAGACCTGCGCACCCGCCACACCGGATCCCGCCAGGGCGGCCAGCAACAACGACAGGGCGTAGAGATTCCAGCCGCGGGCGGCAGGGCGATGCAGGCAGGCCACCAGACAGATCAGCGCACAGCCGGCCAGCAACACACGCTGCCAGCGGCACAGCATGCAGGGCTCCAGGCCGACTGCGTATTGCAGGTAGAACGCCGCGCCCAGCGACAACACGCTCGCGATGAAGCCGAGGAAAAGCAGAACGCGCGTGCGAGCCAGCTGCATGGCAAATCCGTTACAGAGAGGAAAGGCCGCTACGGTAGAGGAAAGCGCCCGCAGCTTTCAAGGCAGGACACTACCGATGCATCGCTGAATACAAAAGGAAAAATACACATACAAAATCAGCATTTTTACTTTGCAGTGTAGGAATGAGCTGAAGCCGAAGTGAGAGCAGGGCTGCCAATGCGGTACATCGACGCAGGGCCGGCGACCGGCCCTGCGTCGATGATTCAGGCGCGGCTCAGCGCCGGTAGCGGGCGCGCCAACAGGCGCTCGTCGAGCATGCCCAGGCCTTGCTGGAACAGCTGGTTGCTGCGCTCGGTTTCGCCCAGCTGGGCCAGCAGGCGTGCCAGCTCGGCGCAGGTTTCCGGGTTGGGCTGCAGACGCAGGCTGCTTTCCAAATAATCCCGGGCCTTGCCCCACAGGCGTCCCTGCAGGCAGATACGCCCCAGGGTCAGCAGCAGGCTGGGGTCATCGGCGTGCGCCTTCAACCAGCCCTCGGCCGCCTGCAGCTGCCGGGAATTGTCAGCGCCTCGCACCAGCCCGTACAAGCGCGCCAGATGGCTGTCATAGCCGCGCTTGAGTGCGGCGCGCAACACTTCTTCAGCTTGCGCCTCAGCGCCCAGGCGGCGCAGTTGCTCGGCATAGGCCAGCACCAATGCCGGCTCCTGGCGCTGCGCGGAACTCAGGGCTTTCCAGGCCTGGTCCAGCGCGGCCAGGCCAGTTGCCTGCGCACCCTCGCCTTCACGCCAGGGCGCCAGGCTGAGGTTCTGCCCCCAGGCACGTCGCTCCAGTTCGGCCAGCTCGGCGGGCGGCAGGACCTTGTCCTTGCGCAGTTCAGGCATCAGGCGGATCAGCGCCGACCAGTCACCACGCACCTGGTGCAGGCGCTGCAACTGGCGCAGCACCTGAGGGTTGTGCGGGTGGCGTTCATGCATGGCCGTGAGGGTCACCAGGGCGCCGTCGGTGTCGCCGCGATCCTGTTGCAACTGAGCATGGCTCAGGGCAATGGCCAGCTCGGCCTGAGGCTGGCGCTGCAGGGCGCGCTCCAGCAGGGTGTCGCACTCCTCGTAACGGCCCTGTTCGTTGGCAGCCCGGGCCGCGCCGAGGTAATAGAGCAGCGGCTGCGGATCGGCCTCGGCAGCACGCTGCAGATGACGCTGGGCGCTGGCCCAGCGGCCTTCGGCCAAGTCCATCTGCCCCTGGGAGACGGCCATTTGCACACGACGCCGACGGTTGCGCCGCGACCATGGATTGACCAGCCCGCCCGAGGTGGTCAGCAGGCCGATCAGCCCGCGCACCACGACCACCAGCAGCCACACGAGCAGCAGCAGCCCCAGCGCCGCCCACAGGCTCGATTCGAAACGGAAGCTCTGGTAGGAAATCAGCACGTAACCGGTGTGCTCGGCCATGGCCACGCCAATCAGCGCGGCCACGGCAATGGCGATGAACAGCAGGACATAGAAGCGTTTCATGGGCTGGTCCCCCGCTGCGTCTGGGCCGGCTGCGAAGCCGCATGACGGCGTTCGAGGTAGGCTTGCACGGCGCTCAGACTCTGCGCCAGATCCGGGGTCACCACCGAAACGGGCTTGTCGGCCAGGCTGGCCAGGCCGTCCGCCAACGCCTTGCTCTGCGGGTTGTCCTTGTTGAAGTTGGCGTCCAGCACGCTACGCGCCTGGGCCACGGCCTTCTTGTAGACCTCGGCCTCGCCGTTCAATGCCGCCCATTGCGCCTGCTCCAGCGCCAGGCTCAGGGCCAGACGGACCTGCTGCAGGCTCTGGCCGGCCAGTACGGGGCGGATGTCCTTGTCAGCATTGAAGTCGATGCGCACGTAATGCGAGATCTGGTCCCACCAGCGCGACCAGTAGCTATCCTCGTGAGGGCCGGAGGTCAGGCCCAGCAGCGACTCGCCCTTGTCCTGATATTCCGGCGCCAAGGCATTGAGCTGCTCAGCCTGCTCGCGCAGCGCCGCCAACTGCAGGAACAGGCCGGTACGGTCAGGCTGCTGGACACTGTGCAACGCAGCCAGGCTGCGCGCCAGCTGCTCTCGGGCGGCGAAAGCGCCCGGGTCGTCCTGCTCGCGAAGGATGTCGTCGGCGCCCTGAACCAGCGCCCGGGCGCTGTTGATGTCCTGCAGGGCGGAAAGGCGCAGGCTGGCCAGGCGCAGCAGGTGTTCGGCCTCGGCCAGGCGCCAGTCCTTGCGGCTGGCGCCCAGCACGGTTTCCAGACGCTGGCTCAGACGCTGCTGGTCGCCTTGCAACTGGGCTACCAGGCGACGGCTGTCTTCGATCTGGTCGGCCGGCGGGAACTGCGCCAGCCGGGCGTTGAGTTGCTGATCGCTGCGGGCCAGCGCCAGCGTCTGCTCGGCGATGTCCTGGACCTGGCTGCGCTGCTGCAGGTGCCCGGCCTGGAGCATGCGCAACTGCCATACCCCCCAGCCGGCCACACCCACACCGGCGATGCCCAGCAGCAGGGCCAGCACTGCCAGGCCACTGGCACGGTTACCCGGACGTTCGGGGCCAGGCGTCGCTGCCGGTGTCTTAGACAGCGTGACTTCATCTTTGGGCAAGGCTGTTTCGCTCACGTATCCATCCTTTGCAGTTAGGCGCCTTCAGAGACGCTACTTCTTCGATCAGTCCGCCTGAGCGGGTACAGGGGTCGCCTGCAATGCGCCCAGCAGGGCTGCGCTGCTGGCGCCACGGCAATCGACCACATGACGGGCGCCAGCGGCACGCGCCAGCTCGGCGACCCTGGGGCTTGGCACGAACAGCGGCAGGTCGGCCAGCTCGGGCCACGACGTGCCCGCCAGCTGCAGCAGATGCTCCAGACCCTGCCCACTGCTGACCACCAGGCCGTTCAAGCGTTCCCCCCTCACCCGCTGCAGCAAGGCGCCAGGCGGGTAGTCGGGCAGATAACGGCGGTACAGCGACAGGTACTCGACCTTCACACCTTGCTCACGCAACTGCTCGGCCATCCATTCGCGGCCACCCTCACCGCGCATGATTAACACACGGCTTCCGGGTATGGCGATTGCCTTTTGCAACGCAGGCACTTCGACCAGCGCTTCGCTGTCATCACCCTGCGTCGACCAGCTGACATCGATCAGGCCGTAGTCGAGCAGGATCTGGCCGGTGCCCGCACCCACGCAGAACCAGGGTTGCAGCGGCGGTTGTGGCCAGATTTCATCCAGCAGTTCCACGGCCAGCCGCGCCGCCGGCTTGCTGACCACGATCACCGCCTGGAAGGTCATCAGGTCGAACACCAGCGACCGCTGCGCATCGCTGAGCGGCAGCGGCGCGGTTTCCAGCAGCGGCAGGCTGCTGCAGGCGACACCGGCCTGCGCCAGCACCTGGGCCACGGCTGCCGACTCCTGCGCCGGGCGGGTCAGCAGCAGACGCCAGCCGCTCATGGCTCGCGAGACCCGCCATACACGGCCTGCAGGATGCGCCCGGCGCCCTGGGCCAGCAGCGCCTCGGCCACTTCCACGCCGAGGGCTTGCGCCGCATCCCTGGAAGCCCGCGCCTCGGCACGCAGCAGCAGGCCGCCCTGAGGCTCGCCGACCAGACCCCGCAACCACAGCTGCTCCCCTTCAAGTACGGCGTAACAGGCGATGGGCACCTGGCAGCCGCCATTGAGATGGCGGTTGAGCGCCCGCTCGGCCATGACCCGTACGGCGGTGTCGGCATGGTGCAAAGGTGCCAGCAGCGCGTGCACTTCAGCATCGGCACTGCGGCATTCGATGCCCACCGCACCCTGGCCACCCGCTGGCAGGCTGTTCTCGATACTCAGGCTGGCGGTGATGCGCGACTCGAAACCCAGGCGGATCAGCCCGGCAGCGGCCAGGATGATGGCGTCGTATTCACCGGCATCGAGCTTGGCCAGGCGCGTATTCACGTTGCCACGCAGGAACTGGATCTTCAGGTCAGGGCGCAAGGCCAGCAGCTGCGCCTGGCGACGCAAGCTGGAGGTGCCGACGACACTGCCCGCTGGCATCGCATCGAGGCTGGCAAAACGATTGGAAACGAAGGCATCGCGCGGGTCTTCGCGCTCGCAGATGCAGAACAGCCCCAGACCCTGCGGGAACTCCATGGGTACATCCTTCATGGAGTGCACGGCGATGTCGGCCTGGTCTTCCAGCAGGGCGGTCTCCAGTTCCTTGACGAACAGGCCTTTGCCGCCGATTTTCGACAGCGGCGAATCGAGCAGTTTGTCGCCGCGACTGACCATGGGCACCAACGTCACCCGCAACCCGGGGTGTGCCTGTTCGAGACGGGCCTTGACGTACTCGGCCTGCCAGAGGGCCAACGCGCTCTTGCGGGTGGCGATGCGGATTTCGCGAATGGACATGGATCGATCCGTACTGGAGGTAAAGACCGCGGATGATAACAGTTCGGCCGTAGCGGCTTGAGTGCTGCCGGCAAACTCCGCCAGAGCCACTGATACACGTCAAGGAACAGGCCAGGCGCAGCCGATACGGTTAGACGCAGCGGCACCGCCTGTGTTCCGACGCCTACCTGGGATCGGGTTTGGACGATAACCGACAGGCGCCGAAAGCGCTTTGTTGAAAACAGCGTTGAAATGCCGATTTACGCCAGAGAGCGCGGACGAACTGCAGATCGTCCGCCTGGCCTCAGAGTTGTTGCATCATTTTGCGAACCCCCGCCACATGGCGGCGGCTGACGACCAGGGCATCGCCATTGAGCCCCTTGAGAAACAGCTGGAAATGCCCCAAGGGGGTACGCTGCAGACGCTCGATGCGCTCACGGGCCACCAGCGCGTTGCGGTGGATGCGCACGAAACGGTTGCCGAACTCGTCTTCCAGTGCCTTGAGCGGCTCGTCGAGCAACACTTCGCCGCCCTCGTGACGCAAGGTCACGTACTTGTGGTCGGCAATGAAGTAGATCACCTGGTCCAGCGGAATCAGCTCGATCCCCTTGCGGGTCCTGGCGCTGATGTGGCTGCGCGGGCCATTGCCGCTTTCCGACGCGGGCCGGGTCATGGCCGCCAGTTGCACGCGGTTGGGACGCTCGGCCTTCTTCAGCGCCTCGGCAAGATGCTCCGGGCGCACCGGCTTGACCAGGTAGCCGACGGCACTGACCTGGAAAGCATCCAGGGCGAATTCATCGTGCGCTGTGCAGAACACCACGGCAGGCGGGGCTTCCCGCTCGCACAATCTGGCTGCGACCTGCAGGCCGTCGAGGCCTGGCATACGGATGTCCAGCAGCACGATATCCGGTTTGTGGCTGTCGATCAGCGCCAGGGCTTCTTCGCCATTGGCGGCGCTGGGTTCCAATACCCGATAGCCCTCGATTTCACCGACCATGCGGCTTAATCGTTCCCGGGCCAGGGGTTCGTCATCAACGATCAGGACATTCATATTGCTTTGGCTTCCTGCGTGAGTCTCGCACAAGGATAGCGTAGACAGGTGTAGTGACGACCGTCACGGCGCTCCACGCTCAGACTGGCGTGCGGGCCAAAAAGTGCCGTAATGCGCGCACCGATATTCAACAGGGCCTGTTGAGTGCCGTTGGACGTCTGCCTCGGGGCAACTTCGTCATAGGGATTGCTGACACACAATATGAACTCTCCCCCCTCGTAGTTCGCCTCGACCCGTACCACACCCCCTTCGACACGCGGAGCGATGCCATAGGTCAAGGCATTTTCCAGCAATGGCTGCAGCGTCAGCTGTGGAATCGGTACATCGTCCGCAATTGCACTGACCGCCCATTCCAACTGTAGACGTTCGCCGAGACGATATTGCTCGATCGACAAATATCTTCTGGCCAGGTCCAGTTCCTCGCGCCAGGTCACCAGGGTCCCGGGCCTCGCCAGGCTGGCGCGGAACAGGTCCGAGAGGTCGAGCACCGCCTGCTCGGCCTTAACCGGGTCGCTGGCCACCAGGCTGGCGATGCTGTTGAGCGTGTTGAACAGAAAATGCGGACGGATACGGGCCTGCAAAGCCTCGATCCGCGCCCGCGACTCGGCCTGCTGCTGCTGGCGCCACTGACTCTGCAGATAAAAGTAGCGCAACATCAAAGCAGACATGATCAGGGCGATCACCGCATAGCGGATGTAGCGCTCGACCCGGCCATCGAAGCTGATGCGCCCGGACAACTGGCAGATGTCGGTCACGGCGGTGCAAAGCAAGGTCAGAACCACCACCAGCAGGCAGCCCAGCAGCCCCGCCAGGCCGCTCGGCAGGCGCGCCAGCCAGGGGCGCAACCCGCACAGCACGGCGGCCGAGAGCAGCACGATCCATTGCACGAACAGTGACATCAGTGCCACGCGCACCCAGGGAAATCCCTCAGGCATGGGTTCGACGAGGATCAGCGCCAGCACCAGCAGCTCGGCGAGCAGCACCAGTACCAGCAGCGCCTGGGGCAGGCACAGTTCAGGCAGGAAGAAGTCTTTCTCGGCCGCAGTCTTGTCTTTTTCGATCGTCATGGTGCCCTCGCGCAGGCCCCCAGTCTCGACCCGCCCGGTCGGAGCGGCAAGCGCCTCAAGGATAAAAACACGCCATCCTGCTATGATCGACGCACTTTGTACCCCTAGAGCCGAGCAACGAGCGAAACCATGAGCACCGACAAGACCAATCAGTCCTGGGGCGGCCGTTTCAGTGAGCCCGTCGACGCCTTCGTCGCGCGTTTCACCGCCTCCGTCAACTTCGACCAGCGCCTGTACCGCCACGACATCATGGGCTCCATTGCCCATGCCACCATGCTGGCGCAGGTCGGCGTGCTGACCGAGGCCGAGCGCGACACCATCATCGACGGCCTGAAGACCATCCAGGGCGAGATCGAGGCGGGTCAGTTCGAGTGGCGTGTCGACCTCGAAGACGTGCACATGAACATTGAAGCGCGGCTGACCGACCGCATCGGCATCACCGGCAAGAAACTGCACACCGGGCGCAGCCGCAACGACCAGGTCGCCACCGACATCCGCTTGTGGCTGCGTGACGAAATCGACCTGATCCTCGGCGAAATCACCCGCCTGCAGAAGGGCCTGCTGGAGCAGGCCGAGCGCGAAGCCGAAACCATCATGCCCGGCTTCACTCACCTGCAGACCGCCCAGCCGGTCACCTTCGGCCACCACTTGCTGGCCTGGTTCGAAATGCTCAGCCGCGACTACGAGCGCCTGGTCGACTGCCGCAAGCGCGTCAACCGCATGCCCCTGGGCAGCGCCGCACTGGCCGGCACCACCTACCCCATCGACCGCGAGCTGACCTGCCAGTTGCTGGGCTTCGAAGCGGTCAGTGGCAACTCGCTGGACGGCGTGTCGGACCGTGACTTCGCCATCGAATTCTGCGCCGCCGCCTCGCTGGCGATGATGCACCTGTCGCGGTTCTCCGAAGAACTGGTGCTGTGGACCAGCGCACAGTTCCAGTTCGTCGACCTGCCAGACCGTTTCTGCACCGGCAGCTCGATCATGCCGCAGAAGAAGAACCCCGACGTTCCGGAACTGGTGCGCGGCAAGAGCGGCCGCGTGTTCGGCGCCCTTACCGGCCTGCTGACCCTGATGAAAGGCCAGCCCCTGGCCTACAACAAGGACAACCAGGAAGACAAGGAACCGCTGTTCGACGCCGCCGACACCCTGCGCGACTCGCTGCGCGCCTTCGCCGACATGGTGCCGGCCATCAAGCCGCGCCACGCGATCATGCGCGAAGCGGCACTGCGCGGTTTCTCCACCGCCACCGACCTGGCCGACTACCTGGTGCGTCGTGGCCTGCCGTTCCGCGATTGCCATGAAATCGTCGGCCATGCCGTGAAATACGGCGTAGACACCGGCAAGGACCTGGCGGAAATGAGCCTGGAAGAACTGCGCCAGTTCAGCGACCAGATCGACGAAGACGTGTTCGCCGTGCTGACCCTTGAAGGCTCGGTCAACGCCCGCGACCACATCGGCGGTACCGCGCCAGCCCAGGTCAGCGCCGCCGTGGCGCGCGGCCAGGCACTGCTCGCCGCTCGCTGACCCACGCTTCGCGGCTGAGCCGCTCCCGCTGCACGGTGGGGGTGGTTTCAGCCGCGAAAGGCCATCTGGAGACTCCCATGAACGACACCCCCGAACACAGCCCCGAAGCCGACGACGAAGAGGCCTTCACCGCCTCGACGCTGATCCAGGCCATCGAGAATCAACTGGAGAACGGCGAGCCGCCCGCAGCCAAGGCCGTGTACAACAAGCTGACCCTGGTCGGCTATGAACGCGAAGAAATCCTCGAACTGATGGCCCATGTACTGGCCATCGAGATCGATGCCATGCTCGAAGCCGACCGGCCCTTCGACAGCCAGTGGTATGAAAGCGCCCTGCGCGCCCTGCCGGAGCTGCCAGCGGAAGATTGAATTGGCAGCGGCAAAGCCAGCACAGCAGGACTACACTGCTCAAGCCCCCTGTCCGAGTCGGGCACTCATTACAAAAAAAGGCTGGTACTGCTATGTCTTATTCCCCTGAGCTGGTTGCCGAACTCGAAATCCTCGCCCTGTTCAACCTGGACAACACCCTGGAAGGCCTCAAGGTTCACCACGTCGCAGCCCCCAGCGCCATCGCTGCAGCACAGCGTCTCTACGACAAGGGCCTGACCTCTCAGGTCGACGGCGGCTACCTGACCAGCCTGGGGCTGGAAGCGGCCCGGCATGCCCAAGCCCTACTGACCATTCTCGACGTCTCTCGCCAGGCAGCCTGACGCCAGAGCCAGGGCCAGACGAAAAAAACCTCGCCAGGCCCTTCACGCGAACGACCCGGCGGCGTTATACATTTGACGTCAAAATCAAATGACGCCGCTCACGCCCAACGCATCGTCGAATCCGGCAGACGGCACAGGCCACTTCCGTAGCGCCCGCCAAGGGCTCGAGTCACGATGACGCATCCGTTTGAAATCCGTCCCGACCTAGACGAAGGTATCGACCGCAAGGTCCTCACCCAGCTCAAGAGTCGTTTCCTGGCCCTCAACGACAGGCGGCTGGCCCGTGCCAGAGAGGGGCTGTCGACCCGCCAGCAAAGCGTACTGGCGCTGCTGCCGCTGCTGTTCCACGTCAACCACCCGCTGTTGCCCGGCTACGTCTCGGGCAGCACGCCGGCGGGCGTGTCGAACTTCGAACCTGACGCCCAGGTTCTGGCCGAAGCCCAGCGGCTGACCCGCTCGTTTTCCTACAAGGCCAGACCCGGCCACGTGACGCAGCCGATCCTTGGCCTGTTCCTGATGGGCAGCCTGGGCACCCTGGCCCAGGCCGACCAGAGCGATATGGATGTCTGGGTCTGCCATGACAGCGAGCTATCCGCCGAAGCCATCGCTGAACTGCGCAGGAAGTGCCAGGCGCTGGAAGCCTGGGCCGAGACGCAGGGCAGCGAAGCGCACTTTTTCCTCATCGACCCGCAGCGCTTCCGCCAGGGCGAGCGTGACACCCAGTTGAGTTCCGACGACTGCGGCACTACCCAGCATTACCTGTTGCTCGACGAGTTCTACCGCACCGCGATCTGGCTCGCTGGCCGCACGCCCATGTGGTGGATGGTGCCGGTCTACGAAGAGTCGCGTTACGAGCAATACACGCACACGCTGCTGTCCAAGCGCTTCATCCGCGCCGACGAAGTGCTCGACCTCGGCCACCTCGCACATATCCCCGCCGGGGAGTTCGTCGGTGCCGGCCTGTGGCAGCTGTTCAAGGGCATCGAGTCGCCCTACAAATCCGTGCTAAAGCTGCTGCTCATCGAGGTCTACGCCAGTGAGTACCCGCGGGTGCGCTGCCTCAGCCTGCGCTACAAGGAAGCCGTATTCGCCCACCAGCAGGACCCGGACGAACTCGACCCCTATGTGGTCGCCTACCGGCGCATCGAAGAACACCTGCTGGCGCGTAACGAGCCCGAGCGCCTGGAACTGGTCCGTCACAGCCTGTACCTGAAGGTCAACAAAAAGCTCAGCGGCCGGCAGCGCAGCAGCGGCTGGCAACGTCCACTGATGGAGCAACTGACCGCCGAATGGGGCTGGGACGAACGCCAGCTGGCCCTGCTCGACAGCCGCCAGCACTGGAAAGTCCGCCAGGTCAGCCATGAACGCCGCTCGCTGGTCAACGAGCTGAACTACAGCTACCGCTTCCTGACCCAGTTCGCTCGCCTCCAGCAGACGGCCAGCTCGATCACCACGCGCGACATGAACGTGCTTGGCCGACGTCTGTATGCGGCCTTCGAACGCAAGGCCGGCAAGATCGAACTCATCAATCCCGGCATCGCCCCGGACCTGGCCGAAGACACCCTGACCCTGGTGCATTCGAGCAACCGCCGCGAGCCGGGAAAAAACCAGTGGAGCCTGTACAACGGCAACCTGGGTATCCATGAGTACGAGAACTTCCTGCCGATCAAGCGCAGCCGCGAGCTGGTCGAGCTGCTGGCCTGGGTCCACCGCAACGGCGTGATCGACGCCAGCACTCGTCTGGCCCTGCACCCCGGCAGCAGCGACCTGAGCGAACTGGAGCTGTTCAACCTGATCGGTGCCTTGCAGCAAAGCATTGCCCTGCCCTTGCCGGCTATCAGCGACGAGCAGTTGCTCAAGGCCAGCGAGCCGCGGGAAATTCTCTTGCTGGTCAACGTCGGCGTCGACCCGCTGCGCCATCATCGGGAGCTGAACATCCTGATGACCACCGAGCGCACCGACTCGCTCAGTTATGCCGGCGTGCGTGACAACCTGGTGCTGACCCTCGACCAGGTGACCCTCAACAGCTGGAACGAGACCCAGGTGAGCCGCTACGACGGCCCGCATGCGCTGCTCGATTGCCTCACCGACCTGCTGGGCAGCCTGCCCGAAGGCGCGCAACAACCGCAGGTGCGAGTGCGCTGCTTCTGCCATAACCGTGCCCAGGCCATCGCCCAGCGGGTCGAGGAGATCGTCGCGACCGCCCGCCAGTTGCAGGCCACTGGCCTCAACTACCGTTACCTGATCCAGATCCAGCAGCAGTACCACATTCTGGCCATGCTGCCCGGCACCATGACCCAGGTGGTGGTCAATAGCCTGCCAGGGCTGTTCACCTACCTGGGCGAAGAACTGCCCTGCTACAGCCCGCTGTACTTCGACCCCCATGCGCTGGAAGACCACGACCTGTCACTGATCGCCCCCTACGGCCAGCCGGAATGCATCCAGGTGTTCTATCGGGTCAACGACACGCGCGCCGACCTCTACGTGCTCGACGAGCACAATGCACTGTGGCACCAGAACCTGCCCTGGCACGATGAACAGAGCCTGCTGCTGCCGCTGCAGCGCTTCTTCCACTCGTTGATCTATCGCCGGGGCGCCTCACTGCCGCTGGACGGCCCGCAGGAGCAGGCCGCCCTGGACGTGCTCTATTACCAACTGCTGCCCGGCGGCGCCGGACGTGCTCGCAACATCGAACCCCGCCCCGCGCCCAGGGCGTCGGACAAAGCGTTTTTCGAAGTGCAGGCAATCATCGAGGAAAGCTCTCCCGGGCAGCTGAACACCTCGCTGTACTGCGACAGCCAGGAGTTTTCCGAACTCGAACAGGGTGACCAGCTGTATACGGTGGTGGCCCGGCAGATTCTCGGAAGGCGTCACGAACCGGCGCGCTACCGTTGCTACATCACCGACCTGGATCTTTCAGGGCTGCTGGACGACGGCCACGGCCAGACCATCCTCTACCTGCGCCACAAGGCGCGCCTGGAAAAGCTCCTCAACGAGGCGCTGGACCAGGCCTGAGGCGAACAATGGCAGGAGTGTCGACCGGCTTTAGCCGCAATACTGGTCAATTAGACTGGGTAGGAGCGGCTTCAGCCGCGAAGCGACCGCCTGTTCACAGCAGATGCAGTGAGTTTCCTGACGCTTTCGCGGCTAAAGCCGCTCCCACCGGGCCCCATGCCGCTTAACCGAACAGTATTGGCTTTAGCCGGGAACGGGGCAGGAGCATGCAGCGCGGCTGAAGCCGCGCCTACCCGATGATTCCAGCCCTGGAATGACTAGGCGCCAGCCTGGAGGCGGCGCTGTTCGGCAGCTTCGCGGATCTCGCGACGGCGCTGGTCATCGGCCGAGCGCCATTCGCGGATGTCGTCGACGTGGCGGAAGCAGCCCATGCACACGCGCTCGTCGTCGAGCCGGCACAGGCTGACGCAGGGCGACGGCACCGCCGTGCTGACGTTGCTATAGAGAGGCTTGGGCGGGCGCGGGGTCGCAGGAGCGGTCACGATCAGATCTCGTCGAAGTCCAACTCGACACCCGCCTGTTCACGGGTGATACGCACCAGCATCTCGCTGAGCAGCTCGTTGCTGGTGTCGCACACCCAGCGCTGCTCTTCTTCGTCATAGTCGAAGTGAAAACCGCCCGAGCGCGCCGCCAGCCACAGCTGGCGCAGCGGCTCCTGGCGGCTGATGATGATCTGCGAGCCGTTGTCGAACTTGATGGTCAGCACGCCGGCGGAGTTTTCCAGGTCAAGGTCCAGGTCGCTCTCGTCGAAGATGTCCTCCAGCGCCTGCTGGGTGGCATCGACCAGGTCGTGAAAGCGGGCTTCGGTCAAACTCATAACGTGAACCTCGGAAAAATGGCGGCGTGTCGTCTGTCACATGGCGCGCACGATACGGCTGCCGCCGGGCAAATGCAAAGCGTGATGGTGCAGGGCGACGCGCCATCGTCAATATTCCGCGTGGCCTGCGGCGCAGACCGCCGGTCGCGTCAAAGCCCCGCCGGACGGAAAGGCCGCCACATAGGCAAGCCGCCGGGTGGCCGGTATACTCGGCGCCAATCAAAGCTTATACAAAGGATTTCGCCATGAAGCGCCTGATCGCCTCGCTTGCTGCGCTCGTCGCGGTTGCCTGCCTCGTCACCGCCTGCGGCCAGAAGGGCCCGCTGTACCTGCCTGACGACACCAAATCTGCCGACGCGCAGGGCAAGTCGCAATCGCACAAGCACTACTAAGGTATCTCCATGGACGCTTTCAACTACCGCGACGGTGAGCTGTTCGCGGAAGGCGTGGCCTTGTCTGCCATCGCCGAACGCTTCGGCACCCCCACCTACGTCTATTCGCGCGCCCACATCGAGGCGCAGTACAAGGCCTACGCCGACGCCCTGGCCGGCATGCCGCACCTGGTGTGCTTCGCCGTCAAGGCCAACTCCAACCTGGGCGTGCTGAATGTCCTGGCGCGCCTGGGCGCAGGCTTCGACATCGTTTCGCGCGGCGAGCTGGAGCGCGTACTGGCCGCCGGCGGCAGCGCCGACAAGATCGTCTTCTCCGGCGTGGGCAAGACCCGCGACGACATGCGCCGTGCCCTGGAGGTCGGCGTGCACTGCTTCAACGTCGAGTCCAGCGAAGAACTCGAACGCCTGCAAGTCGTCGCCGCCGAACTGGGCGTACGAGCGCCGGTGTCGCTGCGGGTCAACCCGGACGTCGATGCCGGTACCCATCCGTACATCTCCACCGGCCTCAAAGAAAACAAGTTCGGTATCGCCATCGCCCAGGCCGAAGACGTCTACGTGCGTGCCTCGCAGCTGCCGAACCTGGAAGTGATCGGCGTGGACTGCCACATCGGCTCGCAACTGACCACCCTGGAGCCGTTCATCGACGCACTGGACCGCCTGCTGGACCTGGTCGACCGTCTGGGCGACTGCGGCATCCACCTGCGCCACATCGACCTGGGCGGTGGCCTGGGCGTGCGCTACCGTGACGAGGAACCACCGCTGGCCCAGTCCTACATCGAGGCCGTGCGCAAGCGTCTCGAAGGCCGCGACCTGGGCCTGGTGTTCGAACCAGGCCGCTTCATCGTCGCCAACGCCGGGCTGCTGCTGACCCAGGTCGAGTACCTCAAGCACACCGAACACAAGGATTTCGCCATCGTCGACGCGGCGATGAACGACCTGATCCGCCCGGCCCTGTATCAGGCCTGGATGAACGTCACGGCGGTCAAGCCGCGCGATGCGCGGCCACGCAACTACGACATCGTCGGGCCGATCTGCGAGACCGGCGATTTCCTCGCCAAGGGCCGCGAACTGGCACTGGCCGAAGGCGATCTGCTGGCGGTTCACTCGGCAGGCGCCTATGGTTTCGTGATGAGTTCGAACTACAACACCCGTGGCCGCGCCGCCGAAGTGCTGGTCGACGGCACCGAGGTTCACCAGGTCCGCCGTCGGGAAACCCTCACCGAGCTGTTCGCCGGCGAAAGCCTGCTGCCGGAGTGACCCCATGCTGCTGCGTTTCACCAAGATGCACGGCCTGGGCAATGACTTCATGGTCCTCGACCTGGTCAGCCAGCACGCGCATATCCAACCCAAGCACGCCAAGCAGTGGGGGGACCGGCACACCGGCATCGGCTTCGACCAGTTGCTGATCGTCGAGGCGCCGAACAACCCGGACGTCGACTTCCGCTACCGGATTTTCAATTCCGACGGTTCCGAGGTCGAGCAGTGCGGCAACGGCGCGCGCTGCTTCGCCCGCTTCGTGCTGGATAAACGCCTCACCGCCAAACGCAAGATCCGCGTCGAGACCAAGAGCGGCATCATCGAACTGAACGTACGCAACGACGGTCAGATCTGCGTCGACATGGGGCCCCCGCGCTTCGTGCCGGAACAGATCCCGTTCAAGGCCGACCAGCAGGCCGACAGCTACGACCTGGAAGTCGACGGTCGCACCGTGCAGCTGGCCGCCGTGTCGATGGGCAACCCCCATGCGGTGCTGCGGGTGGATGACATCAACAACGCGCCCGTGCATCAACTGGGACCGAAAATCGAACACCACCCACGCTTCCCGGCGCGGGTCAACGTCGGTTTCCTGCACGTCGTGGATCGTCAGCGTGCGCAGCTGCGCGTCTGGGAACGCGGCGCCGGGGAAACCCAGGCCTGCGGCACCGGCGCCTGCGCCGCAGCCGTGGCAGCGATCAGCCAGGGCTGGATGGACTCCCCGGTGCTGATCGACCTGCCCGGCGGACGCCTGTCCATCGAATGGGCGGGGCCGGGCCAACCGGTGTTGATGACCGGGCCGGCGGTGCGTGTCTACGAAGGTCAGGTTCGTCTATGAGTGAGCAAATGCGATGACCGATCAGCCTCCTGCTTCAACCATCACCGAGCTGCCGCCCCACCAGGACGCGGCGCCCAACCTGGAAGCAGAGGCGGTCATCGCCTACCTGCTCCAGCACCCGGAGTTCTTCGCCGAGCACGATGAGCTGCTGGTGAGCATGCGCATTCCGCATCAGCGTGGCGACAGCGTCTCGCTGGTCGAGCGCCAGCTCAAGCTGTTGCGCGAACGCAACATCGAGATGCGCCACCGGCTGTCACAGTTGATGGACGTCGCCCGGGACAATGATCGACTGTTCGAGAAGACCCGACGCCTGAACCTGGCGCTGATGGACGCCGGCAGCCTCGAAGAGCTGATCATGGCGGTCGAGGACGGCTTGCGTCATGACTTCCAAGTGCCCTTCGTCAGCCTGATCCTGTTCGGTGAAAACGGCATGCCCGTGGGCCGCTGGGTCAGCAGCGCCGAAGCACAGAAGGCGATTGGCGGGCTGATGGGCGACAAGGCCGTGTGTGGCGCACTGCGCGAGCACGAGCTGGCGTTCCTGTTCGGCGCCGAGCAGGCCAAGGACGTGGGTTCGACCGCGTTGGTGACCCTCAACCATCAGGGCCTGCATGGTGTCCTGGCGGTGGGCAGCCATGACCCACAGCATTACAAGAGTTCGATCGGCACCCTGTTCCTTGGCTACATCGCCCAGGTGCTGAGCCGCCTGCTGCCACGCTTCACCCACGCCCTGCGTTCGGTGCGCTAGCGTTGGAAGAGCAGCTGGAGGCCTACTGCACGCACCTGCGCAGTGAGCGCCAGATGTCACTGCACACCCTGCTGGCGTACCGCCGGGACCTGGACAAGGTCCTGGCGCACTGCCGTCAGCAACAGCTCACCAGCTGGTCGGCCCTCGACCCGCAGCAGTTGCGCAGCTTCGTCGCCCGCCAGCATCAGCAAGGACAGTCCTCGCGCAGCCTGGCACGCTTGCTCTCGGCGGTTCGCGGACTGTACCTGTACCTCAATCGAGAAGGGCTTTGTCAGCACGATCCGGCCGCCGGCCTGTCACCGCCGAAGGGCGAACGCCGGCTGCCCAAGACCCTGGACACCGACCGCACCGCGCAACTGCTCGATGGAGCCGTGGAAGATGACTTTCTGGCCCGCCGCGACCAGGCGATCATGGAGCTGTTCTATTCTTCCGGGCTGCGCCTCTCGGAACTGGCCGGGCTGGACCTTGACCAGCTGGACCTGGACGACGGCCTGGTGCAGGTTACCGGCAAAGGCAACAAGACCCGCGTCCTGCCAGTAGGCAGCAAGGCCCGCCAGGCGCTGCAGGCGTGGCTGCACCTGCGTGCCCTGGCCAACCCACGCGACGAGGCAGTGTTCATCGGCCAGCATGGCAAGCGCCTGGGCCAGCGCTCGATCCAGCTGCGCCTGAAGGCCGCTGGCGAGCGAGAACTGGGACAGAACCTGCACCCGCACATGCTGCGCCATTCCTTTGCCAGTCACCTGCTGGAGTCGTCCCAGGATCTGCGTGCGGTGCAGGAGCTGCTCGGCCACGCCGATATCAGCACCACACAGATCTACACCCACCTGGACTTCCAGCACCTGGCCACCGTGTACGACAGCGCCCACCCCAGGGCCAGACGCAAGGGCAAAACCGATGATTAAGCTGATTACCTTCGACCTGGACGACACCCTGTGGGACAACGTCCCGGCCATTCAGGGCGCCGAAGCCCTGCTGCGCAACTGGCTGGTCGAGCACGCCCCACGCCTGGGCTCGGTGCCTGTAGAGCATCTGGGGGCCATCCGCGCCCGGCTGGTGGCCGCCGAGCCGGGCCTGAAGCACCGCATCAGCGCCCTGCGCCGCCAGGTGCTGTTCCACGCCTTGCGCGATGTCGGCTACGACCAGGACCAGGCCATGGACCTCGCAGAACGCAGCTTCGAGGCCTTTCTGCAGGAGCGCCATCAGGTGCAGGTGTTCCCGGAGGTGGTGCCGACCCTGGAGATCCTCGCCAAGACCTACACCTTGGGCGTGATCACCAACGGCAACGCCGATATCCGTCGCCTGGGGCTGGCCGACTATTTCGACTTCGCCCTGTGTGCCGAGGACCTGGGCATCGGCAAGCCCGACCCGGCGCCCTTCCAGGAGGCGCTGCGCCGTGCCGACTGCGCGGCCGACCAGGCCGTGCACATTGGCGATCATCCGCAAGACGATGTCGGCGGGGCCCAGCGCGCCGGGCTGAAAACCATCTGGTTCAACCCGCAGGGCAACGCCTGGGATGCAGCGCATCGCCCCGACGCGCAGATCCACAATTTGTCGCAACTGCCCGAAGTCCTGGCGCGCTGGGCCTGACCAGCCAATCAATACGCCAGACAAGAAAAAGCCCGCAGCGACAGCGGGCTTTTTCTTCAGCACGCCTCAGATAGGGCGGCTGCCGTACTTGTTGTCCGGCTTCTTGGGCGGATCGGCGACCACATTGGCCTCCACTTGCTGCACCTGGCCGCCACGAGCGAGGAACTCTTCCATGGCACGTGCCAGAGCGTCGCGATCCTTTTGCTTGGCTTCGATGCTGGGCAGCTCATCGACCGAAACCGCAGCCTTGGCCTTACCTTTGGCGGGCGTGGCCGAAGCCTCGGCACCGTCTTCGGCATCAGGGGCGTCGTCCTCGGGCGCAGCACTGAGCTCCTCGCCGTCGTCCTCGCCTTCCAGATCGTCTACCAGATCGTCATTGTCGTTGTCGTCGTCGCTCATGTTCTACCTCATGACTTGCGAAAGCAGATTAGTTATAGCCGAGCAGCCTTTAAAGTCGAGCCGCCTTCAGAACCAGCACCGCTGAAACCAGCGGTTATTCCCAGTCACCCTGCAGGGTGGCCAGAACCCGGCGAGCACCGCCATGATCGCGATGCTCGCCGAGATAAACACCTTGCCACGTGCCCAGCGCCAGACGTCCGGCGGAAACCGGCAAAATCAGCTGGCAGCCTAGCAAACTGGCCTTGAAGTGCGCCGGCAGGTCATCGGGACCTTCGTCGTTGTGTTCGAACCCCGCCACATCCTGAGGGACCAGGCGGTTGAAAAAGCGTTCGAAATCACGACGTACAGCCGGGTCGGCATTTTCGTTGACGGTCAACGAAGCCGAGGTGTGTTGCAACCACAGATGCAGCAAGCCGACACGACAACTGCGCAGCTCGGGCAGACCTGCCACGAGCTCGTCGGTCACCAAGTGAAACCCGCGGGGCCTGGCCCTGAGCGTTATCACAGCTTGCTGCCACATACTGTTCTCCGCACGTTCGGCGCGCATTCTAACTCGCCTGAGAAAAAAGCAAAGCGCGCGATAAACCGAGTTGCCCGTCTGCTTCACCCAAGGCTGGCAGATGCTCTGCCATGGGCGGCACAGAGGTTCTATAACATCGCCGCGTGCACAATCAATGACAGCGCCGAAGTGCGCTTGATCCCTAAAATTCAGGCAAAAAAATGCCCGGCAGAACCGGGCACTTTTTACAGGCTGGCTTACAGGTTGTAGCCACGCTCGTTGTGTTGCGCAAGGTCCAGACCCACGACCTCTTCTTCTTCGGTAACCCGCAGGCCCATGACCACGTCCAGCACCTTGAGGATGACCCAGGTCACCACAGCGGTGTAGACCACGGTGAAGGCGACGCCCTTGAACTGCACCCAGACCTGGGCGCCGATGTCGGTGACGGTGCCGAAGCCGCCCAAGGCAGGCGCAGCGAAGACGCCGGTGAGGATCGCACCGACGATGCCGCCGATACCATGCACGCCGAAGGCGTCCAGCGAGTCGTCATAACCCATCTTGCGCTTGAGGCTGGTGGCACACAGGAAGCAGATCACACCCGCTACCAGGCCGATGATCAGAGCGCCCATCGGGCCGACGGTACCGGCTGCCGGAGTGATGGCAACCAGGCCGGCCACCACGCCCGAGGCGATACCCAGCGCGCTTGGCTTGCCGTGGGTGATCCACTCGGCGAACATCCAGCCCAGCGCGGCAGCGGCGGTCGCGATCTGGGTGACCAGCATCGCCATGCCGGCAGTGCCGTTGGCCGCCGCAGCGGAACCGGCGTTGAAGCCGAACCAGCCGATCCACAGCATGGCAGCACCGACCAGGGTGTAGCCGAGGTTATGCGGAGCCATCGGAGTGGTTGGGTAGCCTTTGCGCTTGCCCAGCACCAGGCAGGCCACCAGACCGGCGACACCGGCGTTGATGTGCACGACGGTACCGCCTGCGAAGTCCAGAACGCCCCAGTCCCACATCAGGCCGCCGACACCGCTCCATACCATGTGGGCGATCGGTGCGTAGACCAGGGTGAACCACACGCCCATGAACACCAGCATCGCGGAGAACTTCATGCGCTCGGCGAAGGCACCGACGATCAGCGCCGGGGTGATGATCGCGAAGGTCATCTGGAAGGTCACGAACACGGCTTCAGGGAACAGCGCGGTGGGGCCGGTCAGGCTGGCAGGCGTCACGCCGGCCAGGAAGGCTTTCTGCAAGCCGCCAACGAAAGAGCTGAAGTTGACCACGCCCGCTTCCATGCCGGTGGTGTCGAACGCCAGGCTGTAGCCGTAGACGACCCACAGCACGCTGATCAGGCCGGTAATGGCGAAGCACTGCATCATCACCGAGAGCAGGTTCTTGGAGCGCACCATGCCGCCGTAGAACAGCGCCAGGCCCGGGATGGTCATGAACAGCACCAGGGCGGTGGCGGTGAGCATCCAGGCGGTGTCGCCCGAATTGAGCACAGGTTCGGCAGCCGGTTCAGCCGCCAGGGCCAGACCAGGTAAAGCGAGGGACAACAGGGCTCCTAGCCCTGCGAATTGACGCAGAGTCATATTGTTTCTCCTGGGGCGTTGGGTTTGGCGGCTTAGATCGCGTCGGTGTCGGTTTCGCCGGTACGGATACGGATAGCCTGTTCCAGATTCACGACGAAGATCTTGCCGTCGCCGATCTTGCCGGTGTTGGCTGCTTTGGTAATGGCCTCGATGACCCGGTCCAGATCCTTGTCGTCGATGGCGACATCGATCTTGACCTTGGGAAGGAAGTCGACGACGTATTCAGCGCCGCGATACAGCTCGGTGTGACCTTTCTGACGACCGAAGCCCTTGACCTCGGTGACAGTGATGCCCTGCACGCCGATCTCGGACAACGATTCGCGCACGTCATCCAACTTGAACGGCTTGATGATTGCAGTGACTAGCTTCATGAAACTTTCTCCCGAATTGATGGACTTGCCCCAGGAAAACAAACCCGTCTCAAGTCTAAGCGCAGTGCCTGGCTTTGTAACGTGTCGGCCGCCTGTGAGGTCGCTTGCCGACGCCAGCCATCCGCATCTGACGAAACATCCCCGCTCCGCCTGCCGCACTGCATTCGTCACAGCGACTGCATCAGTGCATGGGTCAAGCAGGTCTTTGCAGAAAGCTTGCCAGCTCGAAAAAAATCACGGAAATCAAGAGATTGCCCAGCAGCCGAGGTTCATGACCACGGGCTGGGCGCAGCGCCGCGCACAATAACGGTGCGCACGTGCACCTCGCCGTGCGCACTTAGCGTGCGTGTGCCGCCCCAGGAATGCACCCGGATGCATCGTGCTACACTCCGGCCCCTCTGAGTTCGGGAAATCATCATGCTCGCCCCCAAAGCCCTCCTCGACGCCCTGAGCGATCACGCCTCACGCCTGTTCAATGCCGAAAAGCCCCTGCCGCGCAGCGAATTCGAGGCGCAATTGAAGATTCTCCTGCAAGGCGCCTTCAGCAAGCTCGACCTGGTCAGCCGCGAGGAATTCGACAGCCAGATGGCCGTGCTGGCGCGCACCCGCGCTCGTCTGGAAGCCCTGGAAGCCAAGGTCGCGGAACTGGAAAATGCCGCTCGTCCTGAACGCCAGGACTGATCGCCTGGCGCCGCCGCTGGCCGCTCAAGATCGGCGCATCGCCGCCGATTCATAACGGCACTTTGTCGCTTTCACAGGGCTATCACGCCAAGCCCCTATGGATTAAGTGTCTTTTTGTCGCACTTTTTCGGCTAAAATGCCCGGCTGAATCGTTCAGGCCCCATTCCTGCCCATTTCATGAAGGCGGTTGGACTACGCCCGGCCTTGCCTGCCGGGTGCCTGAACGCAAGGGCTCGTGATCCATGGTGGGGTGTGAGTCAGGGGTTCGCCCGATGCCAAGACATCGGGCCGCCCTGCTGTAGATGTGTCATCGAAGTCGCTGAAGCCAACAACTTACAAGAAGTCAGCACGGGAGGGACATAACAATGGGATCGATCCGCGTCGATCTGGTGAGTCGCCCTTCCAGTCTTACCCGGCTGGCCCTGGAGTTCCTGGCACTGGATGCCTGTTCCCGGCCACCTGCGGTACAAGAGTGGCAGGAGGGACGGCATTAATCCTAGGAACTACAACATGTTTAAGAAAGTGAACACGGCCTTGCTGGGCCTGGCGCTCTCGGCGAGCTTCATGTCCGCCCAGGCCGCCGAGGTCAAGAAAGTTGACGTCCTGCTGGTTGGCGGCGGGATCATGAGTTCGACCCTGGGTATCTGGCTGAACGAGCTGGAGCCTACCTGGTCGATGCAGATGGTCGAGCGCCTGGACGGCGTGGCGGAAGAAAGCTCCAACGGCTGGAACAACGCCGGTACCGGTCACTCCGCCCTGGCCGAGCTGAACTACACCCCGGAAGACAAGAACGGCAAGATCGACATCTCCAAGGCCATCGAAATCAACGAAGCCTTCCAGATCTCGCGTCAGTTCTGGGCCTGGCAGGTCAAGAGCGGTGTACTGAAGGACCCGCGCTCCTTCATCAACTACACCCCGCACATGAGTTTCATCTGGGGTGACGACAACGTCGCGTTCCTCAAGAAGCGCTACGAAGCCCTGAAAGCCAGCCCGCTGTTCAGCGGCATGCAGTACTCCGAAGATCCGGCGCAGATCAAGCAGTGGGTCCCACTGATGATGGAAGGCCGTGACCCGAACCAGAAGGTCGCCGCCACCTGGGCACCGATCGGTACCGACATGAACTTCGGTGAAATCACCCGCCAGTTCGTAGGCCACCTGAAGACCAAGCAGAACTTCGACCTGAAGCTCTCCAGCGAAGTCGAAGACATCACTCGCAATGCCGACGGCAGCTGGCGCGTAACCTACAAGAACCTGAAGGACGGTACCGAAAGCGCTACCGACGCCAAGTTCCTGTTCATCGGTGCCGGCGGCGGCGCCCTGCACCTGCTGCAGAAGTCGGGCATCGAAGAAGCCAAGGACTACGCCGGCTTCCCGGTAGGCGGTTCGTTCCTGGTCAGCGACAACCCGAAGATCGCCGAGGCCCACCTGGCCAAGGCCTATGGCAAGGCTTCGGTCGGTGCGCCACCGATGTCGGTTCCGCACCTGGACACCCGCGTCCTGGACGGCAAGCGCGTCATCCTGTTCGGCCCCTTCGCGACCTTCTCCACCAAGTTCCTGAAGAACGGCTCGTACTTCGACCTGCTGACCAGCACCAATACGCACAACATCTGGCCGATGACCAAGGTCGGCATCAAGGAATACCCGCTGATCGAGTACCTCGCCGGCCAGGTCATGCTGTCTGACGACGACCGCATGGCAGCCCTGCGCGAGTACTTCCCGAACGCCAAGAAAGAAGACTGGCGTCTGTGGCAGGCCGGCCAGCGCGTGCAGATCATCAAGCGTGACGAAGAGAAGGGCGGCGTGCTGAAGCTGGGCACCGAAGTCGTCGCTTCCAAGGACGGCAGCATCGCCGGCCTGCTGGGCGCTTCGCCGGGTGCCTCGACCGCCGCGCCGATCATGCTCAACGTCCTGGAAAAAGTCTTCAAGGACAAGGTAGCCACCCCGGCCTGGCAGGAAAAACTGCACCAGATCGTTCCTAGCTACGGCACCAAGCTGAACAACAGCCCAGAAGCCGTCGCCAAGGAATGGGCGTACACCGCCGAAGTCCTGATGCTGCCGACCCCGCCAGCTGTAAACGGCGCCGCACCTGCCGCTCCGGCTGCTGCTCCAGCCAAGCCGCGTGAAAGCAACGCCGCCACCGACATGGCGCTGTAAGACTCGCTTCAGCGGTTACAGAAAACCCCATCCGGCCTGGCCGGATGGGGTTTTTTATTGGGCTGAAGCCTACCCGCTCCAACCGAACGGTATGGCGGCCAAAACCGGTCCTGCCGGTCGAACGCTCAGGTATGCAAGCCCTTGAGCCGCTCGTTGAGCACGACAGCCAGTGCCGCCAGCTGCTGGCTAGCCTGCTCGCTGGAACACGACACATTGCCCGTCACGGCGGTGGCTGCCCTGTCGATTTCGCCATTCTGTCGCCGCCGACCCTGTGCACTGTCATGCATGACGTTCGTCATCTGCTCGGCAGCGCTGCTGAGCTGTGCCGAAGACTTACTGACCAGGACCAGGGTATCGCGCAAACGCGACTGCATCTGCTGCATCGACTGCAGCAGTTGTGCGGCCTCGTCGCGTCCTTCCCCCTCTAACGTCTCGCCAAGGTCGCCCTGGGCAATGGAGCGTGCCGCTTGCACCGCCTGGTTGATCGGCTTGGCCAGGCTGCGGATCAGCTGCCAGGCCAGCAACAGGGTCAGGCACAGCGCAATGAGAATCGCCCCCCAGGTCATCATCCTGGCCTCGCCATAGGCGACGCCGGAGCCAGCAGCCGACTTACGGATGCGCTCCTGGTTGATGCCGCGCAGGCGCTCGGTGCTCTGGTTCATCTGGCCACCCAGCTGGGCCATTCTGCCCTGCACCAGGGTGCGTGCCACATCGATCTTGCCGGAAGCCAGCAAATCCGCTGCCTGCCGCATACCCGCCAGGTATTCATCGTGCATGCGCGCCAGTGCTGCCAGCTCACCAAGCTCGTCTTCGTCATCGGCCATCTGCCGGTAACGCTCCAGGCTCTGCTGAACGCTGTGGGTCAACTCATCGATCTTCTTGCGTGTAGCCGCCACCGATTCAGGATCGGGCACGGCCAGCAGGCGCAGGGCTTCCACGCGGGTACGCGACAACTGGATGGCCAGGTTGTCGGCTGCCACGATACCCGACACACCCTTGTTCTCGACCCCGGGCCCTTGACCTCGGATGTTGGACAACGCCTGCAGGCCGACCAGCCCGAGACCGAACACGATGACGGCTAGAATGCCGAAGCCTGTCAGTGTCCGGCTTGAAATCCTGAAATAACGAAGCGTCATGTGAACTCACATCGCGACCTTGAAGGCCACAGGGAAAGAAATAGGAAGGCATTCTTGTGGCAGGCTTCACACCGCAAACTTTTGAACCGGGGCGGTCTTTGCCGCTGCGTGCGCCATTCATGGCAGCGCACGTCCGTCGTTAATTCCCCATACGCACCTTTCGAATTGATCGAACGATTCCATCGAATACTTTAATCAATTGGAGGTGCGTCTAACGCAACGTGCTTTATGACGTTAGCGCTTTAATAAGCCCAGCGCGTACCGATAGCTTGAAAGATGATGTCCAGCCCCAAATCGCCGGGCGTTACCGGATTTTCGCTGAGCCAGCCAAACAGTTTTACAGCAGCTTGGCGCGCGGCCGGTTGCATGCGCGGAAGTTCCGAAAAGTCGAATCCTCCATGACGCTCGGCGTCGTGCCAAGCCATCAGGAATGCGGCGACAGGCTCAGCGCTCTGGGTCCCGGAAATGGCCGCCGCCACCAACTGATTGAGGCATGAGAGGACATCGTCATCAATGTCGATTTCCCGTAGTGGTGCGGGTTTGACGCCCTTGGCCATCATGGCTCCTCACTGGATCTTTCAGCCATTGAAGCATGTACGGATAACGCCAGCTGTATCCTGAGACGCAATATTCAATGTCCGCAGATGCCAAACTTCTTTTTTTCAAGCGACAACTATCAGCGTCTTAGCAGTCATCTGACAACTTAACTAAGCTTTGCTTTTTTATTGCCGCCTCGCGCGTAATGTCCCCTGAAAGCAGGCTATAAAAAACAAAAATGGATCCACACTTGTGAGTGCCTTAGTGTTTTGGCATGCTGCCCCCCGATCGCTGTCCGAGATTGAACATGCCCACACTCTCTGTTTCCTGTGCTCGTCTGGTCCTGCAACTGGTTAATTGTGTGGAGGCGCCTTCCTCCAAACTTACACAGTTGTGCTCGCATATTGATCGCACCCTGAGCGACGGCTCTAGACTGGACCTTGACGAAGCCCTTAGGTTGATCGTGCAGATCACTGAAGAAACCGGCAGCGCCGATGCGGGGGCCAGCGCCTATGATTATTTCCGGCCAGGCCAGTACGACTCCCAGTTGTACGCGATCATGTCCAGCGCCACGCTGGGTGAGGCGCTCAAGACCATGGCGCGCTATTCGGTGCTGCTCAGCGACGGCGCCCCGCAGGCGCTGGTCGAGGACGAGCATGAAGTCGGCTTCCACTTTCTCTGCCTGGACAGCCTGGGCGTGCCGCGGCAATACATCGACTGCTGCATGTCGATCTTCATGGCCATGGTGCACTGGCTGGAGCCGGAGCACCGCCCCATGCCCCTGAAGGCTGCGTTCAGTTACCCTGAGCCTGCCGACCGCTCACGACTCGAAGCCGTATTCGGCCCGCACCTGAGCTTCTCCAGCCCGGTCAACAAGCTCGCCTTTTCCCTCGCGGATTGCGCCAAGCCGCTGGAAACCGCCAACCCGACCCTGCGCCTGTACCACCTGAATTTTTCCGATGAGGAATTGTTCAAGAGCCAGCAGCGAGTCAGCGCCATGGTGAAGAACCTGGTGCTGATCGGCCTCACCACCGGCAAAGGCGTGGTATCGCTGGAGCAGGTGGCACGCGACCTGAACCTCAGCATGCGTACCCTGCAGAACCGCCTGGACGACGAGGCCAGCGGCTTTCAGCTCATCGTCGACGAATGCCGCCGCGACCTGGCGCGCCAGCTGCTCTACTCCACCACCGACACCATCACGGCGATTTCGGAAAAGCTCGGCTTCTGCGATCACAGCGCCTTCCACAAGGCCTTCAATCGCTGGTATGCCTGCACGCCGGGGGCGTTCAGGAACGGCCAGGCCGCTTCCTGAACGACGGATCGAAACTCAGACCTTGAAGCGCTTGATCAGCTGATCCAACTCACGCGCCAGGAGTTCCAGCTCCAGGCTCATCTCATTGTTCTGCGCCGTCATGCCCTAGGTCTGGCTGATATGACGGGAGATCTGCGTCAGGTTGTGGTTCACCTCGGCGCTGATGCTCGACTGCTCTTCGGCCGCCGTCGCAATCTGGTTGTTCACGCCGCTGATGTCCGACACCGCCTGGCTGACACCCGCGAGGATCTGCCCGGTGCCGTTGGCCTTGGCCACCGCCACCTCACTCACCTTGATGCTGTTCTGCATGGCGGCCACCGCCGCGCGTGAGCCCTGCTGCAACTGGCTGATCTTTTCCTGGATTTCTTGGGTGCTCTTCTGCGTGCGCGAGGCCAGCGACCGCACCTCATCGGCCACCACGGCAAAGCCGCGCCCCTGCTCACCCGCACGGGCCGCCTCGATGGCCGCGTTCAAGGCCAGCAGGTTGGTCTGTTCGGCGATGGCGCGAATCACATCCAGAATCGAGCCGATGGATTCCACATCCTGGCCGAGGGTCTGGATATCCCGCGCCGCCGTGCCGATATCCGACGCCAGGCCACTGATCGACTGGATCGTCTCATCGACGTTGACCTGAATGGCACGCGCCTGGTCATCCGTGTTGCGGGTCATCTGCGCCGCGCTCTGCGCCGACTCCGAAACGTTATGCGTGGCTTGCGCCATCTGCTCCATCGCGTGGGCAACCTGCTCGGCATCATCGTTCTGGCGAACCAGGGCATCAGCAGCCTGCTGGGTGCTCTGACGCAGCTGCTCGTTACGCTCCTGAAGCGCCTGCACGCAACGGGTCAACTCCAGAATCATGTCGCGGATCTTGCTGACGAACAGGTTGAACGCCTGCGCCATCGCGGCGGTTTCCTCGTTGCCGTCGACCGGCAGATGATGCGCCAGGTCGCCGTCCTCGGAGGCCAGCAACTGCAGGTTGTTGGTTAGCAACTTGATGGGCCGCACCAGCGAAGCCGCCACCCAGGAGGCCAGCGCCGCGAGAATGATCAACAGCACGGCCAGTGTCAGGCCTTGTTTCCAGCGCATTTCATCCAGCGCTTTCTGCTGTTGCTGCATCTGGTCATCGATCAGCGCGTCGACACCGTCGATGTAGAAACCGGCGCCGAGCGTCCAACCCCATTTTTCCAGATAGCGGGAATAGGACAGCTTCGGGAACGAGGTGCTGCCACCCGGCTTGGGGAAGTAGTAGGTGACGAAGTCGCCGCCGCGCTTGGCCGCGCCGATCAGCTCGCGGATCAGGTAAAAGCCGTTGGTGTCCTTCAGGTCCCAGAAGTTCTTGCCCTCGTCCTTGCCGGCCAGCACCACACGGTCGCCATTGTCGGTGTAGACGAAGAAGTAACCATCGGCGCCGTAGCGCAGCCCACGCAAGCGTTCCGCCGCTTCCTTGCGCACTTCGGGCGACTGGGCATCGGGGCGATCATACAGGGGCTTGATCGCCGTGAAGGCGATGTCCATGTAATGCAGCAGCTCTTCCTTGCGGGTCTTGATCAGGTTTTGTCGGGTCTCTTCCAGGCTGCGCTCACTGAGTGCCTTCTGTTCGGAGAATGCCAGAAGCTGCAGGACCAAGGCAGTGAGAAAGGCCGGAATGATGGCCAGCAAAAGAACCTTGTTGCGAATGTTCCATTTCATACCGCGCCCCGATTTTTTTGATATTAGGATGCCAGTAATATCGGCAGAACAGGCGAATCTTGAGCGGTTTCCCAGCGCCATATCGCTGCGAATGGACATCAGGCTCCGATGCAGTTTTCCGGGCGACCGTGAGGGCAATTCAGCGATGCAATTTCGTTTCGCCAAACGGTAATCCTTCACACGCAGCCCTGCCAAACTTACCGCGACATTTGGCCGAAACAGTAAGTATTTTCGCCAATTTGAATAAACTATTTCGCCACTCGCTCAGCTATCGACAGGTACAGCGCTGATGCAAGCTCTGATGTAAAACCAGAGCAGACGGCCATGCCCCAGCCTATATACACAGTTGCGCATATCACCGCTGAGCCATCCTCGGTCAAGGACGTCTATGAGGCGTTATTAAAAGCAGTCGAAGAGACTCGAAGCGAAGAGGGATGCCTGCATTACGATTTATTTCGAGTTCTGGACAATCCCGCCAACTGGACAATGCTCGAGGCCTGGCAGAGCGAGGCCGCGCTGGTCAAGCACACAACAGGCGATGCATTCAGGGCATTGAGCCGTGCAATTGAGGATAAAGCGACCATCGTGGTATTCCGGCTTGCGCCTGTCGCCCTGAACTCTGGCGAACACTCCACGATAAGGCCGAGCTTCTGGATCGGCAATGGCTTGCCCTGATCGAGCACTCCCGGCAAAGGCACACTCTCTTGACGCCATCAGGGCTGGCCTTCACAAGCGCGAGCCCTGATGAGACTGCATCACTCAAGATTCAGTCGGTAGATCTCGAGGGGGCGCTGCACTTGAGACGCGCCGTTATTGAACAGACTGACACGGTCAACTTGTGCGGCCGGAAGATACAACCTGCCTTGACGATCAAAAGCTGGCGCATCCACCCAGTGCAGTCGTTTGTCAGTCGCAAGGGTTCGCACCTCGCCATCCGGAGCGATACGCTTCACACTGTCTTGAGCCAGGTCACTGAAGTAAAAGTTACCGCTTTTATCCATCACGGTTCCTCCGACAGGAGGAAGGTCTTTCCAATATTCGACTTTTTGTGCGAGCGCCTCTTCCGCCACGCTGGGGTCATCCAACCAGCGGGTTTCGATCTTGTACCAAGGTCCTGTCAGAGGCGCGAAGTAAAGCCATTTTCCATCGTTAGAAACTTCGAGCGGATCCGCATGCACCCGCAATGCGCGGCCATCAGGCGCCCGTAGTACCTTGCCACCTACGATAATGTCGCGGTCTTCAGGAGCACGCACTGCCTGACTGCTGGAAAGCACTCGACGAGCTTTTTGTGTTGCGAGATCCAGCACGATAATCCCGGGAACGCCGGCATCTGTCAGATAAGCGTGGCCGCCATTAAGACGGACATCATCAATGTAGCTACCGGCCTGGGCGATGCTGGACTCGAAGGGTATGACTTTCTCGACCAGACCACTGTCGAGGTCAACAACCACCAGCTTCGCCCCACCAGGAACAACCTTGCCCCCAAAGTCCGTGACTCCGGCATCGACGATCCAAAGCCGCTGCTTATCATCCACTCGCATGGCATTGACGTTGATGAACCGCTGTTGGGCGGGAATCTTGGGATCTTCACTGTTCCACCGGGCATCAGGGAACGGGTGTGGTTGCCCCTTGCCGTCAAGCTTCGAAACAGAGGGTCCTTGTGACCCCATCCATCTGGGTCCTGATACGTAGAGTGCGCCTGAGTTATCCACCGCGACCGCGTTCCATACGGCCGTATCTGATTGGGCCACGACCTGCAGGTCATACTGTTCCGCCGCCTGGGCCGTCGCCATCAGGCCTGACATGATGGCAGACAGTGCAAAGCGTTTGAGTCGATTCATTGCCAGCTCCTGTTTGAATGCTGGGCAATCTTCATTGCTATGCTTATGATGAAAAATGCCAACACCACATAAAGAATTTCGTGAAATTGAAGAAAATCGTCCGACTTGATGACTTGCAGGTTTTCGTCACCACGGCCACAGCTGGAAGCTTCTCGGCTGCCGCCCGGTTACTGTCGATTTCTCCTGCCTTGGCAAGCAGCGCCGTACAGCGCCTGGAGAGCTGCCTGAACGTCCGGCTCTTCATACGCTCTACACGGCGGCTCAGGCTGTCTGATGATGGAGAGCGGTATCTGCCACATGCACGACAGGCACTGGATGTACTGGAAAACGGCGAGCACCTGTTGACGCAAGGGCGTCAGGACATTGCTGGAACCATCCGATTGTCGATGCCTTCAGACGTGGGAAGAAACGTGCTGCTGCCGTGGCTTGACGAGTTCAAGGAAATGCATTCGAAGGTTCGGCTGCAACTGCGCATCAGTGATCAGGTGGCCGATTTATTCAGCGAGCATCTGGATGCCAGCATTCGTTATGGCCAGCTAACCGACTCCAGTCTGGTCTCCTTGTCGCTGTCGCCGTTCAATAGAAGAACGGTCTGCGCATCGCCCGCGTACCTGCAACGGCATGGCCGGCCAGCGACACCAGCGGACTTGGCTCGTCACAACTGCCTGCGATACGTGATGGGCGATCAAACCCATGAACGGTGGAATTTCAACCTGCCAGGCGGCGGGCAAACCGTACAGGTCAGTGGCGACCGTATCAGTGACGACGCCGATATTGTCCGCCGTTGGGCCTTGGCCGGCTTCGGGATTATCTACAAGTCCAGAATCGATGTAATGGATGACCTGCGTAATGGCCGGCTAGTTGAGCTTTTTCCAGAAGTCTATGGACAGGCCGCGCCACTTCAGTTGGTGTGCGCGCACCGAACCTCGTTGACTCCGGCTATCCAGATGCTGAAATCCTTCCTGGCCGAGCGCCTTGAAGGCTATATGGCGTTCTAGTCCAGGCATCATGACCTGCGCTCGCCTTTCGAGCCCTCATTACAGCGTAACTCCAACCAGTGGTCGGCGGCCTCAAGCGCGGAGCGCTTTGCGCGGTGGATGAGAAAATCAATTTCACTGATAGCCGCGTTGCCCGGCCGCAAGGCAGCAAGTTCCGCCAGCAGGGGCTCCGGCATGGACTGTACCTGCTCACGGGTGGCGATGAGCGTGGCTTCATCGGTACCACCTAGAAGCCCCAGGGGTTCATCGAGCGCTCGAATACTGTACGAATGATGAAGATACTGAGGGTGCCACAAAGGGACTACGAACCACTCATTCCTGGCATAAGACGCTTCAAAGCGGTTGAAGCAGTCTGCTTCGGTGCCATCCGCAAAGTAATAGCCCAACGAATCAAGGCCATAGGCCCTTACCATCGCTTTCGAAAAGCGACTGATACCCGCCCCGGGATTGATACCTTGAATACGCCGGTTCATCAGGGCGGCGACATCACGCTTGAGCAGGTCGGCAACCGAAGCGACGTCTTCCACAGAGATATAGTCGGGCACCCCCCAGATGCAATAGGGCTGATAGAGCACCGTCAGGCACGTATAGGGCACCTCACAGGCTGCAAGGTAGGCCCCATGGCTGGCTGGCAACCAGGCAGAGACCAAGAGGTCTATCTGTCTTTCGCCGAACAGTTTGAACATCGCCTCATGAGGTGCAGCTCGAACCTCGACCTCATAGCCGTACCTTTCCAGCACGCGATGCACCAGCGCTGCGCTGGCGGCGTGAAAACTCAGATCGATGTGTCCTAAACGGATAACCTTGGGCATGATCGGTAACACTCTGGTCGGTGGTGGGCATCTGTTATCGATCCGCATGCTCAGATGAATTGACTGGACGACCGACCAAGTGGTTTTCATCGGAAAGATACGAAAGGACGGGGTATGCGCTTTAAGTTATCCAGCACGACCTTCGCCAGACATCCCCTGGGCAACGGAAGAGTTTCAACGCTTCGCTGAAGATTCCCGGCGGCGAGTCCACAACGCCGCAGCCGGTCACGCCCATGCAACCCGGCGTGGCGCCCGTCCAGACCTGAAGAACCGGCCTTGCCGTCGCTTTCACACCCTGTAGCCATTCCCTCACGCCCGCACCTTGCCAATGCTTCACGATGCCGCTTCGTCCCTTTCAAGGAAGAAGCTGCCATGTCCCTCGCCATCGTCCACAGCCGCGCCCAGGTCGGGGTGCAGGCGCCTGCCGTCACGGTCGAAACCCACCTCGCCAACGGCCTGCCGGCCCTCACTCTGGTGGGCCTGCCTGAAGGTGCAGTGAAGGAAAGCAAAGACCGGGTGCGCAGTGCCATCGTCAATTCCGGGCTGAAATTCCCCGACCGGCGCATCACCCTCAACCTGGCGCCCGCCGACCTGCCCAAGGACGGCGGGCGCTTCGACCTGGCGATTGCCTTGGGCCTGCTTGGCGCCAATGGGCAGATTCCGCTGACGGCCCTGCAGGACATCGAATGCCTGGGCGAGCTGGCACTGTCTGGCGCGTTGCGCCCGGTGCAGGGCGTGTTGCCGGCGGCGCTGGCGGCACGCCAGGCACAGCGCACCTTGATCGTACCCGCCGCCAATGCCGAAGAAGCCTGCCTGGCGTCGGGGCTGACGGTGATTGCGGTGAATCACCTGCGCGAGCTGGTCGCCCATTTCAACGGCCAGACCCCCATGACGCCCTACCGCGCCAACGGCCTGCTGCCCCAGGCCCAACCCTACCCGGACCTCAGCGAAGTGCAGGGCCAGCTGGCGGCCAAGCGGGCGCTGGTGGTGGCAGCAGCCGGAGGCCACAACCTGCTGTTCAGCGGCCCGCCGGGCACCGGCAAGACCCTGCTGGCCAGCCGCCTGCCCGGCCTGCTGCCGCCGCTGGATGAACAGGAAGCGCTGGAAGTGGCGGCAATTCATTCGGTCGCCAGCCAGGTGCCGCTGAGCAGTTGGCCGCTGCGACCGTTCCGTCAACCGCACCATTCGGCGTCCGGGCCGGCGCTGGTGGGGGGTGGCAGCCGCCCGCAACCCGGAGAAATTACCCTGGCGCATCACGGCGTATTGTTTCTCGATGAGTTGCCGGAGTTCGACCGTCGGGTACTGGAAGTGCTGCGCGAGCCGCTGGAGTCGGGTCATATCGTGGTGTCGCGGGCCCGCGACCGGGTGCGCTTTCCGGCGCGGTTCCAGCTGGTGGCGGCGATGAACCCCTGCCCTTGTGGCTATCTCGGCGAGCCCAGTGGTCGCTGCCGCTGCTCCACCGAACAGATTCAACGCTATCGCAACAAGCTGTCCGGGCCGCTGCTGGACCGCATCGACCTGCACCTCACCGTGGCCCGCGAAGCCACCAGCCTTTCGGCCTTGCCGGGCGGTGGCGAAACCACCGCCAGCGCCGCCGCCAAGGTCGCCGAAGCCCGCGAGCTGCAACAGCGCCGCCAAGGCTGTGCCAACGCCTTTCTCGACCTGCCCGGCCTGCGCCAGCACTGCAAGTTATCCCCAACCGACGAAAGCTGGCTGGAAACCGCGTGCGAACGCCTCAACCTGTCGCTGCGTGCCGCACACCGCTTGCTCAAGGTGGCGCGCACCCTGGCAGATCTTGAGCGGCAGGCAGAGATAAGTCGCGGGCACCTGGCCGAGGCGTTGCAGTATCGACCGGCGAGTCAGTAGTCAAGCTGAAGCGGTAGTAACCCGAGGTCAGATTCCAGGCATCGAACCGAAAGTGCTGACGCGTATGCAACGACAAGGCATTGCGCCAATATTGACCACTCCTGGACGCTGTTCGAAAAATGACGCGCTTTTCAGACGCCGGCTTTTCGGCGATAAGGCCGGCACTTGCTCCAGATCCGCGCCCCCCCTACTACAGACCAGTGAAGAACTTCTTGTAGTAGGGGTGAAAGTCACTACTGTCGCTGGAGTCTGTCATACAGCCACGGTTCCAATGCTATTCGAGCTTTCTCGAACTCCCTGATGGTGCTGGACTTCAGCAACGTCATACCGACTTCGTCCAAACCATTAAGCAAGCAATGCTTTCGAAACGGGTCCACATCAAACTCAACTCGGAGGCCCTGATCATCTATGACCGACTGTGTTTCAAGATCAACCCAGAGTTGGTAGCCTGGCATGCGCTCAACGGCGACGAACAGCTTTTCGACAGTAGCCTCGTCAAGCACGATTGGCAGAATCCCGTTTTTGAAGCAATTTCCATAAAATATTTCAGCAAAACTCGGGGCAATAATTGCCCTGATCCCCCAGTCATGCAAAGCCCACGGTGCATGTTCACGGCTAGAACCACAACCGAAGTTGCCCCGAGCCAGCAAAATTTCAGCCCCCTCAAAACGAGGCTGGTTCAATGGAAAGCTTAGATTAAGAGGCCTCTTAGAGCAGTCCTGATAGGGCTCCCCATGATCCAGATAACGCCACTCATCGAACAGGTGCTGGCCAAAACCGCTGCGCTCGATGATCATCAAAAACTGCTTTGGCAAGATGGCGTCAGTGTCCACATTGGCGCGGTCTAATGGAACAACCTTGCCTTTGAGATATGTGAATGGGCGCATAGTGGCTTATACCTCTTCAATATCGACAAAGTGACCTGCAATGGCGGCAGCAGCTGCCATTGCTGGGCTGACAAGATGAGTCCGCCCCCCTGGGCCTTGGCGTCCTTCAAAATTTCGATTTGAGGTCGAGGCACAACGCTCCCCGGCAGTCAGCCGGTCCTCGTTCATTCCCAGACACATCGAGCATCCGGCGTCCCGCCACTCAAAGCCGGCATCGATGAAGATACGATCAAGCCTCTCAGACTCGGCCTGCTTTTTGATCAAGCCCGAGCCAGGAACGACAAGTGCCTGTTTAATATTTTTGGCTACCTTCTTGCCTGCGACTACGGACGCGGCCAGGCGCAGATCTTCAATCCGAGAGTTCGTACAGGAACCAATGAAAACCTTATCCAGAAAGATGTCACGTATTGCCGTGCCAGGTTTCAGGTTCATGTACTTTAAAGCCCGATCAATACTTTGGCGCTTGACCGGGTCGAGCTCTTCCTGAGGAGAGGGCACACATCCGTCGATACTCGTGACCATTTCCGGAGAGGTCCCCCACGTGACGTGCGGCCTGATCGAGCTCGCCTCCATGCGAATTTCTGCGTCGAACACCGCCCCCGCATCGCTGCGCAGCGTACGCCAGTAGCGCTCGGCATCGTCCCACCGCTGGCCCGTCGGTGCCATCGGCTTGCCTCGGATGTACGCTGCGGTCGTGTCGTCAAATGCCACCATGGCACAACGCGCACCGGCCTCGATTGCCAGGTTGCAAAGTGTCATACGCGCTTCCATAGACATGGATTCGACTGTAGAGCCCGCAAACTCAATGGCATACCCGGTAGCGCCGGCGGTACCCATGCTACCGATCAGCGCTAAGGCGAGATCCTTTGACGTTATGTAAGGATTAAGATTGCCATCAATGGTGACACGCATGCTTTTGAGCTTTCTAATCGAAAGACATTGCGTTGCCAGAACGTGCTCAATTTCCGACGTACCAATTCCAAAAGCGAGTGCAGCAAAGGCACCATGGGTTGTGGTGTGAGAGTCGCCGCACACGATCGACATCCCAGGAAGCGTAAGCCCCTGTTCAGGCCCGATTACATGAAGGATCCCTTGACGGTGATCGTCCATACCGAAAAGCGTCAGGTTGAATTCTGCGCAATTTCGCTCAAGCGTATTGACTTGGCGGCGTGCAATGTCGTCCGTGATGCCTTTGGGGCGATCCTTGGTCGGAACGTTATGATCGGCAGTGGCCAGCACAGAATCTGCGCGCCATGGACGGAGTCCATTCATCCGCAGAGCATCGAATGCCTGGGGGCTTGTTACTTCATTGATCAGCTGCAAATCGATATACAGCAGAGTTTGGCCATCATCCGTATCTAGAACCGCATGACGACGCCAAATTTTCTCAAAAAGGGTAATCGGGCTCATTGCAATTCTCTTATTAGGGGCCAGCGAACCCGGCTCCACTTTGACCCTGCGTTGTGCGGGGGGATGGGGCAAAGCGGAACCGGATAAGCGGACGCGGGCAGTACTTAGCCGAGAGCACGCTCATAGAGCACGGCCTCTTAAGTACCTAATGACATTTAATACCGAGGTTACTTTGGATCTACCGAGGGTGTTCGAGACATCCAGGCCTGTATAAGTCCTCAGTTTTTATCCAACTTCCTCAAGCTCTCAGGCAATGCCCAGATCAACAGTGCCGCTGCAATCAGGCAGGTAGCACCAATCAAATAGAGCGCCGGGGTGGTGCTACCAGTAACGTCTTTAATAAAGCCCACCATTACAGGACTCACAATTCCGCCAACCTGTCCCATCGTATTGATGAGCGCAATCCCCGCAGCAGCTCCGGCCCCTGCGCCAGCAAGCAGTTTAGGAGGGAGTGACCAGAAGGTAGGGATAGAGGCGATAATACCTGCACCCAAGAGTGCCAGCGCCACGGTGAGATAAAGAATATGTGCCTCAAAAATACCGGCACTAAAGAAGCCAATAGAACCGATGGTGACCAAGCCGCATACAAACTTTCTCCGCTCGCCCGTGGCATCGGACAAACGACCGACTACCACCATACTGATAGCCCCACACACATAAGGCACTGCGGTCAGCAGCCCGATGGTTGTCGCACTTTCTATGCCGGCGCTACGAATGAGCTGCGGAGCCCAGAAATTCAGACCGTAGGATGCTACTTGGATCAGGAAGTAGATCAACGCCAGCATCAGAAATCCTGGAAGCCGTAGTGCCGTCAGCAGAGACCCTTCATGCTTGTTCAATTCATGGCTCGCGATCCGGCTAGCGAGATAGGACTTCTCATCCGAGCTCAACCAGTTGGCGTCACTGATGCGGTCTTTCAGGGTGAGCAGAACGACCAGACCCAGTGCGATGCAGGGAAGTCCCCCGAGCAGAAACAACCAGTGCCAGCCACGCATCTCGAACAATCCGTCCATGTGGCCTAACACCAAGCCGGAAACGGGTGCTCCGATGAGACCTGCAAACGCCGACGCCAAGAAGAGCATGGAGGTGATTCGACCACGATAGTTTTGCGGGAACCAAAGAGTGAGGTAGTAGAGCACCCCAGGGGCAAAGCCCGCCTCCATGGCACCGATCAGAAATCGCAAGATGTAAAATTGCCACTCTGCTGTGACGAAGACCATCAGCGCAGTAGCAAGTCCCCAGGACATCATGATGCGGGCGATCCAGCGTCTGGCTCCAACTTTGTACAGCATCATGTTGCTCGGAACTTCAAACAGGACGTACCCCACGACAAACAGGCCAGCGCCGAGTCCGTAGGCTGTATCACTGAGGCTAAGATCCGCCTGCAATTGAAACTTCGCGAAACTGATATTGATACGGTCAAAAAACGCAAAGAGATAGCAGATCATAATCAATGGCATGAGGCGCCATGCTACTTTCGATATTAACTTTTTTTCGTCGATTGAAGTGACAGGAATGCCGTCATCAGTAGCGGAAACGGAAATAGACATTTAGTTTCTCCAGGCGAGCGTCCCTTGGGAATGCTCTAATTGTTTTTGTTGTCTGGCTGGCGACAGTTTCGCTTTGGCAGGTATCAGCCGTTACCTAGAGGTAGCGGATGAAGGTCGCAATTTCGGCCTGCTTTTGCCACTTGCCCCGGCGTCTCATGCCCCACTAAGGAGGGCAGCGAGCGAGACAACGTGAGCAAATGTGGAAGATCAATTCCTGTATCGATCCCGACCTCTTCGCAAAGATTGGCCAGGTCCTCCGTGCAGATGTTGCCTGAGGCACCTGGCGCAAAAGGACAGCCACCCAGCCCACCCAGCGAAGCATCGAATCGGCGAGCGCCTGCCTCGTATGCAGCCAACACATTGCTCAGCCCAAGACCCCGGGTATTATGAAAATGCAAGGTCAGCTGTGAGGCGGGAAGTTGAGTCAGCACTCTTTTTATAAGGTGGTAGACTTGGCGTGGATTTGCCATACCCGTTGTGTCGGCCAACGTAATACCTTGCATTCCAAGCTCGTGATAAGCGCCAATCAAGCGCATGACTACATCTTCATCGATGCGGCCTTCGAAAGGGCAACCAAACGTTGTCGCCACAGTGCCATTCAACGTTACTGGGGTGCCCCGGACGAGCGATACGACATCGCTGAATGCAGCAAGTGACTGCTCCCGCGTCATGCGCATATTGGCTTTATTGTGGCTCTGGCTAGCTGACAACACCAAGTTCAACTCATCAGCTTTGGACGCCAGGGCTCGCTGGGCACCTTTCAGATTCGGCACAAGCGCCACATAAACCACACCGGGTCGACGTTCTATTCCCTGAAATACTGCTTCGCCATCGCGCAGAGCAGGAATTGCCTTCGGCGATACAAATGAGCCGGCTTCAATCCGACTGAAGCCACTCAAGGACAGCTCGTTGATGAGCTTGATCTTGTCTGCAGTTTCGACCCAGACCGGTTCGATCTGCAAACCATCACGAGGCGATACCTCCTGGATGATGAGGCGTTGGGAGTAGTCGGTGATCATTGCACGACTCCCTCATCCTTCAGACGTTGGATCGTTTCTTCAGGCAATCCCAAATCACCGAGAACAACCTGGGTGTGCTGGCCGAGGCTTGGCCCCTGCCAATTGACACAGCCTGGAGTGTCCGACAGCTTCGGTACGATGCCCGGCATTTTCACCGTAGTTCCGTCAGGCAGCGCCGCATTCAAAATCATGTCGCGCGCTTGGTAGTGTGGATCAGCCACGATGTCTGCTACGGAGTAGATGCGCCCTGCCGGAACCTCGGCTTTTTCCAAGGCTTCAAGCACGGCATCAATGGGCAGCTTGGAGCTCCACTGAGTTATTGCCTCATCCAACAGCTCGCACTGTGCCGCTCGACCGTCGTTGTGCTCAAACGCGGGATCATCCCTGAGATCCGGCCGACCAATCGTAGTCATCAAGCGCTTATAGATCGGATCGCTGTTGCCTGCGATAACAACATACGCTTTGTCTACCGTCGGATAAGTGTTGGATGGCGCGATGCCAGGCAAAGCACCTCCGCTACGTTCCCGGACATGACCAAGCATGTCGTATTCAGGTACCAAGCTTTCCATGACGTTGAAAACGCTTTCTGCGAGAGATACATCAACCACCTGTCCGTCACCTTGCCCCGTCTTGACACGCAATACGGACATGAGCGCACCAATTACGGCGTGCATGGAGGCAAGCGAGTCACCCAGACTTACGCCTACGCGGGCAGGTGGAATGCCGGGTGTACCAGTGGTATAGCGGATTCCGCCCATGGCTTCACCGATGGCACCAAAACCGGGGCGATCTCGGTAAGGGCCCGACTGGCCGTAACCCGAGATGCGTACCAAAGTCAGTTTCGGATTCAACTCGTGGAGCACGTCCCAACCGATGCCTAACTTCTCCAGCGCCCCAGGGCGCAGGTTTTCGATCAGAACATCGGCGCTTTCAACCAATTGCTTGACGATGGCAATGCCAGACGCTGACTTCAGGTTCAATGCAATGGACTTTTTGTTCCTGGATTGCAGGTACCACCACAGCGACGTCCCCTCGTGCAGTTTTCGCCATTTACGAAGAGGGTCTCCCTGTCCCAAGGACTCGATCTTGATTACCTCGGCGCCGAACTCGGCCATCATGCGGGCAGCAAACGGTGCCGCTATAAGCGTACCGATCTCGATCACCCGAAGTCCGTTGAGAGCAGTCATGGTGCAACCTCTGTTTCTTGGAATTTGCACCAAGACTAGGGGCTCACGTTGAACAAACTCCAACGGTATATCGGAAAGTGGCTTTCGCGTTTCGCGAACGGACGAGGCTAGCGGGGCTGCTGCAGGTGGTCGAACAGCAGTTGGCTGACTGGCGATAGCGCTTCGCCCTCACGCACCAATAGAACCAAGGTTCGATCTGACCACTCGTCGCTGAGTTGCACCGCTGTCAACCCCAGACCTCGGCCAAACAGTTCGAATGCTTTAAACGGCAAAATACCTATGCCCATGTCGGCCTGGACCATGCGACACACGGCGTCGAAGCCAGGAACATGAATACGTAAACGGAGGGGTTGTCCTAAAGCCTTCGCCGCAGCATGGATGCGATTATTGATCGAACTGGCCGAGTGCAGCCCAATGTGGTCGTACATCAGCGTTTCAACAAATGCGACCTGCCCACGCTCTGCGAGTGGATGGTCGCTGCGCGTCACTACCACCAGTCGATCGTGACGATATGGCACCCGGTATAGACCGTGGGTCTCACTGTCCATCGAACAAATACCCAGATCGGCGACACCGTCGATGATCCCCTGCACGACACCATCGCTCGGGCGCTCTTCCAAATCCACCTTTACCTGAGAGTGATTGAGCACGAAATCGTGCAGATCCTCGGGCAGGAACTGGATGATCGCAGAGAGGTTCGCAAGCATCCGTACATAGCCTCTGAGCCCTTGCAGGTGCTCACCCACCTCAATTCCAACCTTCTCCACCTCAGTGAGGATGCGTCGAGCGTGATGTAGCAACGTCTCCCCAGCAGCAGTAAGGTCCATGCCTTTGGCTGTACGGGAGTAAAGCGGAACGCCTAAAGCCTCCTCGAGCTCCATCAACCGTTTACTAGCGGCCGAGACCGCAATAGCCTCCCTTGAAGACGCTCGCGTCAGCGTGCCTTCTTCGTGCACAGCCACAAAGAGCTGTAAGGTGATCAAGTCTAGCCGTCGGATCAGCTGCTTATGAAGCATTAGGTCCCCCACACTGAATTGCCAAAAACGCCATCGATTAATCTCTGCCAACTGGCACCCAGGGTGCAGGCAATTTGCACTATGGTGGCGTTGTAGACCAGGATAGTGATACACACGGTCTATAAGCCTCTCAAGCCCATCGAGGCTCCACTGTGCGCCGCGCCCTGACCGGTGCCCATTGTGCGATCGCCCACAGCACCTCGAACGAGAAGATCACCCACAGCAGACCGGATGCACCATGAGCCAAGGCATACAACTGCCATATGGCAAACAGGATCCGCCCGGCGGCATCGTAGCGGCCGAAGCGTCGCTGCGGATGACGAATCCTCAACCAGGACCAAACGCAGACGATAGACCCCATCAGGTTGGCCATCATCACGTGCATCGGCTCAAACAGCGGCATCTGGCCACTCAAACCGAGCATGCCGTGCAGCGAACCCAGCCACTGCTGCAGCAGGGCGAAGCTCCAGGGCGTCACGAAACCGATTGTAATGATCAGGTCGTAGAGACCACTGGCACGCACCAACTGACGATATTGGGCGGTTGTCCACATTTGCTGCACTCCCTCGAATCAACGAAGGCATCAGGCTAAAGCCTGGAGTAAGCTCCAAGGTCAAGCCCGAATAAGGAAGTGCTCATGCGCATTGGCGAACTCGCCCAGGTCTGCGGCGTCAGCCGCGATACGCTGCGTTTCTATGAAGAACGCGGGCTCATTCAAGCTCGACGCTTGGCCAACGGTTACCGCGACTACCCGGAAGAAATCGCTCAACTGGTGCACTTCATCCGCGACGCCCAGCGCCTGGGTTTCAGCCTCACGGAGATCGGCGACAACGTCGGGCAGCTGTGGCAAAACCCGAACCCCGATCAGGCGGTCGAAGCGCTGCTGCGTGACAAGCTGGCGCTGATCGAACAGCGCCTTGAAGAGTTACAACAGTTGCGCACCATGCTCTTGCAGCGCCTTACCCTGGCCTGCCCGTTGCGTAATGAGCCAGACCGCTCTCGAACAGCGAACGAGCTGGATCGCGGGCACTTGGCCGAAACGATGCGACACTAACGAGCATGTCCGTAGGTAAAAAGGTCAGGCTCGCAACCTGGCACCGCTGGTAGCAGCAACGGCAGCGTCCAATTCAAGACCTCTAAGATGTTGGGCATAGTGGTCCTTCAACTCCTGAGCCCACCCAGCGACTTCATCCAGGATGAATTCCGCTTGATCCTTTTGCCGGAGAGTGGGTAATGAACCGCATCTGGCACCCAGAACCCTTCACTGATGGCCTCGGGGGAGTAGACGAACGTGCCCACCCCTTTCTCGATTGTCAGCTTGCCCAGCGTCACCGTCTTTGAGCTAAGCGGACACTCCATATAGATATAGGCGCTGGCCATCAGAAGTCCTCCGCGCGAACACGGGCCAGGCGTACGCGCTTTTCGCTGTAGGCCTCCAACGCCTCAGTCTCGAAAGCCGGATCTTCCTGCAACGCCTGAAACACGCGGTCCGAGACGCCAGCGGTGAAAAGCACCAGCATGAAATCCCGGAGGGAAACGCCCTCCGCCTTGCCTGCCTCGATATGCCTGACCGTACGCAGTGATGTACCGGCCTTATGGGCCAGGTCGACCTGTCGCATGGCCAATCGCAAGCGAGCCTGCTTGACCAATAGCCCTATTCGGTAGAGCAGAGTAGTACTTTGAACGGGGAAAAAGCCTGCCATAAGGACTCATAAAAAGACACTTTAAGATTAATAAGATGCCATCTTGAGGAATCTTAATTCCAAAAATCAAAATTTAAGATCTTATAGAAAAACACCTTATAAGGTATAAGGCTACACCAGAAGATAGCTTATGTCGTCTACCGTATGACTGGTGTAGGGGCCGGAGAATGGCAGAGATGCAGTGCCGCTCGTGAACGGCGGCAGCGCAAGAGAAGGGATCCACGAGAAACCGCCGCCCCGGCCTGAACCGGAGCAGCAGCGGGTATTACTTGAACCGCCCCACCTCATCCAGCAGCTCAGCCGCCAATTCGTTGAGTTCGCGGGCGGTCACGGCCAGGTTGGCCACCACTTCGCGCTGCTCGGTGTTGGTCATGGCAATGCTCTGCAGGTTGCCGCTCAGGGCGGTGGCGGTGCTGCTCTGTTCCTGGGCGGCGTTGGTGATGACGGTGAACTGCTGGCCGGCGGCGCGGCTCTGTTCGTCGATCTGCGCCAGCGCTTCGGCCACCTTGGCGTTACGCGACAGGCCTTCCTGCATCAGGGTGTTGCCCTGTTGCATGGTGTTGATGGCGTTGCCGGTTTCCTGCTGGATGCTGGCGATCATCGAGGAGATTTCATCGGTCGCCTCGCGGGTGCGCGAAGCCAGGCTGCGAACCTCGTCGGCCACCACCGCGAAGCCGCGGCCCTGTTCGCCGGCACGCGCCGCTTCGATGGCGGCGTTCAAGGCGAGCAGGTTGGTCTGTTCGGCAATCGAGGTGATCACACCGACGATGCTGCCGATTTCCTGAGAGCGCTGGCCCAGGGTGTTGACCACCGTGGCGGTGCTGTTCAGCGACGCGGCGATCTGCTGCAGGGAGCTGGACGCTTCCTCCATGGACGAGCGGCCGATACGCGTCTGGCGGGCGTTTTCCTGAGCCAGGCGCTCGGTGTCCTTCATGTTGTCGGCGATGTTCATCGAGGTGGCGCTGAACTCTTCCACCGCGCCGGCCATGCTGGTGATCTCGCCCGACTGCTGCTCCATGCCGGCATGGGCGCCGCTGGACAGGCCGGACAGCGCATGCGCCCGGTCACTGACCTGCCGTGAAGCGGTGCGGATGTGCTCGACCATGTTCGACAGTGCCTCGCCCATGGTGTTGAAGCTGCTGGCCAGCAGGCCGATTTCATCGTGGCTGTTGACCGCCAGGCGCACCTTGAGGTTACCGGCGCCCAGGGCCTCGGCCTGGCGCACCAGTTCCGACAAGGGGCGCAATTTGCTGCGCAGCAGCCAGATGGAACCGCCCACGGCGATCAGCATGGCCAACAGGCTGCCGATGGCCAGCTGGGTCCCGACGCTCCAGGTCACCGAGCCGATTTCATCTTCCGGCATGCTCGCCACGACGGTCCACGGACCGTCGGTGAAGGGCACACCCACGCTGTAGAAGTCGTCTTCGGTGTCACTCCAGAAACGCCCCTTGCCCGGCTGCTTGGCCAGCTCACTCGCCGTCTTGGCGGCGTCGTCCGGCTGCTTGACGCCCGCCGGGGCCACCAGCCACTTGCCCTGGTCGTCGAGCAGCGCCAGCGAGCCGGTCTTGCCGATGCGGAAGTTGCGCAGGTTCTCGAACTGGGCGTTCTGCGCATCGGTGTAGTCGAAGCCCACGAACAGCGCGGCGATCACCTTGCCGGAAGCATCCACCACCGGGCTGTACTGGGTCATGTACAGACGCCCGAACAGCATGGCCTTGCCCACGTATTCCTTGTTGGCCATCAACCGTGCGTAAGCCTGGCCCTGGCGATCGAGCACGGTGCCGATGGCGCGCGAGCCGTCCTGCTTGGTCAGCGAGGTGCTGATGCGCACGAGGTCATCGCCGCTGCGCACGAACACCGTGGCCACACCGGCGGTGAGGTTGCGGAACTCGTCCACCTCACCGAACTCGTTGTTCAGCGCCTGGCCGTCGAGGTACAGACCGGGGGTCTGGGTGCCGGCCACGGTGAAGGAGGTGCCTGTCTGCAGGCTCAGACCGGAGCCGAAGCGCTTCTCGAACAGGCTGGCCAGGCGACGGGTGCTGTCGCGCAGGGTGGTATGGAAAGTGTTGAGCTGGTCGGCGAGCAGGCGAGCCTCACTGCTCAGGTGCTCCTCGCGGATGACGAGGTTGGCGGCATCCAGTGAACGCAGGGCGAAAAGGGTACTGCAACTGATGACCACCGCGAGGATGACCGCCAGGGCAATGCCGAGTTGAGAAGCAATCCGGGCGCGAGGCTTGGACATACGAACTCCTGGCTGGATGGTGCGGGCGCCATGGGGCCCGCCAGCCAGCATCGTTATAGTGAAGAGAGCAAGGGTTACACGCGGTTTCCCAATGGAGTCGGCATATCCCCTATAAACTTGAGGCTTTTTCTAAGGTATTGGCAAACGATTGCGCGGCCCCGAAGCGCGCCTTCGACAGCACCGCCCTGCAAGGGTTGCGTCGATAAGACAGTTATAGGCGCTTATTGAATGATCGGCGGGATTTATCGGTTTGTCTTCTGCCGCACCAGCCCGGAGAATAGGCGCTTCGTTTCTCCCCACCGAGCCCTCACGACCATGCAATCGGCTGCCTTCAAGGAACTCTGGATCATCCTGCGTCTGGCGGCGCCGCTGATTGCCTCGCAAGTGGCGCACATGCTGATGGTGTTCACCGACACCGTGATGATGGGCAAGCTCGGCCCCGAGGCGCTGGCCGGCGGCGGCCTGGGCGCGGCGACCTACAATTTCGTGTCGTTTTTCTGCATCGGGGTCATGGCCGCGGTGGGTACGCTGGTGTCGATCCGTCTTGGCGCCAACGATCAGCAGGGCGCCACCCGCCTGACCCAGGCCGGGCTGTGGCTGGCCTGGGGCATGGCGGTACTGGCCGCGCTGTTGCTGTGGAACATCGAGCCGGTGCTGCTGCACTTCGGCCAGCAGCCAGCCAACGTGGCCATGGCCATGCAGTTCCTCACCACCCTGCCCCTGGCCCTGCCGGGCCTGCTCAGCTTCATGGCCCTGCGCGGCTTCACCAGTGCGCTGGGCCGCGCCATGCCGGTGATGGTCATCAGCCTGGCTGGCGCGGCGGCCAACTTCGTCCTCAACTACGCGCTGATCGAAGGCTGGCTGGGACTGCCGCATCTGGGCCTGTGGGGCATCGGGCTGGTCACCGCCGTGGTCAGCAACTGCATGGCCCTGGCCCTGGCGCTGCACATCCGCCGCCATCGCGGCTACGACGCTTACCCCATCGGCCAGCAGCTCGGCCGGCTGTCGCGCAGCCACCTGGGCGAACTCTGGCGCCTGGGCCTGCCGATCGGCGGCACCTATGCCGTGGAGGTCGGGCTGTTCACCTTTGCCGCCTTCTGCATGGGCGCACTGGGCACCACGCAGCTGGCCGCCCACCAGATCGCCCTGCAGACCGTGTCCATGGCGTTCATGATTCCGGTGGGCATCTCCTACGCGGTGACCATGCGCATCGGCAAGCACTACGGTGCCAACGACCTGCTCATGGCGCGCATCGCCGGGCGCATGGGCATTGGCTGCGGCGGCGCCTTCATGCTGTTGTTCGCCCTGCTGTTCTGGCTGGTGCCCCGGCCCATCGTCGGGCTGTTCCTGGACCTCGACGATCCGGCCTTTGCCGACACCGTGGTCCTGGCGGTCAAGCTGCTGGCCATCGCCGCCTGGTTCGAACTGTTCGACGGCACCCAGACTATCGCCATGGGCGCGATTCGCGGACTCAAGGATGCCAAGACCACCTTTCTCATCGGCCTGGGCTGCTATTGGCTGGTAGCCGCGCCTGCCGCGTGGCTGCTGGGCTTCGGCACTCCGGCCGGGGCCGAGGGCGTATGGTGGGGGCTGGCGCTGGGCTTGCTGTGCGCAGCCGTGACGCTGACCCTGGCGTTCGAGCGGCGCATGCGCAAACTGCTGCGTCAGCCGGGCGAGGCGGCCACGCTCAAGGTCTGATCACAGGCCGACGATCATCTGCCCGGCCGTGCCCGCCAGCAGGTACTGGGTCAGCTGCGTGATGGGCAAGGGCCGGGAAATCATGAAGCCCTGGGCCTGGTCGCAACCGAACTCGCGCAACAGCGCCAGTTGCGCGGGCGACTCGATACCCTCGGCCACCACTTCCAGCCCCAGGTTGTGCGCCAAGTTGATCATGGCGTGCACCAGCTTGCGGTTTTCTTCGCGCTGCTCCATGTCGGCGACGAAGCTGCGGTCGATCTTCAGCAGGGCGATCGGCAGGCTGTTCAGGTGCACGAAGGACGAAAAGCCGGTGCCGAAGTCATCCAGCGAGAAGCGCACACCGAAGGCCCGCAGGGCGTCCATGGTCTTGCTGACCAGGTCGCTGCGGCGCATCACGGCGGTTTCGGTGAGTTCGAACTCCAGCCAATGGGCGTCGATGCCCTGTTCGGTGATCAGCCGGCTGAGGGTGTCGAGCAACTGGTTGTCCTGGAACTGGCGGAACGACAGGTTGACCGCCATGTGCAGCGGCTCCAGGCCCTGCGCGGCCATGGCCTGCATGTCACGCAGGGCACGGAAGATTACCCAGTAACCCAACGGTACGATCAGCCCGCTCTGCTCGGCCAGCGGCACGAATTCGTTGGGTGGCAGCAGGCCGCGCTCCGGGTGGCGCCAGCGCACCAGGGCCTCGAGACCGACGATACGCCCGCTGCGCAGGCACAACCGCGGCTGGTAGTGCAGCTCCAGTTCGTCGCGGCGCAGAGCGCGGCGCAATTCGCCTTCCAGGTCAGCCAGGCTGCGGGCATTGCGGTTGATACGCTCGTCGAACGGGTGCCAGGTACAGCCCTGGATGCCCTTGGCCTGGCGCATGGCGATGTGCGCATGCCACATCAGCGAGTCGGCACCGGCCTGCGGGCAGGCGTGCGCCAGCCCCAGGCTGCTGCCCAGCAGCAGGCTTTCGCCGTCGATCCAGTAGGGCTCGGACAAGGCGTCGACTACGCGCTCTGCCACCTCGGCGGCCCGCTGTGGGGCCTCACGGGTGTCCAGCAGCAGGGCGAACTCGTCACCGCCCAGCCGGGCCAGCTGGTCGTTGCTGCCCAACTGCTGCTTGAGGCGCGCCACCACCTGCAGGATCAGGCGGTCGCCGGCCTGGTGGCCGAGGGCATCGTTGACGCGGCGAAAGTTGTCCAGGTCCAGATGCCCGAGCGCCAGGCCGGCACCTGCGTGCTCGGCCAGACGGGCAGCGAGCAGGGTCTGGAAGCCCTGGCGATTGGCGATGCCGGTCAGCGGGTCTTGCTCGGCGAGGCGCTGCAGGGTGTCTTCCAGCCCACGCCGCTCGCGCACATGGCGCAGGCACCGGCGCAGGGTGTCGGGGGTCAGGCTGTCGCGCACCAGCCAGTCGCAGGCGCCCACCGGCGTGGCGTTGGGCTCGGCATCCAGAAGCATCACCAGCGGTGCCCGGCAACTGCCCACCGGCGGTTGCAGGCCCGGCGTGGCCAACAGCACGGCGTTGCGTTCACAGGCCAGGAGGCGGCTGGTACTGCCCCAATGGTCGAGCGCATGCAGGCTGGTGCCCGCCGGCAACGCCGACAGACAAGATTCCAGCAACGCCTGCCAGGCTGGTTCTTGGACCAGCAGCAATAACCGCATCGGCTCGACAGGCGTTGGCAACGCAGACTCCCTATTCCGAAGAACAACAAGGGGGTAAGTGGCCTCGGAAAAGAGGCATGAGGCACACGCAATTGCGTGCCATGCGCAAATGTAACAAAACCAAAAAATTTAGATAGGTCGGCGCATCAAAACCCTGGAAGGCTGCACAAAATTGCCAGCCTGTTAAAATGCCCGGCCATTTCGCATACGACTCGTGCCCTCTCCCATGTCCCGACTCAACCCCCGGCAGCAGGAAGCCGTGAACTACGTCGGCGGCCCGCTCCTGGTGCTCGCCGGCGCCGGTTCCGGCAAGACCAGCGTGATCACGCGCAAGATCGCCCATCTCATCCAGAACTGCGGCATCCGTGCCCAGTACATCGTGGCCATGACCTTCACCAACAAGGCCGCGCGGGAGATGAAAGAGCGGGTCGGTACCCTGTTGCGCAAGGGCGAGGGGCGCGGCCTGACGGTCTCGACCTTCCACAACCTTGGCCTGAACATCATCCGCAAGGAACATGCGCGGCTGGGCTACAAGCCGGGCTTCTCGATCTTCGACGAGGGCGACATCAAGTCCCTGCTGACCGACATCATGCAGAAGGAGTACGCCGGCGACGACGGCGTCGACGAGATCAAGAACATCATCGGTGCCTGGAAGAACGACCTGATCCTGCCCGAAGAAGCCCTGGCCAATGCCCGTGGCCCCAAGGAACAGACCGCCGCCATCGTCTATGCCCACTACCAGCGCACCCTCAAGGCCTACAACGCGCTGGACTTCGACGACCTGATCCTGCTGCCGGTCAAGCTGTTCCAGGAGCACGCCGACATTCTGGAGAAGTGGCAGAACCGCGTGCGCTACCTGCTGGTCGACGAATACCAGGACACCAACGCCAGCCAGTACCTGCTGGTGAAGATGCTCATCGGCACACGCAACCAGTTCACCGTGGTCGGCGACGATGACCAGTCGATCTACGCCTGGCGCGGAGCGCGGCCGGAAAACCTGATGCTGCTCAAGGAAGACTACCCGTCGCTGAAGGTGGTGATGCTCGAGCAGAACTACCGCTCTACCAGCCGCATCCTGCGCTGCGCCAACGTGCTGATCGCCAACAATCCCCATGCCTTCGAGAAGCAACTGTGGTCGGAAATGGGCCACGGCGACGAGATCCGCGTGATCCGCTGCCGCAACGAAGAGGCCGAAGCCGAACGGGTGGCGATGGAAATCCTCACCCTGCACCTGCGCACCGACCGGCCCTACAGCGACTTCGCCATTCTCTACCGGGGCAACTACCAGGCCAAGCTGATCGAGCTGAAGCTGCAGCACCACCAGGTGCCGTATCGACTATCGGGCGGCACCAGCTTCTTCAGCCGCCAGGAAGTGAAGGACTTGATGTCCTACTTCCGCCTGCTGGTGAACCCGGACGACGACAACGCTTTCTTGCGGGTGATCAACGTGCCGCGCCGGGAAATCGGCTCCACCACCCTGGAAAAGCTCGGCAACTACGCCTCCGAGCGCAAGATCTCGATGTACGCGGCCACCGAGGAACTGGGCCTGGGCGAGCACCTCGATTCGCGTTACACCGAGCGCCTGCAACGCTTCAAGCGCTGGATGGACGGCGTGCGCCAGCAATGCGCGCAGAACGACCCCATCGCCGCGCTGCGCAGCATGGTCATGGACATCGACTACGAGAACTGGATTCGCCAGAACAGCTCCAGCGACAAGGCCGCCGACTACCGCATGGGCAACGTGTGGTTCCTCATCGAGGCGCTGAAGAACACCTTGGAAAAAGACGAAGATGGCGAGATGACAATCGAAGAGGCGATCGGCAAGCTGGTGTTGCGTGACATGCTCGAACGCCAGCAGGAAGAGGAAGAAGGCGCCGAAGGTGTGCAGATGATGACCCTTCACGCCTCCAAGGGCCTGGAGTTTCCCTACGTGTTCATCATGGGCATGGAAGAGGAAATCCTCCCGCACCGCTCCAGCATCGAGGCCGACACCATCGAGGAGGAACGCCGCCTGGCCTACGTGGGCATCACCCGAGCCCGCCAGACCCTGGCCTTCACCTTCGCAGCCAAGCGCAAGCAGTACGGCGAGATCATCGACTGCACGCCCAGCCGCTTCCTCAACGAGCTGCCCCCTGACGACCTGGCCTGGGAAGGCCTGGAAGAAGCCCCGGTCGAGGTCAAGGCGGCCCGCGGCAATAACGCCCTGGCCGATATCCGCGCCATGCTCAAGCGCTAGGCGACCGGGCCGGTAGGCCTTTTCGCTGTAGGACCGGCTTCAGCCGGGAAGCTTCTGGTGGCGGAAGCCCGACCAAGGGCGCTGATTGAGGGGCGTAATTGCAAGATGCCTCTCTATCTCTTGAAGGAAATTTCCGAGAGAATCGCCGACCCTTGCGTGTGCAAATGCCCCTGACTAGGCTGCCTTCGTCGCTGAACATCAGCGATCGGGTTTAGCAGCCCGACTCAGGAAAATGTCACGCACGGACCGCTTATGGCGGCTTCGCGCGGGGCACCTTCGGGTGCGCCGGTCTTTTGGCATTTTTCCCCGGTCTGCTAACCCGCGACGAAGCCGCCACCCTCTGTTTGTTTAGCAGCGAACCCTGGGTGGCCTTAGCCAAGGGAAAATGTCATGACCAAGAAGCTGGTTCCAGACCCACCCATCTCACCCGACCTGCTGACCCTCCTCGAATGCCGCATCGCCCACGCCGTCGAGCTGCTGCGTTGCGCCACCGCCACCACCGTCGAAAGCGCCGACAACCTGCAAGGCCCGCAGCGCCACCTGGCCCTGGCTGGCATGCACTTGATCACCCAGGCCCATCAGGCGCTGGACCGGGTGCTCGACCAGTGGCCTGCATCCGCCAGCCTGGCCGTTGATCCCGGCTGAAACCGTCCCTAACCGAGTGCCCCGCAGGCCGGTCCTCGCCCTGTAGGACCGGCTTCAGCCGGGAAGCCCTGAGCCGACCATGCAGCAAATACCCGCTCGATGCAGTCCAAGCTGCATTCCTTTTCCGTCAGGAGAGCCCGGATGCTGCAATCCTGCTCCATCGAGCGCGCCGTCGACCATGTGCTGGACCACCTGCCTGCACACATTCACCTGGGCATGCCGCTGGGCCTGGGCAAGCCCAATACCTTCGTCAACGCGCTGTACCGCCGCATCCGCGAGCTGCCCGAGCGGCAGCTGACGATCTACACCGCGCTGAGCCTGGGCCGCCCCACGCCCGGCGAAGGCTTGCAGGCACGCTTTCTCGAACCCTTTCTGGAGCGGGTGTTCGGCGACTACCCGGAGCTGGACTACCTGGCCGACCTGCGCCGCGACCGCCTGCCGCCGAACATCCGCGTCGAGCAGTTCTTCATGCAGCCCGGCAGCCTGCTCGACAGCGTGCCGGCGCAGCAGGACTACGTCAGCAGCAACTACAGCCACGCCGCACGGGACATCAACGCCAAGGGCCTGAACCTGATCGCCCAGCTGGTGGCCGCCGACCCGCAGCGGCCCGGCTGCCTGAGTCTGAGCTGCAACCCCGACGTGACCCTCGACCTGCTGCCGCTGGTCGCCAAGCGCCGCACCGCCGGGGAAACCATCCTGGTGGTCGGCCAGGTGCATGCCGACCTGCCCTACATGCCCGGCGATTCCGAGCTGGACATTGCCGCCTTCGACCTGCTGATCGACGAGCCGGAGCGCAGCACGCTGTTTTCCACCCCGAACATGCCGGTGGGCCTGCAGGACCACTTCATCGGCCTGCATGCCAGCACACTGGTGCGCGACGGCGGCACCCTGCAGATCGGCATCGGCTCGATGGGCGACGCGCTGACTGCTGCGCTGCTGGCCCGGCAAGGCGACAACCACAGCTACACCCGGTTGCTGGGCGAGCTGAACATGAGCAACTGGCAGGTGATGATCGACCGTGAAGGCGGCACCGCACCCTTTGCCCAGGGCCTGTACGGCTGCAGCGAGATGTTCGTCAACGGCCTGCTGGCCCTGGCCGATGCCGGCATCGTGCGCCGCAAGGTGTACGCCGACCTCGACCGCCAGCGCCTGGCCGACATGGGCATGCTCGACGAAACGCAAGACGTCGGCGGCGTGGTGGTGCACGGCGGTTTCTTCCTCGGCCCGCGCAGTTTCTATGCACGGCTGCGCGAGTTGCCGGCCGAGCGCCTGGCGCAGTTCAACATGAGCGCCATCAGCTTCATCAACGAGCTGTACGGCAATGAAGAACTCAAGCGTTTGCAGCGCAAGGATGCGCGGTTCATCAACAGTACGTTCTGCGTGACCCTGCTCGGTGCGGCCGCCGCCGACCAGCTGGAAGACGGTCGGGTGCTCAGCGGCGTAGGCGGGCAGTACAACTTCGTGGCCCAGGCCCACGCCCTGGAGGATGCCCGCTCGGTGCTGATCCTGCGCAGTTGGCGCGAGTCCGGCGGCGAGGTCAGCTCGAACATCGTCTGGTCCTATGGGCACTGCACCATACCCCGCCACCTGCGCGACATCGTGGTCACCGAGTACGGCATTGCCGACCTGCGTGGACAGACCGATGCCACGGTGATCGAACGGCTGCTGAACATCAGCGACTCACGCTTCCAACCCGGCCTGATCGAACAGGCGCAGCGCGCCGGCAAGCTGCCCCGCGACTTTGCCCTCGATCCGCGTTTTACCGACAACACCCCCGAACGCCTGAAAGCCGTGGCGGAAGGTTATCCAGAGCTGTTCAGCGAATACCCGCTGGGCAGCGATTTCGAACCGCAAGAGCGCGACCTGCTGCGCGCCTTGAACTGGCTCAAGAGCAAACTCAAGCTCACCGAGATACTGGAATTGGGCAAGGCCACCCTCGATGCGCCAGAACCCGAGGCGTACCCCGAGCACCTGCGGCGCATGGGCCTGGACAACCCGGACGGGCTGCGTGAGGAATTGCTGCAACGGCTGCTGCTGGCGGGGCTGCACAACACGACGGGGCATGCTTGACCATGCCAGGTGCCTGACCGGTAGGAGCGGCTTCAGCCGCGAAGCGACCGCATGTTCACAACAGATGCGGTGAATTTCCTGGCGCTTTCTCGGCTAAAGCCGCTCCCACCAAGCCACATACCGACTAACTGAACAGTATTGGCGCTGAAGCCGATCCTCGCGGGTATCAGCCACGCCCAGGGAGGCAAGCCGGTTACAACCCGGACATCTTCTGGATCGCGGCCTTCAGCTCTTCATCGGAGCAGTCGCCACAGGTGCCCTTCGGCGGCATGGTGTTGATGCCGGTGATGGCTTTGGCCAACAGGCCGTCGAGGCCGCCTTCCTTGTCGGCGCGGGCTTTCCAGGCGGCACTGTCGCCGATCTTCGGCGCGTCCATCAGGCCGACGCTGTGGCAGGCGGTGCAGTGCTTGGCGATGATGTCCTGCGCCGGGCGGGCCGCGCCGGCACCACCGGCAGCGGCGCTCACCGCCACCCCCGCACATTCCTGGCCCTGGATGCACACCTTGCCCACCGGTTCGAGGCGCTTGGCGATCTCGTCACTGGTCGCCGCCTGCAGGCCCAGCGGCAGCAGTGACAGGGTGGCGGCCAGGGCCAGGCATAGTCTTGTCAGGTTCACGCGTTCACCCTCACTGGTGGCTGGTCAGGCTCGCCACGGCGTTCAGGCGCTGCGAGCAGGCGCAAAGTATAACGACGCGCCCGCAGACCCGGAACGGCCCTACATCGCGAAGGGTTATTACCCTTGCCGTAGATCAATACCCGACAGGCCCCGGTTTACCGGGGCCTGGCCGCAAGGGGTCAGAAATTCGCCGGCGTGGCTGCGCTGATCAGTCGCGCCGGAGTGTCGAAGGGGTTGCGGAAACGATGCGGGCGGCTGCTTTCGAAGTAGTAGCTGTCGCCCACTTCCAGCAGGTAGGTGTCGGCGCCGACGATCAGCTCCAGGCGGCCTTCGATGAGGATGCCGGTCTCTTCGCCTTCATGCACCAGCATTTCTTCGCCAGTGTCGGCGCCGGGCGGGTAGGTCTCGGTGAGAAAGGCGATGGCCCGGCCCTGGTGCGACTTGCCCACCAGCTTCATGGTCACTGCACCGTCGGAGATATCCAACAGTTCAGCGGGCTTGTAGACCACCTGGGTGGTGTTGTCCGGCTGCATTTCCTCGGAAAAGAACTCGACCATCGACATCGGAATGCCGCCGAGCACCTTGCGCAGCGAACTGATCGACGGGCTGACGCTGTTCTTCTCGATCATGGAAATGGTGCTGTTGGTCACGCCGGCCCGCTTGGCCAGTTCGCGTTGGGACAGGCCCTTGAGCTTACGGATGTGTTGCAGTCGCTCACCGACGTCCAATTCGGCACTCCTCCAGGTTCGGAGGCCTCGTACGGCACGCGCGTCATCGCCCTGGGCAGGCACAGGCGAACCTGGCCCGGGCTGGGCATCCCACACTGGGCGTTATGCTCCCTTGCTGCACGATCTCTTCGGATCGCCTTCGATCGCAGCATGATCGACACGCAGGCACACTCGCACGAAGCCTGAGGTTAAAGTCGAGACCGGGGCATCATGGCAACAGCGTTCAATATTTACAACAGTCGGGCCGTTTACGGCCCGGGCAGGATCAGTCGTCGGCGTACAGGCGCGGTACGCGCTTGAGGTTGCAGAACAGCTGGTAAGGGATAGCGCCGGCCTGGGCGGCGACTTCGCTGGCCGACAGGTTCGGCCCCCAGAACTCCACCCGGCTGCCGAGGCCGGCCTGTGGCAGGTGAGTGAGGTCGACGCACAGCATGTCCATCGACACGCGCCCCAGCAGGCGGCTGCGCTGGCCGTCGATGATCACCGGCGTACCGGTGGGCGCGTGACGCGGGTAGCCATCGGCATACCCCATGGCCACCACGCCGATGCGGCTTGGCCGCTCGGTGATGTAGGTGGCGCCGTAACCCACCGGCTCACCGGCCGGCAGCTCACGCAGGTTGATGACCTTCGACTCCAGGGTCATCACCGCACGCAACTGGTCGGCCAGGGGCTGCGGGCGGTCGAAGGGTGTGGCGCCGTAGAGCATGATGCCGGGGCGTACCCAATCGCTCTTGATCTGCGGCCAGCCCAGCAAGGCTGGCGAGTTGTTCAGGCTGGTCGGTGCGTTCAGCCCTTGGGTGGCGGCCTGGAACACCGCCAGTTGCTCTTCGCTGCGCGGGCAGTCCAGCTCATCGGCACGGGCGAAGTGGGTCATCAGGGTGATCTGCGCCGCCTTGCCGCTGGTCAGCAGGCGCTGGTAAGCCGCCGGGTACTCGGCCGGAAACAGCCCCACCCGGTGCATGCCGCTGTCGAGCTTGAGCCATAGGTTGAGCGGCTTGCCCAACGCCGCGCGCTCGATGGCCTCGACCTGCCACAAAGCATGCACCACGCACCACAGGTCGTGTTCGACGATCAGTTCCAGCTCGTCGGCTTCGAAAAAGCCTTCGAGCAACAGGATCGGCCCCTGGATGCCAGCGGCGCGCAGTTCCAGGGCTTCCTCGATGCAGGCCACTGCATAACCATCGGCCTCGCCCTGCAGGGCCTCGGCCACGCGCACCGCACCATGACCATAGGCGTCGGCCTTGATCACCGCCAGGGCCTTGGCCCCGGCGTGCTGGCGGGCCAGCCGGTAGTTGTGGCGCAGGGCCTGGAGGTCGATGAGGGCACGGGCTGGGCGCATGGTCAGGCTTTCTTGTGTGGTAAAGGCAAAGGAGTGGTTACGGCAGCGCGGCGGTGACCGACAGCTCGACGAGGATTTCCGGCTCGCACAGCTTGGCTTCGACGGTGGCACGGGCGGGCGCGACACCAGCGGGCAGCCACTGATCCCAGACGCTGTTCATGCCAGCGAAGTGGGCGTCGATGTCCTTGAGGTAGATGGTCACCGAAAGCAGACGGGTCTTGTCAGTGCCCGCCTCGTCCAGCAAACGCTCGATGGCCGCCAGGGTCTCGCGGGTCTGCTGCTCGATACCGGCCGTCAGGTCATCGCCTACCTGGCCAGCCAGGTAGACGGTGCCGTTGTGCACCACCACCTGGCTCATGCGTTCATTGGTGTGCAGGCGCTGGATTGACATGTCGTGCGTTCTCCTTGTGATTGCCGTAGCGGTAGATGTCCAGGCCCTCGGCGCTGATCTGCGGGCTCTTGCGCACGATCAGGTCGGCCAGCAGGCGACCGGAGCCACACGCCATGGTCCAGCCCAGGGTGCCGTGGCCGGTGTTGAGGAACAGATTGCGGTACGGGGTGGCGCCCACGATGGGCGTGCCGTCCGGGGTCGCCGGGCGCAGGCCGGTCCAGAAACTGGCCTGGCTCAGGTCGCCGCCGTGAGGATAGAGATCGTCGACGATCATCTCCAGCGTTTCGCGACGCCGCGGGTTGAGCGACAGGTCGAAACCGGCGATTTCCGCCATGCCGCCCACGCGGATGCGGTTGTCGAAGCGGGTGATCGCCACCTTGTAGGTTTCGTCGAGAATGGTCGAGGTCGGCGCCATGTCGCCCTGGGTGATCGGCACGGTCAGCGAGTAGCCCTTGAGCGGGTAGACCGGGGCCTTGATGCCCAGCGGCTTGAGCAGTTGCGGCGAATAGCTGCCCAGCGCCAGTACGTAGCGGTCGGCAGTTTCCAGCTTGCCGTTGATCCACACGCCATTGATGCGGTCGCCAGCGAAGTCGATGCGCTCGATGTTCTGCCCGTAGCGGAACTCCACGCCCAGGTTGGTGGCCATTTCGGCCAGGCGGGTGGTGAACAGCTGGCAGTCGCCGGTCTGGTCGTTGGGCAGGCGCAATGCGCCGCTGAGCTTGCCGACCACGCCGGCCAGGGCCGGCTCGACGCGGGCGATGCCGTCGCGGTCGAGCAGCTCGTAGGGCACGCCGGACTGCTGCAGCACGGCAATGTCCTTGGCGGCGTTGTCGAGTTGCTCCTGAGTGCGGAACAGCTGGGTGGTGCCCAGCTGGCGCGCCTCGTAGGCGATGCCGGTCTCGGCACGCAGTTCGTCGAGGCAGTCGCGACTGTACTCGGACAGGCGCACCATGCGCTCCTTGTTCACCGCATAGCGGCTGGCGGTGCAGTTGCGCAGCATCTGCGCCATCCACAGGTACTGGTCGAGCTGGCCGGTGAGCTTGATGGCCAGCGGCGCATGGCGCTGCAGCAGCCACTTCATGGCCTTGAGCGGAATGCCCGGCGCCGCCCAGGGCGAGGCGTAGCCTGGCGACACCTGGCCGGCGTTGGCGAAGCTGGTTTCCATGGCCACGGCGTTCTGGCGGTCGACCACGGTCACCTGCATGCCCTCGCGGGCCAGATAATAGGCACTGGTCGTACCGATCACACCACTACCAAGAACCAGAACGCGCATGTCGATTACCTCATCGCGGCGAAGCCGCTGACGTTTTACGGGCAAGTTGAGAATGTGGCCAGTATAGGGAGGTAGAAGCAGTGCTTTTCACTATATAACGAGCTATATTCGAGGCGTTTTCTCGGGGAACAGCGCTAAGACAGAGGGGGATTACCCATGCGCACCCAGCATCAGTCCAAGCGCGAACTGGACAAGATCGACCGCAACATCCTGCGCATTCTGCAAGCCGACGGGCGCATTTCCTTCACCGAGCTGGGCGAACGCGTCGGCCTGTCTACCACGCCCTGCACCGAGCGCGTCCGCCGCCTGGAACGCGAGGGCATCATCATGGGCTACAACGCCCGCCTCAACCCGCAGAGCCTCAAGGCCAGCCTGCTGGTGTTCGTGGAAATCAGCCTGGACTACAAGTCAGGCGACACCTTCGACGAATTCCGCCGCGCCATTCTCAAACTGCCCCATGTGCTGGAGTGTCACCTGGTGTCGGGCGACTTCGACTACCTGGTCAAGGCGCGCATTTCGGAAATGGCCTCGTACCGCAAGCTGCTGGGCGACATCCTGCTCAAGCTGCCCCACGTGCGCGAGTCGAAAAGCTACATCGTCATGGAAGAAGTGAAAGAAAGCCTGAACCTGCCGATTGCCGACTGACTGCCGCGTGCCTTTAGCCGCTCAGACCAGCACCTGGCGGTGAGCAATCATGTACTGATGGATCTGCTTCTCGACCCTGGGGTGGATCATCTCCACCGGGCGGCGGCCGTTCGGGCACGGCAGGCGCGGGGTGGTGCCGAACAGCCGGCAGATCAGCGGGCGCTCGTCGTACACCGTGCAGCCTTGCGGCCCCAGGTGCACGCAGTTCAACTGTTCCAGCGCGGCCTCCTGCTCGGCGGCGCTCTTGCGCGGCAGGCGCGACATTTCTTCCGGGGAGGTGGTCACCGGCCCGCAGCAGTCATGGCAGCCCGGTACGCATTCGAAGGTGGGAATCTGCCGGCGCAGGCTGCGCACGGTTTCACGGTTACAACTCATCAGGACTCCGGGTTGGCTGGCCGGCACGATTGTGCCGCAGTTGGCACAGCCGGGACAGCGGCTTATCCTCGGCGGGTTTGCATTTAATCCAACACTCGCCGGTTAGACACCATTCGGGTTTGTAGGCGCGACCTTGGTCGCGAAGAGGCCGGCAATGCCGGTGCATCAGCGGTGAATGTGCCGCAGCCTTCGCGAGCCAGCTCGCTCCCACAGCCCGAGTGAACGTACTGCGTTTAATCCAAGGATGCCTCCATGCCCGCTCACGCCGCCTCTTATTACGCCGCCAGCAGCCATCCGCAGCCGGACTTCCCGAGCCTGCAAGGAGCGCACACGGCAGATGTCTGCGTGGTAGGCGGCGGCTTCAGCGGGCTCAACACCGCCATCGAACTGGCCGAACGCGGCCTCAGCGTGATCCTGCTGGAGGCCCGGCGCATCGGCTGGGGCGCCAGCGGCCGCAATGGCGGGCAACTGATTCGTGGCGTCGGCCACGGCGTGGAGCAGTTCGCTCCAGTTATCGGCAGCGAAGGCGTGCGCCAGCTCAAGCTGATGGGCCTGGAAGCGGTGGAGATCGTGCGCCAGCGTGTCGAGCGCCATGGCATCCAGTGCGACCTGAAATGGGGTTACTGCGACCTGGCCAACAAGCCCGCCCAGTTGCAGGGTTTCGCCGAAGACCTCGAAGAACTGCACAGCCTCGGCTACCGCCATGAACTGCAACTGCTGCAGGCCGATGAAATGCACAGCGTGGTGGGCTCGGACCGTTACGTCGGCGGCCTGATCGACCGCGGCTCGGGACACCTGCATCCGCTCAACCTGGCCCTGGGCGAAGCTGCCGTGGCGCGGCAACTGGGCGTGCAACTGTTCGAAGACTCGACGGTGACGCGTATCGACTACGGCCCGCAGGTCACGGTGCACACCGCGACGGGCCAGGTTCAGGCGAAGTTTCTGGTGCTGGGCTGCAACGCCTACCTCAACGACCTCAACGCCGAGCTGGGCGGCAAGGTGCTGCCGGCCGGCAGCTACATCATCGCCACCGAACCGTTGAGCGAAGAGCAGGCTCGCCAGTTGCTGCCTCAGGACATGGCGGTGTGCGACCAGCGCGTGGCGCTGGACTACTACCGGTTGTCCGCCGACCGGCGCCTGCTGTTCGGCGGTGCCTGCCACTACTCGGGCCGCGACCCGCAGGACATCGGCGCCTACATGCGACCCAAGATGCTCAAGGTGTTCCCGCAGTTGGCCAATGTGCGCATCGACTACCAGTGGGGCGGCATGATCGGCATCGGCGCCAACCGCCTGCCGCAGATCGGCCGACTCAAGGAGCACCCCAACGTGTTCCACGCCCAGGCGTATTCCGGGCATGGCGTGAACGCTACGCACCTGGCCGGCCGCCTGCTGGCCGAAGCCATCAGCGGCCAGCACGGCGGCGGCTTCGAGCTGTTCGCCAAGGTGCCGCACATCACCTTCCCCGGCGGGCGCCACCTGCGTTCGCCACTGCTGGCCCTGGGCATGCTCTGGCACCGCCTCAAGGAGCTGGTGTAACCCTGAAACTGACTCGGTAGGATCGGCTTCAGCCGGGAAGCGATCGCATGTTCACAGATACAGTGAATTTCCTGGCGCTTTCGCGGCTAAAGCCGCTCCTACCCAGCCATGCCTGACTAGTCAGCTCATCCCCGCCAGAATGGCTTGGCAGCCTCTGCACAAGCCTGTTGCCGGTCAAGGCCGATATCGCGCAGTTCTTCGTCGGTCAGCGCCAGCAGGATGCGGCGCGACACCCAGCGATGCCGGTACAGCGCCCAACGGCCGCAGGCAGGCGATCGGGTCGTGGGCAGCACCTTCTCACCGCCCAACGCCAGTAGCTGCCCGCGCTGCGAACTGCCTTCGCGCAACAATCCCCGCACATCGTTGAACCCGTTCATAGCCGCCTGTTCTCCCGTGGTTGGCCGTGGAGAAATGATGCGGACAAACGCCCGGACAATACAGATTCAAAAAAACCTAATATTTTCCATACAGAAAGCTTGCTCAGCGCTCTGAATGCTTTATTTTGCCTTCATCTGTATTGCAACCTGCCCGCACGGCACCGGAGTGTGTCATGACCCTGTACCTCAACCTCGCCGAACTGCTCGGCTCACGCATCGAGAGCGGCTTCTATCGCCCTGGCGACCGGCTGCCGTCAGTGCGTGCGCTGAGCAGCGAGCATGGGGTCAGCCTGAGTACCGTGCAGCAGGCCTACCGATTGCTGGAAGACAACGGCCTGGCCGTGCCGCGGCCCAAGTCGGGGTATTTCGTCAGTGCGCGCCACAAGGCACCAGAACTGCCCGTCGTGGGGCGCCCCGTGCAGCGGCCTGTGGATATCTCCCAGTGGGAGCAGGTGCTGGACATGATCCGCGTGACGCCGGACGCCAATTTCATCCAGCTCGGGCGTGGCATGCCCGACGTCAGCAGCCCGACCCTCAAGCCGCTGCTGCGCGCCCTGGCGCAGCTCTCTCGCCACCAGGACATGCCTGGGCTGTATTACGACAATATTCTCGGCGTGCAGGCCCTGCGCGAGCAGATTGCCCGGCTGGCTCTCGACGCGGGCTGCCAGCTGAGTGCCGCCGACCTGATCATCACCACCGGCTGCCACGAGGCGCTATCGGCCAGCATCCGCGCGCTGTGCACCACCGGCGATATCGTCGCGGTCGACTCACCGAGCTTCTTCGGCGTCATGCAGACCCTCAAGGGGCTGGGCATCAAGGCCCTGGAAATCCCCACCGACCCGCTCACCGGCATCAACCTCGAAGCCCTGGAAATGGCCCTGGAGCAGTGGCCGATCAAGGCCATCCAACTGACCCCCAACTGCAACAACCCACTGGGCTACGTGATGCCCGAAGAGCGCAAGCGCGCCCTGCTGCGCCTGGCCCAGCGCTTCGACATCGCGATCATCGAAGACGACGTGTATGGCGACCTGGCCTACAGCTACCCGCGCCCGCGCACCATCAAGTCGTTCGACGAAGACGGCCGTGTGCTGCTCTGCGGTTCGTTCTCCAAGACCCTGGCGCCGGGCCTGCGGGTCGGCTGCGTGGCGCCGGGGCGCTATCTGGAGCAGGTGCTGCACATGAAATACATCAGCACCGGCTCCACCGCGCCCCAGCCGCAGCTGGCGATTGCCGAATTCCTCAAGGGCGGGCATTACGAACCGCACCTGCGGCGCGCGCGCAGCCAGTACCAGCGCAACCGCGACCAGATGATCGACTGGGTGACGCGCTATTTCCCCGAAGGCACGCGGCTCAGCCGGCCACAGGGAAGCTTCATGCTGTGGGTGGAACTGCCCGAGCATTTCGACACCGTGCGCCTGAATCGCGCCCTGTACGAGCACAAGGTGCAGATCGCCGCCGGCAGCATCTTCTCGGCCTCCGGCAAGTACCGCAATTGCCTGCGCATGAACTACGCCAACCGGCCCAGCGCGAAGATCGAGGCCGCCGTGCGCCGGGTGGGCGACACCATCAAGGCGCTGCTGGCACAGGACCTTGGGTAACTTTTTCGGGCATTCGGTGGTCTTATCGCCAAATCGACGGCGTGGACACGACTCCTTGAACAGAACATGGCTCCTGCCCTTCTTCCTCTGGGTGGCGCTCGGCCTGGGTGGCTGTACGCATCATCCGCAGAACGACGAGCCCAGCCAGGCACTGCCGGCCGCGCAGTCTTCGTTCGGGCGCTCGATCCAGGCGTTGGCCGAGCCGCAGGCCGGGCGCTCGGGCTTTCGTCTGCTAGCCAACAGCAGCGAGGCATTCCACGCTCGCGCCGAGCTGATCCGCATGGCGCGCACCAGCCTCGACCTGCAGTACTACATCGTCCATGACGGCCTTAGCACCCGCGCCCTGGTGGACGAACTGCTCAAGGCCGCCGACCGGGGCGTGCGCATCCGCATCCTGCTGGACGACACCACCAGCGACGGCCAGGACCAGGCCATCGCCACCCTGGCCGCGCATCCGCAGATCCAGATCCGCCTGTTCAACCCCCAGGCGCTGGGCCGCGAAACCGGCGTCACGCGCAGCTTCGGGCGGCTGATGAACCTGTCGCGCCAGCACCGGCGCATGCACAACAAGCTGTGGCTGGCCGACAACAGCGTCGGCATCGTCGGCGGCCGCAACCTGGGCGACGAATACTTCGACGCCGAGCCCAACCTGAACTTCACCGACGTCGACCTGCTGGCAGCAGGCCCGGTGGCCGAACAACTGGGGCACAGCTTCGACCAGTACTGGAACAGCACGCTGAGCAAGCCCATCGACAGCTTCATGTACTTCCTGCCCGGCCACCACGACCTGAGCAAGGCGCGCAAGCGCCTGAGCGCCTCGCTGGAACAGGCACACCAGCAGCACAAGGCGCTCTACGAACGATTGATGGCCTACCAGACCCGGCCCCAGCTGCATGCCTGGCTGCGGCAACTGACCTGGGCCTACAACCAGGTGCTGTGGGACGCACCGACCAAGGTGCTGGCCCAGGGCGAGCCTGACCCACACCTGCTGCTGACCACCCAGCTGGCACCGGAGCTGCTCAGGGTACATCAGGAACTGATGCTGATTTCCGCCTACTTCGTGCCAGGCCAGCAGGGCCTGGTGTACCTCACCGGGCGCGCCGATGCCGGGGTGGCGGTGAGCCTGCTGACCAACTCGCTGCAGGCCACCGACGTGCCTGCCGTGCATGGCGGCTACGCGCCCTATCGCAAGGCGCTGCTGCAGCACGGCGTGAAGCTGTTCGAGCTGCGCCGTCAGCCCGGCGACCCGTCGTCCAACCATGACCGCTCGCGGCTGTTCGCCAAGCCCTCGCTGCTCACCAGCGGCTCGGACTCCAGCCTGCACAGCAAGGCGATGATCTTCGACCGCCAGAAGATCTTCGTCGGCTCGTTCAACTTCGACCCGCGCTCGGTGCTGTGGAACACCGAGATCGGCATCCTGGTGGACAGCCCGAAACTTGCCGAACAGCTGCGCGAGCTGACCCTGGAAGGCATGTCACCCGAGCGCAGCTACGAAGTACGCCTGCAGGACGGCCAGCTGGTGTGGGTGACCGAAGACAACGGCCAGATCCACACCCTGGACAAGGAACCGGGCGACTGGTGGCGACGCTTCAACGCCTGGATCAGCAAGGCCGTGGGTCTGGAAAAGATGCTCTAACCCGGCCTGACCGAGGTCAGGCGGCGGCCTTGGTGCCAAACGCGCCAGGGCGCAGCAACAGCATCACCAGGCCGAACGCCCCGGCCGCCATCAGCCAGGGCACGGCATGACCGCTGAGCCACTGGCTGCCAGCCCCGGCGATCAGCGGCCCGACCAGGCAGCCGATACCCCACAGCTGCGCCACGTGAGCGTTGGCACGCACCAGCGCGTCGTCGCGAAAGCGTTCGCCGATGAGGATCAGCGACAGGGTGAACAGGCCGCCGGCGCTGGCGCCGAACAGCACCCACAATGGCCATATCAACGGGGTGTGGATGAATACCGGCACCAGCAGGCTGGACACCAGCAGCAACAGCGCACAGCCACCGAACAGCCCGCGCCGGGAAACCCGGTCGGCGAGCATGCCGATGGGCAGCTGCAGCAAGGCATCGCCCACCACGACGGTACTGACCATCATCAAGGCCACTTCCGACGAGAAGCCCTGGCGCAGGCAATAAACCGGCAGCAAGGTGAGGATCATCGCCTCGAACGCAGCGAACAGCGACACCGCCCAGGCGATGGCCGGCAGCCCGCGGCAAAAGCCCAGCAGGTCGGCGAAGCCCACATGGCAGGCCTCGGTGCTGGGCGCGCCACCACGCCCGAGCAGCAGCAAGGGTGAGCTGATCAGCAAGGCCACGCCGATCCAGAAGCCGTAGTCGGCCTGGGTGCCGATCCAGCTCAGCAGCAGCGGGCCACTGAGCTGGCTGAGGGCGTAGGTACAGCCATACAGGGCCACCAGCCGACCGCGCAGGCGTTCGATCACCAGCTGGTTGATCCAGCTTTCCCCGAGCACGAAGACGATGGTGAGGATCATGCCGATCAGCAGGCGCAGCACCAGCCATACCGGGTAAGCCGGCAGCAGGGCCAGCAAGCCGATCGACAGCGCACCACCCCACAGGCACAGGCGCATCAGTTGCGGGGTGCCCAGCCGCGCCGCGAGGCGGCTGGCCAGCCCGGCGCCCACCAGCACCCCCACCGCCGGCATGGCCGCCATGACGCCGATGGCGAAGCTGCCGTAGCCCCAGCTCTCCAGGCGCAGCGAAACCAGCGGCATGCTGACGCCCACCGCCAGGCCGACGCTCAGCACCGAGGCCAGCACGGCGAAATAGGTTGCCCAAGGCATTGCGAAACTCCGGGTCACTGGCTGGCGCCCATGACCGCATCAAGAGGGCCGTGGGAGCGCACTCCCACGGCTTGAGACTTACAGTTTGATCCAGGTGGCTTTCAGTTCGGTGTACTTGTCGAAGGCATGCAGCGACTTGTCACGGCCGTTGCCCGACTGCTTGAAGCCACCGAACGGCGCGGTCATGTCGCCGCCGTCGTACTGGTTGACCCACACGCTGCCGGCCCGCAGGGCCTTGGCGGTGAGGTGAGCCTTGGACAGGTCGGCGGTCCATACGGCCGCAGCCAGGCCGTACTGGGTGTCGTTGGCGATACGGATGGCCTCTTCGGCGCTGTCGAAGGTCAGCACCGAAAGCACCGGGCCGAAGATTTCTTCCTGGGCGATCTTCATGGCGTTGTTCACGCCGTCGAAGATGGTCGGCTCCACGTAGGTGCCGCCGGTCTCCTCGAGGATGCGCTTGCCGCCGGTGACCAGCTTGGCACCGTCGGCGTGGCCGGCCTCGATGTAGCCCAGCACGGTGTTCATCTGCTGGGTATCGACCAGCGCGCCGATGGTGGTCGCCGGGTCCAGCGGATTGCCTGGCTTCCAGGCCTTCAGCGCCTCGACCACCATGGGCAGGAAGCGATCCTTGATCGAGCGTTCGACCAGCAGGCGCGAGCCGGCGGTGCAGACTTCGCCCTGATTGAAGGCGATGGCGCTGGCGGCTGCCTGGGCCGCCGCTTCGAGGTCCGGAGCGTCGGCGAAGACGATGTTCGGGCTCTTGCCACCGGCTTCCAGCCAGACGCGCTTCATGTTCGACTCGCCGGCATAGACCATCAGCTGCTTGGCGATCTTCGTCGAGCCGGTGAACACCACGGTGTCGACATCCATGTGCAGCGCCAGGGCCTTGCCCACCGTGTGGCCGTAGCCCGGCAGGACGTTGAGCACGCCCGCGGGAATGCCGGCTTCCACGGCCAGTTGGGCGATACGGATGGCGGTGAGCGGGGATTTCTCCGAAGGCTTGAGCACCACCGAGTTACCGGTGGACAGCGCCGGCCCCAGCTTCCAGCAGGCCATCAGCAGCGGGAAGTTCCACGGCACGATGGCGGCAACCACGCCCACGGCCTCGCGGGTGACCAGGCCAAGCTGGTCATGCGGGGTGGCGGCCACTTCGTCGTACAGCTTGTCGATGGCCTCGCCACTCCAGCTCAGGGCCTGGGCAGCGCCGGGCACATCGATCTTCGACGAGTCGCTGATCGGCTTGCCCATGTCCAGGGTTTCCAGCAGCGCCAGCTCTTCGACGTGCTGGCGCAGCAGACCCGCGAAGCGCAGCATGGTGGCCTTGCGTTTGGCCGGCGCCATGCGCGACCAGGTACCGGCCTCGAACACCTTGCGCGCGCTGTCCACTGCCTTTTGCGCATCGGCGCTGTCACAACTGGCAACCTTGGCCAGCAGGCGGCCATCGACCGGGCTGATACAGTCGAAGGTGGCACCGGAAGCGGCAGCGGTGTACTGGCCCTGGATGAAGGCCCGGCCTTCGATCTTCAGGTCGCGGGCACGTTGCTCCCAATCGGCAAGCGTCAGGGTGGTCATACGCATGTCCTCTTAATCGTCGATGATGGTCGGCTATAGAGTAGCGATCAGCCGAAAACGCTCACCACCCTAAACCAGCCACCGGACAAAACCAATATATTTGACAGGAAGCCCCGCTCTGGCGGACATATGTTGAATTTATTGAACGAACGCCGCGTTCATACTTTTCCGTCACAGGGGATTCGCATGGATATCCAGAACATCGTCGACTTCGCCGAAATCGCCACCCAGCCTCAACGCTATCGCCCGGCCCCGGAGAAAATTCTCAAGGGCGACCCGCAGCAGACCCTCTATGACCATTACCAGAGCCCCTGCCAGCAGTTCGGCGCCGGTGTCTGGGAAGGCGAACCGGGACAATGGACGGTGAACTACACCGAGCATGAGTACTGCGAAATCATCCACGGCGTGTCGGTGCTGCGCGATGAGCAGGGGCAAGGCAAGACGCTGCGCGCCGGCGACCGTTTCGTGATCCCGGCCGGTTTCAAGGGCACCTGGGAGGTGCTGGAAACATGCCGCAAGATCTACGTGATCTTTGAAAAGAACGATAGACATATGTAACGCGTGGAGCCGCTTCGCCATTGAGAGCATGTGGCTGTCCGGATCGCCGGGCATCCTAATTTCTCAACATGGAAGATGAGCATGAACAACGACGAAATCATCCAGGCCCTGCAATACCTGATCGGCAGCCGCTATGTGCCGGCCGCACGCGCCTACATCGGCGAACTGACCGGCCGTGACCGGGTCCACGGTCCCCGCGATATCACCACCAGGGAATACGACCTGAACCGCATCACCGTGCAGACCGATGACAAGGACGTCATCACCGGCTTCAGCTTCGGCTGACCCACCCTGACACCCACGACAAGGCCCGCGTCCTCTGGAGGCGGGCCTTGTCGTATGCGGCTTCGGAATACAACGAGCCGAAAACGAAAAAGGCCCGTATCTCGCGATACGGGCCTTTTTCTGGAAGCCGGATCAATTACTTGATCTTGCCTTCCTTGTAGATCACGTGCTTGCGCACAACAGGATCGTACTTCTTGATCTCGATCTTGTCGGGAGTAGTACGCTTGTTCTTGTCGGTAGTGTAGAAGTGACCAGTACCGGCGCTGGAAATCAAACGAATCAGTTCACGCATGATCAGTCTCCTTAGATTTTGCCGTCACGGCGCAGGTCAGCCAGAACGGCCTCGATACCGCGCTTGTCGATGATGCGCATGCCTTTGGCGGAAACGCGCAGACGGACAAAGCGCTTCTCGCTCTCAACCCAGAAGCGGTGATGCTGCAGGTTTGGCAGGAAACGACGACGGGTTTTGTTGTTTGCGTGGGAAATGTTATTCCCGGTTACCGGACCCTTACCGGTAACTTGACAGACTCTCGACATGCCTCAGCCCTCTAAAACCACATGCCCAACCCGGCATGGGTTGGCCGCTTATCTCTCAGTCATTTGGCGCCTGAGCGCCGCGTTTCTTCAAGGGTCTTACCGGCTACAGCAGGTGTGCAAGAAACCGGGCCCTAGAAAAGAGCGCTGCTTTATACCAGAAAGCCCGCAGGGCAACAACAAGCAAAGCGTTTTGCCTTGCATTTACATGGGCACCGACGCGGCCTGGCGCGGTCAATGGCACATGACCATTCGTCGCCTGCCTTTGATTGTCGTGCGGCGGTACATCGTCTAGGGTAGGTCGATGACCAGACTGCACCGGCAGATGGGGCCCGGAGCTGTCGCCGTTCGCGCATCATGCCGTAAGGCCACAGCCCTCTCTACCTGAACAGGAATTTCACCATGCGCCTTGCTGCACTCCCGCTGTTGCTCGCCCCATTGTTGTTGTCGCCACTGGCCCAGGCCGCCAGCCTGGCCGTGTGTACCGAAGCCAGCCCGGAGGGCTTCGACGTGGTGCAGTACAACTCGCTGACCACCACCAATGCCTCGGCCGACGTGCTGATGAACCGCCTGGTGGAGTTCGACGCGGGCAGTGGCAAGCTGGTGCCCAGCCTGGCGCAGAGCTGGAGCGTGTCGCCAGACGGCCTCACCTACGACTTCAAGCTGCGCCAGGGGGTGAAGTTCCACAGCACCGACTACTTCACACCCAGCCGTGAGCTGAACGCCGACGATGTGGTGTTCACCTTCACGCGCATGCTCGACCCGCAGAATCCCTGGCACAAGGTGGCGCAGAGCGGCTTCCCGCATGCGCAGTCGATGCAGCTGCCGGCGCTGATCAAGCAGGTCGAGGCGACCGACCCGCATACCGTGCGCTTTACCCTGAACCGCGCCGATGCGACCTTCCTGGCCACGCTGAGCATGGGCTTCGCGTCGATCTACTCCGCCGAATACACCGCGCAGCTGCTCAAGGCCGGAACCCCGGAGAAGCTCAACACCCAACCGATCGGCACCGGGCCGTTCGTGTTCCGCCGCTTCCAGAAGGACGCTGCGGTGCGCTACACCGCTAACCCCGACTACTTCGCCGGCAAGCCGGCCATCGACACCCTGGTCTACGCCATCACCCCGGACGCCAACGTGCGCCTGCAGAAGATTCGCCGCGATGAATGCCAGATCGCCCTGTCGCCCAAGCCCATGGACATCCAGGCGGCCAGCGAGGACAAGGACCTCAAGGTCGAGAAGACCGAAGCCTTCATGACCGCCTTCGTGGCCTTCAACAGCCAGCACCCGCCGTTCGACAAGCCCGAAGTGCGCCAGGCGGTGAACCTGGCGTTCGACAAAGCCAATTACCTCAAGGCGGTGTTCGAAGGCACCGCCGAGCCTGCCAACGGCCCCTTCCCGCCCAATACCTGGAGCTACGCCAAGAACCTGCCGGGCTACAAGCACGACGTGGCCAAGGCCAAGGCGCTGATGGCCAAGGCGGGCGTCAAGGAAGGCGTGAAGACCACTATCTGGACACGACCGTCGGGCAGCCTGCTCAACCCCAACCCGGGGCTGGGCGCGCAATTGCTGCAGGCGGACCTCAAGCAGATCGGCATCGACGCCGAGATCAAGGTGATCGAGTGGGGCGAGCTGATCCGCCGCGCCAAGGCGGGCGAACATGACTTGCTGTTCATGGGCTGGGCGGGCGACAACGGCGACCCGGACAACTTCCTGACCCCGCAATTTTCCTGCGCAGCCGTGCAGTCGGGCACCAACTTCGCCCGTTACTGCGACAAGACGCTGGACAAGCTGATCAGCGACGCCAAGGCCACCAGCGACCAGGCCGCGCGCAGCAAGCTCTACCAGCAGGCCCAGGCGCAGATCCAGCAGCAGGCCCTGTGGCTGCCGCTGGCTCACCCGACCGCCGCCGTGCTGGCGCGCAAGGCGGTCAGCGGCTATCAGGTCAACCCGTTCGGGCGCCAGGACTTCGCCAAGGTGCAGGTCAAGTAGGCTCGCTGCTTCGCGGCTGAGCCGTGCCTACCGGGTGGCCCGCAACCGAGGTAAACACCGGCAGGCTTCAGCCGCGAAGCGTGCGGCGCATCCACATCAGATGCGCTGGCCTTGCCGGCCTCTTCCCGGCTGAAGCCGGTCCTACCAGGTGAATGCCGGTATTCAGAGGTACCGGTAGGAACGGGTTCAGCCGCGATGCCTTTCTGCTCTGATAGGGGTCAGAAGCGGGTACGCAGGGTCAGCGACAGGTTGCGTGGGTCACCGTAGATGGCCCCGGCGTAGAAGCCGTAGCGGGTGTAGTAGTGCTTGTCGAACAGGTTGTTGGCATTGAGCGTCAGCGAGGTGTCATCGCTGATGTCATAGCGCGCCATGGCGTTCCACAGCGCATAGCCGGACCAGTTCACGTCGCTGGCACTGCGGCTCACACCGTTGCTGGGCTGCCCGGCAGGGGTGGACAGCGCGCGGATGTTGGTCTGCGCGGTCACCCCGGTACCGAGGGTCAGGCGGTCCAGCGGACCGGACAACCGGTAGGTGGTCGAAGCCTTGAACAGGTGCGAAGGGTCGCTGCGACCGTCGGCGTCGATCCGGCGGAAATGCAGGTAGGTGTAGCCGCCATAGACGTTCCAGTTCGGCGTGATCGCGCCCGCGATTTCCAGGTCGATACCGTCGGTTTCCGTACCAGAACCCGCCTTGTAGGCCTGGGCGCCGGTAGGCGTCAGGTTCGCTCCGTCGGTGACCGCCTTGTTGTCCTGCTGGGTGCGGAAGTAGGCCACCTGGGCATTGAGCCGCCCTTCGAACCACTCCCCCTTCACACCGGTTTCATAGCTCTTGCCACGAATCGGCTCGATCTTGCCGCCACCGGCATTTTCCTCGCTCTGCGGGGTGAAGATGTCGGTGTAGCTGGCATACAGCGAGTAGTTGTCATTGAGGTCGTACACCGCCCCCAGGTACGGCGTGACGATGCCGCTTTCGCTCTGGCTGGTGCGCGTCCCCGAGGTGGCAATGCTCACCGCGTCGTAGTTGCTGGTGCGCACCCCGGCGATGACCGACAGCGGGTCGGTGACGCTGATCCGGGTGGCCGCGTACAGGCCTTGCAGGCGCGTAGTGGTCTTGCTGTGCAGGCCGGTCTGGCTGGCGTTCATGTAGTAACTGTCGTCCACCCCGTTGCGCCAGTCGCTGATGGCGAAACCGTTGTTGCCACGGAACTGGCAGCCCAGCGCCGGCGCGCTGCTGCGCAGGCCGCTGGTCATGGTGCAGGTGTACTGCGGCGACCAGGCCACGGTGCGGCTGTCGTTGTAGCCGAACATTGCCTGGTGGGTACGGCCGAAGGCCTGGAACGGGCCGCTCAGGTCGACCTGCCCGGACTGCTGGGTGGTGTCGGTGGAGCTGTGCAGGCCGTTGAGAATGGCGCCACTGCCATCTTCGTTGAAGTAGCCCACATAATTACCGCCACCGCCCGAGTTGACCTTGGCCAGGCCGCGATGGTTGAGGGCATCGGTGGTGCTCTGCGCCAGGTGGACGTTCAATGCCCAGTCATTGTCGAAACGATGCTCCAGCGAGCCGAACGCGGTGCGGGTGGTGTACTCGCCGAAGCTCCAGCTCGGCACCACGTTGGTGCTGCGCGGCAGGTCGGTCTTGCTGCCATTGCCGTACCAGATCGGAATGTTCGCGCCCCAGCCACCGCCGACCACCTTGGAGTACTCGTACTGGAAGCCGGCGCCCAGGGTGGTGGCGTCGTCCAGGTCGAACTCGAAGTTGGCCAGCGCGGCGCGCGAACGGTCGGATTGCTGGTCGCGGAACGAGTTGGCTTCCTGCTGGGTGACCACCCAGCGCGAACGCAGACGGCCGTCTTCGGACAACGGCAGGTTCAGGTCGGCGCCCAGGCGGGCCTTGTCCCAGCTGCCGTAGGTCATGTAGGCACTGCCGCCGAACTCGCGGGTCGGGCGCTTGCGGATCAGGTTGACGGTTGCGGAGGGGTCGCCGCTGCCACCCAGCAGGCCGTTGGCGCCACGCACCACGTCCATGCGCTCGTACATGTCCATGTTCAGCGACGAACCGGCGCCGCTGAAATCGGTGCCGCCCGGATACTGCAGGCCGTCGACCTTCCAGTTGCTGATTGCATAGCCACGGGCGCGGTATTCGGTACGCCCGCCGACCTCCATCTTGCTCATGCTGACCCCCGGCGCAGCGTCCAGGGCCTGCTCCATGTTGGTGATGGCGCGGTCCTGCATCTGTTCCTGGGTGATGGTGGTGACTGACTGCGGGGTCTGCCGTGGGGTCAGCTTCAGGCCGGTAGAGCTGGTCGTGCTCTTCACCGTGTAGCCCGCCTGCCCGGTGCTGTCTTCCGGGGTATAGGCGCTGTCATGCACATCGATGGCATTCAGCTCCAGCGCTTCGGCAGCCAGTACGCTGTGGCCGCCGAGCAATGTGCCGAAGCCCAGGGCGAGCAACAGGGTCGAGCGTTTCAAAGGGAAGGAGTGGAAAGCGGGAGCGTGAAAACAGGTAGAACGAAAGGGTGCCATTGTAATCGCTTCGTGTTCGCAGTTGAGTTTTGATACGATTTTCATCAACCGCTTCTTCACGCTGTACTGCGCGTATGTATGAGTTTGTAATGGAATGTAATGAGCATGAGGCCACCGCCCCTGCCCCGGCGCCGCTGTATGGGGACACACTGCTGGTGGTCGATGATGATGACGAGATCCGTGAGCTGCTTTGTGACTACCTGAGCGAAGCGGGCTACCGGGTGCTGGCCGCCGCCGATGGCGAGCAGATGTGGCAACACCTGCAAAGCGAGCCAGTGAGCCTGCTGGTCCTCGACCTGATGTTGCCCGGCGACGACGGCCTGAGCCTGTGTCGCCAGTTGCAGGGCCATCGTGACCTTGCGGTGATCATGCTTTCGGCACGCGGCTCGGCGCTGGACCGGGTGATCGGCCTGGAGGTCGGTGCCGACGACTATGTCACCAAGCCCTTCGAACCCCGTGAACTGCTGGCGCGGATCAAGGCCGTACTGCGCCGCTCGGCGCGACCGGAGGCCGAACATGAAACCGGCCTGCCACGCAGCCAGACGTTCGCCGGCCATCGCCTCGACCACGCGCGCCGCCTGCTGGTCCTGGCCGACCGACACGAGGTGGCCCTGCCACGCTCCGACTACCGCATCCTCAGCGAGCTGCTGGCGGCGCCAGAGCGCATCCTGTGCCGCGAACAGCTGACCCGCAGTGCCTTTGGCCGCGACTACCAGCCCGACGACCGCTCGGTGGACATGTGCATCAGCCGTCTGCGCCAGCACTTCAAAAGCAGCTCGGGGGTAGAGATCGTCACCCTCCGCAACGAAGGCTATCTGCTGAGCCTGGCCAACCGCTGATGCGTGCCCTGTTGCAGCGCCTGTGGCCCAGAACCCTGTTCGCCCAACTGCTGGTGATCATGGTGATTGGCGTGCTGGGCATCCAGCTGGCGTCCAGCAGCATCTGGTTCGATGTGCGCTTCGCGCAAGTGCTGGAAGCGCCGGTGCGCCTGATGGCGCGGGACACGGCGGCCATCATCGAGCAGGTCGATTGCCAGGCACCGCTGCCCTCCGGCCTGCGCACTCACTATCAGGTGCATTGCCGCACGCAGCGCCCCGAACGCAATGCCTCGACCGAGACCGGCCGGGCCAGCCGGCGCATCGAGATGCTGCTGACCCAGGCCTTGCACTATGAAACCGGCCGTGACTATCGCATCCACCTGCTCGCCACCGGGTTGACTGACACCCAAGGCCAGCCCATCGTCTGGCACAGCCTGTTCGGCCTGCGCACCGCCCAGGCGCACCTGCACTTCGCCGTGCAACTGGCCCAGGACCGCTGGCTGGAGGTGGAAGGTGAAGAGCTGCAGGGCTGGAGCGGTCAGTCGGCCTGGGTGTTGATCGCCGATTACCTGCTGCGGGTCTATGCCCTGCGTATCGTTGCCGTGCTGGTCATCTGCCTGATCGCCGTGCGCCTGTGCCTGCGCCCGCTCAAACGCCTGGCCGAGGCAGCGCGCGGCCTGGGCGACAACCTCGAACAGCCGCCACTGGCCATCGAGGGCTCCGAAGAGGTCCGCCAGGCGGCGCAGGCATTCAACAGCATGCAGCAACGCCTGAAGGCCATGCTCGATGACCAGGCCTACTTCCTCGCGGCGGTCTCCCACGATCTGCGCACGCCGCTGACACGCATGCGCCTGCTGATCGAACGCGTCGAGCAGGAGCGCCCGCGTGAGCGGCTGCGGCACAACATCAACGAGATGGAACGCATGACCGTGCAGATCCTGGACTACCTGCAAAGCGCCGATCAGCACGCCATGCAGCCGGTCGACGTGCACGCCTTGTTGCTGCGGCTGCGCCAGGAACTGTCCACGCCTGAGGAGCCCTTGCCGGTCAGCGGTCAGGCCGCTTGGATTCTGGCCAACGAGCTGCTGCTGCAGCGCTGCCTGCAGAACCTGCTGGGCAATGCCTTGCGCTATGCCCGGCAGGTGAGCGTCGAACTGCGCACCGACACCCAGGCGCTGCACATCGATATTCTCGACCGTGGCCCCGGCATTCCCGCGCCGCTGCTGCCGGGTATCTTCGAACCTTTTGTGCGCGGCGACGCTTCGCGCAATCCCAACTCCGGGGGCTACGGGCTGGGCCTGAGCATCGCCAGGCGCGTTGCCGTGCTGCATGGTGGGCGCCTGGACCTCCGCAACCGGGAAGCTGGCGGGCTGACGGCGACCCTGAGCCTGCCGTTACATCAGGCCACGCTCGACCAGTGACAGCGGATCACCGTCACCGACGATCACGTGGTCCAGCACCACCACATCGACCAGCGCCAGCGCCTGGGTGAGGCGCTTGGTCAGCTCGATGTCGGCACGGCTGGGCTCGCTGACACCGGAAGGATGGTTGTGGCACAGGATGACGCTGGCGGCATTGTGCGCCAGGGCACGCTTCACGACCTGGCGCGGGTGCACATAGGCCGTATTGATGGAGCCCTGGAACAGGACCTCGAAGGCCAGCACGCGGTGCTTGCTGTCGAGAAACACGCAACCGAAGACTTCGTGGGGCTCGTGGCGCAGCAGCGACTTGAGGTAGTGGCGCACCTGCTGGGGGTTTTCCAGCGCCGAGTCGCGGCGCAGGGACTCGGCCAGATGCCGACGCGACATCTCCAGCACGGCCTGCAGTTGCGCGAACTTCGCCGGCCCCAGCCCCAGGTGGGCGCAAAACGCGGGAAGATCGGCCTCAAGCAGTGCGCGCAGGCCACCGAACTCACTCAGCAGGTGCCGCGCCAGGTCTACAGCGCTGCGCCCGGACACACCGGTACGCAGGAAGATGGCCAGCAGCTCCGCGTCGGACAGTCTCGCCGCTCCCAGGCTAAGCAGACGTTCACGCGGGCGCTCCGGCGCAGGCCAGTTGCGAATACTCATGACACCTCCCTGTGCATAGGCTCATCGCTGCTCCAGTACGGACGCTGTGCTATCTTAGCCAATCTTTTTTGCGCGGCGACCTGCCGGGAAGGCTGTGGACCTATCAAGTCTTGTAGGAGACTTCGACAGCCCCTGTGCTGCAGTCGACACAGCGCCAACATTGACCAGGATAAGGCAGGCCTATGCAGCGGCTGTATCGAAAACGCATCGTTCTGGGCGTCGGCGGCGGCATCGCGGCCTACAAGAGCGCGGAGCTGGTTCGCCGGCTGCGTGACCAGGGCGCCGAGGTGCGGGTCGTGATGACCCGTGGCGGTGCGGAATTCATCACCCCTCTGACCATGCAGGCCCTGTCGGGCAACCCGGTGCACCTGGAACTGCTCGACCCGGCGGCCGAAGCGGCCATGGGGCATATCGAGCTGGCCAAGTGGGCAGACCTGATTCTCATCGCCCCGGCCACCGCCGACCTCATCGCGCGCCTCGCCCAGGGCATCGCCAACGACCTGCTGACCACCATCGTGCTGGCCACCGACGCCACCGTGGCCATTGCGCCGGCGATGAACCAGGCCATGTGGCGCGACGCCTCGGTGCAGCACAATACCCGCCAGCTCGAAGAGCGCGGCTGGCGGGTGTTCGGCCCGGCCTCGGGCAGCCAGGCCTGCGGCGACGTGGGCTACGGGCGCATGCTGGAACCCGGCGAGCTGGCGCTGTGCGCCGCCGAATGCTTCCAGCGCCTGACCCTGACCGGCAAGCACGTGCTGATCACCGCCGGCCCCACCCAGGAAAACATCGACCCGGTGCGCTACATCACCAACCACAGCTCCGGCAAGATGGGCTTCGCCCTGGCCGAGGCAGCCGTGGAAGCGGGCGCACGGGTGACGCTGATCACCGGCCCGGTAAGCCTGCCGACCCCGGACCGCGTCACACGCATCGACGTGGTCAGCGCCCGCGACATGCTCGCGGCCTGCGAGGCGGCGATTCCCTGCGACCTGTTCATCGCTTCGGCGGCCGTGGCCGACTACCGCCCCGAGGTGGTCGCCGCGCACAAGCTCAAGAAGGACCCCAGCACCGGCGATGGCCTGTTGCTGCAGATGGTCCGCAACCCGGACATCCTGGCGACCATCGCGACCCGCCCGGACCGTCCGTTCAGCGTCGGTTTCGCCGCCGAGACCGAGCACCTGCTCGACTATGCTGCACGCAAGCTCAAGGACAAGAACCTCGACCTGATCGTCGCCAACGATGTGGCTAACCCCAGCATCGGCTTCAACAGTGAAGAGAACGCCTGCAGCGTGATCGACCGGGCGTTGCATGCAACGCTCTTCGCCCAGACCAGCAAGGGCAAGATCGCCCGCCAGCTGATCGCCTTTATCGCCGAACGCATGAATCAGGTTTAACTACGAATGCACGCTCTACAAGCCAAGATCCTCGACCCTCGCATTGGCAACGAATTCCCGCTGCCGGCCTATGCCACCAGCGGCTCGGCCGGCCTCGACCTGCGCGCCATGCTGCAGCAGGACACCGTGCTGGAACCCGGCCAGACCCTGCTGATTCCCACAGGTCTGTCGATCTACGTCGAAGACCCCGGCCTGGCCGCGCTGATCCTGCCGCGCTCGGGCCTGGGCCACAAGCACGGCATCGTGCTGGGCAACCTGGTCGGCCTGATCGACTCCGACTACCAGGGCGAACTGATGGTTTCGTGCTGGAACCGCGGCCAGACGCCGTTCACCATCGCCGTGGGTGAACGCATCGCCCAGCTGGTGCTGGTGCCCGTGGTACAGGCGCGTTTCGAACTGGTCGACGAGTTCCAGCAGACCCAGCGTGGCGCAGGCGGCTTCGGTCACTCGGGCAGTCACTGACAGCCAATCAGGCCGGCCAACCCGGATTCAGGACGAATAGTCGGAGAGCAATCGGGTGAAAGGAATTGAGCACACCAACGGGTTGGCGGCAAACGACCAGCCGAGCGCCGCGACCGGCCTGCGGGCCTTGCTGCCCGGCTTGATACCGACCGCTGCGGGCTTATGCGCCGGCGTGGTGCTGGTGGCCATCGGCATGCTTGCCACGCCGCAACAGCAGGACCTGCAGGTACAGGCCTGGGGCAGCGGCCAGGCCATGGCGGTGAATCTGGCGCTGCGCCAGATCGCCGCCGATACCCAGGCCGCCGCCAGCGACCCGAGCCTGCTCCAGGCCCTGCAAGGTAACGACCCACAGGCGCTACGGGCGGCCCAGGAGCGGCTGCGCTACTGGGACGGTCTGGTCGGCGCTCGAATCGACCCCAAGGGCCTGGCCGACGTCGACAGCCAGGGCAGCCTGCCGATCAGCTATTCCACCCTGGACATGCTCAACAAGGCGATCCAGGGCCAGAACCCGACACCGGAGGCACGCCGAGTCGGCGAGCGTTGGGTCATCTACAGTGCCGCCGCCTTGCGCGCCGGGCCGCAACAGCCTGCCGTCGGCACCCTGCTGCTGGCCTTCGACATCCAGCGCCTGCTCAACGCCATGCCCGTGCTTCCAGAAGACGCCGGGCGCGTGGTGCTGAGCCAGCAGTTCGGCAATGGTCCCGCGCAGGTCTTCCTGCAGCGCGGTCAGTCCGGCGACGCCAGGGCCCAGGCGTTCGATACCGGGCAGAGCGGCTGGCAGCTGACCTTCACCCCCGGAGCGGCCACGCATGACTCACCGCCCTGGCTGCTGCTCGGCCTGGCGTTGCTGGTCGCGCTGGGCGGCGGCGTGCTGGGTCTTTGGCTCAATGAGCGCCGCCTGCAACAGCAGATCGGCGACGACGCCCGGCAACTGGATCAGCTGCTGCAAGAACTCTCGAGCGGAAAAGCCGTCAAAGCCTTCGGTTTGAGCCTGCCAGCCCTCCAGGGCCTGGGCCGGGCCATGGCCCGTTTTTCGCTTCAGGCGCCGCAGGCAAGGGCCGTTGCGGCGCCCGACGATACAACCGGCGCAACACCCGATACCTCTGAAGGCAGCGTTGCAGTATCGCCTCCTCTGGCCTCATTCGACGGCAATTGGACCGATCCGCTGTTCCAGAACACCGATATCCTCGATATCGACATTCTCGACGACAACCAGGATCTCCTGAGATCGGAGCACACCCCATTTATGAGCAGTCCAGCATCCGTGGCACCCCAGCTTCCCGAGTCCATCTTCCGCGCCTATGACATCCGTGGCGTGGTCGGCGATACCCTCAATGCCGAGACCGCCTACTGGATCGGCCGGGCCATCGGCGCCCAGAGCCTGGCCCTGAACGAGCCCAATGTCAGCGTCGGACGCGACGGTCGCCTGTCTGGTCCCGAGCTTTCCCAGCAGCTGATCCAGGGCCTGCACGATGCCGGCTGCCACGTCAGCGACGTCGGCCTGGTGCCCACCCCGGCGCTTTATTACGCGGCCAACGTCCTGGCCGGCAAGACCGGTGTGATGCTCACCGGCAGCCACAACCCCAAGGACTACAACGGTTTCAAGATCATCATCGCCGGCGACACCCTGGCCAATGAGCAGATCCAGGCCCTGCACGAGCGCATCCGCACCAACGACCTGACCTCGCAGAAAGGCAGCATCACCAAGGTCGACATCCTCGACCGCTACTTCGAGCAGATCAAGAACGACATCGCCCTGGCGCGCAAGCTCAAGGTGGTGGTGGACTGCGGCAACGGCGCGGCCGGCGTGATCGCCCCGCAGCTGATCGAAGCCCTGGGCTGCGAAGTGATCTCCCTGTACGCCGAAGTCGACGGCAACTTCCCTAACCACCACCCGGATCCGGGCAAACTGGAAAACCTTCAGGACCTGATCGCCAAGGTCAAGGAAACCGGCGCCGACCTGGGCCTGGCCTTCGACGGTGACGGCGACCGCGTGGGCGTGGTGACCAACCAGGGCAACGTGGTCTACCCCGACCGCCTGCTGATGCTCTTCGCCCTCGACGTGCTGGAGCGCAACCCGGGCGCGGACATCATCTTCGACGTCAAGTGCACCCGCCGCCTGACCCCGCTGATCAGCGAACACGGCGGTCGTCCGGTGATGTGGAAGACCGGCCACTCGCTGATCAAGAAGCAAATGAAGAAAAGCGGCGCCCTGCTGGCCGGCGAGATGAGTGGCCATATCTTCTTCAAGGAGCGCTGGTTCGGCTTCGACGACGGTATCTACAGCGCCGCGCGCCTGCTGGAAATCCTCAGCCAGCGCTCGGAAAGCGCCGAAGACCTGTTCGCCGCCTTCCCGGACGACGTTTCCACGCCAGAGATCAATATTAAGGTGACCGATGTCACCAAGTTCAGCATCATTGAGGCTCTGGAGAAGGACGCTCAGTGGGGCGACGCCAAGCTGACCAGCATCGATGGCGTACGTGTCGACTACCCGAAAGGCTGGGGCCTGGTCCGTGCGTCGAACACCACGCCGGTTCTGGTCCTGCGTTTCGAGGCCGAGACCGAAGCTGAGCTGCAGCGCATCCAGAACGTTTTCCACACCGAGCTCAAGAAAGTTGCGCCGGACCTCGAACTGCCGTTCTGATTGTTTTGATCTTTGACTGGAGCCCTGAATGACCCTCGATCGTGATGCCGCCTCTAACGTCGCCAAGGTACTGTCCGAAGCACTGCCTTACATCCGTCGTTTCGTAGGCAAGACCCTGGTAATCAAGTACGGCGGCAACGCCATGGAGAGTGAAGAGCTGAAAACCGGCTTCGCTCGCGACATCGTGCTGATGAAAGCGGTCGGTATCAACCCGGTGGTCGTTCACGGTGGCGGTCCGCAGATCGGCGACCTGCTCAAGCGTCTGTCCATCGAAAGCCACTTCATCGACGGCATGCGGGTCACCGACTCGCAGACCATGGACGTGGTGGAAATGGTCCTGGGCGGCCAGGTCAACAAGGACATCGTCAACCTGATCAACCGCCATGGCGGCAGCGCCATCGGCCTGACCGGCAAGGACGCCGAGCTGATCCGTGCGAAGAAGCTCACCGTCACCCGCCAGACCCCGGAAATGACCAAGGCCGAGATCATCGACATCGGTCATGTGGGCGAGGTGGTGGGCGTCAACACCGAGCTGCTGAACATGCTGGTCAAGGGCGACTTCATCCCGGTGATCGCGCCTATCGGCGTGGGTCCGGATGGCGAGTCCTACAACATCAACGCCGACCTGGTCGCCGGCAAGGTCGCCGAGGCCCTCAAGGCCGAGAAGCTGATGCTGTTGACCAACATCGCCGGCCTGATGGACAAGCAGGGCGAAGTGCTGACCGGCCTGACCACCGAACAGGTCGACGGCCTGATCGCCGATGGCACCATCTACGGCGGCATGCTGCCGAAGATCCGTTGCGCGCTGGAAGCGGTCCAGGGTGGCGTGCACAGTTCGCACATCATCGACGGCCGGGTCCCCAACGCCGTACTGCTGGAGATCTTCACCGACAGCGGCGTCGGTACGCTGATCACCAACCGCAAGCGTCACTGATTCGAATGCAATGAAAAAGGCCCTGCCGGTTTCCGACAGGGCCTTTTTCATGCCTCCAGCGCTCGACTCAAGGGACCAGCCGCTGCACCCGCGCACGATAGCCGGCAAACTCGATCTCCGTTTGCCGGCGCACGTCCTGGTAGCGCTGGATCTGTTCGTTCAGCGCCTGCTGCTGCTCACGCAGATCGTGCATCTGGTCGATGAGCGATTGCGGCACGGGCCGACCGGCGCGTTCCTGATCGGCCGCCTGCCCCTGCAGGCTGACCTGCTGTGCCGACAGCCCCTGGAGATTGCCCTGGGCCACGCCGATCAGGGCATCCAGCTCGGCCAGGCGACGGGTTCGAGCACGATCCACGTCCGCCACGCTGCGATACTGCTGCAGAAACTGCGCATCGGCGTTGGCCTGCGCCTCGGCCTGCTGAGCCTCGCGGATCTCTTCGGCGGTCGGCGCCGGCGGCACCACCTTGACCACGCGCCCCTGGGCGTTGAGCACCTGGTAGCCCTGGCCAACGTATTCAGGCGGCACGCCCTGGCGGTCCATCACCGTCACCCCACGGCTGTCGACATAGCGATACAGCAGACCCTCGGGCTGCTCTTCGGCCCAGGCCGGCAGCGGCGCCAGGATCAGGCAAAGGCCCAGGGCCAGCCAGCGGCCAAGCGGGGTCAGATCGGCCATGGGTACGGTCAGACTCCGTACTGCGCCCGGTAGGCTTCCACCGCTGGCAGGTGCTGCTTGAGCTGCGCGTCGTCGGCCAGGTATTCCAGCACCTGGTTCAGCGAAACGATGCTCACCACCGGGATACCGAAGTCGCGTTCGACTTCCTGGATCGCCGACAGCTCGCCATTGCCACGCTCCTGGCGGTTCATGGCGATCAGCACGCCGGCGGCCTTGGCGCTCTGGGCCTGGATGATCTGCATGACTTCACGAATGGCCGTGCCGGCGGTGATCACGTCGTCGATGATCAGCACGTTGCCGGTCAGCGGGGCGCCGACCAGGCTGCCGCCCTCGCCGTGATCCTTGGCTTCCTTGCGGTTGAAGCACCAGGGCAGGTCGAGGCCGTGATGCTCGGCCAGCGAGACGGCGGTGGCCGCCGCCAGGGGAATGCCTTTGTAGGCGGGACCGAACAGCACGTCGAAGGAAATGCCGCTGTCGACGATGGCCGACGCGTAGAAGCGACCCAGCTGGGCGAGTGCCGCACCGCTGTTGAACAGGCCGGCATTGAAGAAGTAGGGACTGGTACGTCCGGACTTGAGAGTGAACTCACCGAAGCGCAGCACGCCGCGATCGATGGCAAAACGAATGAAATCGCGTTGGTACGCTTGCATGAAAAAAGCCCTGAAAGCACGGATTTAGCTAATTGATTAGACCTCGGGTATCATACACGCACGTGATTTTTGGGGCCATTTATGCGGATCATCAGTGTGAACGTAAATGGCATTCAGGCTGCGGTCGAGCGTGGTTTGCTCAGCTGGCTGCAAGCCCAGAATGCCGACGTCATCTGCCTTCAGGACACCCGCGCCTCCGCCTTCGAACTGGATGATCCAGCCTACCAGCTGGATGGTTACTTCCTGTATGCGTGCGAAGCCGAAGTGCCAGCCCAGGGCGGCGTGGCGCTTTACTCGCGGTTGCAGCCAAAGGCGGTCATCAGCGGTCTCGGTTTCGAGACGGTCGACCGCTACGGGCGTTACCTGCAGGCAGACTTCGACAAAGTCAGTATTGCCACCCTGCTGCTGCCTTCGGGCATGAACGGCGACGAGGACCTGAACCAGAAGTTCAAGCTCATGGACGACTTCGCCCGCTACCTGGACAAGCAGCGCCGCAAGCGCCGCGAGTACATCTACTGCGGTTCGCTGTACGTGGCACAGCAGAAGCTCGACATCAAGAACTGGCGCGACAGCCAGCAGTCGCCTGGCTTCCTGGCGCCGGAGCGCGCCTGGATGGACGAGATCATCGGCAACATGGGTTATGTGGATGCCCTGCGTGAAGTGAACCGCGAAGGCGACCAGTACAGCTGGTGGCCAGACAGCGAACAGGCCGAGATGCTCAACCTGGGCTGGCGCTTCGACTACCAGATCCTCACCCCAGGCCTGCGTCGCTTCGTGCGTAGCGCGCGCCTGCCGCGCCAGCCGCGCTTCTCCCAACATGCGCCACTGCTGGTGGACTACGACTGGACCCTGACCATCTGATCGGGCAGCCCTCCAGACGCGAAAAAGCCGACTTGCGTCGGCTTTTTACTGCCCGCCCGGCGCCCTACTTCAGCGGCCTCCAGGTGAACGGATAGCGATAATCCAGACCGTCGCTGGCCTTGACCGCCGCGATGATGATCAGCACCAGCGCGCCAATGCCGATCAGCATCAGCAGCGGGATGCCGATGACGACGAACACCAGCATGAAGCAGATGACCGCCGCGATGCTGACGGTGATCTGGAAGTTCAGCGCCTCCTTGCCCTGAGCGTCCACGAAGGGGTCGGACTCCTTCTTCAACTGCCAGAGAATCAGCGGCCCGATCAAGTTGCCGAACGGGACGAACAGCCCGGCGAACGCCGCCAGATGACAGAACATGGCCCACTGGCGCGACTGCGGGTCGGGCTTGTTCAACGAGGTCGAAAAATCGGTCATCGGGCGACTCCTGTCGGTCAGTCGGCCAGCGCAGCGCGCTGCAGTTCGAAGATTTCCGCCATGCCCTTGCGCGCCAGCTCGAGCATCGCATTGAGCTCTTCAGGCTGGAACGGCGCCCCCTCGGCAGTGCCCTGCACTTCGATGAAGCCACCCGCGCTGGTCATGACCACGTTCAGGTCGGTCTCGGCAGCGGAATCTTCCAGATAATCCAGGTCCAGGACCGGCTCGCCCTGGTAGATGCCCACGGAGACGGCACCGATCATCTGCTTGAGCGGATCGCCCGCCTTCAGGCCGCCACGCTTCTTGATCAGTTTCAGGGCGTCGATCAGCGCGACCATGGAACCGGTGATGGACGCGGTACGGGTGCCGCCGTCGGCCTGAATCACGTCGCAGTCGACGTACAGGGTGATGTCGCCCAGCTTGGTCATGTCCAGCGCGGCGCGCAGCGAACGGCCGATCAGGCGCTGGATTTCCAGGGTGCGGCCACCCTGCTTGCCGCGGCTGGCCTCACGCTGGTTACGCTCGCCGGTGGAACGCGGCAGCATGCCGTACTCGGCGGTCAGCCAGCCCTGCCCCTGCCCCTTGAGGAAGCGCGGCACGCCGTTCTCGACGCTGACGGTGCAGATGACCTTGGTGTCACCGAACTCGACCAGCACGGAGCCCTCGGCGTGTTTGGTGTAGTTGCGGGTGATACGGATCGGGCGCAGCTGGTCGGCAGCGCGGCCACTTGGACGTTTCATCTGGCAATACCTGTACAGGGACGGAAAACTGCCGGCCATTATACGGGCTGCATCGCCCTGCGGGACACCTAAAGTCCAAGCGGTGCGCATTGCCCGCCCTCTGGCAACCGGACATCACTTGCCTGCGTCGGCAGATTGGGGCCAGCCTCGCTCTGCGTTACAATCCTGCGCCTTTGCAGCCTGTCGGCTTCCACGATCGCCGCGCGCCTGGCCTGCCCCGCGCCCGGCACGACTCAAGAGGTACACCCCATGGTGCACAGCATGACAGCCTTCGCCCGGACCGAACGGGCCGACGCCCAGGGCACCCTGAGCTGGGAACTGCGCTCGGTCAACCATCGCTACCTCGAACCGCACCTGCGCCTGCCCGAGGCCTTCCGCGATCTCGAAGGCGCCGTGCGCGAAGCCCTGCGCCAGGGGCTGTCGCGCGGCAAGGTGGAGTGCACCCTGCGCTTCATCGAGGAGAATGCCGGCAAGCCCTTGCAGGTCGACCGCGAGCGCGCCGCACAGCTGGTGGCCGCCGCCGAGCAGGTCGCGGCGCTGATCCAGCAGCCAGCCCCCTTGAACCCGCTGGAAGTCCTCGCCTGGCCGGGCGTGCTGGTGGCCGATGCCGCCGACCCGCAGGCCCTGAACAGCGCCGCTCTGGCCCTGTTCAACCAGGCCTTGGGGGAACTGAAGAAAGGCCGCGCCCGAGAAGGTGCCGGCCTGGTCGCCCTGCTCGAAGAGCGTCTGGAATCCATCACCCAGGAAGTGAACACGTTGCGTGCCCTGGTGCCTCAGATGCTGGCCACGCAACGCCAGAAGATCCTCGACCGCTTCGCCGACATGAAGACCGAGCTGGACCCGCAGCGCCTGGAACAGGAAATGGTCCTGCTGGCGCAGAAGAGCGACGTCGCCGAGGAACTCGACCGCCTGACCACCCACGTCACCGAGGTGCGCCGCGTGCTCAAGGCTGGCGGCCAGGCCGGGCGACGCCTGGACTTCCTGATGCAGGAACTCAACCGCGAGGCCAATACGCTCGGCTCCAAGGCTTTCGACCCGCGCAGTACGCAGGCGGCGGTCAACCTCAAGGTGCTGATCGAACAAATGCGCGAACAAGTGCAGAACATTGAGTAAGGCTTGAACAACATGACCCAGAGTACCGGCACCCTGTATATCGTTTCCGCCCCGTCCGGCGCGGGCAAGACCAGCCTCGTCACGGCGCTGATCGACGCCGACCGGCAGATCCGCGTCTCGGTATCGCATACCACCCGGGCCATGCGCCCTGGCGAAGTCAACGGCGTGAACTACCACTTCGTCGAGCGCGCCGAATTCCTGCGCATGATCGAACAAGGGGATTTCCTGGAGCAGGCCGAGGTTTTCGGCAACCTCTACGGCACCTCGCAGAGCAGCCTTCAGGAAGTGCTCGATGCCGGCTATGACCTGATCCTGGAGATCGACTGGCAGGGCGCCGAGCAGGTGCGCAACCTGATGCCCGACGCCCTGTCGATCTTCATCCTGCCACCCAGCCAGGAAGCCCTGCGCCAACGCCTCAACGGCCGCGGCCAGGACAGCGACGAGATCATCGAAGGACGGATGCGCGAGGCGGTCAGCGAAATGAGCCACTACGGCGCGTACGACTACATCGTGGTCAACGACGACTTCGACGTGGCACTCGACGACCTGAAGGCGATTTTCCGCGCCAACCGCCTGACCCAGGCGCATCAGCAGCGCCGCCACCAGGCCTTGCTGGCGCAGTTGCTGGGCTGAATCCGACACGTCGGGGTATGTGGCTTTGAGCGTGCCGCTTGAAGCCTGTCACTCCGCACTTGTACACTACCAAGTCCGCTCGCCCGTCCGGGCACCGCGCATACGCATTTGCTACGAGGAATACCATGGCCCGCGTGACTGTTGAAGACTGCCTGGAAAACGTCGATAACCGCTTCGAGCTGGTCATGCTCGCCACCAAGCGTTCGCGTCAGCTCGCCACAGGCGGCAAAGAGCCCAAGGTTGCTTGGGAAAACGACAAGCCCACCGTCGTCGCCCTGCGTGAAATCGCCGCCGGCCTGGTGGACAACGCTGTCATCGCTGAAGCCGAGATCGTCGAAGACGAGCCGCTGTTCGCTGCCTTCGAGGACGAGTCCAGCGAGGCCGTATAAGCCTATGCCGGGTCGACGTGGTGCGGCGCAGGACACAGGCCATCGGCAGGGGGTAACGCCTTGCCGAGCATAGACGTCCTCGCCGATCGCCTTTCGGCCTACCTCAGCAAGGACCAGGTGAACCTGGTCCGCCGCGCCTATTTCTACGCCGAACAGGCGCACGACGGTCAGCGCCGCCGCAGCGGCGAAGCCTACGTCACCCATCCCCTGGCGGTCGCCAACATCCTCGCCGACATGCACATGGACCATCAGAGCCTGATGGCCGCGATGCTGCATGACGTCATCGAGGACACCGGCATCGCCAAGGAAGCGCTCAGTTCGCAGTTCGGCGAAACCGTCGCGGAACTGGTCGACGGGGTCAGCAAGCTGACCCAGATGAACTTCGAGACCAAGGCCGAGGCGCAGGCCGAGAACTTCCAGAAGATGGCCATGGCCATGGCCCGGGACATCCGCGTCATCCTGGTCAAGCTGGCTGACCGCCTGCACAACATGCGCACCCTGGAAGTCCTCTCCGGTGAAAAACGCCGGCGCATCGCCAAGGAAACCCTGGAGATCTACGCCCCCATCGCCAACCGGCTGGGCATGCACAGCGTACGCATCGAGTTCGAAGACCTCGGCTTCAAGGCCATGTACCCCATGCGCTCGACGCGCATCGGCCAGGCGGTCAAACGGGCCCGCGGCAACCGCAAGGAACTGGTCAACAAGATCGAGGAATCGCTGAGCCACTGCCTGGCGGTCGACGGCATCGAAGGCGAGGTCAGCGGGCGCCAGAAGCACCTGTACGGCATCTACAAGAAGATGCGCGGCAAGCGTCGCGCCTTCAACGAGATCATGGACGTCTACGCGTTCCGTATCGTGGTCGACAAGGTTGACACCTGCTATCGCGTACTGGGCGCCGTACACAACCTGTACAAACCCTTGCCGGGCCGCTTCAAGGACTACATCGCGATCCCCAAGGCCAACGGCTACCAGTCGCTGCACACCACGCTGTTCGGCATGCATGGCGTGCCCATCGAGATCCAGATCCGCACCCGCGAGATGGAAGAGATGGCCAACAACGGCATCGCCGCCCACTGGCTGTACAAGTCCAGTGACGACGACCAACCCAAGGGCTCGCACGCGCGGGCTCGCCAGTGGGTCAAGGGCGTACTGGAAATGCAGCAGCGCGCCGGCAACTCCCTGGAGTTCATCGAAAGCGTCAAGATCGACCTGTTTCCCGACGAAGTCTACGTGTTCACCCCCAAGGGCCGGATCATGGAGCTGCCCAAGGGCTCCACGGCCGTGGACTTCGCCTATGCCGTTCACACTGACGTCGGCAACAGCTGCATCGCCTGCCGCATCAACCGTCGCCTGGCACCGCTCTCCGAGCCGTTGCAGAGTGGCTCGACGGTCGAGATCGTCAGCGCCCCCGGCGCGCGACCGAACCCGGCCTGGCTGAACTTCGTGGTCACCGGCAAGGCGCGCACGCACATTCGCCATGCACTGAAGCTGCAACGCCGCTCCGAGTCGATCAACCTCGGCGAGCGCCTGCTCAACAAGGTACTCAACGGCTTCGAGACCAGCCTCGACAAGATCAGCCCCGAGCGCGTCCAGGCCGCCCTGGCCGAGTACCGCGTCGAGGTGCTGGAAGACCTGCTCGAAGACATCGGCCTGGGCAACCGCATGGCCTACGTGGTCGCTCGCCGCCTGCTGGGCGAAGGCGAACAGCTGCCCAGCCCCGAAGGCCCACTGGCGATTCGCGGCACCGAAGGCCTGGTGCTCAGCTACGCCAAATGCTGCACGCCGATCCCGGGCGACCCCATCGTCGGTCATCTGTCGGCGGGCAAAGGCATGGTGGTGCACCTGGAAAACTGCCGCAACATCAGCGAAATCCGCCACAACCCGGAAAAGTGCCTGCAACTGTCGTGGGCCAAGGACGTTACCGGCGAATTCAATGTCGAGTTGCGCGTCGAGCTCGAACACCAGCGCGGCCTGATCGCCCTGCTGGCCAGCAGCGTCAACGCCGCCGACGGCAACATCGAGAAGATCAGCATGGATGAACGCGATGGTCGCATCAGCGTGGTCCAGCTGGTGGTCAGCGTGCACGATCGCGTACACCTGGCCCGAGTCATCAAGAAGCTGCGCGCCCTGCCCGGTGTGACCCGCATCACCCGCATGCGCGCCTAGCCCACCCTCAACAGGAGTTCTCATGACCAAGACCGTCATCAACAGCGACAAGGCCCCTGCGGCCATCGGCACCTATTCCCAGGCCATCAAGGCGGGCAACACCGTCTATATGTCCGGGCAGATTCCGCTGGATCCCAAGACCATGGAACTGGTCGAAGGCATCGAAGCCCAGATCACCCAGGTCTTCGAGAACCTCAAGTCGGTCGCCGAGGCCGCTGGCGGCTCGTTCAAGGACATCGTTAAGCTGAACATCTTCCTGACCGACCTGGGCCACTTCGCCAAGGTCAACGAGATCATGGGTAAGTACTTCGAACAGCCCTACCCGGCACGCGCCGCCATCGGCGTGGCTGCCCTGCCGCGTGGTTCGCAGGTCGAAATGGACGCCATCCTGGTCGTCGAGTAACCCATCCCGGCGCAGCCTTGGCGCTGCGCCACCCCCGTGCAAAGGAAGGATTCCATGATGCGCCGTGCGCTCGCCCTCTCACTGCTGGCCGCACTCGTCAGTGGCTGCGCCAGCCACACCGACCTCAACCCCGACGGCGTCTGGATCAACCAGGATGCCATCGACGCTGCCGTGAAGAGCGACAACCTGCGCGAAGCCCTGCTGTCACGCGGTCCCAATCTGGAATGGCAGGTCGACAGCAAGTCCGGTGAAGCGTCCTTTTCCAATGGCTTCGAGCTGGGCGAAGGCAAGATCATCGACAGCAAGAACGGCAAGCTGCGGATCGAGTTCTACGGCAACTTCTTCGAAGACCTGAGCGTGGCCGCCGGCCAGTTGACCCAGGCAGCCAGCGAGTCGGGCCCCGAGCAGCACTTCGTCAAGCCGAAGGCGGCTCCGGCACCGGACGCACCGCCAGGCAGCAGCTTCGAAAGCGCGCTGTACGGCGCCTACCTGGGCGGCAAGTGGACCATCACCAACGGGCCGGGCCAGGGTTCCACCGTACAGTTCAACCCCGACGGCAGCCTGCAGGGCCTGGGCGACAACGACCGCTATGCCTTGTGCCTGGCCGGCGACTGCGCCGCCATGAGCGGCGAGTACGACAGCATGTGGCTGGAGCGTGCCGAACAGGGCGCGCCATGGATCTTCATGCGCAAGGGTCGCCAGCTGGAAATCTTCCAGGCCATCAACACGGCGGCAGCCGACGAGATGCCGCAGCTGCGCCCTGGTGAGCGCCGCTGGCGGCTGGAAAAGCAATAACGGGCCGTCAGCCCAGCAAGGCCGCGTACCCGGCACGATAGTCCGGGTAGCGCGGCACCCACCCCAGCGCCCGTGCCCGTGCGTTGCTGCAGCGCTTGCTGCCGGCACGGCGCAGGGTTTCCTGTTCCGACCAGTGCGTCACCCCCAGGTACTCGCGCATCCAGGCCACCACCTCGGCCAGCGGCGCGGGCGCGTCGTCGACCCCCAGGTAGCAATCTTCCAGCACCACGCCCCGGGCATCGGCCTGCAGCAGATGCACCAGCAGGCCGGCCGCATCATCGGCGTGGATACGGTTGGCATACACCGGCGGCTCGAGCGCCACGCGATAGCCTTGGCGTACCTTGCTCGACAGGTCGTTGCGCCCCGGCCCATAGATACCGGTCAGGCGTACTACGCTGGCCGGCCATTCGCAGCCAAGGGCGACGCCTTCCGCGTCCAGCAGCACCTGCCCGGAGAAGCGCTCGGCCTCGGCAGGCGACGTCTCGTCGACCCATTCGCCCTCGCTCTGCGCATAGACACTGCTGCTGGAGACGAAAATCACCCGGCGCGGCGCCTGGCCAGCCTCGCGCAACCAACTCAGTACGTGCCGCAGGCCCTGTACGTAGGCCTGCCGGTAGCCGGCCTCGTCACGCTCGGTAGGCGTCGCACAATAAACCAGGTAATCGATAGCGCCGGTCGGCCAGGCAACCGGCCTGTGTGGCTGGAACAAGTCGGCGGCGACCCCGCGCACGCCCGCCGGCAGCGCCGCGACCTGACGCCGCAGGCCATGCACCGCCCAGCCCTGAGGTAGCAATTGCGCAGCCAGGCGCGAACCGATATCGCCACAACCGGCGATCAACAGCGTGGGTGCGGACATTGCCTCTTACCTCATGCAGAAGATGAAAAAACCCGACGTTCATCGGGGGGACTTTACCGCCCCAAGAGATAATTTGAAAAAAAGATACAGTATTACTTTTGTTAACAAGAACGATTTGCAATAATTGCGCTCTTTGCTCTAGCCATTGCGCAATGTCCTCCGTGACGGCGCACCATGTTCTATACATTTCAGGTCCGGCCCGCATGACATGCACTTCTCCAACCGCCTCGCCAACCACGCTTTTCAGCCTGACTCGCGCCTGGCGCGCGGCAGCTGCACTGGCGCTGAGTCTGACACTCGCGCCTGTCGCCCTTGCCGATCAGACCGCACCAGCCGCCAACGGTGCGACCCCCGCTGCCGCCACGGCACCAGCCCCCGCCCCCCAGAATGCCGCGCCAAGCGCACCGGCCGCCGCGCCCGCTGGCGACCAGGCTGCGGATGAAGACGCGCTGGCCGGCGAGAACAGCCTGGGCATGAGCGCCCACGACCTGTCGCCTTGGGGCATGTACCAGAACGCCGACATCGTGGTGAAGGCCGTGATGATCGGCCTGGCACTGGCCTCGATCATCACCTGGACCATCTGGATCGCCAAAGGCCTCGAGCTGCTGGGCGCCAAGCGTCGTCTGCGCACCGAGATCGCCAGCCTGAAGAAGGCGCGCACCCTCAACGAAGCCGCCGAGCAGAACCGCAAGGAAGGCACCCTGGCGCACCTGCTGGTCCACGATGCCCAGGAAGAAATGCGCCTGTCGGCCAACAGCCGTGAGCGCGAAGGCATCAAGGAGCGCGTCAGCTTCCGCCTCGAGCGCCTGGTGGCCAACTGCGGTCGCACCATGAGCACCGGTACCGGCGTGCTGGCCACCATCGGCTCCACCGCGCCCTTCGTCGGCCTGTTCGGCACCGTGTGGGGCATCATGAACAGCTTCATCGGCATCGCCAAGACCCAGACCACCAACCTCGCCGTGGTCGCCCCCGGTATCGCCGAAGCCCTGCTGGCCACTGCCATCGGTCTGGTCGCGGCCATTCCGGCGGTGGTCATCTACAACGTCTTCGCCCGTTCCATCGCCGGCTACAAGGCCCAGGTCTCCGACGCTTCGGCACAGGTCCTGCTGCTGGTCAGCCGTGACCTGGACCACCTGCCCGAGCAGGGTGAGCGCGGCCAGCACCATCCACAAATGGTCAAGGTGGGCTGACTCGTGGGCCTGCATCTCAATGAAGGCGGCGACGATCTCGCCGAGAACCATGAAATCAACGTGACGCCGTTCATCGACGTCATGCTGGTTCTGCTGATCATCTTCATGGTCGCCGCACCACTGGCGACCGTGGACATCAAGGTCGACCTGCCAGCGTCTACGGCCAAACCACAGCCCAGGCCGGAAAAGCCGATCTTCCTCAGCGTCAAGGAAGACAAGAACCTGTACCTGGGCAACGACCAGGTGTCCCGCGAGCAGATCGGCCAGGTCCTGGACCAGCGCACCCACGGCAAGAAGGACACCACGATCTTCTTCCAGGCTGACAAGGGCGTGGACTACGGCGACCTGATGGAAGTCATGAACACCCTGCGCGCCGCCGGTTACCTGAAAGTCGGCCTGGTGGGCCTAGAGACGGCAGGGAAAAAATGACCACGATGCGCCAAACACTGACGCGCTACAGCGGCAGCCTGTTGTTGGTGCTGGCCGTGCATGCCGTCGCAGTGCTTCTGGCCCTGCGCTGGCCGGCCTCCCAGGCGATCGAACTGCCGCCGCAGGCGATGATGATCGAACTGCCACCGATGCCTGAGCCGACACCCCCGCCGCCAGCGGTGGTGCAGCCGCCCACCCCGCCCGCGCCGGTGGAAGAGCCGCCGATGCCAGAAGTGGCCGAAGCACCGAAGCCGGAAATCGTCGTGCCCAAGAAGGTGGAAAAGCCCAAGCCCAAACCCGAGCCGAAAAAGCCCGAGGTGAAGAAGCCTGAGCCGCCGAAGGAGAAGCCGGTCGAACAGAAGCCGGTGGACACGCCGCCACAGGCCAAGGTCGAGAAGCCCGCTGCGCCTGCAGCACCGCCAAGCCCACCGGCGCCACCCAGCAATGCCGTGCCGAACTGGCAAGGCGAGCTGTTGAGTCATCTGGCCAAGTACAAGAAGTACCCCGACGATGCCCGCCGCCGCGGCATGCAGGGTACGGCTCGTGTGCGTTTCATGATCGACGCCCAGGGCAACGTACTGTCGTCCTCCATCGTCGGCGGCTCGGGAAGCTCGTCCCTGGACCGTGCCACGCTGGAGATGCTACGCCGTGCACAGCCACTGCCCAAGCCGCCAGCGGAAGCCTTGAACAACGGCACCATCGAGATCACCGCACCCTTCGTTTACTCCCTGGATAAACGCTGAAATCCGCCGGTGCGCATCGCCCGGGCTGCCTGATCGCAGCCTGGTCGAACGCCGCCGGCCGGCCTCGGGACCAGAATCACTTTTTTGATACGTCTGGGCACCTCTGATAACGTGCGTCTATTGATTGCACCCGCTATGCTGGGCGCAACCACATGGACGCCTGTTATGACCCTTACAGAATTGCGCTATATCGTCACGCTTGCCCAAGAGCAGCACTTTGGCCATGCGGCCGAACGGTGCCACGTCAGCCAGCCTACGCTGTCGGTTGGCGTGAAGAAGCTCGAAGACGAGCTCGGCGTACTCATCTTCGAACGCAGCAAGAGTGCCGTGCGCCTTACCCCGGTGGGTGAGGGCATCGTCGCCCAGGCGCAGAAGGTCCTCGAGCAGGCCCAGGGCATCCGTGAACTGGCCCAGGCCGGCAAGAACCAGCTCACCGCTCCGCTGAAGGTCGGTGCCATCTATACCGTCGGCCCTTACCTGTTCCCGCACCTGATCCCGCAACTGCATCGCGTGGCACCGCAGATGCCGCTGTACATCGAGGAAAACTTCACGCACATCCTGCGTGACAAACTGCGCAACGGCGAACTGGACGCGATCATCATCGCCCTGCCATTCAACGAAGCCGACGTGCTGACCCTGCCCCTGTATGACGAGCCGTTCTACGTGCTGATGCCGTCCGGCCACCCCTGGACCCGCCAGGAAAGCATCGAGGCCGGGGCGCTGAACGACAAGAGCCTGCTGCTGCTCGGCGAGGGCCACTGCTTCCGTGACCAGGTCCTGGAAGCCTGCCCTACACTGAACAAGGGCGGCGAGGGCGCCAAGCACACCACGGTGGAATCCAGCTCGCTGGAAACCATCCGCCACATGGTCGCTTCGGGGCTGGGCGTGTCGATCCTGCCGTTGTCGGCGGTGCACAGCCACCACTACGCGCCCGGCGTCATCGAAGTCCGCCCACTGACCGCACCAGCACCGTTCCGTACCGTGGCCATCGCCTGGCGTGCCAGCTTCCCACGGCCCAAGGCCATCGAGATCCTGGCTGACTCGGTACGGCTGTGCTCGGTGGTGCGACCCAAGGCAGAAGCCAACTAGGCAGGCAAGAGATGAGCGAGCTTTCCCAGGTCCCGGTCACCGCACTCAAGGGTGTCGGCGAAGCCATGGCCGAGAAGCTGGCCAGGGTAGGGCTGGAAACCCTGCAGGACGTGTTGTTCCACCTGCCGCTGCGTTATCAGGACCGCACCCGGGTGGTGCCCATCGGCGCGCTGCGGCCCGGCCAGGATGCGGTGATCGAAGGCGTGGTCAGCGGTGCCGACGTGGTGATGGGCAAGCGCCGCAGCCTGCTGGTACGCCTGAATGACGGCAGCGGCTCGGTGAGCCTGCGCTTCTACCACTTCAGCAATGCGCAGAAGGAGGGCCTCAAGCGCGGCACCCACCTGCGCTGCTTCGGCGAAGCGCGGCCCGGCGCCTCGGGCCTGGAGATCTACCACCCCGAGTACCGCGCCCTGACCGGCGACGAAGCGCCGCCGGTCGAGAAGACCCTCACGCCGATCTACCCGACCACCGAAGGCCTGACCCAGCAACGCCTGCGCCAGCTCAGCCAGCAGAGCCTGGCGATGCTCGGGCCGCGCAGCCTGCCCGACTGGCTCCCCGAAGAGCTGGCCCGCGACTACGAGCTGGCACCGCTGGACGACGCCATTCGCTACCTGCATCACCCACCCGCCGACGCCGATCTGGAAGAACTCGCCCTGGGCCATCACTGGGCCCAGCACCGCCTGGCTTTCGAAGAACTGCTGACCCACCAGTTGTCGCAACAGCGCCTGCGCGAGAGCCTGCGCGCCCAGCGTGCCCCGTCTCTGCCACCGGCCAGCCGCCTGCCACGCGAATTCCTCGCCAACCTCGGTTTCGCACCTACCGGTGCCCAGCAGCGGGTCGGCAAGGAAGTGGCCTACGACCTCAGCCAGCCCGAGCCCATGCTGCGCCTGGTGCAGGGCGACGTGGGTGCCGGCAAGACCGTGGTCGCGGCGCTGGCGGCGCTGCAGGCGATCGAGGCTGGCTACCAGGTCGCGTTGATGGCACCCACCGAGATTCTCGCCGAGCAGCATTACTTGAACTTCCAGCGTTGGCTGGAGCCGCTGGGCGTCGAAGTGGCCTGGCTGGCCGGCAAGCTCAAGGGCAAGGCACGGGCGACGGCCCTGGAGCAGATCGGCCGCGGTGCGCCCATGGTGGTCGGCACCCACGCGCTGTTCCAGGACGAAGTGCAGTTCAGCAACCTGGCCCTGGTGATCATCGACGAACAGCACCGTTTCGGCGTGCAGCAACGCCTGGCCCTGCGCAGCAAGGGGGTAGGGGGTATGCTCTGCCCGCACCAGTTGATCATGACCGCCACGCCCATCCCACGCACGCTGGCGATGAGCGCCTATGCCGACCTCGACACCTCGATCCTCGACGAACTGCCGCCCGGCCGTACTCCGGTGAACACCGTGCTGGTCGCCGACAGCCGGCGCGTGGAGGTCATCGAACGGGTGCGCGCCGCTTGCGCCGAGGGGCGCCAGGCCTATTGGGTCTGCACGCTGATCGAAGAATCCGAAGAACTCACCTGCAAGGCCGCCGAGACCTCCTTCGAAGAGCTGAGCATGGCGCTGGGCGAACTGCGCGTCGGCTTGATACACGGGCGCATGAAGCCGGCGGAAAAGGCCGCGATCATGGCCGAATTCAAGCAGGGCAGCCTGCAACTGCTGGTGGCGACCACGGTGATCGAGGTCGGTGTGGACGTGCCCAATGCCAGCCTGATGATCATCGAGAACCCCGAGCGCCTGGGCCTGGCCCAGTTGCACCAGCTGCGCGGCCGGGTCGGGCGGGGCAGTGCGGTGAGCCATTGCGTGCTGCTCTACCACCCGCCGCTATCACAGATCGGTCGCCAGCGACTGGGCATCATGCGCGAAACCAACGACGGTTTCGTCATCGCCGAAAAGGATCTGGAAATTCGTGGTCCGGGCGAAATGCTCGGCACCCGACAAACGGGCCTGTTGCAGTTCAAGGTGGCCGACCTGATGCGCGACGCCGACCTGCTGCCGGCCGTACGCGACGCCGCCCAGGCCCTGCTGGAGCGCTGGCCGCAGCATGTCAGCCCGTTGCTGGATCGCTGGCTGCGCCACGGCCAGCAATACGGCCAGGTTTGATGTGACGGACACGACGCTTTTGCACGCTCGGGAGGCCCATTCTGCACAAGCTGGTTATACTGCGAAAAATGTAGGAATTGGACACAGACCATGACAGAAGTAGCCCACGTCGATGATTCTCTCCACACCCCGTCCGTCATCCGGCAGTTGTTGGAAAAATTGTCCATCAGCTACCAGGAAGTCGTGGATGACGTCACCCTGCCTGTCGAGCGCAAGGTCCAGGCGGTCCTGGTCGAGGACGCCGTCGGCGCCCTGCTGATCCTATTCCCGCAGAACCAGTTGCTGGACCTCAACCGCATCGCCGAGCTGACTGGCCGCGAACTCAAGGCGGTTTCCCACGAGCGCTTGTCGCGCATGCTGGTCAAGCACAACCTGCAAAGCCTGCCCGGCCTGCCGGCCCTGACCAGCTCGCCGTGCCTGTACGACGACCGCCTGTTGCAGCAGCCCAAGCTGCTGGTGGGCTCCGGCGAACAGGGCCTGCTGCTGGAGATCGCCAGCGACGACTTCAAGGGCATGCTCAGCAAGGCCAGTGCCGCGCATTTCGGCCAACTGGTCAGCACGGTGCAGCCGAACTTCGACCGCCCGCACGACGACCGAGAGGAAATCACTCAGGCCGTGCACGCCTTCACCGCACGGCGCATCCAGCAACGCCTGGAAGCGACCCTGGAGATCCCGCCGCTGGCCGGCACCGCGCAGAAGATCATCAAGCTGCGTGTCGACCCGGACGCCACCATCGACGACATCACGGGCGTGGTGGAAACCGACCCAGCCCTGGCCGCCCAGGTGGTCAGCTGGGCCGCCTCACCTTATTACGCCTCTACCGGCAAGATCCGCTCGGTGGAAGACGCCATCGTGCGTGTGCTGGGCTTCGACCTGGTGATCAACCTGGCCCTCGGTCTGGCGCTGGGCAAGACCCTCAGCCTGCCCAAGGATCATCCACAGCAGACCACCCCGTACTGGCAGCAGTCGATCTACACCGCCGCCGTTATCGAAGGCCTGACCCGTGCCATCCCCCGCGCCAAACGCCCGGAAGGCGGCCTGACCTACCTGGCCGGCCTGCTGCACAACTTCGGCTACCTGCTGCTGGCGCATGTGTTCCCGCCACATTTCTCGCTGATCTGCCGGCAACTGGAAGTCAACCCGCACCTGCATCACAGCTATGTCGAGCAGCACCTGCTGGGCATCAGCCGCGAGCAGATCGGCGCCTGGCTGATGCGCGCCTGGGACATGCCGGACGAACTGTCCACCGCGCTGCGCTTCCAGCATGACCCGCAGTACGCCGGTGAGCATTGCGAATATGCCAACCTGGTGTTCCTGGCCGTGCAGTTGCTGCGTCAGCACGGCGTCGGTTCCGGCCCGGTAGAGGCGATTCCCAACGAGCTGTTCGAGCGCCTGGGCATCACCCGCGAGAAAGCCGAGGAATCGGTGCGCAAGGTGCTGGATGCCGAAGTGATGCTTCGCGAGCTGGCCGCGCAGTTCAATCACTGATAACACCGCTCTGTATGCACAACGCCCCCGGCAAGCGCTTGCCGGGGGCGTTGTGCGTTCAGGTCAGCGGCTGGCCGGCTTGAGGCCGGGACGCGCCGCGCTGCCTGGCCGCGCGACCACGATGAGAATCGCCAGCGCAGCGATCACCAGGCCGGGCGAAGTGGCCAGCAACACGCCGCTGGTGCCGGCGCCAGCAGCGAGAATCTGCCCGGCAGCCAGCGGACCGGCAACCGACCCCAGGCGACCGATGGCCACCGCCGCGCCCACACCGGTCGCGCGTACGGCAGTGGGGTAGGAAGGCGGCGCCATGGCATACAGCACCAACTGCGCGGCCATGACGAACACCCCGACACAGAAACCGGCGGTGGCCATGGGCGCGATGCCGACCGACAGGCCGACGCCTACCAGCGACGCCAGCAGCCCCAGGTAGACGCCGATTACCACCTTCACGCCATTGAAGCGGTCCAGCAGCAGACCACCGAACAGCGAGCCCAGCGCGCCGCCGATGTTGAACAGCATCTGCACCAGGCTGGCTTCCGGCTTGGTAAAGCCCTGGCCCATGAGCAGTGACGGCAGCCAATTGAGCAGCATGTACATCACGGTCAGGGTGAAGAAGTAGCTGATCCACAGCGCCAGGGTAAGGCGCGCACGCCCTTCGCCGAACAGGGCCTGGGGCGTGGAGACCCGTGCGCTGGCATCGGCTTGCTGGCGGAACACCGTGGACTCGGGCAGCAGCACCAGCATCAGCGGCACCACCAGCAGCGGCGCCAGGCCACCGATGATGAAAGTCATCTGCCAGTGGTCACCGCCCAGCATGGCCACCACCGCCGCCAGTGCACCACCCAGCGGTACACCGGCATACATGATGCTGATCGCCGTGCCACGGCGCTGTTCACCGACCGCCTCGGCACACAGGGCGATCAGGTTGGGCAGCGCAGCGCCCAGGCCCAGGCCGGTAAGGAAGCGCACCAGCAGCAGGGTCGCATAGCCCTCGACGTAGGCGGTGGCCAGGGAAAACACGCCAAACAGCAGCACGGCGGCGATGAGAATCTTCTTGCGGCCAATGCGGTCGGCGATCCAGCCGCCGAAGAAGGCACCTGGCAGCAGACCGATGATTCCGGCGCTGAATACCCAGCCGAGCATCTTGGGGTCGAGGGTGAAGGTGTGCCGCAGCCCGGCAGCGGCGGTGCCGGCGGCCTGCAGGTCGAAGCCTTCGATGAGTGCAACGATGAAGCAAAGCACGATGGTCGCCGTTGGCCGGCGCAGTGAACTGTCCATGGATACCTCGTTCTTGTTTTTGTTGTAGAGCGGGCTGGCGCCTGCAACCACGGCTGGAGGCGACCTGGAAATAAGATTAACAAAGATAACTAAAAAGCCCAGCCCGAATGCGCTCGGCAGGAATTCAGACTATTTCTTTTAAAACAGGGGCTTACCCAAAAAATCCTGAAAAGAGAAAAATAGATAACAAAATTAATGTTCGATTATCGGATATTGTCCATTGACGGCACCACTCGGCATTTCCATTCTTGCCCTGCGGGCCGCTTACAGCCCGCATCCCGTGCGCTTTCGAACAACAACAATAAGTGGACTACGGACATGCCAGACACCTTCTCGCCCCTCGGCAGGGCTCGCCCGAGCCTGTATCGCCACGCTCGCCGTACCGCGCCATTGCTGCTGCTGGGTTTGTGCAGCAGCGGCCTGCAGGCCGAAGGCCTGCTGGAAGACAGCCACGGTACGCTTAACCTGCGTAACTATTACCTCGACCGCGACTACAAGGATGATGGGGCCAAGCGCGCTGCCCGGGAATGGGCGCAGGCCTTCATTCTCAACCTCGAATCCGGCTACACCCCTGGCAAGCTGGGCTTCGGCCTGGATGCACGCGCATTGGTCGGGGTCAAGCTGGATTCTTCGCCGGACCGCAGCGGCACCGAACTGCTGCCGGTGTCGGCCAGTGACCGTCGCGCCCCGGACGATTATTCGCGCCTGGCGCTGACCGGCAAGATGCGCTTCAACCAGACCACGGTGAAGACCGGCGACGTGTCGATTTTCCTGCCGTTCGCCTTCGCCAGCCCGTCGCGCCTGTTGCCGCAGACCTTCCGCGGCACCACGCTGACCTCCAAGGACATCGACGGCCTGACCTTCAATGCGGGCTACATCGACCGCATCAACAAGCGCAACTCGACCTCCTACGAGTCGATGACCATTGCCTCACCGAACGGACGCTTCAACGGCGCGGCGACCACCTCGCACATGAGCTACCTGGGCGGTGACTACCAGTTCACCAAGGACCTGGGCATTCGCGTGTACCACACCGAGGTCGATGACCTTTACCGGCAGAGCACCCTGGCGCTGCTGCATAACCTGCCGCTGGGCGACGGCGTACTGACCAGCGACCTGCGCAGCTTCTTCAGCGAGGAGGCCGGCAGCGCCAAGGCCGGCAAGGTCGACAACGTCAACGCCTCGGCGCTGTTCGCCTACCGGCTGGGCGGGCACAAGGTCAGCCTCGGCTACATGCATTCGAGCGGCGACACCGCCACGCCCTATGTGTCTGGCACCGAACTGATGGGCATGAGCGAACTGACCATGGCCTCGGACTTTCTCAACGCCAAGGAACACACCTGGCAGGCCATCTACGATTACGACTTCGCCGCTGTGGGCGTGCCGGGCCTGAAGAGCCGCCTGCGTTATGTGCGCGGCGACAACATCGAACTCGCCTCGCTGAACGCCGACGACCGCAAGGAACGGGAATTCCAGATGGAGCTGGGCTACGTGATCCAGAGCGGGCCGCTCAAGCAGCTGGGTTTCGTGGTGCGCAAGGCGATCTACCGCAACGACTTTCCCACCGGCGCGGCCTTCCGCGACGAAAACCAGACCCGCTTCCTGGCCACCTACAGCCTGCCGCTGTGGTGAGTCGGCTCGGCCGCTTCCAGCCTGAGCGGCCGGCACTTCAGTCCTGATAGATCTTGCGCAGCAGCCTGAGCAGCTGCTCGCGCTCAGCATCGTCGAGCGCGGCGGTGGCGTCCAGGTCGCTCTGCGCGGCGATCTGCTTCACTTCCTTGAGCATCGTTTCGCCGGTCTTGCTGAGGAAAATGCCGTACGAACGCTTGTCTGGCTTGCAGCGCACCCGCACGGCCAGGGCGCGTTCTTCCAGCTTGTTGAGCAACGGCACCACCTGCGGCGGCTCGATGGCCAGTGCACGGGCCAGGTCGGCCTGCATCAGGCCAGGGTTCTGCTCGATGATCGCCAGCGCGGAGAACTGCGCCGGGCGCAGGTCATGCACGGCCAGCCGCGCGATGAGGTTCTGGAACAGCTTGAGCTGGGCACGGCGCAGGGCATAGCCGATCAGATCGTCGAGCGCGGCATCCAGCGGCACGGCGGCGTCGGAAGCGGGAAGGGCGCTCGAAGAAGCGGCACTGGAAGACTTGGCCATGCGACAGGATCCTGGAAAGGCAGTTAACAAGGCTATGCAGTTTGCCGGGATCGGTCCGTGAAGGCCAGCACCCAATACCCTGACGATCTACCCAAGCGCGCACTATCCGAAACGCGCAAACCTGTTAACGAATCTAATAGTTAATTGACATAACTATTTTGCCCGGCTAATTTCAATCCATCGACACCCGAACACGCCCCGTAACAGAACAAGAGAGCATCCACCATGAGCAATTACGAAGGCCGCTGGAGCACCGTCAAGGTCGAAATCGAGGAAGGCATCGCCTGGGTCATCCTCAACCGCCCGGAAAAACGCAACGCCATGAGCCCGACCCTGAACCGGGAAATGATCGACGTGCTGGAGACTCTGGAGCAGGACCCGGCGGCCGGCGTACTGGTGCTGACCGGTGCCGGTGAATCCTGGACCGCCGGCATGGACCTCAAGGAATACTTCCGCGAAACCGACGCCGGCCCGGAGATCCTTCAGGAGAAGATCCGCCGCGAAGCCTCGCAATGGCAGTGGAAACTGCTGCGCATGTACGCCAAGCCGACCATCGCCATGGTCAATGGCTGGTGCTTCGGCGGCGGGTTCAGTCCGCTGGTGGCCTGCGACCTGGCAATCTGCGCCGACGAAGCGACCTTCGGCCTGTCGGAAATCAACTGGGGCATCCCGCCGGGCAACCTGGTCAGCAAGGCCATGGCCGACACCGTTGGCCATCGCCAGTCGCTGTACTACATCATGACCGGCAAGACCTTCGACGGTAAGAAAGCCGCCGAGATGGGCCTGGTCAACGAAAGCGTGCCGCTGGCGCAACTGCGCGAGACCACCATCGAGCTGGCGCGCAACCTGCTGGAAAAGAACCCGGTCGTGCTGCGCGCCGCCAAGCACGGCTTCAAGCGCTGCCGCGAACTGACCTGGGAGCAGAACGAAGACTACCTGTACGCCAAGCTCGACCAGTCGCGCCTGCTGGACACCGAAGGCGGTCGCGAGCAGGGTATGAAGCAGTTCCTCGACGACAAGAGCATCAAGCCAGGCCTGGAAGCCTACAAGCGCTGACCGCGCCGGCGGGCGAGGGGCCGTGTGCCGCTCGCCCGGGTCGACCGTATCGACCGGTGTTCCCGATAAAGACAATAAAGAGGAATCATCATGCTGGACGTGCCATTGCTGATCGGCGGGCAGTCGTGCCCTGCCCGCGACGGTAAGACTTTCGAGCGCCGCAACCCGGTGAGCGGCGAAGTGGTGTCGCGGGTCGCCGCTGCCACCCTGGAAGACGCCGACGCCGCCGTGGCCGCCGCCCAGGCTGCGTTTCCGGCCTGGGCCGCGCTGGCGCCCAACGAGCGCCGCACGCGCCTGCTGAAAGCCGCCGACCAACTGCAGGCCAACAGCGAGCACTTCATCGCCGCCGCCGGAGAAACCGGCGCCATGGCCAACTGGTACGGCTTCAACGTCATGCTGGCGGCGAAGATCCTGCGTGAAGCCGCGTCAATGACCACGCAGATCAACGGCGAGGTGATTCCTTCCGACGTGCCGGGCAGCTTTGCCATGGCCCTGCGCCAGCCGTGCGGTGTGGTGCTGGGCATCGCCCCGTGGAACGCCCCGGTGATCCTCGCCACCCGCGCCATCGCCATGCCCCTGGCCTGCGGCAACACAGTGGTGCTGAAAGCTTCCGAGCTGAGCCCGGCGGTGCATCGGCTGATCGGCCAGATCCTCCATGAAGCCGGGCTCGGCGATGGCGTGGTCAACGTCATCAGCAATGCCCCGCAAGACGCACCCGCCATCGTCGAACGGCTGATCGCCAACCCGGCAGTACGCCGCGTCAACTTCACCGGCTCCACCCATGTCGGGCGCATCGTCGGCGAGCTGTCGGCGCGCCACCTCAAGCCGGCGCTGCTGGAGCTGGGCGGCAAGGCGCCGTTTCTGGTGCTGGACGACGCCGACCTCGATGCCGCCGTCGAAGCCGCCGCCTTCGGCGCCTACTTCAATCAGGGGCAGATCTGCATGTCGACCGAGCGGCTGATCGTCGACGACAAGGTCGCCGATGCCTTCGTCGCCAAGCTCAAGGCCAAGATCGCCACCCTGCCAGCCGGTGACCCGAGCGACCCGGCCGCCAAGCTCGGCTCGCTGGTCGATGCCCGCGCCGGCGAGCGCATCATGGGCCTGATCGACGATGCCGTGACCCAGGGCGCGACCCTGGTCTGCGGCGGCACCTGCAGCGGCAGCATCCTCCAGCCGACCCTGCTCGACCAGGTCACCGACTCGATGCGTCTGTATCGCGAAGAGTCCTTCGGCCCGGTGGCGGTGGTGCTGCGCGCCAGCGGTGACGAAGCCCTGCTGCGCCTGGCCAACGACTCGGAATTCGGCCTGTCGGCGGCGATCTTCAGCCGCGACACCAGCCGCGCCCTGGCGCTGGCCCAACGTGTCGAATCGGGCATCTGCCACATCAACGGCCCGACCGTGCACGACGAGGCGCAGATGCCCTTCGGCGGGGTGAAGTCCAGCGGCTACGGCAGCTTCGGCGCCAAGGCCTCGGTGGAGTTCTTCACCCAGTTGCGCTGGGTGACCCTGCAGAACGGCCCAAGGCACTACCCGATCTGAGCGCCCGGGCGGCTGCGACAGGCCGCCCGCTCCCGACAAGAACAAAGGCGACAGCCAGAAGTCGGCGCGCGCCAGCCATCGCCCGTGAGCGATGCGGCGCGGCCTGCTTCAATGGAGGAACCGCACGTGAACCGCCAACCTGCAAGCGCCCCGGCGCCCTACCGCCCCGTGTCCATCGCGCACCCCGCCGTCGCGGTCAGCGAACGCCAGGGTATCCTGCACATTCGTAACCTGGAACCGCTGGCCGAACGCCCGGCGCGGCTGCTCGACCGCCTGCGGCACTGGGCCGCCGAGTGCCCGCAGCGCACCTTCATCGCCGCGCGCAATGAACAGGGTGGCTGGCGCGAAATCAGCTACGCGCAAATGCTCACCGACGTGCGTGCCATCGCCCAGAGCCTGCTGGCTCACGGCCTGAGCGCCGAACGCCCGCTGGCGCTGCTCTCGGGCAACGACATCGAGCACCTGCAGATGGCCCTCGGGGCGATGTACGCCGGGATTCCCTACTGCCCGGTGTCACCGGCCTATTCGCTGCTGTCCCAGGACCACGCCAAGCTGCGCCATGTCTGTGACGTGCTGCAGCCGGGCCTGGTGTTCGTCAGCGACGTCACGCCGTTCCAGAAAGCCATCGACGCCGTGCTGCCGGCCGACATTGCGGTGATCAGCGTGCGCGGCATGGCCAGCGGCCGGCCCGCCATCGACTTCGCCAGCCTGCTGGCCCAACCCGGTGGCGCCGAGGCCGAAGCCGCGTTCGCCGCCACCGGCCCGGACAGCATCGCCAAGTTCCTGTTCACCTCCGGTTCCACCAAGCTGCCCAAGGCGGTGGTCACCACCCAGCGCATGCTCTGCGCCAACCAGCAGATGCTGTTGCAGACCTTCCCGGTGTTCGGCGAAGAGCCGCCGGTGCTGGTCGACTGGCTGCCCTGGAACCACACCTTCGGCGGCAGCCATAACCTGGGCATCGTGCTGTACAACGGCGGCACCTTCTACCTGGACAACGGCAAGCCCACCGCGCAGGGCTTCGCCGAGACCCTGCGCAACCTCAAGGAAATCTCGCCCACCGCCTACCTCACCGTGCCCAAGGGCTGGGAAGAGCTGGTCAGCGCCCTGGAGCAGGACAGCGAGCTGCGCGAGCGCTTCTTCGCCCGCATCAAGCTGTTCTTCTTCGCCGCCGCTGGCCTGTCGCAAAGCATCTGGGACCGCCTCGACCGCATCGCCGAGCAGCACTGCGGCGAGCGTATCCGCATGATGGCCGGGCTGGGCATGACCGAAGCCTCGCCGTCGTGCACCTTCACCACCGGCCCGCTGTCCCAGGCCGGCTACGTCGGGCTGCCGGCGCCGGGCTGCGAAGTGCGTCTGGTGCCAGTGGACGGCAAGCTGGAAGGGCGCTTTCGCGGCCCGCACATCATGCCCGGCTACTGGCGCTCGCCGCAGCAGACCGCCGAAGCCTTCGACGAGCAGGGCTACTACTGCTCCGGTGACGCGCTGAAGCTCGCCGACCCGGCGCAGCCCGAGCTGGGGCTGATGTTCGATGGGCGTATCGCCGAAGACTTCAAGCTGTCTTCGGGGGTGTTCGTCAGCGTCGGGCCACTGCGCAACCGCGCGGTGCTGGAGGGCTCGCCCTACGTGCAGGACATCGTGGTCTGCGCACCCGACCGCGAATGCCTCGGCGCGCTGGTGTTCCCACGCCTTTATGAGTGCCGGCAGCTGGCGGGGCTGGGCCGCGAGGCCAGCGACGAACAGGTGCTGGCCAGCCCCGAGGTGCGCCACTGGTTCGCCGCCTGGCTGCACCGCCTGAACAAGGACGCCAGCGGCAACGCCAGCCGCCTGGAATGGATCGCCCTGCTGGCCGAGCCGCCGTCCATCGACCGCGGCGAGATCACCGACAAGGGCTCGATCAACCAGCGCGCCGTGCTGCAATGGCGCGCCAGCCTGGTCGATGCCTTGTACCGCGGCGACCACGACGCGCTGCTGCGCGCCGACGCCAAGGCCGCCGGGGCACCGGCATGAACGGCGCCGGCCAGTATTCGCGGTTCGACGACGTCGCGCTGTACGACGCGGTGCGCACGCCCTGGGTCGACCTGGGCGGCGCACTGGCCCAGGTGTCGCCCATCGACCTCGGCATCAAGGCCGGACGCGGCGTGCTGGCGCGCGCCGGGCTGCCTGCTGCGCAGGTCGACTCGGTTCTGGCCGGCTCCATGGCCCAGGCCAGCTTCGATGCCTACATGCTGCCCCGGCACATCGGCCTGTACAGCGGGGTACCGCTGCAGGTGCCGGCGCTGGCCGTGCAGCGCATCTGTGCCACCGGTTTCGAACTGCTGCGCCAGGCCGCCCTGCAGGTGGGCGAGGGCGCGCAACTGGCGCTGTGCGTGGCCGCCGAGTCGATGTCGCGCAACCCGATCGCCGCCTACACCCATCGCGACGGTTTCAAGCTGGGCGCAGGGGTGGACTTCAAGGATTTCCTCTGGGAAGCGCTGTACGACCCGGCGCCAGGTATCGACATGATCGCCACCGCCGAGCGCCTGGCCGTGCTGTATGGCCTGAGCCGCCAGGAAGTGGACGCCTATGCCTTGCGCAGCCACCAATCGAGCCTGGCGGCGCAGGCCAGCGGCTGGCTGGCCGGGGAAATCCTGCCGGTGGGCAGCGAACGTTTCGAGCTGGACGGCTACCAGGCACGCGGCATCCGCCTGCCACGCGGTGTCGAAGCGGTCACCCAGGACAGCCACCCCCGCAGCACCGACGCCGCCGCCCTGGCGCGTCTGCGTGCCGTACACGAAGGCGGGGTGCAGACCGCCGGCAACAGCTGCGCAGTCGTCGATGGTGCCGCCGCCGCACTGGTCGGCCCAGGTTCGACGGCAGGCCAGCCGGTGCTCGCCCACTTGCTGGGCAGCGCGGTGGTCGGCGTGGCCCCGGAACACATGGGCATCGGTCCCGCCCCGGCCATTCGCCTGCTGTTGCAGCGCAGCGGCCTGCGCCTGGAGCAGATCGACCGCCTGGAAATCAACGAAGCCCAGGCCGCCCAGGTGCTGGCCGTGGCCCGCGAGCTGGAACTGGACCTCGACCGGCTCAACGTTCGCGGCGGCTCCATCGGCCTCGGACACCCATTGGCTGCCAGCGGCCTGCGCCTGGTCATGACCCTGGCCCGGCAACTGCGCGAAGACAACCTGCGCTACGGCATCGCCGCCGCCTGCGTGGGCGGCGGGCAAGGCATGGCGGTACTCATCGAAAACCCTGCCTGGCGGCCCTGAGCGTCCGCCGCCCACCCTGTACGGCAAAGGAGATTGCCATGTGGCACTACCAGGCCCCGCTGCGCGACATGCAGTTCGTCATCGAACACTGGCTGCAGGCCCCACAGGCCTGGAGCGGCAACGCAGCCTTCGAGTTTCTCGATGCTGCGCTGGCCATGCAGGTCGTGGAACAGGCCGGGCAGTTCAGCCATGAAGTCCTGGCGCCGTTGAATGCCCGTGGCGACCGCCAAGGCTGTCGCTTCGAAGCCGGCTGCGTGCAGACCCCTGACGGCTTTGCCGCCGCCTGGCAAGCCTACGTGGAGGGTGGCTGGCCGGCACTGGCCTGTGATCCGCAACTGGGCGGCCAGGGCCTGCCGCAACTGCTCGAAGCCGCCGTGCAGGAAATGCTCTACGCCAGCAACCATGCCTGGGCCATGTACAGCGGCATCGCCCACGGCGCCTACCTGTGCCTGAAAGCCCATGCGCCGCAATGGATCCAGCAGCGCTACCTGCCCGGCATCGTCAGCGGGCAATGCCTGCCGACCATGTGCCTCACCGAGCCGCAGGCCGGCAGCGACGTCGGCCTGCTGCGCTGCCGGGCCGAACCGACCGCCGAGGGCCGCTACCGGATCAGCGGCAGCAAGCTGTTCATCTCCGGCGGCGAACACGACCTGTGCGAAGACATCCTGCACCTGGTGCTGGCGCGCCTGCCCGACGCCCCGCCCGGCAGCCGGGGCATCTCGCTGTTCCTGGTGCCCCGGCGCCTGGACGACGGGGCGCACAATGGCGTGCGCTGCGACGGTATCGAACACAAGATGGGCATCAAGGGCAGCGCCACCTGTTCAATGCTGTTCGAAGGCGCCAGCGGCTGGCTGATCGGTGCACCGAACCAGGGGCTGGCCGCGATGTTCGTGATGATGAACTCGGCGCGCCTGCATGTCGGTCTGCAAGGCCTGGGGCATGTCGAGGCGGCCTGGCAGAACGCCGCGCAGTACGCCCGCGAACGCCGGCAGATGCGCGCTGTGCAGCGTCCCGTCGGGGAACCGGCCAGCGCCGCCGACCCGCTGCATTACCACCCGGCGATGCGCCGCACGTTGCTGGAACTGCGCGCCACCAGCGAGGGCCTGCGGGCCCTCGGCTACTGGGCCGCGCACCTGCTGGATCAGGCCGAGCACGCCAGCGAACCGGCAGAACGGGCCATCGCCCATCAGTTGACCGGGCTGCTGACGCCGATCATCAAGGCGTACTTCACCGAGCAGGGCTTCCAGCAGGCCAGCCGCGCCTTGCAGGTCTTCGGCGGCTACGGCTATGTGAGCGAATTCGCCATCGAACAGACCCTGCGCGACAGCCGCATCGCGATGATCTACGAAGGCACCAACGAGATTCAGGCCAACGACCTGCTGTTGCGCAAGGTGCTGGGCGACCGGGGCGCCGCCCTTCAGCAACTGCTCGCACTGCTGCGCGAAGAAGCCACGGCGGCCAGCGCGGTAGCCGTGTGCACGGCGCTGGGCCAGGCGCTGCAGCAGCGCTGCCAGGACCTGGAAAGCGCCTGGCAGCAGATCGCCGAGCAGGCCACCCTTGATGCCGAATACCCGTATCGCGCGGCGGGCGACTTCCTGCCGCTGTGCGCGCTGGTCCTGCTGGCCTTTGCCTGGTGTCGGGCGGCACGCGTGGCCCAGGCGCTGCCCGAGCATGACGAGCGCCGTGCCGCCAAGCTGGAAACCGCCGGGTTCTTCTTCGCCTGGCTGCTGCCCCAAGCCGACCGGCACCTGGCCGGACTGCACAGCGCCCGCCAGCCACTGGCGTTCCTGAGCTGAGCAGGCTGGGCTACCATAGCCGCCTCTCGACTGATGGAAGCTGCCTGGATGAGCAAGCCCGGCCAAACCGTACTGGTGGCCCTGCGCAAGATGATCGCCTCGGGCGAGCTGGCGGCCGGCGAACGGCTGATGGAAGTGCCCACCGCCGAACTGTTCGGCGTGTCGCGCATGCCGGTGCGCATGGCATTCCGTACCCTGGAGCAGGAAGGCCTGTTGGTAAAGGCCGGCGGGCGCGGCTTTCAGGTGCGTTCGGTGAGCGGCCAGGACATCGCCGGGGCGGTGGAGGTGCGCGGCGTGCTCGAAGGCCTGGCGGCGCGACAGACCGCCGAACGTGGCCTCAGCCCCCAGGACTGCGATGCCCTGCAAGCTTGCCTGGCCGAAGGTGACGCGCTGTTCGACAAGGGCTACGTCACCGAGCAGGACCTTGAGGTGTACCACGACCTGAACATGCGTTTTCACCAGATCATCGTCGCCGGCAGCGGCAACCCGGCCATCGCCGACGCCCTGGCGCGCAACGACCACCTGCCGTTCGCCTCGGTCAGCGCCCTGGCCGTGGACCGCAACGACATGGCCCGCGAATACCGGCGCTTCAACTACGCGCACATGCAGCACCACGCCATCGTCGACGCCCTGGTCTGCCGCCAGGGCGCCCGCGCCGAAGCCCTGATGCGCGAACACGCCAACGCCACCCTGCGCTACGCCGAGATCTTCAGCGCCTCGTCGGCGGAACGGATGAAAGTCATTTCCTGAGTGGGCCGGGGGGGGGGGGCTGACCGACCTTTTCGCAAGCTAGCCCGCTCAACACAGTGTCATCGCGGCGGGTTCGGCCCGTGATTGCAAGACGCCTCTCTTTCTCTTGAAGGACATTTCCGAGAGAATCCCGGCCGCTTGTGCCCGTGAATTCAGGCTTCTAACCTGCCCCCGTCGCTGCCCATTCAGCGACCGGGTTTGGTAGACCCGATCCTCACTGTCGCAAGGCGCCGTCTGTTGCGAGGCGCTTTTTTACGGCCTGCGTTTATGGTGGCCGTGCGCATGGCGTCTTCGGACGCACCGGGCGCCAGTGACCGGTTCTACCAACTTGCGTGCGGCCGCCACCCGGCGTTTGGTAGCAATGGGTGTCGGCTCCTGTCCTCTCACTGGAGCTGTAGCCATGAAAAAGATCGTCCCCGATCCACCCAACCTCGAATCGTCCCTTGTCCTGCTCGAATGTCGTGTGGCCCATGCCGTGGAGTTGCTCAACTGCGCCACTGCTACAGCCTATGAAAGCGCTGAAAGCCTGCATGGCCAGGCGCGTCACCTGGCCATGGCCAGCATGCACTTGATCACCCAAGCGCAACTGGCGCTGAACCAGACTCTGGACCAGTGGCCCACGCGGGCTGTCGAGCCCGAGGAAGAAGTGACGGCCTGATCCCTACAGGCCGCTTGTGTGTTTCGGATGACCCCGCTGCCGGCTTTGGCAGCGGGGTTCGAGGAAAGCAACTGCACAGGCACCCGTCAAATAGCTTGCCAGACGCTCATGCATTGCTCTTTTCTTCTGCAAGCCCCAGCTGTGCCTGCTGGGTAATCCAATTGCGCATGTAAACCCAATACTGATCAGACCGTGGGAGCGAGCTTGCTCGCGATAGCTGCGTCACGTTCACAGCAGATGCATGGGGTTTGCTGACCTGTTCGCGAGCAAGCTCCAACAAAAAGCCGAAGAGCTCTTAACTGACCTGTATTGCGGCTAAAGCCGGTCCCACCACAGGCCGGCTACCGAGGTGTGTGCGACCGCCACCCAGCATTTACTGATCCTGCCAGCTGTGGCAGCGGGGTCACGCTCGACTAAAGATCCAACACCAGCATCGGCGTTTTCGCCCTCGAACAGCAGGGCGTGAACTGGTCGTTGAGGGCCTGTTCGTCTTCGGTGAGGTACAGGTCGCGGTGTTCCGGGATGCCCTCCAGTACGCGGGTCAGGCAGGTGCCGCATACGCCCTGTTCGCAGGACACCGGCACCTCGATGCCATGGCGCTCCAGCACCTGGACCACGCTCTGGTCAGCAGGGACTTCGAACACCTCACCGCTGCTCGCTACTTTCACCGAGAAACGGCCATCGGCGCTGGTGTCCAGCGGGGCGGCGGCGAAGTATTCGCGGTGCAGGTTGGCCTCCTGCCAGCCCTGCGCACGGGCGCTGTCCAGCACGTGCTGCATGAAACCGTTCGGGCCGCATACGTAGAGGTGGACATCCGCCTGTGGCCCCGCCAGGAGCTGGGCAGCCTGCAGGGCCGTGGCGGGTTCGTCATCCAGATGCAGGTGCACCCGCTCGGCAAAGGCCGACGCCTGCAAGCGTTCAAGGAAGGCCGCCCGGTCACGGGCGCGCACGCAGTAATGCAGCTCGAAATCCGCCCCCTGCTCAGCCAGCGCCTCGGCCATGCACAGGATCGGCGTGATGCCGATGCCTCCGGCGAACAGCAGGCTGCGTCGCGCCTCGGCCGCCAGTGGAAAGTGGTTGCGCGGCTCGCTGATGCGCAATGGCATGCCGGCGCGCAGCAGGCGGTGCATCTGCGCCGAACCACCGCGCGATGCGGGGTCGTCGAGCACGCTGATCAGGTAGCGATGCCGTTCGCCAGGGTGGTTGCACAGCGAATACTGGCGCACCAAGCCATCGTCGCCAGGCACCTGCACATCGATGTGCGCACCGGCCGTGAAGGCCGGCAGTGGGCCACGGTCGGGCAGGGCCAGCTCGAAACTGCAAATGCCCTGGGCCTCGTCTTTGCGGGAAATCACCACGACGTCGATCATTGCGCGTCCTCGGACTGGGTCATTGGGCCGTGGCGATCAGCGCAGGGGCGCTGGCCTGTTCCTGGGCGATGAGGCGCTCGATGATCTTGCGCGACTGCACGCCACCGGCATCGATGTTGAGCTTGAGCAGGTTGCGCTCAGGGTACTTGAGCAGGTTCTGCTGCTGGCGTTCGAGCATTTCCAGGTCTTCGCTGAAGATCTTGCCCTGGCCTTCGCGGATGCTGTCGGTCAGCGCCTGGTCGTGGGGGTTGAAGTTGCGCGCCATGCCCCAGAAGTACCAGATCGAGGTGTCGCTTTCCGGGGTAATGAAGTCCACCACGATGCTCGACGCCTTGTAGCGGGGGTCGGCGTGATAGCCGCCGTGCCCGGCGTGTGCCACACCGACTTCGATCAATACATGGCTGGGCGGGGTGAAACGGCAGATCTGCCAGCGGTCCACCGGCACGTCATCGGCGAGGTTGTTGCCGCGCAAGGCCATGCGCCAGAAGGGCGGGGCCATGATGTTTTGCATATGCCGGGCGGTGATCACTTCGTCCCCTTCGACATGTGTGGCAGGCGCCGTCTCGTCGATTTCCTTCTGGCCGATGCTGGAAGCATGCACGTAGGTCTCGTGGGTCAGGTCCATAAGGTTGTCGATCATCAGCCGGTAGTCGCAGCCGATGTGAAACAGCCCACCCCCGTAGGCCCACTGGTCACTGACTGCCCATTCCAGGTGCGGAATCAGCTCGGCATCGGCCTTGGCCTGGTCACCCGGCCACACCCAGATGAAGCCGTAGCGCTCCACGGCGGCGAAGGTCTTGTTGCACGGAAAGCCACGGACCCGCTGGCCGGGCATCGACACGGTCTTGCCATCGGCGCCCATGGTCAGGCCGTGATAACCACACACCAGCTGGCCGTTCTCGACATAGCCCAGCGACAACGGCGCGCCACGGTGCGGGCAGAAGTCCTCGACGGCCACGACCTGATCGTCCAGGCCGCGATAGAACACCATCTTCTCGCCGCAGATTTGCCGCCCGAGGGGCTTGCTGGCGATTTCATCGGGGGTGCAGGCAACGTACCACGTGTTCTTGGGATACATGGTCAGGCTCTCCGGTTGATTTGTTTTTGTTAGTGGATCCATTGAACAGTCAAAACCAGGCATCACGCAAGGCTAAACAGCCGATAATCGCCCATAATAATTATCAATGGATCCACTGTATCAAAAAACAACGAAAAGTCATGTGCTTGCCAGCGAGCGATGAAGCACGCGCAAGGAGGATGAAAGGTGGCTGAAAGCTTGACCGATTAGCATCGTCACCAGCACCGGCAAAGACCGGCAAGCCAGGGCGCGTCCCTACGCCCGAGACTCAACAAGAATAATGGTGATTGAAATGCGTGATTCCCTCTCCCTGCGTAACCTCCCTGCGTCCCGAATCCAGACCGTTCAGCGCTGAACCCGGCTGACCCCTACCTCGTTTCCGGTTTCCCTGGCCCTATTTCGTCTGGAGTTTCGCCATGCTGACTTTCCTTGGCTTCGCCATGGTCATTGCCTTCATGTACCTGATCATGAGCAAGCGCATGACCGCGCTGATCGCCCTGATCATCGTGCCGATCATCTTTGCCCTGTTCGGTGGCTTCGGTCCGCAGATCGGCCCGATGATGCTGGCCGGTATCACCAAGCTGGCGCCCACCGGCGTCATGCTGATGTTCGCTATCCTGTACTTTGCCCTGATGATCGACTCCGGCCTGTTCGACCCGGCCGTGCGCAAGATCCTGGCGATGGTCAAGGGCGACCCGATGCGCATCTCCGTCGGTACTGCGGTGCTGGCCCTGGTGGTATCGCTGGACGGTGACGGCGCGACCACCTACATGATCTGCGTGGCCGCCATGCTGCCGCTGTACAGCCGTATCGGCATGAGCCCGCGGATCATGGCCGGCCTGATCATCCTCGCCGGCGGCGTGATGAACATGACCCCATGGGGCGGCCCGACCGCCCGCGCCGCCAGCGCCCTGCACGTGGACGCTTCGGACATTTTCGTACCGATGATCCCGGCCATGGCCGCCGGCGTGATCTGCATCCTGGCCATCGCCTATTTCTACGGCAAGCGTGAGCGGGCGCGCCTGGGCGTGCTGCAGCTGCAGGGCGACGACATCGACCACAGCGAGATCAGCGTCTCGCAGTTCCCCGATGCCCGCCGCCCGAAGATGATCTGGTTCAACGGCGCGCTGACCTTCGCCCTGATGGTCTCGCTGATCATGGGCCTGCTGCCGCTGCCGGTGCTGTTCATGGTGGCCTTCAGTATCGCGATGATCATCAACTACCCGAACCTGCAGGACCAGAAGGACCGCGTCGCGGCCCACGCCGGGAGTGTGCTGTCGGTGGTCGGCCTGATTTTCGCCGCCGGCATCTTCACCGGGATCCTGACCGGCACCGGCATGGTCGATGCCATGTCCAAGAGCCTGCTGACCGTGATCCCGACCTCAATGGGCCCGTACCTGGCAGTGATCACCGCCATCGTGAGCATGCCGTTCACCTTCTTCATGTCCAACGATGCCTTCTACTACGGCGTGCTGCCGGTGCTCTCCGAAGCCGCCTCGCACTACGGCATTTCGCCGGTGGAAATGGCCCGCGCCTCCATCGTCGGCCAGCCGGTGCACCTGCTCAGCCCGCTGGTGCCGTCCACCTACCTGCTGGTGGCCCTGGCCGGTATCGACTTCGGTGACCACCAGCGCTTCACCCTCAAGTGGGCGGTGCTGGTCTGCGTGTGCATCCTGATCGCCGCCGTGCTGCTGGGACTCTTCCCATTGCACAACTCCCTGTAAACTGCCGCCCCCCAGTCGCCGCTCCCTGACAGAGCGGCGACTTTTTCATGCCCGAGGAAACAACTGATGGAATGGCTGCTCAACCCGGAAATCTGGGTTGCTTTCTTGACCCTGACCGCCCTGGAAATCGTTCTGGGCATCGACAACATCATCATGATCTCGATCCTGGTGAGCCGTATGCCCAAGTCCATGCAGCAGCGCACCCGCCTGTTCGGCCTGGGCCTGGCGATGGTCACGCGCATCATGCTGCTGCTGTCGATCACCTGGATCATGCGTCTGACCACCGACCTGTTCACCATCATGGGCCAGGGCATTTCCGGCCGTGACCTGATCCTGTTCTTCGGCGGCCTGTTCCTGCTGTGGAAAAGCTCCCAGGAAATCTTCCAGGGCCTGGAAGGCGAGGAAGAAGCCAGCGAAGAACCCAAGGGCGCGGGCGGCATGTTCCTGGCCACCATCGTGCAGATCGCGATCATCGACATCGTGTTCTCGCTGGACTCGGTCATCACCGCCGTGGGCATGGTCTCCAACGTGCCGGTCATGGTCGCTGCGATCATCGTCGCCGTGCTGGTGATGATGCTCTGCTCCGGTGCCATCAGCGACTTCATCGACAAGCACCCATCGCTGAAGATGCTCGCTCTGTCGTTCCTGATCGTAGTGGGCACCGTACTGATCGCCGAAGCCTTCGACGTGCACGTACCTAAAGGCTATGTGTACTTCGCCATGGCGTTCTCGCTGGCGGTGGAAGCCATCAACATCAAGATGCGCACCAGCCACGCGCGCAAGAAGGCCGAAGCCGAGAAAGCCGGTCTGGAACGCGCCTGAGGCGCACCGAGGTAATCAAAAGGCAGGCCCAAGTGGCCTGCCTTTTGTTTTGTTACAGATTTGTTTCAATGCTGCGGCGCCTGTGCGATGCTGGCCTCCTGGCTCAAAGCCAACTAGGTTTTTGTAAGAAAAGTCGGCGAGCGACGGTCAGGCGAGGCGCAACGAGCGAAGCGAGTAACAGCCGTAGGCTGACCCGAAGGTCGAGCGCCAACGAGTCAAAACAGGCGCGGAAGGGTCGGAGTCGCGGGCGACTTTACTGGAGTAAATGAGCATTCCGACCGGGTGGCGATCCACCGGGCTGGCGATCCACCGGGCTGGCGATCCAGCTGGTTTTTAACGCAGCATGGCCGTGCGCAGACACTTTTCGTACAAGACCTAAAGCTTTAGTTGAGCGTCCTTCCCCTCACATCGCTCGCTACATCGTCGAACCCGCCCACCGGGCACTGATTTCAGGGGGCTTCGCATCTCATGCTGACCCTGCTCGATCTTCTTTCCGCCGTGGCACTGCTCATCTGGGGCACCCACATCGTCCGTACCGGCATCCTGCGTGTGTATGGCGCGCACCTGCGCCGCGTGCTCGGGCAGAACATGTCGCGTCGGCCGCTGGCGTTCATCGCCGGCATCCTGGTCACCGCGCTGGTGCAGAGCAGCAACGCCACGGCCATGCTGGTCACCTCTTTCGTCGGCCAGGGGCTGATGACCCTGGCACCGGCCCTGGCGATCATGCTCGGCGCCGACGTGGGCACGGCGCTGATGTCGCGGGTGCTGACCTTCGACCTGTCCTGGCTGTCGCCGCTGCTGATCCTGCTCGGGGTGATCTTCTTCCTGTCGCGCAAACAGACCCGCGCCGGCCAACTGGGCCGCGTGGCCATCGGTCTGGGGCTGATCATCCTGGCCCTGCAGCTGATCGTCGCTGCCGCCGCGCCGATCACCCAGGCCAACGGCGTGAAGGTGCTGTTCGCCTCGCTGACCGGCGACTTCCTGCTCGACGCCCTGGTCGGGGCGCTGTTCGCGCTGATTTCCTACTCCAGCCTGGCGGCGGTGCTGCTGACCGCCACCCTGGCCGGCTCGGACATCATCAGCCTGCACGTAGCCATCGGCCTGGTGGTCGGCGCCAACATCGGCAGCGGCCTGCTGGCGTTTCTCAGTACCAGCATGCAGAACGTACCGGGGCGCCAGGTGGCGCTGGGCAGCCTGTTGTTCAAGCTGCTCGGGCTGGTGCTGGTGATGCCGCTGCTCGACCCGTTGGTGAACTGGCTCGACAGCCTGGGCTACCGCAACCAGGAACTGGTGATCGGCTTCCACCTGATCTACAACAGCGTGCGCTGCCTGCTGATGCTGGCCTTCGTCACGCCCATGGCCAAGCTGTGCGCCAGCCTGCTGCAACCCAGCGCCGAGAGCGGCGGCCCGGCACGTCCCCGGCACCTGGACCTGGCGGCGCTGGAAACACCCAGCCTGGCCTTGGCCAACGCGGTACGCGAGACCTTGCGCATGGGCGACCTGCTGGAAAGCATGCTGGCCTCCATGCAGGGTGTACTGCGCGGTACCCAGACCGCCGTGACCCAGGAAATGCGCCGCCTCCACGAAGATGTCGAGGCGCTGTACAGCGGCATCAAGCTGTACCTGGCGCAGATGCCGCGTGAAGATCTGGGCGAACAGGACAACCGCCGCTGGGCCGAGATCATCGAGCTGACCGTCAACCTGGAGCTGGCCAGCGGGGTGATCGAACGCATGCTGCGCAAGATCCAGCAGCAGAAGACCGCCCAGCGCCGGCTGTTTTCCGATGTCGGGCTGGAGGAGCTGACCGACCTGCACACCCAGTTGCAGGCCAACCTGCGCCTGGGCCTGTCGGTGTTTCTCAGCGGCGACCCGGAAAGCGCCCGCCAGCTGCTGCGCGAGAAACGTCGCTTCCGTGCGCTGGAACGGCGCCTGGCCCACGCGCATGTCAACCGGTTGCAACGCAAGGTGGTGCAGAGTATCGAGACCAGTTCGATGCACCTGGAGCTGATGGCCGACATGAAGCGCCTCAACTCGCTGTTCTGCAGCAGCGCCTATGCGGTACTGGAGACGACTGACACCGGTGCGCTGTCCAGTGAGGCATCCGAGCGGCCGGGCGCGGAGCTGGGCGAACAATCCATGTGAACCTGGCGGCAGCCGCGAAGTCTGTTTAATTCAACCGGCCCGCAAGGAAAAGCTGTCTCATGCGTTGCCTGCTGCTGATCTGGCTGCTGCTCTGCTCCACCGCCACCCTGGCCCTCGACCGTTTGCAAGCGCAGGGCTACCTGCTGCCCAACGGCCTGCAACTGCTGCTCAAACCGGGTTACGACAAAGGCCACGTGTCGATCCGCCTGGTGGTCGGCGTCGGCTTCGACGACTTTCCCTGCGACCAGAAAGAAGTCCCGCACCTGCTCGAACACCTGATGTTCACCGGCCTCGACGAAAGCGGCGAGGGCGGCCTGGAAGCCCGCATGCAGGCCCTGGGCGGCGAATGGAATGCCTTCACCAGCAACGCCGACACCACCTTCGTCATCGAGGCCCCGGCGCGCAACCAGCGCCAGGTCCTGGAACTGCTGGCGCAGATCATCGCCCACACCGAGGCCACGCCACAGGCCTTCGATGCGGTCAAACGCATCGTCGCCCATGAAGACGGCGGCCATGCCTCGCGCCTGCAACGTCTGCTCGACCGCCACGAGGCCGGCAATGGCGCGCGCAGCCAACTGGCGGCAGAACTGGGCCTCAAGTGCGCACAACGCCCCGACGTCGATGACGTGAGCCTGGAGCATCTCGAAGACGCCCTGGCCGCCTGGTACGCGCCCAACAACATGACCCTCATCGTGGTCGGCGACCTGGACAAACTGCTGCCGGCCTATATCGAACGCACCTTCGGCCGCCTGACCGCCACCGAACCGATCGAGCACCCACCGCTGCCCACCGCCCAAGGCAGCGCCGAGCCCCGTCGAGTGCTGACGCACGGCTTCCTGGGCGAGGCTTCACGGCTGCACATGATCTACCCCGAGCCCTCGCTGGACGAGCCCTCCGACGACACCTGGGAACTGTTGCGCGCCTACCTGGACTGGGCGCTGTACAGCGAACTGCGCCTGAAACTGGGCCTGTCGTATGGCCCGGCGGCGAACCGCGAGGTGTTCGGCGACACCAGCCTGCTGAGCCTGGACGCCGATGTGGACCGCAGCGACCTGCCGCAGGCCGAGCAGGCCCTCTACTCGATGCTCGACCGCCTCAAGCGCGATGGCCTGGACAAGGCCACCTTCGAGCGCCTGCGCCAGGCGGCCGTGGCACGCCAGGCCTGGGCGGTGCAGGGCAACAGTGCATTGGCCGACTACTACTGGGGCGCGCTGAACGACTATGAAGATGGCCGCTTCGCCGACCCCGCCAAACGTATCCAGGCGGTGAGCCTGGAGGATGCCAACCACGCCCTGCGCCAGTTGCTGGCGCAACCGGGTTATGTGCGCATCCAGCAGCCGCTGTTCAGCTATGACGACCTCTACTGGCTGGCCCTGGCCGGCGCGGGCGCAGTGATCCTGCTGCTGGTCGGCTGGTGGCGTTACCGGCGCGATCGAGCGCTGTAGCAAGGTGCGGCAGGTTGGTATGCTGCGCGGATTTTTTCACCCCTGACTCTTTACCCAGGACCCCGAAGCCTCATGCCAGACTGGAACGCCTACCTCAGCCGTGTACTCAATCTGATCCGCCGCTACCCTGGCGTGATCGCGGCGGGCGGTTTCGTCTCCGGCATCGGCAGTTTCATCCTGGTCGACCGCCAGGCCGGGCTGGCCAGCTGGATCGCCGTGGTGCTACTGCTCGGCTGGCTGTGGCTGATGGTCGAGAACAGCGTGGTCGCGCTGTTCAACCGTCGCTTCGGCAAGGAGATCCCTCAGGGTCTGCTGCGCTATGGCACGCAGTTGATTCACCAGGAAAGCCTGTTCTTCGTCCTGCCGTTCTTCTTCATTACCACCACCTGGAACAGCGGCCAGGCGGTGTTCACCGCGCTGCTCGGTGCGGCGGGCCTGATCTCGATCACCGACCCGCTGTACTACCGCTGGCTGGCGCCGCGGCGCTGGCTGTTCCTGGCCCTGCACACCCTGACCCTGTTCGCCGCGCTGCTCACCGCACTGCCGATCATCCTGCACCTGACCACCACCGAGAGCTACAAACTGGCCTTGGGTATCGCCGTCCTGCTGTCGATCCCCAGCCTGGCCTCAAGCTTTCCGGTGCGAAACTGGCGCGGCGGGGTGATGCTGGTCGCGGTAATCGCCGTGATCGGCAGTGCCGGCTGGCTGCTGCGCTCCTGGGTGCCGCCGGCCACGCTGTGGCTGACCGAAGTGGCGGTCAGCACCGAGTTCGACAACAAGACCCGCACCCCCGGTGACAGCATCCGCCAGATCAGCGCCAGCCAGCTGCGTCGCGACGGCCTGTATGCCTACACCGCAATCAACGCGCCGCGCGGCCTGCAAGAGCGCATCTATCACGTATGGCGGCGCAACGGCGAAGAGGTCGACCGCATCGCCCTGGACATCAGCGGCGGTCGCGAACAGGGCTACCGGGCCTGGACCCACAAGCGCAACTTCCCGCAGGACGTCGCCGGGCGCTGGCAGGTGCAGGTGCTGACCGAAGACGGGCAATTGATTGGTGTGTTGCGCTTCGAGGTCTCCGATACCGACCAGCCACTGGTGACCCAGCCGCAAGGGCGGATCATCCGCCTCAAGCCCGGCGGCGACGACGCACCGGCCCAGCAGGAGCAAAGCCGGCCTGAGCAACCGTCGAAGGAAGCCCCCGGGTCGTCCGCTGAAGAGCCTTCAGCGGGCGACCAGGAATCGGAGAGCGAAAAACCGGCTGCACAAGAGCCGCCGGCAGCCAGCGATGAACAGGCGCCGGCGCCCCGTGAAAAGCCTGCTGCGGATCAGGCGTCGCCCAGCGCCACGCCCTGAACCTCAGCTGGCGGTGGCGCCGAAGAACCAGTAGCAGACCAGAATCGCCGCCACCACGCCGCTGAACTCGGCGAGCAAGGCGCAGCCCACGGCATGGCGGGCACGCTGGATGCCCACGGCGCCGAAGTACACCGCCAGCACGTAGAAGGTGGTTTCGGTGCTGCCCTGGATGGTCGCGGCGGCCAGCGCGGCGAAGCTGTCGACGCCCTGGTTCTGCATGGTCTCGATCAGCAACGCACGGGCCGCACTGCCAGAGAACGGCTTGACCAGCGCGGTGGGTAGCGCATCGACGAAACGGGTGTCCCAGCCCAGCCACTCGACCAGGTGGCGAATGCCTTCCAGGCCGAAGTCCAGGGCGCCGGAGGCGCGCAGCACACCCACCGCGCAGAGCATCGCCACCAGATAGGGCAGCAGGTTCCTGGCCACGTCGAAGCCTTCCTTGGCGCCCTCCACGAAGGTCTCGTAGACCTTGACCTTGCGCAACGCACCAATCACCAGAAACAGCATGATCAGGCCGAACAGCGTGAGGTTGCCGAGGATCGACGACAGGCTGGCCAGCGCTGCCGCCGACAGGGTGCCGAGGAACGCCATGAAGGCGCCCAGCAGCAGCGCACCGGGAATCAGGTAGGCGAGCACCACCGGGTCCCACAGGCGCAGGCGCTGCATGACTGCCACCGAGAGCAGGCCGACGAGGGTCGAGGCGCTGGTGGCCAGCAGAATTGGCAGGAACACCAGGGTGGGGTCGGGCGCGCCTTGCTGGGCGCGGTACATGAAGATGGTTACCGGCAGCAGGGTGAGGGACGAGGCGTTGAGCACCAGGAACAGGATCTGCGCGTTGCTGGCGGTGGTCTGGCTGGGGTTGAGTTCCTGCAGCGCCTTCATGGCCTTGAGGCCGATGGGCGTGGCGGCGTTATCCAGGCCCAGGCCGTTGGCGGCGAAGTTCAGGGTAATCAGGCCCAGCGCCGGGTGACCACGCGGCACCTCGGGCATCAGGCGGGCAAACAGCGGGCTGAGCACACGCCCCAGCCAGTCGACGATCCCGGCCTGCTCGGCAATGCGCAGGAACCCCAGCCACAGGGTCAGGGTGCCGAACAGCAGGACCATGACCTCCACCGACAGCTTGGCCATGGCAAAGATGCTCTCGACCATGCTGGCGAAGATCCCGGCGTTGCCGCCGACCAGCCACTGCACCAGCGCGGCGACCATCGCCACGACGAAAAAACCAAGCCAAAGGCCATTGAGCATCGGATACATCCCCCCTTCAGACCGGGGGGATTCTAACGGAGGCCAGGAGCGGGAGCGACCGGCAGGGGCGGTAGGCATCGCGAACACGGCATTCGCGATGATGCCCGGCAGGAGCGGCTTTAACCGCGAAAGCGCCAGATAATTCACTGCATCTGCTGTGAAAATGCAGTCACTTTCGCGGCTGAAGCCGCTCCTACCCGGGCTGACTGACCCCGTATTGCGAGTGACGCCAGGGGCCGTCAGCCGCGCAGCTTGCCGGTCTCGTGCGAGGTCTGCACCAGGTCTTCCGGTACCGGGTCCTGGCTGCGCCAGTGCGGCAGCGATTCCCAGTAGGCCTTGCCCTTGGCATCGTCGTACATGCCTTCCCAACGCGCGATGACCAGCACGGCCAGGGCATTGCCGATGACGTTCAGGGCGGTACGCGCCATGTCCATGATGCGATCCACGCCGGCGATGAAGGCCAGGCCCTCCAGCGGAATGCCCACGCTGCCCAGGGTGGCCAGCAGCACGACGAAGGACACCCCCGGTACGCCGGCGATGCCTTTGGAGGTGACCATCAGGGTCAGCACCAGCATCAGCTGCTGGCCCAGCGACAGGTCGATACCGTACAGCTGGGCGATGAAGATCGCCGCGATGCTCTGGTACAGGGTCGAACCGTCGAGGTTGAACGAGTAGCCGGTCGGCACCACGAAGCTGCAGATCGCCTTCGGCGCGCCATAGGCTTCCATCTTGCTGATGACGCGCGGCAAGGCGGTCTCGGAGCTGGCGGTGGAGTAGGCGAGGATCAGTTCGTCCTTGAAGATGCGCATGATCTTCAGGATCGAGAAGCCGAACAGGCGGGCGATCAGGCCCAGCACCATGAAGGCGAAGAAGGCGATGGCGAAGTACACCAGCAGCACCAGCTTGGCCAGCGGCAGCAGCGAGGCGAAGCCGAAGTTGGCGACGGTCACCGCGATCAGCGCGAACACGCCGATCGGTGCGTAGTTCATGATCATGTGGGTGACCTTGAACATGGTTTCCGAGATGCCCTGGAACACCTTGACCACCGGCTCGCGGACCTCATCCTGCAAGGTCGCCAGGCCCATGCCGAACAGCACCGAGAAGAAGATGATCGGCAGCATGTCGCCCCGGGCCACGGCGGCGAAGATGTTCGATGGAATCAGGTTCAACAGGGTGGCGATGAAGGCATGGTCATGCTGCACTTCGGCGGTGGTGGCCTTGTACTTGGAGATGTCCACGGTGCCCAGGGTGCTCATGTCGATGCCATGGCCAGGCTGGAACAGGTTGGCCAGCAGCAGGCCCACGACGATGGCCACGGTGGTGACGATCTCGAAGTAGAGGATGGTCTTCAGGCCGATGCGCCCGAGCTTCTTGGCGTCGCCCACACCGGCGATACCGACGATCAGCGAGGCGACCACGATCGGCACGACGATCATCTTGATCAGGCGAATGAAGATATCGCCCGCCGGTTGCAGCACGTTGCTGATCCACCAGGCCTTCTCGGTATCGAAGTGGTTGAGCAGCGCCCCCAGGGCGATGCCCAGGACCAGACCGATCAGAATCTGCCAGGCCAGACTCAGTTTTGCCTTTTTCATTGTCATTACCCCTGTGCGAACTGCCTTGGGTCGTTCGGGGACCCGGCACGCCCTGGCTGGCTCCGCAGCAGGGTCGAACGTGTGGTCAGCAGTCCCGGACGGCCTACGGAAAGTCACCGCAAATGAGCATCCCGGCTCAGTAGCAGGCGAAAAAAAGGCGCAACTATTCAGGCGACGGCCAAATGCGTCTAATGCCATATCGGCCTAAGTCATGCCGAATCAGCATAGGAAAACCGACGAAAGGGAGTGAGAAAAGTCTGCAAGAGATGGCTGATATGGCCGAAAGGTGGCTACTACGTCGTATTGGCAGGGCAATAGAGGGGTTGAGTTCTGACACGTCTTGTAATGGTCGCACACCGATCATTTCCGCCGTTGCCAGACATACGGTCGCTGCAGAGCGGCTGGTCAGGGCTGCCAGAGGCGGGATGCAACGCAATAAAAAGCGCCATGCGGGTCCGGGCGTCTGGCTGGCGTCGAGACTGGCATGGCGGCTTCACCTGACCCGGCCCTCATCGGAGGCACTCCCTGTGCCCCTAGGTCGCACCGACCCCGATCGGTCAGTGCATCCCGGCCCCCTGGTCATGCACGCACCCTCCTCGGGTCGTGCAACGTCGAATAAAGAAACGGTCCAGTGCCCCGGTTCTTCAGGCGCTCCATGAAAGCCGGCCATACCGCCGTATTTCGTGGAAAGCCTCAAGTCAGCCGGTCAGTACCAGTTCGGATCCTTGCGCAGTTCCTCCTGCAGGAGTTGTTGCATGCCGTCGTCAGGCTCACCCAGGTAACGGGACGTCGCATGGCTCTTGGGCGACTTGTCTGCAGGCAGCCCGGCAGGCACCTCGACCAACAGCCCGTACATGTGCTTCCTGTCCAGGCTGGCGGCAAGGATCAGGCGCTCGCTGCGACAGCTGTCGGCGGTCTCGCACAAGGTACCGGTGAGGTACGGATCGCCGTCTTCGGTGACGGCGGTCATCTGTTGCTCGGCGGTGCCAGACAGGTTCATCACCCACTCGGGCAGACGCTCCTGCTTTTTCACCACCTTGGACCACGCTTCCCGATAATCGGGGTTGTGGAGTAATTCGTTGGCCCGCATCTGGCCGTCATTCGCGGCCAGGCTGGCGGCACTGCCGCCCATCAACAGGGCGGCGGCCAGTAGGGTGCTAAGGGCGCGCATCTCAGCCTCGACCGCGACGACCGAAGAAGAACGACACGACGAACATGACCAGGAACACGATGAACAGAATCTTCGCGATACCGGTCGCCGTACCCGCGATACCACCGAAGCCCAGGACAGCAGCGACGATAGCGATGATCAGGAAGGTAATAGCCCAACTCAACATAGTGATACTCCTTGACTGCTAGGGGGTCCGATCAGGTCAGAAAATCCAGCGCTGCTGTGCAGGCAGCACAGGCACCGGGCTGTCCTGGGAAACAAGCTCGTCGACAGGGGTCAGGTTGCGGGCCTTGGCTTCGCCTTTCGCCGGGGTGGCGAGTGTGGCAGCAGCCGCGGTGGGGAGGGTCCGGGAAATCAGTGCCTGCTGCAGCGCCGCTGCTTCACGCACCTGTTCCCGGAATTGCACCTGCTGGACGGAGAGCAGAGTGAGCAGCAGTACGAGGCTGGCAATAAGGCCTTGCTGTACACGCCGGGGCGAGATACGCAGCTGGGCAATACGCAGACTGTTCATTGGCTCTCTCCCTCTACCGATCCTGTCAACCGGCCGTTCCGGTTTGTCGATAGAGGTTTTGCACGCCGCATGCCAGTTTTAAGATGAAAATTAATCTATATAAATCAATAACTTATAAAGACTTGAAATTCATCCTGGCCAGCAAGCTGCACGATCACCCCCTTGGCATCGTGCGTTCTGCACGAATGCGCGGGGCGCCTGAGGGTCATCCGGTGGTGCGGGTCATCACCTTGAGTGCGTCGGCGTTCACGCCCTTCACACCGCGGATGTTACGTGCGATGTCCACGGCCAGTTCCTTGTCGGCATAGTTGGCGACCATGCCGTTGAGAGTCACTACGCCTTCGCGGGTATCGACCTTGATATTCAAGCCGTCGAGGTTGCGGCTATAAATAAGGCTGGCCTTGACCTTGCTGGTCACCCAGGCGTCGCTCATCTGTTCGGTGGTGCTCAGGGCCTGGGGCTGGGTCTTGGCGGCAATGGAATCGGCAGCGCTGAGGCTGATCAGGTTGTTGACGCTGACCACGCCGTCGGTATTGGTCGCCAGAGTGCCGGCCAGTTCCTTGGCTTCCGGGCTCTGTGCGCGGCCCTTGAGGGTGACCACGCCCTGGTCGCTGCTCACTTCGATTTCCATGCCCTGGGTCACGTTGCTCCACAGCAGCTTGGACTTGATGGTCGCCACCAGGGTGGCGTCTTCGAAGCGCTGGGCCAGGCCGTTGCGGGCATCGGCTTCGGTGGCCACCGAAGGATCGATCTGCAGCTGGTTGTCGACCTTGTCGATGCCGTCCACGTCCAGCGCGATGCGTTCGGCCAGCTCGCGCTCGACCTGGTTTTCGACCTTGCCGGACAGCTTGGCAGTGCCGTTATCCACGGCGACCTTGATATCGAACGCACTCAAGTGCCGATTCAAGGCAATGGCGGTCCAGATCGAACCCTCCTGGCGGGCTTCTACCAGCGGCGCGGCATCCCCCTGCGCGGCGTGGGCCAGCAGTGGATGGGCGACCAACAGCGCAGCGGTGGCGGTTGCCAGGGCGATATTCTTCAAGGGGTGCATGACGTTCTCCTTTGCAGGGCGGTCAGTCCACCGGAGGCCTCGCAAGGCCGGGCCAGGCGGTTTTGACGACAGCCGGGCAGGCAAATCCGCCAGTTAGCCAAGGCACAAGCAGATCGCTACCATGCATGCCGCATAATCAATCAGAATTGACCATGCAACTTGCCCGATGATTCCGAGACTAACCAAGACTATTCATTGAGGAGCGTAGGAAAAATGGAAGCAGCCACTGAGAACCAGGGCCGTATTCTGCTAGTGGACGACGAGTCCGCCATCCTTCGCACCTTCCGGTATTGCCTGGAAGACGAGGGCTACAGCGTGGCCACGGCCAACAGCGCCGCGCAGGCCGATGCCCTGATGCAGCGCCAGGTGTTCGATTTGTGTTTCCTGGATTTACGGTTGGGCGAAGACAATGGCCTGGACGTGCTGGCGCAGATGCGCACCCAGGCCCCGTGGATGCGCGTGGTGATCGTCACCGCGCATTCGGCGGTGGATACCGCCGTGGACGCCATCCGCGCTGGCGCCGCCGATTACCTGGTCAAGCCCTGCAGCCCCGACCAACTGCGCCTGGCCACCGCCAAGCAGCTTGAAGTGCGCCAGCTCTCGGCGCGCCTGGAGGCCCTCGAAGGCGAGATCCGCAAACCCAAGGACGGCCTGGATTCGCACAGCCCGGTGATGATGAGCATCCTGGAAACCGCCCGGCAGGTCGCGGTCACCGATGCCAATATCCTGATTCTCGGCGAGTCGGGCACGGGCAAGGGTGAGCTGGCCCGGGCCATCCACGGCTGGAGCAAACGCGCCAAGAAGTCCTGCGTGACCATCAACTGCCCTTCGCTGACCGCTGAACTGATGGAAAGCGAACTGTTCGGCCACAGCCGCGGCGCCTTCACCGGGGCCAGCGAGAGCACGCTGGGGCGGGTCAACCAGGCCGACGGCGGCACTTTGTTCCTCGACGAAATCGGCGACTTCCCGCTGACCCTGCAGCCCAAGCTGCTGCGTTTCATCCAGGACAAGGAATACGAACGCGTCGGCGACCCAGTGACCCGTCGCGCCGACGTGCGCATCCTCGCCGCCACCAACCTGAACCTCGAAGACATGGTGCGCAGCGGCAAATTCCGTGAAGACCTGCTGTATCGCCTGAACGTCATCACCCTGACCCTGCCGGCCCTGCGCGAGCGCGGCGAAGACATCCTGACCCTGGCCGATCGCTTCCTGGCGCGCTTCGTCAAGGAATACGCGCGACCGGCCCGCGGCTTCAGCGAAGACGCCCGCACCGCGCTGCTCAACTACCACTGGCCGGGCAACATTCGTGAGCTGCGCAACGTCATCGAACGCGCCAGCATCATCTGCCCGCAGGAGCGGGTGGAAGTCGCACACCTGGGCATGGGTGACCAGCCGGTCAGCAACGCCCCGCGGGTGGGGGCCGCGATGAGCCTGGACGAATTGGAAAAAGCCCACATCGGCGCAGTACTGGCGACCAGCGACACACTGGACCAGGCGGCCAAGACCCTGGGCATCGACGCCTCGACGCTGTATCGCAAACGCAAGCAGTACAACCTGTAATTCTGCCCCTCGGTGTTCCATGAAATTGGCAATGAAGTTGCGCACCCGCCTGTTTCTGAGCATATCGGCCCTGATCACAGTGGCCCTGCTCGGACTGATACTGGGCCTGGTGGGCGTGATGCAGACCGCGCACACCCAAGAATCGATGATCCAGCGCAACTTCAAGACGCTGGACCTGGGACTCAAGCTGCGGCAGAACCTGGGCGATCAACTGGTGCTGATGCTCGACGCCAATCCGGACCCGCAGAGTCTGGATAAGCTGCAGAAGCAATTCGAAGCCCTGCTGGCTGACGGTATTGCGCATGACCAGAAGGCCGACACCCAAAGCGGCTTCCAGGAAGCCCAGCGCAATTACCAGACCTTCATCCAGAGCTACCGGCGCGACAGCGTCGGCGGCCAGAGCATCCGCACCAATCCCGAACTGAGCGCCAGCTTCAATCACCTGCGCAACGGGCTATTGAGCGCCTACCGCTCGGCACTGGACAACATCACCGCCAACGAGCGCGCCTCACGCGCTCGGGCGAACTGGATCGCCGGCCTGCTGAGCCTGGTCGGGCTGGCCGTGCTGTGCATCGGCTTCGTCACCGCCCATGGCATCGCCCGGCGCTTCGGCACCCCCATCGAGGCGCTGGCCAAGGCCGCCGACAAGATCGGCCAGGGCGACTTCGACGTCACCTTGCCGATTTCCCCGGCTGCCGAAATGAACCAGCTGACACGCCGCTTCGGGCTGATGGCCGAAGCGCTGCGCAAGCACCAGGCGACCAATATCGACGAGCTGGTGGCCGGCCAGCAGCGCCTGCAGGCCGTGCTCGACAGCATCGACGACGGACTGCTGATGATCGACCAGCAGGGTCACCTGGAGCACATGAACCCGGTCGCCCAGCGTCAGCTTGGCTGGGACGAGAGCCGCCTCGGCCAGCGCCCCGGCGAAGCCCTGGCGCGCCCGGAACTGGACGAAGAGATCCTTCTCAACCTGCGTGGCGGCAGTCTGGAGCGTGCGCCCGAAGACCTGTGCATCGAGATCGATGGCGAATCACGCCTGCTGACCTACAGCCTCACCCCGGTGAGCCATTCCACCGGCGAGATCCTCGGCGCGGTGATGGTCATGCACGACGTCACCGAGCAACGGGCCTTCGAACGGGTACGCAGCGAGTTCGTGCTGCGCGCCTCGCACGAGCTGCGCACCCCGGTCACCGGCATGCACATGGCTTTCGGCCTGCTGCAGGAGCGCGTGCGCTTCGCCGAGGAAAGCCGCGAGGCCGACCTCTTCAACACGGTCAGGGAAGAGATGCAGCGGCTGATGCAGCTGATCAACGATCTGCTGAATTTTTCGCGCTACCAGAGTGGCCTGCAGAAGCTCACCCTGGCGCCCTGCGACATCGAAGACATGCTCCAGCAGGCCCGCCAGCGCTTCGCCGAGCGCGCCCAGGAGCAGGACATCATCCTGCAGCTCGACATCCAAGAGAGCATGCCGCGCCTGCATGCCGACCAGTCGCAGCTGGACCGGGTGCTGGACAATCTGCTGGACAACGCGCTGCGCCATACCCCGGAAAACGGCCTGATCCGCCTGCAAGCCCGGCGCCATGGCGAGCGCGCGATCATCAGCGTGGAAGACAACGGTGAGGGCATCGCCTACGGCAATCAGGCGCGCATCTTCGAGCCCTTCGTGCAGGTGGGTCGCAAGAAAGGCGGCGCCGGCCTGGGCCTGGCGCTGTGCAAGGAGATCGTGCAACTGCACGGCGGCCGCATGGGTGTCTATTCGCGGCCAGGGCAGGGCACGCAGTTCTACATGGCGCTGCCGTTCTGAGTGGCCGGCGTGCGAAAACGCATGCTGTTGAGCACCTGCAGAATCGCTGCGCTCTGCGCATCCGGCTCGCCGTCGAAGCGCTGCGGACGGAAATGCATCTGGAACGCGGCGATCACGTTGCGGGTTTCTTCATCCAGAACCCCGGTCTGCGGCGTGCGGTAACCCAGGCGTGCAAGCTGCTGCTGGAACCACAGGATGTCCGGCAGGCGCGCAGCGTATAGCGCCTGCTGGGCCGCCACCAGGCGCTCGTCGGGCCAGATGCCGATGCCTTCCTGGGCCAGACGCTTCCAGGGAAACAGCGGCCCCGGATCGAGCTTGCGCATTGGGGCGATGTCGCTGTGGCCGATGATGTGGCGCGGCTCGATGCCATTGCGCGTGATGATGTCCTTGAGCAACACGATCAGCGACTGCACCTGCGCCTCGCTGTAGGGGTACCACAGGCGACCGTTGGGGCCATCGGTATAGCCAGGGTTGACGATCTCGATGCCAATCGAGCTGGAGTTGAGCCAGGTGCGGCCGTCCCATTCGCTTTCACCGGCATGCCAGGCACGGGCGCTTTCGTCCACCAGCTTGAAGATCGTGGCGCGGGCGTCGTCACCGACCAGGTAGTGGCTGCTCACTTCGCCGTGGGTCAGCAGTTGCAGCGAACGCTCCTGGGAAGCGGAGGTGTAGTGCAGGACGACATACTGGATGCGATTGTCGAAGTTGACCGACGGGTGGCTGGTGTCCAAGCGCGGGCCGCTGGAACAGGCGCTCAGGGTAGCTAACGACAGCACTGCTAATAACCGCTTCATGACATCCTACTTCTCAGGCATAAACGCCACATGATAACCAAGCGAAGACCACGGGTCGGCGGCGCCTCGCGATTCAACCCTGCTCGACACGGTTGCGGCCCGCTTCCTTGGCGCGGTACAGCGCCTGATCGGCACGCTTGAGCGCCGTATCGCTGCGCTCGGCAGGGCGCAGGGCAGTCATGCCGATGGACACGGTAATGGTCACCGGCTCTCCCTTGAAATGAAACGGGCATTGCTCGACCGCCGCGCGCATCTCCTCAAGACGCTGCAGGCCGGTCGCCACGGTGGTGGCCGGCATCAGCATGACGAACTCCTCACCGCCGAAGCGCGCCATGAAATCCGTGGTGCGCAGACGTTTTTGCAGCTGGTTGGCGACGATCTTCAGCACCTTGTCGCCCGCCAGGTGGCCATAGCCATCGTTGATACGCTTGAAGTGGTCCAGGTCGAGAATACCGATCAGCAGGCTGCTGGCCTGTTCTTGACGATGCGCCATCTCCCGCTCCAGACGCTCGCCCCAGGCCGCACGGTTGGGCAGGCCGGTGAGCGGGTCGAGCAACGCCTTGCGCCGTTGCTCTTCGAGGCTGGCGCGTACGCCCAGGGCTTCCTGCTCCATGCTCGCCACGCGGCTGGCCAGGTGCTGCAGGCTCTCGGCGACTTCACGCTCGCGTTCGTCACGCTTGCGCTGGTAGTCGTCCATGGCGCCCAACATGCCTTCGAGGCGCTTCTCAAGGATGCCCTTGAGACTCACCAGGTCCGAGGCTTCCTGCACGCTGCTCTGCAGGTCATCGACGTGCTCGCGCAGCTCGCTGTCGAAGGCACGTGCGGAGGAGTGGCCATGGCTGTGGCCGTCGTTGACCGCCTGCAGGCTGCTCTGGAAGGACTCCAGACGCTGGTTGAGCTGCTTGAGATAAGTCTCGAACTCGACCTGGCCGCTGTCGCTGATGGCCAGCATCAACACCGCCAGGTCATCGAGGATCGGCAGCAGTTCGTACCAGTTAAGCCCATGCTCCAGACGCTCGCGCATGGATTCGACATGCGGGCGGTGGATGTCCGGCAGGTTCAGGTCATCCAGCAGGCCCAGCAGGGTGTCTTCGATGTGTGCGGCCACCGAGCTGTAGCTCGGCTCGGATGAATGCGGCAGGGCGTATTCGCCTTCTTCACCCGCCTGGCCTTCTTCACCAGCTTCGGCCTGCGGCTCGTCGGGCACGTCAGCCGAAGCGAGCGGCGCGAACGGCACGACCTGTTCGAACGGCACGATGGGTACAGGCGCCAGCAACCCTTCTATCGGCGCACTGACGGGCTGCACGGGCGTGAGCGGCGTGACTTCTGGCTCGGCCTTGACCAGGGCGGCCACCGCCACAGCGTCGTCAGCCAGCGCCGCCTCGGCCGGCGCTGGCGCAGCAGGATCGGCAGAGGAAGGGGTCGGAGCGACCACAGCGGCAGCCTCCGCGGGCCGAGCGCCGGGTTCGGGGGCCGCCCTGGCACTCCCTGCGGGTTCTGCGGCGGGTGTCTGCGGCGCAACGGCAGCGGCCTGTGGCTCCGCCTTGGCAGGCGCCGGCGGCGCGGGTGCTACAGGAGCTTCATCCAGGTCATCGTCGGCGTCGGCATCCGGGGCCGGCGACGTGGCGGGCAGGGCGGCAGGTTGCCCGGGCGTGTCAGGCTGGCTGGTTTCCGGCGCGCCGGCCTCGTCGCGGCCCCCGAACAGGCGTTCGAGCAGGCCTGGCCGTGCCGGCTGATCGGTCTTTTCCAGGGCATTCAGGGCGCGGCCTTGCAGGCCGCTGAGTTCACTGAGCAGCAGCGGCAGCTCGCGGGCCTGAGAAGCGCGGTCTTCGAGTTCCTTGGCAAAGCGCTTGAGCGGTTTACGCACTTCGCGGGGCAGCGGCAGGCTCTGCAACTGTGCCACCAGCGCGGTGAGCGCAGTGCTGACCTGCCCGGCCCGCACCTCACGGCGTTGCTCGGAATCCAGTACGGCCTTTTCCAGGCGCGGGATGAGGCCGGCCAGGCCGGCGTCCATGTCGTCCTTGCGGACGATCTCACGCATTTCCTTCATGCATTCGTCGACCGCGCGGTCCGAACCCTCCGCCGCCAGACTGCTGCGCACCAGGCCGCGGCGCAGCAGGTCGAGACGGGCCTGCCAGCGCTTCTCCAGGCGGTCCTGCTGTTCGATGCCCTTCAGGTATTTCTCTTTCCAACGCTCGGCGTCGTCACTCATCAACGGGATCCATCGTCAGGTACGCGGGGCACGGGCAAGGAGTCCCCGCACAGCGACGCTGGCAGACGGATTTCTACCGCCACGGGCAGATGATCGGAAATGGGCTGCGCCAGCACCTGTACGCGTTCCAGCGTCAGGCTCGGGCTGAGCAGGATATGGTCCAGGCAGCGCTGTGGTCGCCAGCTGGGAAAGGTCGCCTCGATCTGCGGGGCAAGCAGGCCAAGGTCGCGCAACGGCGAATGCTCCAGCAGGTCGGTGGCGTGGGTGTTCATGTCGCCCATCAGCACCTGGTTGCGGTAGTTGCCGATCAGCTCGCGGATGTAGGCCAGTTGCCGGGTGCGGGTGCGGGCCCCCAGGGCCAAGTGCATCATCACCACCACCAGCGCGTCATCGCCCTCGCCGAAACGCATCAGGATCGCACCGCGCCCGGCCGGACCTGGCAGCGGATGGTCCTCGATCGCCCAGGGCTTGAGACGACTGAGCACGCCATTGCTGTGCTGGGCCAGGCGGCCCAGGTTGCGGTTGAGCTGCTGGTACCAGTAGGGAAAGGCGCCCAGCTGGGCCAGGTGCTCGACCTGATTGACGTAGCCGGAACGCAGGCTGCCACCGTCGACTTCCTGCAGGGCGACCAGGTCGAAGTCGCCGATCAGCTCGCCGATCTTCTGCAGGTTGGTCGCCCGCCCGCCGTGCGGCAGCACATGCTGCCAACTGCGGGTCAGGTAATGATGGTAACGCTGGGTATTGATGCCGACCTGGATGTTGAAGCTCAACAGCCGCAGCCGACCGTTGTCAGGCAGGCCGCTGGCGCTCAGGTGGTCCTCGTTGACCCGCGGGTCACGCAGACCGGCGACACGCTCGTTACCCTTGCCCCAGCGGCGCATGGCGAGACTGCCTACTTGGCAGACTTGGCAGCTTCACGCTCTTTGGCGATCAGCTGGTCGGCCACGTCGAGAGTGGCTTCCGGACCGCCGGAAGTGCCCAGGTCGAAGCGGTACTTGCCGTTGACGATCATGGTTGGAACGCCAGTGACCTGGTACTGCTTGGCCAGCTCCTTGTACTTGGCCATCTTGCCTTTCACGGCGAACGACTTGAAGGTGCTGAGGAACTTGTCCTTGTCGATGCCCTGGGTGGCCAGGAACTCGGCCATGTCCTCTGGATCGGTCAGGCGCTTGTGCTGCTTCTGGATGGCATCGAACACGGCGGCGTGCACCTGGTGCTCCACGCCCATTTCCTCGAGGGTGATGAACAGTTGGCCATGGGCGTCCCAAGGGCCGCCGAACAGGGCAGGAATGCGCAGGAAGTGCACATCTTCAGGCAGTTTTTCGACCCAGGGGTTGATGGTCGGCTCGAAGGCGTAACAATGTGGGCAGCCGTACCAGAACAGCTCAACGACTTCGATCTTGCCAGGCTCCGACACAGCCACCGGGCTGCTCAGTTGAACGTACTGTTTGCCTGCCTCGATCGGCTGGGCAGCCTGTGCGGTCATGCCGAACACACTGACGGCCACCAGAGCGGCGCTGAGAATCAGGTTACGCATTCTTTACTCCTGGGTTCGTGGAATTCGCTTGCAGCGATTCGATTACGACCGTTCGTCGCGGCAGCAGTTCGCTAGTGTAACGCCCGTGACCACGAAAAAGGGTAGCCCAGGCTACCCTTTTTGACTCGTTCAGCGTGCAGACCGCAAACGCCTCAATGCAGCCCCTGAATGTACTGGGCCAGTGCCTCGATATCTTTGTTACTGAGTTTTGCCGCGATGCTGCGCATGACCATGGTGTCACCATCGTTGACGCGCTCGGCTTCGCGGAACGCGGTGAGCTGCTTCTTGATGTAGTCGGCGTGCTGCCCGCCCAGGCGCGGAAAACCGGCCGGGGCGTTGCCGGTGCCATCCGGGGAATGACAGCCGATGCAGGCCGGCATGCCGTCTTCGAGCTTGCCACCGCGAAACAGCGCCTCGCCACGCGACACCAGGGTCGGGTCGGCCATGCCGGTGCTGGCCTTCTGGCTGGCGTACCAGGCGGCGAGGTCAGCCAGGTCCTGATCGTTGAGCGGGGCCAGCAGGCCGGTCATTTCCAGCACGATGCGCTTGTTGTCCTTGATCTCGCGCAGTTGCTTGAGCAGGTAGCGTTCGCCCTGGCCGGCGAGTTTCGGGAAGTTGCCTGCCGCACTGTTGCCATCCGGGCCGTGGCAGGCGCCACAGACCATGGCCTTGGCCTGACCGGCGGCGGCATTGCCAACCGGTTCGGCAGCCAGCGCCGGCGCGCAGACACCCAGTGTCAACAGCAGGCTCGCGAGGAGTGTGTTCATCAGATCATCCAAATCGGCTATGAGGTGAAACGTCAGGCAGCGCCAGGAACACCCCCGCGAAAGAGGGCGGCTCACGACCCCGGAAGCTGCAGTCCTTGCACATTTCCACGCGACGGCAACGATTTGAATGGCAGCCGAAACGACGAAGAACCACGCCTGTTTCAGCAAAAACCTTTCAGGTTGAAAGCGGACTGCGTTCTAATGCGCATCGGATCCGGTGAAAAACCGATGCCGGTTGCGGCACCTGCACGGATCCTGTTCTCGCTTGGCGTGCTCATTCACCTGGGCACAGGCGAAATCCACACAAAATCTGCGGCATTATATACCCGTACTGCCTGAACGGAAACGACACCTTGCCGCACCCCTTGCAGCAGGCTTTTTAGCGGAAATCACATGCAACTCAAGAACCCCATCCTCGGCCTCTGCCAGCAGGCCAAGTTCATGCTCAGCGCCGCCAAGGTCGATCAGTGCCCTGATGATGCGGGCTTCGAAGTGGCATTCGCCGGCCGCTCCAACGCGGGCAAGTCCAGCGCGCTGAACACCCTGACCCACGCCAACCTGGCACGCACCTCGAAAACCCCGGGGCGCACCCAACTGCTGAACTTCTTCCTCCTGGACGACGATCGCCGCCTGGTCGACCTGCCCGGCTATGGCTACGCCAAGGTCCCGATCCCGCTCAAGCAGCACTGGCAACGCCACCTGGAGGCCTACCTGGGCAGCCGTGAAAGCCTCAAGGGCGTGGTGCTGCTGATGGACGTGCGTCACCCGATGACCGAATTCGACACCATGATGCTGGACTGGACCGTGGCCAGCGGCATGCCGATGCACATCCTGCTGACCAAGGCCGACAAGCTGACCCACGGCGCGGCGAAGAACACCCTGCTCAAGGTGCAGTCGCAGATTCGCAAGAGCTGGGGCGAAGGGGTGACCATCCAGCTGTTTTCCGCGCCCAAGCGCCAGGGCCTGGAAGAAGCCTACCGCACGCTGGCGAACTGGTTGGAACTGGAAGACAAAGCCCAGCAGTGAGCAGCACCGGCTGAATGGAAACGCCTTTGCGAGAGGTCGCGAGCCAACATCAGGCAAGGCTGCGGGAACGGTTGCAGCCTGGTTGGCGACATTTTCAGGACAAAAAAAACCCCGGACTTCATATGGGGAGGGGGAAGTTCGGGGTCCAAGGTCCGGACCCTCAGGGCGGGATCCGGATATCTGCCAACACTTAACACAACATAGGAGCATGATCGGCCTTGCGAGCCAATCGTGAACTCTGACCCGGCCCCGGACGGTTTAGTTCCTGTCCTGGCATGAACAAATGTTCATGTTGCCAGGACACAGCCTGCGGCCTAGTGCGCCTCGTCCCAGTTGTTGCCCACCCCGACTTCCACCACCAGCGGCACATCCAGCTGCGCGGCGCCGCTCATGTGCGGACGAATTTCTTCGCTGATGCGCTCCACCAGGTCTTCGCGCACTTCCAGGACCAGTTCGTCGTGTACCTGGAGAATGACCCGCGCATCCAGGCCGGACTCGTTCAGCCAGGTGTTCACCGCCACCATGGCCTTCTTGATGATGTCTGCCGCGGTGCCCTGCATCGGCGCGTTGATCGCCGTGCGTTCGGCGCCGGCGCGCTGCTGCGGTTTGTTGGAGTTGATCTCCGGCAGGTACAGGCGACGACCGAACAGGGTTTCTACATAGCCTTTTTCGGCGGCCTGTTCGCGGGTGCGTTCCATGTAGTCGCGCACGCCAGGGTAGCGGGCGAAGTAGCGGTCGATGTAGGCCTTGGCCTGCTTGCCGTCGACACCGATCTGCCGCGCCAGGCCCTGGGCGCCCATGCCGTAGATCAGGCCGAAGTTGATCGCCTTGGCGCTACGCCGCTGGTCGTTGCTGACCTGCTCCAGCTCCACGCCGAAGACCTCGGCGGCGGTGGCGCGGTGCACGTCCAGGTCGTTGCGGAAGGCGTGCAGCAGGCCTTCGTCCTTGGCCAGGTGGGCCATGATGCGCAGTTCGATCTGCGAATAGTCCGCAGCCAGCAGCTTGTAGCCGGGCGAGGCGACGAAGGCCTGGCGGATGCGCCGCCCCTCGGCGGTACGCACCGGGATGTTCTGCAGGTTCGGCTCACTGGACGAGAAACGCCCGGTGGCGGCGCCAGCCTGGTTGTACGAGGTGTGCACACGGCCGGTGCGCGGGTTGATCTGGCCGGGCAGGGTGTCGGTGTAGGTGCTCTTGAGCTTGCTGATCGAGCGGTACTGCAGCAGCAGGGTCGGCAACTCGTGGCCCTGTTCGGCGAGCTTGACCAGCACGTCTTCGGAAGTCGACGGCTTGCCGGTCGGGGTCTTGCCCAGCACCGGCAGTTGCAGCTTCTCGTAGAGGATCTTGCCCAGCTGAGTGGGCGAACCCAGGTTGAACGGCTCGCCGGCCAGTTCGAAAGCCTGGCGTTCCAGCTCGACCATCTTGTTGCCCAGCTCGACGCTCTGCACGCCCAGCAGCGCGGCATCGACCCGCGCCCCCTGGCGCTCGATCTGCGCCAGCACCGGCACCAGCGGCATCTCGATGTCCTGCAGCACGGACAGCAGGCCCGGCTCGGCCTTGAGCTTGTCAGACAGCGCCTGGTGCAGGCGCAGGGTCACGTCGGCATCCTCGGCGGCGTAAGGGCCGGCCTGTTCCAGAGCGATCTGGTCGAAGGTCAGCTGCTTCTTGCCCTTGCCAGCGATGTCTTCGAAACGGATGGTCTGCTGGCCCAGGTACTTGGCCGCCAGGCTGTCCATGTCATGGGCGGTGGCCACCGAGTTGAGCACGTAGGATTCGAGCATGGTGTCGAAGGCCACGCCGCGCACGGTGATGCCGTTGGCCGGGTCGCCGCCGATGGCGCAGTTGGCGAGGATGTTGATGTCGTACTTGGCGTTCTGCCCGACCTTGGCCTTGGCCGGGTCTTCGAGCAGCGGCTTGAGGGCCAGCAACACCTTGTCGCGGTCCAGCTGCTCGGGCACGCCCATGTAGGAGTGCGTCAGCGGGATGTACGCCGCTTCGCCGGTCTTGACCGCGAACGACAGGCCTACCAGCTGCGCCTTCTGGGCGTCGAGACCGGTGGTCTCGGTGTCGAAGGCGATCAGCTCGGCCTTGTTCAGCTTGTCCAGCCAGGCCTCGAAGCGCGCCTGGTCGAGGATGGTCTCGTAGCCGGAATGGTCACTGGGCGCGGCTTGCGGCTGGGCGATTTCCTGGCCGGCACGACGGGCGTCACGCTCGATATCGTTGAGCCAGCTCTTGAACTCCAGCTCGGTGTACAGCTCGACCAGCTTCTCGCGGTCTGGCTCGCCGATCACCAGCTCGTCGATCTGCACGTCCAGCGGCACGTCGCACTTGATGGTCGCCAGCTCGTACGACAGGAAGGCCATGTCGCGGTGTTCGGCCAGCTTGGCGCCCAGGGTCTTGGCGCCACGAATCGGCAGGGCGGCCACGGCGTCGAGGTTGGCGTACAGGTCCGCCAGGCCGCCGCCGATACCCACCAGCAGGCCGGTGGCGGTCTTCTCGCCCACGCCAGGTACGCCAGGGATGTTGTCGACCTTGTCGCCCATCAGCGCCAGGTAGTCGATGATGTGCTCGGGGCCGACACCGAATTTCTCCTTCACGCCGGCCACGTCCAGCACACTACCGGTCATGGTGTTGACCAGCGTAATGTGCCCGTCCACCAGCTGCGCCATGTCCTTGTCGCCGGTGGAGATGACCACCGGTCGCTGCGCGGCGGCGCTGCTGCGCGCCAGGGTGCCGATCACGTCGTCGGCCTCGACCCCCTCCACGCACAGCATCGGGTAGCTAAGGGCCTTGACGCAGGCGTGCAGCAGGTCGATCTGTACCCGCAGGTCGTCGGGCATGCTGGGCCGATTGGCCTTGTACTCGGCGAACAGCTCGTCGCGGAAGGTGCCGCCCTTGGCATCGAAGACCACGGCGAACGGGCTGTCCGGATACTGCTTGCGCAGGCTCTTGAGCATGTTCAGCACACCCTTCACGGCGCCGGTGGGCAGGCCCTTGGAGGTGGTGAGCGGCGGCAGGGCGTGGAAGGCACGGTACAGGTACGACGAACCGTCCACCAGGACGAGGGGAGCTTGGCTCATGAGCAGATTCAACCTTTTCGGCGGGGTCGGCGCTAAAATGCGCGGACCATGGACAACAAAGGGGCAAGGTTATCATGCGCACGATAAATCGCTTGTGGTTGACCAGCCTGTTGCTGACCGCGCCGTTGCTGGCGGTGGCCGCAGACGACACACCTTCGGCCGACCCTGAAGTGACGATCCGTACCGAGGGCGACAAGACCATCCAGGAGTACCGCCAGAATGGCTTCCTCTATGCGATCAAGATCACGCCCAAGCACGGCAAGCCGTATTTTCTCGTGCGCGCCGATGGCACGAGCCCCAATTTCATCCGTTCGGACCAACCGGACATGCTGATCCCCCAGTGGGAAATCTTTAGCTGGTAACCTTCACATCAACCTTTTTTGAGCTGGCATATGTCCGTCTTTACCCCCCTGGCCCGGCCCGAGCTGGAAACCTTCCTGTCCACCTACGGGCTCGGCCGCCTGCTCGACTATCAGGGCATCGCCGCCGGTAGTGAAAACACCAATTACTTCATCAGCCTGGAACAGGGCGAGTTCGTCCTCACCCTAGTCGAGCGCGGCCCGGTGCAGGAGATGCCGTTCTTCATCGAACTGCTCGACGTGCTGCACGCCGCCGACCTGCCAGTGCCCTATGCCCTGCGGGATACCAGCGGCCAGGCCCTGCGCGAGCTGAAAGGCAAGCCGGCGCTGCTGCAACCGCGCCTGGCCGGCAAGCACATCAAGGAGCCCAATACCCAGCATTGTGCGGCGATTGGCGACCTGCAGGCGCGCCTGCACCTGGCGACCCGTGACCAGGTGCTGGAGCGCAAGACCGACCGTGGCCTGGACTGGATGCTCGAAGAGGGCCGCAACTTCCTTTCGCACCTTCATGCCAGCCAGGCCGAACTGCTGGAGCAGGCCCTGCAGGAGATCGAACGGCATCGCCAGGCAATTCTCGCCCTGCCGCGCGCCAACCTGCATGCCGACCTGTTCCGCGACAACGCGATGTTCGAGGGCACGCACCTGACCGGCGTGATCGACTTCTACAACGCCTGTTCCGGGCCGATGCTCTATGACCTGGCGATTGCCCTGAACGACTGGTGCTCCGAGGCCGACGGCCAATTGGACCCGGTGCGTGCCAAGGCCTTGCTCGGTGCCTACGCCGCGCAGCGGTCGTTCACCCCTGCCGAGGCCGAGCTGTGGCCGGTCATGCTGCGGGTGGCCTGCGTGCGTTTCTGGCTGTCGCGCCTGATCGCCGCCGAAGCCTTCGCCGGCCAGGACGTGCTGATCCACGACCCGGCCGAGTTCGAGCACCGCCTGCGCCAACGCCAGGACGTACGCCTGCCGCTGCCGTTCGCGCTGTAACCGCCGCGCAAGGCCAAAAAAGTCAGACCGCTGGAGCGAGCTTGCTGGCGATGGCTACGTCATGTTCGCAGCAAACTCGATGATATTGCCGGCCTTTTCGCGACCAGGCGCCCTCCTGAAAATTTCGGGGGCGCCTTACAGGCCTGACTGCCAAACGAGGATCAGAGGCTTTCCAGGCAACCGGCCAGGTCGTTGCCGAGCTTTTCCAGCAGTTGCTCATAACCGTTGGCGCTGGCCGGGGTGTAGCCACCCAGGGCGTCCAGTTCGGCGAGCTTCACTGGCAGGCCGGCGGTGAGGGTCTCGGCCAGTTTCGGACGCATCGGCGGTTCGCTGAACACGCACGTCTTGCCCGCTTCCTTGAGCCGTTCGCGCATCGCTGCCACATGGCGGGCGCCGGGCTGCACTTCACTGGCGACACTGAATACGCCGGTGTGCTGCAGGCCGTAGGCCTGTTCGAAGTAGTCGAAGGCTTCGTGGAACACGAACCACGGCTTGCCAGCCACCCCACTGACCCGTGCCTTGATACGCGCGTCCAGAGCATCCAGGCGCTTGCCGAAGGCCTGCGCGTTGCTGGCATAGCGCGCCGCATGGGCCGGGTCGGCGGCGCTCAGGTCGGCAGCCATCTTCGCGGCGATCACCCGGGCATTGACCGTCGACAGCCACAGGTGCGAATCCAGGCTGCCGGGACGGTGATCGTGGTCATGATCGTCATCGCCCGCATCGGCGTGCGCTTCGTCGTGGTCGTGATCATGGTCGGCGTGGGAGGCCTGGTCTTCGCCGAAGTGCCGCAACTGCATGCCGGGCAGGCTCTGCACCGCGACCGCCGGGCGGCTGCGGTTCTGCAGCACGCGGGGCAGGAAGCCTTCCATGTCCGGGCCGATCCAGTAGAACAGCTCGACATCCGCAACGCGCCGCACGTCGGAAGGACGCAGGGCATAGTGATGCGGCGACGCACCGGGCGGCAGCAGCACGTCAGGCTTGCCGACCCCGTCCTGGACGGCGGCGGCGATCAATTGCAGGGGCTTGATGCTGGTCAGGACCTGGACTTCGGCCTGGGCCAGAGAAGGCGCAGCCAGCGCATAGCTGGATGCCATTACGACAAAAAGATTAAGAAGTCGACGCACGAGGGACACTCATATCGGGCAGGAACCGGTAACATAATAACGTCTCCAGCCAATATCGTCGCCGCCCATGCCTATCACTCCTCTGGCCAGCCGCCCCCACGATCATTCCCATTGCGTACACCATGCTCTCAGCGAAGCCGACGCCCTGTGCGCCAGCAAAGGCTTGCGCCTGACCGCCCTGCGTCGTCGGGTGCTGGAGCTGGTGTGGCAAAGCCACAAGCCGCTGGGCGCCTACGACATCCTTGGCGTGCTCAGCGAAGAAGACGGCCGCCGCGCCGCGCCACCCACCGTGTACCGGGCGCTGGACTTCCTGCTGGAAAACGGCCTGGTGCATCGCATCGCCTCGCTCAACGCCTTCACCGGTTGCAACCACCCGGCCCACGCGCACCAGGGCCAGTTCCTGATCTGCCGTAACTGCCACGCGGCCATCGAACTGCAGAACCCGGCCATCAGCCAGGCGGTGGTCAAGGCCGCTGGCGACGTGGGCTTCAGTGCCGAAGGCCAGACCATCGAGATCGTCGGCGTGTGCGCCGGCTGCAAGGCGGCCTGATGAGCAAAGTGCTGATCCGCCTGGACCAGGTGGCGGTGAATTTCGCTGGCCAGACGGTTCTGGAAAACATTGCCCTGAGCGTCGGCGCCGGGGAGATCGTCACCCTGATCGGCCCCAACGGTGCCGGCAAGACCACCCTGGTGCGCGCCGTGCTCGGCCTGCTGCAACCCACCTCGGGCGAGGTCTGGCGCAAGCCGAAACTGCGCGTGGGCTACATGCCGCAGAAGCTGCACGTCGACCAGACCCTGCCGCTGTCGGTGCTGCGCTTCCTGCGCCTGGTGCCGGGCGTGGACCGCGCCAAGGCCGAAGCCGCGCTGGAGGAAGTCGGCGCCGGCAAGGTCATCGACAGCCCGCTGCAGGGTATTTCCGGCGGCGAGATGCAACGCGTGCTGCTGGCCCGCGCCTTGCTGCGCGAGCCCGAGCTGCTGGTGCTCGATGAACCGGTGCAGGGCGTCGACGTAGCGGGGCAGGCCGAGCTGTACAGCCTCATCACCCGCCTGCGCGACCGCCACGGCTGCGGCGTGCTGATGGTCTCCCACGACCTGCACCTGGTGATGAGCACCACCGACCAGGTGGTGTGCCTGAACCGCCACGTGTGCTGTTCCGGGCACCCGGAGCAGGTCAGTAACGACCCGGCGTTCGTCGAGCTGTTCGGCCAGAACGCCCCCAGCCTGGCGATCTATCACCACCACCACGACCACGCCCACGACCTGCATGGCGAGGTGGTCAGCGAAACCCCGAGCGCGCCCCCGCGCTTCAAACCTCACGTTCACGGAGACGGCTGCAAGCATGGCTGATTTTCTGTTGTATGCCCTGCTCGCCGGCATCGCCCTGGCCCTGGTCGCAGGCCCCCTGGGCTCTTTCGTGGTGTGGCGGCGCATGGCCTATTTCGGCGACACCCTGTCCCACGCCGCCCTGCTCGGTGTGGCCCTGGGTTTTCTGCTGGACATCAGCCCGACCTTGGCGGTGACGGTGGGCTGCCTGCTGCTGGCGATCCTGCTGGTGACCCTGCAACAGCGCCAGCCGCTGGCCTCCGACACCCTGCTGGGCATCCTCGCCCCCAGTACCCTGTCGCTGGGCCTGGTGGTCCTGAGTTTCATGCATGAGGTGCGCATCGACCTGATGGCCTACCTGTTCGGCGACCTGCTGGCGATCAGCCCTACGGACCTGGCCTGGATCCTCGGCGGCAGCGCGCTGGTGCTGGTACTGATCCTCAGCCTGTGGCGCCCCTTGCTGGCGGTGACGGTACACGAAGAGCTGGCCAGGGTCGAAGGCCTGCCGGTGACCACCCTGCGCATGACCATGATGCTGCTGATCGCCGTGGTGATCGCCGTGGCGATGAAGATCGTCGGCGTGCTGCTGATCACTTCGCTGCTGATCATCCCGGCAGCGGCGGCCCAGCGGCACGCCCGTTCGCCGGAGCAGATGGCCCTGGGGGCCAGCGTGCTGGGTGTGGTTGCGGTGTGCGGCGGTTTGTCGCTGTCGTGGTTCAAGGACACCCCGGCCGGGCCTTCGATCGTGGTCTGCGCCTGTGCGCTGTTTCTGCTCAGCTTTGTTCTCCCCCGGCGGGCGGTGTAGACTTGCTCGTTTTTTGCGCAAATAGAGAACCGCAGGAATGAAACTGCCCGCCTCCCGCTATCTGCTGCTCGCCGCCTTTTCCCTGTTCCTGGGGGCCTGTCAGAGCACGCCACCGGCCGCCAACAGCGTGCCCGAAGCCGCGCCAGACGCTTTCGCCCAGCTCGAACAGAGCATCACCGGCAATGAGCTGGCCACTGCCGAAGACCAGTTGGCGGCGCTGCAGGCTGCCAATGACGCGGACCCGCGCCTGGACCCCTTGCAGCGCCAGCTGGCCGAGGCCTACCTGAGCCGCAGCCAGATCAGCCTGCAGAAGGGTGACGTCAACGGCGCAGCCACCGCCCTGAGCCGCGCCCGTGCGCTGATGCCCAAGGCCCCGGCCCTGACCAGCGGCGTCAACGGCGCCATCGCCCAGGCACGCAAGGCCGAACTGGACCAGGCCGAAGCCGAGCTGGCCGCCGCTGAAGCGCGGCGCATCGCCAAGCTCATCGATCCGAGCGCACCGAACACGCTGATCGAGCTGAAAACCACCGACATCGCCGAGATGCGTCGACAGCTCGATGCCATCGCCTCGGATGTGGTGAATTTCAACTGTGCCGTGCTGGTCCGCGTGCCGCGCACCGATGACTTCCCGTGGCTGGCCAACCTGCTGAGCAAGCGGGTCAACAAGCTCAATTCCAGCTTCGAACTGGACATGAGCAAGCAGATCAGCCGCCAGCAGCCGGCGCAGATCATTCTCACACCCAAGTCCTGAATTCAGCCGCGAAAGCTTCGCGGCTGAAGCCGCTCCAAGGGCAAGCAGTCATCAGGCCGGTACGGCCTTGGCCTTCGGCTCGCGAGCCCACACGCGGTGCTGGGCAATGGCGTCGAAGAAGGCGTCAGTCGAGGCGCCGTCCGAGACCACCAGCAGGCCGGCATCCTCTTCCAGCTTCAGCTGTTCCACCAGCATCTTGGCCTCACCGGCCACGGCGATGGCCTTGAGGTGCTTGTAGGCTTCCAGCAGGAAGTGCAGGGTCACGCCGTTGCCTCCCAGCACCTTCACCGACTCCGCACCGCCCGGCACGAACACCGCATCGAAGGCCACCGACGGCATGCCCTCGGCCGAAGCATCCACCTCCAGGGGCTTGCCCTCGGCGGTGGTCACCGGCGCGGAGGTCGGCCCCAGCACCTTGGCGTGCGCACCACGGGCAGTCAGGGCGGTCTTGATCTTCTCCACGTCCTGGCCGGTCACGCCGTTGGCCACCAGTACCGCGACCTTGCGCGAGACGATGTCACCCGACAGCAGGTTGGCCTGGCTCAGCGCCGGAGACTCCTTCAGCGCCTGGCTGCGCGGCGCCACGGTACCGCCCGTGGGAGCCGGCAGGCCGAGGTTTTCCGCCACTCGGCCGGCCAGGGTCAGGTCGATGTTGGCAAGAATCTCGTTGACCACCCGCTCACGGATGAACACCCGCTCGACCTTGCCCAGCTCGAAGCTGTAGGCGGCAATGATGTGCTCCTTCTCGTGCTCGGCCATGCTGTTGAAGAACAGCGCGGCCTGCGAGAAGTGGTCGGAAAACGACTCGCTGCGCTCACGCACCTTGTGCGCTTCGATGCGCTCCTGATAGCTCTCGAAACCGCCATTTTCCGGCGAGGCCGGGGTTTCCTTGGGCCAGCCGCTGTCGATCGAGTTCGGCTCGTACGAGGCACGGCCACGGTCGATGGTGGTGCGGTGCTGGGCATCGCGCTGGTTGTTGTGGTTCGGCGCCACCGGGCGATTGATCGGAATCTCGTGGAAGTTCGGCCCGCCCAGGCGGCTGATCTGCGTGTCGGTATAGGAGAACAGCCGGCCCTGCAGCAGCGGGTCATTGGAGAAGTCGATACCCGGCACGATATGGCCAGGGCAGAAGGCAACCTGCTCGGTCTCGGCGAAGAAGTTGTCGGGGTTGCGGTCCAGGACCAGCTTGCCCAGCGGGGTCACGGGCACCAGCTCCTCGGGGATGATCTTGGTCGGGTCGAGCAGGTCGAAGTCGAAGTTGTGTTCGTCCTCTTCGGCGACGATCTGCACGCCCAGCTCCCATTCCGGATAGTCGCCCATCTCGATGGCTTCCCAGAGATCGCGGCGGTGGAAGTCGGTGTCCTTGCCGGCCAGCTTCTGCGCCTCGTCCCAGACCAGCGAGCAGACGCCGAACTTGGGCTTCCAGTGGAACTTGACGAAGCTCGCCTTGCCCTCGGTGTTGATCATCCGGAAGGTGTGCACGCCAAAGCCCTGAATGGTGCGCAGGCTCTTGGGGATGGCACGGTCGGACATCGCCCAGATCACCGCATGGGCAGTTTCCGGCACCAGCGACACGAAGTCCCAGAAGGTGTCGTGCGCCGATCCGCCGGTAGGAATCTCGTTGTGCGGCTCGGGCTTCACCGCGTGAACGAAGTCGGGGAACTTGATCGCGTCCTGGATGAAGAACACCGGCACGTTGTTGCCCACCAGATCGAAGTTGCCTTCGTCGGTGTAGAACTTCACGGCAAAGCCACGGATGTCGCGCACCGTGTCGCCCGAACCACGCGGGCCTTGCACGGTGGAAAAGCGCAGGAACACCGGGGTCTTCTTGCCCGGGTCGCGCAGAAAGCCCGCCTTGGTCAGGGTGGCGTGGTCGTCGTAGCTCTGGAAGTAGCCATGCGCGGCGGTGCCGCGGGCATGCACGATGCGCTCGGGAATGCGTTCATGGTCAAAATGCGTGATCTTCTCACGCATGATGAAGTCTTCCAGCAGACTCGGGCCGCGGCTGCCGACCTTGAGGCTGTTCTGGTTGTCGGCGATCTTCACGCCCTGGTTGGTGCGCAGGGCCTGGCCGGTGGCATCGGAGCGAAAGGTCTCCAAGGCGTCGAGCTTGGCGTTGCTGTTGCCACGGTCCAGCGTGTCGGTGCCGGCCAGTTCACTTTTGGCTGTCGGGGTGACTGGCGTATCTGTCTTCTTGACCATCGATTACGACTCCTCGTCAGTTCAGGCCCGTCCTAGCGCGGGCCTGAGTGAATACACTTCACGGTGTTCAAGGAGTGACACAGGGGCGGGAGCGGCGTTCAGAGAAATTCCGCAGCAATCTTCCCACTGGTCGTGTTATGCCCGTTACGCAGGTTGACCGGCAAATTAATGCTAAGAACCTCGGCGCGGACAGGCTAAAATGCGCGCCCGGCTTATCCAGCCCGGCTTCCGGCCAGCGCGCGACGCGCCGCTGCGCTGGCATTAAACGCACCCCACAAGGCCCCAAAAGGTTCGGTAAGTGATCGAGTTTCTTGACGTCCAGAAAACCTACCGCGTTGCAGGCAAGGAAATCCCGGCCCTGCACCCCACCCGCCTGAGCATCGAAGCAGGCCAGGTGTTCGGCCTGATCGGCCATTCCGGCGCCGGCAAGAGCACCCTGCTACGCCTCATCAACCGCCTGGAAAATCCCACCGGCGGTCGCATTCTGGTCGACGGCGAAGACGTGACCGCCCTGGATGCCAACGGTCTGCGGCGCTTTCGCCAGCAGGTCGGAATGATTTTCCAGCACTTCAACCTGCTGTCGTCCAAGACCGTGGCCGACAACGTCGCCATGCCGCTGACCCTGGCCGGCAATCTGTCCCGCGAGCAGATCGACCAGCGTGTCGCCGAGCTGCTCGACCGGGTCGGCCTCAGCGCCCATGCGCGCAAATACCCGTCGCAGCTCTCCGGCGGCCAGAAGCAGCGCGTCGGCATTGCCCGCGCCCTGGCTACACGACCGAAGATCCTGCTGTGCGACGAAGCCACCAGTGCCCTCGACCCGCAGACCACCGCCCAGGTGCTGCAGCTGCTGGCCGAGATCAACCGTGAGCTGAAGCTGACCATCGTGCTGATCACCCACGAGATGGACGTGATCCGCCGGGTCTGCGACCAGGTCGCGGTAATGGACGCCGGGGTGATCGTCGAGCAGGGGCGGGTGGCCGATGTGTTCCTGCACCCGCAGCACCCGACCACCCGGCGTTTCGTCCAGGAAGACGAACACCTCGACGAAAACGAGCAACGCGAAGATTTCGCCCATGTGCAGGGCCGCATCGTGCGCCTGACCTTCCAGGGCGAGTCGACCTACGCGCCACTGCTGGGCACCGTGGCCCGCGAAACGGGGGTGGACTACAGCATCCTGGCGGGGCGTATCGACCGCATCAAGGACATTCCCTACGGCCAGCTGACCCTGGCCATCACCGGCGGCGACCTGGACGCCGCCTTCGCCCGCTTCAGCGCTGCTGATGTCCATATGGAGGTCCTGCGCTGATGGACGCTTTCCTGGAACTGTTCTCCAACGTCGACTGGTACGAAATCTGGCTGGCCACCGGCGACACCCTGATCATGCTTGGCGTCTCGCTGGGCTTCACCGTGCTGTTCGGCCTGCCGCTGGGCGTGCTGATGTTCCTCACCTCGCCGCGCCAGCTGCTGGAAAACCGCCCGCTGTATGCCGTGGTGGGGGTGGTCGTGAACATGCTGCGTGCGCTGCCGTTCATCATTCTGCTGATCGTGATGATGCCGCTGACCCAATTGATCACCGGCACCTCGCTGGGCATTCTCGGCACCTTGCCGCCGCTGATCGCCGGTGCCACGCCGTTCTTCGCGCGGCTGGTGGAAACCGCCCTGCGCGAGGTGGACAAAGGCATCATCGAAGCCACCCAGGCGATGGGCGCGACCACCCGGCAGATCATCCTCAAGGCCCTGCTGCCCGAGGCGCTGCCCGGCATCCTGGCGGCGATCACCGTCACCGCCATCGCCCTGGTGTCGTTCACCGCCATGGCCGGCGCGGTAGGCGCGGGCGGGCTGGGCGACCTGGCGATTCGCTACGGTTACCAGCGCTTCCAGAACGATGTCATGTTCGTCACGGTCGTATTGCTGCTGGTGCTGGTGCAGATCCTGCAAACCGTCGGCGACAGGCTGGTGGCGTATTTCTCGCACCGTTGATTGCATTCGTTGGCTTTTGGCCCGCCGGACGCGGGCCGCTAGAAGGAGTTGTTGCATGAAGAAACTAGTGGCTGTTTTCGCTGCCATGACCGCACTGTCGGCCCAGGCCAATGAGACCCTGAGCGTGGCCGCCTCTGCCGTGCCCCACGCGGAGATCCTGGAGTTCGTCAAGCCGACCCTGGCCAAGGAAGGTGTCGATCTGAAGATCAAGGTGTTCACCGACTACGTGCAGCCCAACGTGCAGGTCGCCGAGAAGCGCCTGGACGCCAACTTCTTCCAGCACCAGCCGTACCTGGATGAATTCAACAAGGGCAAGGGCACCAACCTGGTCACCGTGACCAAGGTCCATGTCGAACCGTTCGGTGCCTACTCCGAGAAGTTCAAGAAGCTCGAAGACCTGCCTGGCGGGGCCACCGTGGCCCTGCCCAACGACGCCACCAACGAAGGCCGCGCCTTCCTGTTGCTGGCCAAGGCCGGGCTGATCACCCTGAAGGACCCGAGCAGCATCCTGGCGACCCCGAAGGACGTGGCCAGCAACCCCAAGGACCTGAAATTCCGTGAGCTGGAAGCCGCGACCCTGCCGCGTGTGCTGACCCAGGTCGACCTGGCGCTGATCAACACCAACTACGCGCTGGGCGCCAAGCTGGACCCGACCAAGGATGCCCTGGTGATCGAAGGCGCCGAGTCGCCGTACGCCAACATCCTGGTGGCGCGCCCGGACAACAAGGACTCCGAGGCCATGAAGAAACTGGCCGCCGCACTGACCAGCCCGGAAGTGAAGGCGTTCATCGCCGAGAAGTACAAGGGCGCCGTGGTTCCGGCGTTCTGATCCAGCACCGGAGAATGCCGCCTGCAGGCGGCCTTCTCCGCCGCCGCTCCAACCCCCTTATCCCACGCCTTTCGCTTGGCCAACCGGCCCCCATTACCGGGTGAGCAGGACGGGCAGCCGCGCGCTGAGTTTCTGCACGTTCAGGGGGGCACGGATGAAGCCGTGCTGGCGGCCATCCGGGCCGATGATCGCCAGGTTGCCGCTGTGGTCCACGGTGTAGCCGGGCTTGCGGGTGTCGGCGGGGATGTACGGAATGCTCAGGGCTTTGGACAGGGTCTGGATGTCTTCCACCGCGCCGCGCAGACCGACGAAGTCCTTGTCGAAGTACGCCAGGTACTGCTTGAGCTGCTGCGGCGTGTCGCGGTCCGGGTCGACGCTGACCAGCACCACGCGCAGGCGACCGGCCTCGGCCGCGCTCAGGCTGGCCTTGATCTGGCGCAACTGGGCCAGGGTCGCCGGGCAGATGTCCGGGCAATAGGTGTAGCCGAAGAACACCAGAGTCCATTTGTCCTTGAGCTGGTCGAGGGCCACCGGCTCGCCACCCTGGTCGATCATTTTCAACGCCGGCACCGCGCGGCTTTGCGGCAGCATGATGACTCCGGCGTCCACCAGCGCCGCCGGGTCGCTGCCGCTGCGCATGGACAGCACGCGCTGCACGGTCAGGCCCAGGATCACCGCGATGATGGCGACGAGGATGAAAACGGTTTTCTGGGTTCGGGTCATGGTCGGTGAATCCGGGCAGCACTGGGACGGCCAAGCCTAGACGCAAGTACCGCTCAGGTACAGCTACGCGGCGCTCGCCCGACACGCTCGTTGACGAAGATCGCCGCCAACAGCAACAGCGCAGCACCGCCGCTGTGGGCCAAGGCCAGGGCCGTGGGAAAGTTCAGCAGCACATTGCCTGCACCCAGCGCCAGCTGCAGCAGCAACAGCCCGGCCAGCACGCCGCCCATGCCCACCAGCCCTGCCTGCCAAAGCCGCCAGGCCAGGCGCAGGGTTACCAGCGCCACCAGCACCGCGCCCAGCCGATGGGCCAGGTGAATCGCCGTGCGCGCCTCGCCCTCATGCACGCCGCCCAGGTAGCTCAGCCCGAGTGGCGGACTCAGGCCGAACGCCTCGGCGAAGTCCATCACCGGCCACCAGCGCCCCTGGCACAACGGCAGGTCCGGGCAGGCCTGGGCGGCGTAGTGGGCGCTGACCCAGCCGCCCAAGGCAATCTGCACGGCGATCAGCAGCAGGGCGGCCAACGCCAGCCGCCGCAGCGCGGGGTCAGGGCTACGCAGCACGGCAGGCCACGCGGCCAGGCGCAGGGTCAGCAGGAACAGCAAGCCCAGGGTGCTCATGCCGCCAAGCAGATGCAGGGTAACCACCGGCGGCCACAGCCTGAGGGTGACGGTCCACATGCCGAACGCTGCCTGCAACATGACCAGCCCCAGCAGCGCCAAGGCCAGGCCCAGGGCCTGGCGCTGTCGCCACGCCTGCCAGGTAATCGCCAGGGTGCTCAGGCCGAGGGCGGCGGCGGCGTAGCGGTGCATCATCTCGTACCAGCCCTTGTCGACTTCCAGCGGCGCCTGGGGATAGCGCAGCTCGGCCAGCGCCTGTTGCAGCGCCCCGGACGGCACCCCGAGAAAGCCGTAGCAACCCGGCCAGTCCGGGCAGCCCAGGCCCGCGTGCGACAGGCGGGTCCAGGCACCGAGCAGCACCACCAGCAGTGCGAGGAGGGTGGCGAACAGCGCCAGCAGGTATCCGCGACGGGCCATGGGACGCCTCCGGTCAGCCGATGTTCGAGAGTTTCAGCAGGTGCCGCAGGTCGCGCAGCACGTCCTGGCCCTTAACACGGGCGTCGTACTCCAGCACCAGGTTGCCGTGGGGGTCGACGATCCACAGCCGTGGCTGGTCATCGCCAGGCACGCGCTGGCGATAGCGCTGCAGGTCCAGGGTGTAGCGGCGCAGCCAGGGGTAGCCAGGCAGTGCGTGAATATCCAGCGCCACGCCGCTGGCCAGCGCATGGCTGGCGCGCCCGGCGTCGCGCCCCAGGGCGAGGTGGATCTGCCGGGCCAGGTACACCAGGTGCAGGCAGCTCTGCGTACAGGCTCCGGGCGTGGTGACCAGCAATTGCCAGCCGCTCTCCCGGGCGCTCACGCCCAGGTCCGCCCGCCCCACGCCGTCACCCAGCAGCTGGCCATGGTAGGTGCGGCTTTCCGGCAGCCAGAACTGCCAGCGGTACATGCTGCCGGCGATAAGCAGCGGCAGAAGGAAGCCGGCGAATATCAGCGCCAATTGCAGCTGCCCGCGGCGCTGCCCACTCATGGCCGAGGCTCCCTGGACCTGGAAAACCCCAGGTACAGGTACAAGCCGATCAGTGCGACGGCCAGGGCGAACCACTGCACGGCGTAGGCGCGATGGGTTTGCGGTGCCTGGTTGACGATCGGCCAGTCGGCCCGGTAAGCCGCCGGTCCCGGCAGCAGACGCAGTTCGTAGGGGTAGCCATCGCGTTGCAGGGCCTGCCACACCCGCGGCGGCTCGACCACATTGACCAGGCGCGGCCAGCGCTCGTCCGGTGCATCGGCTTGCAGGCGAAAGGCCGGGCCCGGCGGCACATAGACCCAGGCCTGCAGATCGGCGTCCGCCGTCGGGGTGTCGAATACCGGCGGCGTACGACGGTCTGGCCAGGGCAGCCAGCCACGGTTGAGCAGCACCCACAGGCCGCTGGAGCGGTCTTCGAAGGGCTGCAGCAGCTCGACCCCGGCACGACCGTCACGGCTGCGATTGTCCAGCAGCAGGGTGTGCTGCGGGTCGAACCGCCCCTGCAGCAGCACCGCTCGCCAGGCCGGGTCGTCTTGCTCGGCGAGCGCCTTCAGGTTGCCGGGCAGCAGACTCTGCTGCCGAGCCTGGTGCGCCAGCAGGCTGGCCTTCTGCTCGGCACGCTGCAACTGCCAGAGGCCCAGAGCGACCAGCAGCGGCAACAGCAGCATGAGCACCAGGGTCGGCACCGGGCGCGGCAGGAAGCGTCTCATCCGCTACACCCTGGCGGCCACGGACCGGCCCCTATACTCCATTGCATCATCACCCTTGCCTCTGGAGTCGCCATGCTCAAGGCCGCGATCGTGCTGTCTCTGGCCGCCATGCTCGCCAGCCTGTTCAGCGGCCTGGTGTTCCTGACCCGCGACCGTCAGCCCTCGAACCGCCTGCTCGGGGCCCTGGTGCTGCGGGTGGCGCTGGCGGTGCTGACCGTCAGCCTGATTGCCTGGGGCCTGTACAGCGGTCGCCTGCGCTAGATCACGTAGACGAACACAAACAGCCCGATCCACACCACATCGACGAAGTGCCAGTACCAGCTGGCCGCTTCGAAGCCGAACTGACGCCTGGCATCGAAATGCCCGCGCAGGATGCGCAGCAGCATCACCAGCAGAATCAGCGCACCGATGGTCACATGCGCGCCATGGAAGCCGGTGAGCAGGAAAAAGGTCGCGCCGTAGATGCCCGAGCCCAGGGTCAGCCCCAGTTCGTGATAGGCATGCAGGTACTCGGCACCCTGCAGCACCAGAAAGCTGCCGCCCAGCAGCAGGGTGGCGAGCAGCCACAGCTTCAGGCGCCGCCGCGCGCCATGCTTGAGCGCGTGGTGCGCCAGGGTGAGGGTGACGCTGGAACTCACCAGCAGCACGGTGTTGAGCAGCGGCAGTTTCCAGGGGTCGATGATGCCTTGCGGTGCCGGGTAGCGCTTGGGGTCGGGGGTGTCGAGCATCGGCCACTGGTAGCGGAACTCGGGCCAGAGCATGTTCGACACGCCGTTGCTGCCTTCCCCGCCCAGCCAGGGGCCAGACCAGTAGCGAATGTAGAACAGCATGCCGAAGAAGGCGGCGAAGAACATCACCTCCGAGAAGATGAACCAGCCCATGCCCCAGCGAAACGAGCGGTCCAGCTGGGCGCTGTACAGGCCTGCGCGACTTTCGCGCACCACCGCGCCGAACCAGCCGACCATCATCCACGCCAGCAGCAGGCTACCGCTGAGGAAGATCCACGGACCGTGACTGTCCGGGTGCCCGGCCTTGAGGTCGTTGAACCAGGTGCCCAGGCCGAACAGGGTGATCAGCAGCGCCAGGGTGGCGATGATCGGCCATTTGCTCTGGGCCGGGACGTAATAGTGTTCAGGGGCTGGCATGGGACACCTCCGTGACGCGCGCGCCGCTGGCCGGCGCGACAGGCGGCTGGCGGGCGGTGATGTCGAACAGCGTGTAGGCAAGGGTCAGCTGCTGCACATCGGCAGGCAGGGCGCGGTCGACGATGAAGCGCACCGGCATTTCGATGCGCTCGCCCGGCGCCAGCACCTGCTGGGTGAAGCAGAAGCATTCGGTCTTGTGGAACCAGGCCGCCGCGCGACCCGGCGCGACGCTGGGCACCGCCTGGGCGGTCATGGGGTAGGCGGCGGGGTTCTCGGCGACGAACAGCATTTCGTTGACCGCCCCAGGGTGCACGCGCAATTCGCTGGCCTTGGGGTAGAAGCGCCAGCTCATGCCCGCCGCGTTGCTGGACACGAACAGCACACGCACCTGGCGTTGTTCATCGACGCGCTGTTCGCCAGTGTACGGGCCGCCGGTCTTGCCGTTGATGCCGAAGGCCTGGCACATCACCTCGTAGAGGGGCACCAGAGCGAAGCCGAAGCCGAACATGGCGACCACCACCCACAGCAGGCGGGTCACCAGGCGACGCGAAGACGCAGCGGGTTGCTTCGCGGCGCTCATTTGACCTCCGGCGGCGTGGCAAAGGTGTGATAGGGCGCCGGCGACGGCACGCTCCACTCCAGCCCCTCGGCACCCTCCCAAGGCTTGGCCGGGGCAGGCGGGCCGCCGCGAATGGTCTTGATGACGATGAACAGGAACAGCAGCTGGGTGACGCCGAAGGTGAAGGCGCCGATGGACGATAGCATGTTGAAGTTGGCGAACTGCAGGTTGTAGTCGGGAATGCGCCGTGGCATCCCGGCCAGGCCGACGAAGTGCATGGGGAAGAACGCCAGGTTCATGCCCACGAAGGACATCCAGAAGTGCAGCCTGCCGAGGGTTTCGTCATACATGTGCCCGGTCCACTTGGGCAGCCAGTAATAGGCCGAGGCGAAGATGCCGAAGATGGCGCCCGGCACCAGCACGTAATGGAAGTGCGCGACCACGAAATAGGTGTCCTGATACTGGAAGTCCGCCGGGGCGATGGCCAGCATCAGCCCCGAGAAGCCACCGATGGTGAACAGGATCACGAAGGCCACGGCGAACAGCATGGGCGTCTCGAAGGTCAGCGAGCCCTGCCACATGGTGCTCACCCAGTTGAACACCTTCACGCCGGTGGGCACGGCGATGAGCATGGTGGCGTACATGAAGAACAGCTCGCCCATCAGCGGAATGCCCACCACGAACATGTGGTGCGCCCAGACCAGGAACGACAGGAAGGCAATGGCGGCGGTGGCGTAGACCATGGAGGTGTAGCCGAACAGCCGCTTGCGCGAGAACGCCGGGATGATCGAGCTGACCGCACCGAAGGCCGGCAGGATCATGATGTACACCTCGGGATGGCCGAAGAACCAGAACACGTGCTGGAACAGCACCGGGTCGCCACCACCGCCAGCGTCGAAGAAGCTGGTGCCGAAGTGGATGTCCAGCAGCATCATGGTCACGCAGCCGGCCAGCACCGGCATCACCGCAATCAGCAGAAAGGCGGTGATCAGCCAGGTCCAGACGAACAGCGGCATCTTCATGAAGGTCATGCCCGGCGCACGCAGGTTGAGGATGGTGGCGATGACGTTGATCGCCCCCATGATCGAGCTGATGCCCATCATGTGGATGGCGAAGATGAAGAAGGTCACGCTGGCCGGCGCGTAGGTGGTGGACAGCGGCGCGTAGAAGGTCCAGCCGAAGTTCGGCCCGCCGCCAGGGGTGAACAGCGTGGAGACCAGCATCAGGAAGGCCGCCGGCAGCAGCCAGAAGCTGAAGTTGTTGAGCCGCGGCAGGGCCATGTCCGGCGCACCGATCATCAGCGGGATCATCCAGTTGGCCAGGCCGACGAAAGCCGGCATCACTGCGCCGAAGACCATGATCAGACCATGCATGGTGGTCATCTGGTTGAAGAACTCCGGCTGCACGATCTGCAGGCCGGGCTGGAACAGCTCGGCGCGGATCACCATGGCGAAGGCACCGCCGAGCAGGAACATGCTGAAGCTGAACAGCAGGTACAGGGTGCCGATGTCCTTGTGGTTGGTGGTCAGCACCCAGCGCATCAGGCCCTTGGCCGGGCCATGGGCATGCCCGGTGTGCAGGTCATGGTCTTCGATTACGGTGCTCACGGGCATCCTCCTGCCGGGCCGTTCATTGGCTGGCCTGTTTGAGGGCCAGCACATCCTTGGGCGCCAGCATGTCCCCCATGTCGTTGCCCCAGGCGTTGCGTTCGTAGGTCACCACCGCCGCGATATCCACCTCCGACAGCTGTTTGCCGAAGGCGGCCATGGCCGTGCCCGGCTTGCCGTTGAAGACGATGTTCAGGTGCGCGGCCAGCGGCCCCTTGGCCACCGCCGAGCCCTTGAGCGCCGGGAAGGTCGGCGGCATGCCCTGGCCCTCGGGCTGGTGACAGGCGGCGCAGACGGTGTGGTAGACCTTGTCGCCGCGCTCGATGAGTTCCTGACGGGTCCAGTCCTTGGCGGTCAGCTCCTTGAGCCGTGCACTTTCCTCCTTGCGCCCCGCCAGCCAGGCCTGGTACTCGGCCTGCGGCCGCGCCTCGACGACGATGGGCATGAAGCCGTGGTCCTTGCCGCACAGCTCGGTGCACTGGCCCCGGTAGGTGCCGGGCCGCTCGATACGGGTCCAGGCTTCGTGGATGAAGCCGGGAATGGCGTCGCGCTTGACCGCGAAGGCCGGCACCCACCAGGAGTGGATGACGTCGGCACCCGTGACCAGGAAGCGGATTTTCTGCCCCACCGGCAGCACCAGCGGCTGGTCGACCTCCAGCAGGTAGTGTTCGCTCTTGGCATCGCGGTTGTGGATCTGGTCCACGGGCGTGGCCAGGTTGCTGAAGAACTCCACATCCTGGCCCAGGTAGCGGTAGTGCCATTTCCATTGATAGCCGGTGACCTGGATGTCCACCTGCGACTCGCTGGCGTCATACATGTCGATGAGCGTGCGGGTGGCGGGAATGGCCATGGCCACCAGGATCAGGAAGGGCACCAGGGTCCAGAGAATCTCCACCGTGGTGTTCTCGTGAAAGCTCGACGCCTGCTGCCGCCGCGAGCGGCGATAGGCGAACACGCTCCAGCCGATGGCCGCGAACACCACGATGCCGATGGCCACGCAGATCCAGAAGATGGTCATGTGCAGGTCGTAGACCGCCTGGCTGACTCCGGTGACACCGGGGCCCATGTTGGTGGTCCAGGCGGCCTGGGCAGGACCGGCCAACGGCCAGGCTCCCGCCACCCAGGCCCCGCAAGCCATCCGCATTCGGGGATGACGCCTCATTCGGGTTTCCCTCAGCGCTTGTGCAACGCGCAGGTCCGTCAGTGGCGGACTGCGGCCAAGGGGAGCGGCTTGCGGACTGCTGACTCGGGCCCTGAACGGGCGATCAGCCGGCTTCCTGGTGAGCAGTATAGACAGCCAGCGGCGGCGCAAGAGCGCCGCGCGAAGTGGCAGGAGTGACCGGTAGGTTCTATTTTTGACCGTGTAGCCATATAAAAATGGATTTCTTATGACAAAACGATCTTGGATCCAATAAAAACCGCGCTAATGTATGTCATCCCCGTGCGAGTGGGAAAATACGCCCAACCGGCTTTGCCTCAATGTTTGCAGGCATGTGGGGCGCAAGCATGGTCTGTGAAGGGCCGACCATGTCTCGCTCGCTTATAACCAGAAGATATTCATTATCAGGCCCTCAGGAGTACTGATGAACACTGCAGCCTTGCGGGAGCAGATCCAGCGTGCACGACAACATGAGGCCGAGACCGGCCAATTGCGGCACTCGCTGGAAACCCGATTGCCCCATCTCCACCCGGCGATTGCCGTGCCAGACAACGATGCGCATGCGGTCCTGAAGAATTTCGTGACCGCCTACATCGAACACGTACCGGACCTGCTGGATGCCGCGCACAGCGTGGCGATCGAAGCGGGTATCGAAGACCGCATCAAGCCAGTGCTGCGCATTGCCTCGCAGTTCTTCAGCAGCCCGCCGGCAATCATGCAGGGTCATGAAGGACTCGCCGGCCTGCTGGACGAAGCCTACCTGGCGCATCGGCTGGTCGAAGAGGTCAATGACCTTTACATCCGCCACCTCGGCCAGCCGCTGATTCCTTCGGACTCCACGGTGGCCAACGTCATTGCCCACCAGCTGATCGGTGAAAGCTTCGCCAACCAGCTGGACCAGGCCGTGCACCTGGCATTGAGCGAAATGCTCGACGAAGACAGCTTCGCTCAGGAGTCGGTGCAGGCTTATCGCGAGCGCCTCAGCAACCCCGGAACGGAAGCGGCATGGCGCCGCTGGCCATGCCTTTCCATGCAACTGGGCGTCGGCCTGGAGCTGGACGGCCTCCAGGCCTGACCCGTGGTACGCCTGAGTCAGGCGGTGCCGGCTGCACCGATGCCGGTGTTGGTGCGCACCCGACCCTCCAGGCGGCGTTTCAGGCCACGTGGCTCGATGAGCAAGCGAGTACCGTGGGCCGCATTGGCGCGTCCCCACTCTTCGAGCAGCTCCAGGCACGAGTGGTCGATGTAACTCAGATTACCCAGCGGCACATGGACCGTGCTGCCCTGGGGAATGGTGCCCAGCACCTGAGTCAGAGCCGGCACCTTCAGGAAGGTCGCCGCCCCCACCAGACGCAGCTCCAGCTCCTTGTTCCCTTCCATCGGCACCAGGCTGATCTTCAGTCGCGAGGCCTTGAAGGCCAGCTTGACCAGGGTCAGCGCGAAGCCCACCAGCACACCGGTCAGCAGGTCGGTGAAGACGATCGCCGCAGCAGTGGCCGCATAGGTGAACATCGGCATGCGCCCGTAGCGACCCAGGCCGCGGAATGCCTTGAGGTCCACCAACTTCAGGCCGGTATACACCAGCACGCCCGCCAGGCTCGCCACCGGAATGCTCTGCAGCACACTGGACAGCACCAGCACGAAGGCCAGCAGCCACAAGCCGTGGAAGATGGTCGACAGGCGCGTGGTGGCGCCGGCCTGGACGTTGGCCGAGCTGCGCACGATCACACCGGTCATCGGCAGGGCGCCGACCAGGCCGCAGAGCATGTTGCCGATACCCTGGGCGCTGAGTTCCTTGTCGAAGTTCGAACGCACACCGTTGTGCATGCGGTCCACGGCAGCGGCGGAGAGCAGCGTCTCGGCACTGGCGATGAACGCCAGGGCGAAGGCGGCGACCAGCACGGCCGGGTCCATGAGGTTGACCAGGTCCGCCGGGCGTAGCCAATCGATGGCTTCGGCCAAGTTGTCCGGCACTTGCACGCGTTTGACCTCCAGGGCCATGAGCAGGCTCACACCCGTGGCGATGCCGACGCCCAGCAAGGCACCCGGCACGAAGCGCAGCGGCTGCGGGCGCAGCTTTTCCCAGCCATACATCACCGCCATGGTGCCCAGGCCGAGCAGACCGGCCTGCATCCCGCTGCCAGGGCCGAAAGCCTGCGCCAGCGTGGTAGGGAAGCCGATCAGGTTGTCCAACCCGGAAGGCTTGGGCCCGCTGTCGAACATCACATGCACCTGCGACAGCACGATCAGCACGCCGATACCGGCAAGCATGCCGTACACCACCGCCGGGGCCGTGACGCGGAACCAGCAGCCCAGCTTGAAGCGTCCGGCCAGCAGTTGCAGCAGGCCGGCCAACAGCAGGATCGGGCCGAGCATGGCCATGCCATGCGTGCGCACCAGCTCGAACACCAGTACCGCCAGCCCCGCCGCCGGGCCGCTGACCTGCAACGGCGAGCCGGCGATGAAACCCACCACCAGGCCGCCGATGATGCCGGTGATCAGGCCCTTGGCCGGCGGCATGCCCGAGGCGATGGCGATGCCCATGCACAAAGGCAGGGCGACGAGGAACACCACCACGGAAGCCAATAGCTCCCGTGGCAAGACAGATTTGATCGATGAAACACCTTTGCCGGCTGTGGCTTCCATGACTACGTTCTCCAAGAAATTCTTCATCAGCCGTACCCACGCAGGCACGACAAAGCCTGACGGTGCGAAAAGGCCGCAGCCGCCACCATTGGCAGAAAGGGGAATGTTCGCCGCGCAGAACCGCGGACGTGATTTTCAGGCTGCATACGGCAGGCCACACCGGGCCTGCCGCGAGCTTCTCGTTAGAAGCGTGCCTTCGGCGTAGCCGTTGGCACAGGGCCGTCGCCGTCGAGCGGACGGAAACGGTCAAGCTGCGAGTCGTAGGCGAGGATTTCGCTGGTCTCGATGCTGTACACCCAGCCGTGAATCGACAGTTGGCCGCTGGCCAGCTTCGAAGCCACCGAAGGGTGGGTGCGCAGGTGCTGCAGCTGGGCGATGACGTTTTCCTGGGTCAGCACGCCCATGCTTTCGTGCTCGGCACCGCAATCGCAGTTGTGCTCGACCACCGTGCGCGCCACCTCGGCATGACGCAGCCAGGCCTTGACCGTCGGCATCTTGTCCAGGGTGTGGGGGTTGAGGACCGCGCGCATCGCGCCACAGTCGGAATGACCGCAGATGATGATGTGCTGTACGCCCAGGGCCATGACGGCATATTCGATAGCGGTGGATACGCCACCGTTCATCTGCCCATAGGGCGGTACGACGTTACCCACGTTACGGGTGACGAACAGGTCGCCTGGCGAACTCTGGGTGATCAGCTCGGGCACGATGCGCGAGTCGGCGCAGGTAATGAACATGGCACGGGGGCGCTGGGCATTGGCCAGCTTCTTGAACAGCTCTTCCTGCTGCGGGAAGACCTCATGGCGAAATTGCACGAAGCCATCCACGATGTGCTGCAAGGCCTGCTCGGCGGTTTCCGCGCCCGACTGGGAAGGGGCCGAGGTCTGTTTGTCCTTGTCACTCATGTTTCATCCTCTCTGACGGATTGAAGTGGATCATTCATGCTTCATTCGGATAGCGGCAGTGATCCCTTTCGAGCCAGTGATGGCGCACAGCTCCGTTGTACGCGGCCACGGGAGGGATACTCCTGGCTGCAGACTAACCTTCGAAGCTTAAGTGAAACTTAAAGCAACATCATTGAAACAAAAAATTGTCAATAGCTTTTTGCCATCTTTTTTTGATCTACAGCAATGACATCTGACCACCCGGAGGGCAGAAAGAGTCACAGTCGAGCACGAAACTTTCCCGCTGGCCGAGCCCCAGACGCTTGCGCGCCAGGGCGAAACGCTGTGCCAGCAGCTCGGCGAACTGGCCCTCGCCGCGCATCCGCACACCAAAGCGGCTGTCGTTGTTGGCACCACCGCGGCTCTGGCGTATCAGGCTCATGACATGCGCCGCACGCTGCGGGTAATGGTTGGCCAGCCACTCTTCGAACAGCGGCGCGACCTCCAGCGGCAGGCGCAGCATCACGTAACCCGCGCTGAGGGCTCCGGCGGCCTTGGCCTGCTGCATGAGGTTCTCCAGCTCGCTGTCGTTGATCATGGGGATCATCGGCGCGCACAACACCCCCACCGGCACCCCGGCCTGGCGCAGCACGCGAATCGCCCGCAACCGCGCGGCGGGGGCGGCGGCGCGGGGTTCGAGGATACGTTTGAGTTCGTCGTCCTGGGTGGTGAGGCTGATGTACACCGACACCAGCCGCTGCCGCGCCAGCTCGGCCAGCAGGTCGAGGTCACGCAGAATCAGAGAGCCCTTGGTGACGATGGTCACCGGGTGCCGGTAGCGCAGCAGCACTTCGAGAATGGCGCGGGTCAGCTTGTACTCGCGCTCGATGGGCTGGTAGGGGTCGGTGTTGGCCCCCAGGTTGATCGGCGCACAACGGTAGCCCGGCTTGGACAGTTGCTGTTCGAGCAGCGCGGCGGCGTTGGTCTTGGCGATCAGCCGGGTTTCGAAATCCAGGCCCGGCGACATGTCCCAGTAGGCGTGGCTGGGCCGCGCGAAGCAGTAGATGCAACCATGCTCGCAGCCCCGGTAGGGATTGATCGAGCGGTCGAAGGGGATATCGGGCGAGATGTTGCGGGTGATGATGGTCTTGGCCGTCTCGTGGGTCACTTCGGTGCCCTGGGTCAGCGGCACTTCCTGGTACCAGCCGTCGTCCTCGACCACCGAGCGCTGGGCCGTGAAACGGTTATGGGGATTGCTGGCCGTGCCGCGGCCACGGATTGGCGAAGAGGAGGTCATGGGGAATGCCTGATACTGTTCACATATACAGTACAGCACAATCTGTTACACGCCACTACCGCTGGTAAGGCCGTCTCACTGTCATTTCTGTCAGTAGACCCGATGCCAGGCCAGGGATAACGTGCGTCGGGCAGTCCTTGCCCGACTGCCGAGTCATCGCAACCCTAACCGCTGCGAGGTGGATGATGGCTAATTACGAAGTGCGCATGTTGCTGGAGGGCTTCGAAACCTCCCGCAACCCGGAAATGCTGATCGACTTCATCAGAAACGATGAAACCACGTACTGGGCGCGTCTGGGCAGTTCGAATGCCGATGAGGATTTCGATGAAGTGCTGGACAGCGAAGAGTCCGACGCCGGTTTCGCGCCAGAAGACGAAGTACTGTTCGGCTTGGCCGCCGCATTCATGAAGAGCCTGTCGTGAAGCGCGGGGGCCCGGCGCCTGAGCAGACGCCGGGCCCCCTGACCCTCAGCTCGGGTCGACCGGCTTCTTGAGCTTCGGATTGGGGAAGAACTGCACGCCCTGGACCTTGGGCGTGGCCGGCTTGGGCTCAGCCCGGTTGACCCGGGTGCCGAGTTCCTTGGGCACCGACAGCCCTTGGTCGTTGAGGGTGTCGGTGTAGCCGCAGCTCACGCACTCGCGGTGCGGCACGCCGTCTTCGCTCCACATCTTCAGCTTGTCGGATTCGCTGCACGCCGGGCACACCGCACCGGCGATGAAGCGTTTCGGGGTCACCACGGGGGCGTCGCTCATGCCGCTTCCTCACTCAGGCCACTATGGCGCAAGAGTGCATCGATCGACGGCTCACGTCCGCGGAAATCGACGAACAGCACCATCGGTGCCTGGGAGCCGCCACGCGCCAGGATCGCCTCACGGAACGCACGACCGGTGTCGGCGTTAAGCACACCTTCTTCCTCGAACTTCGAGAAGGCGTCGGCCGACAGCACTTCGGCCCACTTGTAGCTGTAGTAACCCGCCGCGTAACCGCCGGCGAAAATGTGCGCGAAGCCGTTGGCGAAGCGGTTGAACGCCGGCGGACGCATCACCGACACCTCGTCACGCACGCCTTCGAGCACCTGCAGCACGCTGCGGCCGTCGCCGTGGGTCGCGTGCAGTTCGAAGTCGAACAGCGAGAACTCCAGCTGGCGCACCATCATCAGGCCGGACTGGAAATTCTTCGCCGCCAGCATCTTCTCCAGCAGGTCCTGCGGCAACGGCTCGCCGGTCTCGTAGTGGCCGGAAATCAGCGCCAGGCCCTCGGGTTCCCAGCACCAGTTCTCCATGAACTGGCTCGGCAGTTCCACGGCATCCCAGGCCACGCCGTTGATGCCGGACACCCCGGCGTGCTCGACGCGGGTCAGCAGGTGATGCAGGCCATGGCCGAATTCGTGGAACAGCGTGGTGACCTCATCGTGGGTCAGCAGCGCCGGCTTGCCGGGCGAAGCCGGGGTGAAGTTGCACACCAGGTTGGCCACCGGACTCTGCAGACGGCCATCGGCGGTGCGCCGACGGTCGCGGGCGCCGTCCATCCAGGCGCCGCCACGCTTGTTGGCGCGGGCATACAGGTCGAAGAAGAAGCGCCCGACGTGCTGGCCGTTCTCCTTGATCTCGAACAGGCGCACGTCCGGGTGCCAGGTGTCGAACCCCTTCAGCTCGTTGATCTCGATGCCGTACAGGCGCTGGACGATGGCGAACAGGCCGCCGAGTACCTTGTCGATCGGGAAGTAGGCACGCAGGATTTCCTGCGACACGCTGTAGCGCTGCTCGCGCAATTTCTCGCCGTAGTAGCCGGTGTCCCAGCTCTGCAGGTCCGGGCAGCCCTGTTCGGCGGCGAAAGCCTTGAGCTGCTCCAGGTCCTGGGCGGCGAACGGTTTGCTGCGGGCGGCCAGGTCACGCAGGAAGCTCAGCACCTGGTCGCTGGACTCGGCCATCTTGGTCGCCAGGCTCAGTTCGGCGAAGTTGGCGAAGCCCAGCAGGCCGGCCAGTTCCTGGCGCAGATCGAGAATCTGCTGCATCACCGGACCGTTGTCGTTCTGCCCGGCGTTCGGCCCCTGGTCGGAGGCGCGGGTGCAGTAGGCGGTGTAGACCTCTTCACGCAGGGCGCGGTCGTGGGCGTAGGTCATCACCGCGTAGTAGCTGGGGAATTCCAGGGTGATCAGCCAGCCGTCCAGGTCACGGGCCTTGGCGGCAGCGGCCATCTGTTGCTTGGCCGACTCGGTCAGGCCATCCAGCGCCGCTTCATCGGTGACCAGTTTGGTCCAGGCCTGGGTGGCGTCGAGCAGCTGGTTGGAGAACTGGCTGCCCAGTTCCGACAGCTTGCTCTGTACTTCGGCGTAGCGCTTCTGCTGCTCGGGCGGCAGGTCGATGCCCGACAGGCGGAAATCGCGCAGGGCGTGTTCGAGGAGGGTCTTCTGGCCGATGTCGAAACCGGCAGCGGCCGGGCTGGCGGCCAAGGCCTCATAGGCCTGGAACAGCTCGCGGTTCTGGCCCATTTCGGTGGAATAGGCACTCAGTGCTGGCAGGCAGGACTCGTAGGCTTCACGCAGCTCGGCACTGTTACACACCGCATTGAGGTGGCTGACCGGGCTCCAGGCGGCGCCCAGGCGGTCGTTGAGCTCGTCCATCGCCAGCACCAGCCCGGCCCAGTCCGGCTGCTTGCCCTGTTCGGCCAGGAGGCTGGCGATGGCGGCACGGTTGTCGGCGAGGATCTGGTCGATGGCCGGCTTGACGTGTTCGGCACGGATCGCCGAGAAGGGAGGCAGGTCGTAGGGTTGCAGAAGCGGGTTGTTCGCGCTCACGGTTTTGCACCTTGGCTGTGAAGAAACACTCGGCCATCTTAATTACAATCGCCCGCACACGCAGCACCGAAACGCTCTATCACCGGCAAACAGGGAGGCTATCGTGGCCCTTCGCAGATTCCAGAACCACACCCCGAGCCTTGGCGAACGGGCTTTCGTCGACAGCTCGGCCATCGTGATCGGCGATGTACAGATCGGCGATGACAGCTCGATCTGGCCGCTGACCGTGGTGCGCGGCGACATGCACCGCATCCGTATCGGCGCACGCACCAGCGTGCAGGACGGCAGCGTGCTGCACATCACCCATGCCGGTCCGTTCAACCCCGACGGCTTCCCGCTGCTGATCGGCGACGAAGTGACCATCGGCCACAAGTGCATGCTGCATGGCTGCACCCTCGGCAACCGCATTCTGGTCGGCATGGGCACTACCGTGATGGATGGCGCGGTGGTCGAGGACGAAGTGATCATCGGTGCCGGCAGCCTGGTCCCACCCGGCAAGGTGCTGGAGCGCGGCTTTCTGTACGTGGGTCGCCCGGTGAAACAGGTGCGCCCGCTCACCGAAAAGGAAATCGCCTTCTTCCCCTACAGCGCCGCCAACTACGTGAAACTCAAGGACCAGCACCTGGCCGAAGGTTTCGACCAGCCTTGACTGCCCCGTCCCTCGCCAGGCACTGATCGCTTAGGCGCTCTCTGGCTGTTGTAGGAGCGAGCTTGCTCGCGAAAAGACCGGTAAGCCCCATGCGTATGCGGTGAGCCTGGCACGGCCATCGCGAGCAAGCTCGCTCCTACGAACGGATCGATCTTTATTGTCCCCGAGCCGGCGTCAGCCGGCCCCACCGCAACGAGCCCGTTTTCATGCATCAGCAGAACATTCTTTTCGACCTCGACGGCACCCTGACCGACCCACGCCTGGGCATCACCCGCTCGATCCAGTTCGCCCTGGCGAAGCTGGGTATCGATGAGCCGGACATCACCCGCCTGGAACACTTCATCGGCCCGCCGCTGCTGCAGGCCTTCATGCAGTTCTATGCCATGGACGAGGCGCGGGCCTGGGAGGCGGTGAATTTCTACCGCGAACGCTTCCGGGTCACCGGCCTGTACGAGAACCAGGTGTTCGACGGTATTCCACACCTGCTGGAAAGCCTGGCAGGGCAGGGCCGCACGCTGTACGTCGCGACCTCCAAGCCTTGGGAGTTCGCTCGCGAGATCGCCCGGCATTTCGATTTCGCCCGGCACTTCAAGGTGATCTACGGCAGCGAGCTGGACGGCACCCGCACCGACAAGGTCGAGCTGATTGCCCACCTGCTCGACCAGGAACGCCTCGACCCGGCACAGACCCTGATGATCGGCGACCGCAAGCATGACCTCATCGGCGGGCGACGCAATGGCCTGCAGGTTGCGGCGGTGGGCTATGGCTTCGGCAGCGCCGAGGAACTGCACGCCGAAGCGCCAGACTTCCACTTCAACAGCGTCGCCGAGCTGCACCAGGCTTTCCAGCGCTGATCGAGGCCATTCAACGGGGCATCAGGTCATGCAAGGCCTGGGTGCGCGCGGGAGCGGGCAGTTTGCCAAGACGCTCGACTTCGACATAGAAGCGCGACCAGTCACCGCCGACCTGGCGGAACACGGCGGCGAAGGCCGGCACCCACTGATCGTAAAGGCCGAAGGGCAGCAGCTTGGCGTTATTCAGGGGCGCGTCAATCCAGGCATCGAAGCGTTTGTCGCCCGGCCACTGGCGGTCGCGCAGTTGTCGGTACTCGTGCCGCAAGCGCTCGAACTCCGCGGCCTTGCGGGCGCGCATCTCGCTGGCGGGCAACGGCTGCGCATACAGCGTGCGCAAGCGTTGCCGGGTGTCGAGCACCAGCCGCGTCAGGGCGTCGCGCTGGGCGCTGCGGCTGTCGTCCTGCGGCGGCAGGCCCCGCGCAGCACGCCATTGGCGGGTGCCTTCCTGCTCGACGAAGCTGGCGTAGGACTCGTTGAACGCGGTGTCGTCTTTCACGTAGAAGCGCTGGTGCGCCAGCTCGTGGAAGATCAGCGTCGCCAGGCGTTCGTCGCCCCAGCCCAGCATGGTGTTGAGGATCGGGTCGGCAAACCAGCCCAGGGTCGAATAGGCCTCGATGCCGGCGACGAAGACATCCTTGCCGGCCTGGCGCTGCAGCGCCGCTTCGCCACGTGCGCCGCCGAGGCTGTAATAGCCGCGATAGGCCACGCAGCCGGCAATCGGGAAGCAGTGGGTCAGTGGGTCGAGGGAGAACTCATCGGTGGCGAAAACGTTGTACACCACGTAGGGCCGCCCGATGTCGGCATACAGCCGGTAGCTGCGGTTATCGGGCAAGTGCAGCTGCGCGGTGGCGAAGTCCCGCGCCTGCTGGGCCAGCGCCAGACGCTTGCGCAGTGCCGCATCGCGGGCCGGGTCGGCCACGATGTCGGCCACCGGCTCGCGGGCGGCAAGCAGTTGCAGCTGTCCGCTGGCCAGTTGGCTGTAATAGGAGAAACTGGAACATCCGCCCAGCCACGTTGCCAACAGTAGCGGTACGGCGCGCCAAAGGCGGGAAACATCGAGTGCTGGCATACACGGCTCTGCACAGAGAAAACATGCCAGGCAGGACAGCGAGAAGCGCCGCCACTATCATCGCAACACCTTCATGCGGAGCCTGCCATGCGCCCCATACTACCGCTTATCACCGTCGGCATCCTGGCTGGATGCGCAGGTCCCTTGCCCATGCATGACCCGGCCATGGCCTGGGTCGACCTCACCACCACCACGGGCAAGCTGGTGATGGCCGACAAGCTCGACCGTCAGCGCACCGAAGACGGTCGCTACTTCCAGGTATCACCCGGTCGTCATGAACTGCAGGTGCGTTTCGACTACGAATATCGCGCAGGCATGGCTCTGGGCATGTTTGCCGACGACTACACCGAGATCACCTGCTTCATCCGCCTGAGCTACGACCACTTTGAGGCGGGGGAGCGCTACCGCCTGGAAGTCCGCTCGCTGGCCAACGACGTGGACGCCTGGCTGTACGACGCCAAGCGCCAGGAAGTGGCCAGGCTGTCAGACATGCAGTGCCTGTAGCCGGTGATTCTTCAGCGGTCGTTCTTCTGGTAGATGATCTTGCGGGTACCGTTGTCGCAACTGCCGACCACCATGTTGGGGTCCTTGACTTCATCGTTGCTGACGATTTCCAGGGTGTAGGAGTTGACGTTGTTGGCCTGGATCCTGGCTTCGATCTCGTCCTTGAGTTCATCGCAGGACTTCGGCGCCGCCAGCGCGGTGCCGGCCAGCAGGGATAGGCTGAGGGCGAAGAGCAGATGTTTCATTGTCGGTCCTTCCTGACGGGGCACGCACATAGGTGCCGATACCCGTTGGACAGGGCAGATCGCCATCCGGTTCGTCGGCGGGCGACCCGCCACTGGCAGGCCGCCGCGCCAGCGCGTCAGAGCAGGGTGGCTTCCAGGGTGATGTTGGCGTTGAGCACCTTGGAGACCGGGCAGCCTTCCTTGGCCTTCTGGGTCAGTTCATGGAACTGATCTTCGCTGGCGCCCGGCACCTTGGCCTTGAGCACCAGGTGAATGTCAGTGATGGCAAAGCCGTCGGGCTGCTTGTTCAGCGTCACTTGGGCTTCGGTGTCGATGCTTTCGGCAGTCAGGCCGGCTTCGCCGAGGATCATCGACAGCGCCATGGAGAAGCAGCCGGCGTGTGCCGCGCCGATCAGTTCTTCAGGGTTGGTGCCCTTGCCGCCTTCGAAGCGTGCGTTGAAACCATAAGGGGCTTCGCGCAGCACACCGGTTTCAGTGGAGATGTGGCCAGTCCCTTTCTTCAGGTCGCCTTGCCAATGGGCGGAAGCTTTCTTGACGATGCTCATGGTGTCTCCTTGCGAACGAGTGAATGTTTCGTGCAGCAACAGGGATTCTGAGGATAGCCGCCGGAAGAAAGTTCAAAGGCTTAATTCCTACTACCAAAGTAGGAAATTTCACGTCCAGGCATTGAAAACGGCCTTTACGGCCCTTACTGCTGTTCCTACTCCAGGCCTTTGCGCCTGCCTACCTCTGCACAGGAGCTCGCGTGGCTTATGAAACGCCTGTCCGACATCAAGATTTCCACCCTCGACCTGGTGCCCGTCCGTGAGGACAAGGGTCCGGCCGATGCCCTGCATCGCTCGCTGGACCTGGCCCGGCATGTCGAAAAGCTCGGCTTCAACCGCTTCTGGGTCGCCGAGCACCACAACATGGACGGCATCGCCAGCTCCGCGACCTCGGTGCTGCTGGCCTACCTTGCGGGCGGCACCTCGACCATTCGCGTGGGCTCTGGCGGGGTGATGCTGCCCAACCACGCACCGCTGGTGATCGCCGAACAGTTCGGCACCCTGGCCAGCCTGTATCCCGGACGCATCGACCTGGGCCTGGGCCGTGCCCCGGGATCCGACCAGATGACCGCCCGTGCGCTGCGCCGCGAACGCTCCGGCAGTGCCGACGATTTTCCCGATGACGTGGCCGAGCTGATGGCTTATCTCGGCCCGCGCAGCCCTGAGCAGAAAGTGATCGCCGTGCCCGGCCATGGCACCCAGGTGCCGGTGTGGCTGCTGGGTTCGAGCCTGTTCAGCGCACAGCTGGCCGGCATGCGTGGCTTGCCCTACGCCTTCGCCTCGCACTTCGCTCCGCGCTACATGCACGAGGCGATCCGCGTGTATCGCAACCACTTCCAGCCTTCGGAAGTGCTCGACAAGCCCTATGTGATGTTGGGTGTACCGCTGGTGGCGGCCGACAGCGACGAGCAGGCCGAATACCTGGCCACCTCCGTCTACCGGCGAATCCTGGCGTTGATACGTGGCCATAGCCTGGTGCAGCGCCCACCGGTGCCGAGCATGGACGGCCTATGGCTGCCGCATGAACGCGAGGCGGTGATGAGCTTTCTGGGGCTGGCGGTGATCGGCGGGCCGGAGAAGGTCCGCGCCAAACTGGACGTATTGCTGGAACAGACCGACGCCGACGAACTGATCTTCACTTGCGACCTGTTCGAGCATGCCGACCGCTTGAGGTCGTTCGAGATTCTGGCCGAAGCGGCCAAGGGCTGAACCGCCTGCCGGGCAGGTTCGCCCCTACCGCTGCAAGGCGGTGCAGGAGCGACCTGTCGCGCAGGTAGCGGTCAACAACGGCGTAGACTTGAATCACCCACGCTTGTAGACGATTGCCTTGCTGCCGCCTTCACACATGCCGACCACTTTCTGATCCGCAATCGAGCCTTTGTCCACCACGTCCAGCGTGTAGGACGACACGCCCTTGGCCTGCAGCTTGGCGTCGATTTCCGCTTTCAATTCCTCGCAGGGCTTGCCTGCGGCCATAGCAGTGCCTGCCAGGCCCAACAAACCTACCGCCAACATGAATCGCTTCATGAGCACATCCTCCTGATTCGGCTGGTCCAGGGGCAACCTCGCGATGAAGCCGCCCCGACTATGAGTAGCGCAGGCTATGGCAGTGAGCCAGCTCGAAGGTTCATAGCGGCCCACCGGGAATGTGACGCGTGTCAGCTATTGGCGATACGAAAGCCCACCTTGAGGGTCACCTGGAAGTGCGCCACCTTGCCGTTTTCGATATGCCCGCGGGTCTCGGTGACTTCGAACCATTCCAGATGGGTCAGGGACTTGCTGGCTTCGGCGATAGCGTTGTTGATGGCGTCTTCGACAGAGGTAGTAGACGAGCCGACCAGCTCGATCTTCTTGTAGGTGCGGTGATCACTCATGGCAGTTCTCCTTGTGAAATGGCTGAGCGCGGGCTGCTGGCGCTCCCTGTTTCTGTGTGGAAAAGCCGCAGAAAAGTTCAGCCGGCAAATTGCTCTGCACTTTTCAAAACCCTTGCAGTCGGAAAAAACACACCCTACTCACCACTGCAGGAGAAATACCATGGCCAGTTCTTCACTCCGCAAGGCTTCGCTGCAAAGTGTGGAAGCAGAGATCGAAAGCTTGCTCAAGTCGCTGGAAAGCCTGAAAGCCGACGCCTCCGAGGAGTCGCACAAGACCCTCAAGAGCCTCAAGGCCAGTGCCGAGCGCGCCTTGGGCCATTCCCGTGGGCTGCTCAGCGACCTGGGCGACGTCTACGCCGACGTGAAGGTCAAGACCCGTGAAAACGCCATCGCCACCCGCGACTACGCCCAGGAGCATCCCTGGACCACCGCCGGCGTCGCGGTTGGCGCCATCGGCCTGCTGGCCGCCTACCTGCTGTGCAAACGCGGCAACTGATCAGCCGCTTCCTCGCAGCTCATTACTGAGCCATTGGGCCAGTTGACGGGCACGCCCGTCAGCGGCCCTGCGAGGCAGCCACAAGGCCAGCCGCGCCGGGGTTTGCGTAAAACCCCAGGGCGCGGCCAGGCGTCCGGCGCGCAGGTCATCGCTGACCAGCGGCTCTGGCGCAATCGCCACACCCAGGCCTGCCACGGCCGCCTCCAGCAAATAATACAAATGCTCGAATCCCTGCCCGAAACGCAGTGCCTGCGGATCGATACCCTGCTGTTGCGCCCAGGCCGGCCAGGCTTGCGGCCTTGAAGCGGTATGCAGCAGTGGCTCGTTCAACAAGGCCCGGGCCGGCGCATCCCGCAGCGTCTCGTAGCGCGCCGAACGCGGGCTGAGCACCGGGCCGATGCGCTCGGCCGCCAGTTCCAGCACCTGCATGTCAGCCGGCCACGGCGGCTCGGCGAACACCAGCAGGGCATCCAGCCCGGGCCGTCGCGGATCAAGATCACCTTCGCCAGCGGAGAGGTGCAGGCGCAGGTCTGGCAGCTCGGCATTCAGGCGCCCGAGACGCGGAATGAACCAGCGCGCCAGCAGGCTGCCGGAGCAGCCCAGCACGAAGGGCGCATCGCTGCCACCCTGGTTCAGCTCCGCGCACACCTGGCGCAGGCGGTCGAAGGCTTCCCCACTGACGTCACGCAGCCGCACCCCGGCATCTGTGAGTTTCAGGCCTCGGCCCTCCTTGCTGAACAGGCTGACGCCCAGGTGCTCTTCGAGCACCTTCAGCTGCCGGCTTACCGCGCCATGGGTGACATGCAGCTGTTCCGCCGCCTGGCTGACGCTGCCCAGGCGGGCCACCGCCTCGAAGGCGCGCAAGGCATTCAACGGAGGAAGATCACGGTTCATGGACAGTTGAGTTTTCCTGACAGGTTGCGGCGATCTTATCGGTTTTCAGGCGGGCCTGCGCTGGTTAGAGTGTGTCCATTGCCGCCACGGCTCAATTCATTTGCCCTGTGCAACCCGGAGTAGTTCATGACCCAGACCCCACTGCGCAACGGTCCCGACGCCAACGGCCTGTTCGGTTCGTTCGGCGGCCGCTACGTCGCCGAAACCCTGATGCCCCTGGTCCTCGACCTGAACCGCGAGTATGAAGCCGCCAAGGCCGACCCGGCGTTCGCCGAGCAACTGGCCTACTTCCAGCGCGACTACGTGGGCCGGCCCAACCCGCTGTACTACGCCGAACGCCTGAGCGATGCCCTGGGCGGCGCACGGATCTTCTTCAAGCGTGAAGAGCTGAACCACACCGGCGCGCACAAGATCAACAACTGCATCGGCCAGGTGCTGCTGGCCAAGCGCATGGGCAAGACCCGCCTGATCGCCGAAACCGGTGCCGGCATGCACGGCGTGGCCACCGCCACCGTTGCTGCACGCTTCGGCCTGCCCTGCGTGATCTACATGGGCGCCACCGATATCGAGCGCCAGCAGGCCAACGTGTTCCGCATGAAGCTGCTGGGCGCCGAGATCGTTCCGGTGACCTCCGGCACCGGCACCCTCAAGGACGCCATGAACGAGGCACTGCGCGACTGGGTCACCAACGTCGACAACACCTTCTACCTGATCGGCACCGTAGCCGGCCCGCATCCTTACCCGGCCATGGTCCGTGACTTCCAGTCGGTGATCGGCAAGGAAGCCAAGGAGCAGATGCTCGAGAAGGAAGGCCGCCTGCCCGACAGCCTGGTCGCCTGCGTTGGCGGCGGCTCCAACGCCATGGGCCTGTTCCACCCGTTCCTGGATGACGCCAGCGTGCAGATCATCGGCGTCGAGGCCGGTGGCCATGGCGTCGACACCGACAAGCACGCGGCCAGCCTCAACGGTGGCGTGCCGGGCGTGCTGCACGGCAACCGCACCTACCTGCTGCAGAACGACGACGGCCAGATCGCCGACGCCCACTCGATTTCCGCGGGTCTCGACTACCCCGGCATCGGCCCGGAACACGCCTGGTTGCACGAAGTGAAGCGCGTCGAGTACGTGAGCATCACCGACGACCAGGCCCTGGACGCCTTCCACCAGTGCTGCCGCCTGGAAGGCATCATCCCGGCGCTGGAAACCGCCCACGCCCTGGCTGAAGCCATCCGCCGCGCGCCGACCCTGGGCAAGGACCACCTGATGGTGGTGTGCTTCTCGGGCCGTGGCGACAAAGACATGCAAACCGTGATGACCCATATGACCGAGGCCGAAAAGAACCAGGAGAAGCAGGCATGAGCCGTCTCGAACACCGTTTTGCCCAGCTCAAGGCCGAAGGCCGTTCCGCCCTGGTGACCTTCATCACCGCCGGTGACCCCGGCTACGACACCTCGCTGAAGATTCTCAAGGGCCTGCCGGCTGCCGGTGCCGACGTGATCGAACTGGGCATGCCGTTCACCGACCCGATGGCCGACGGCGTGGCCATCCAGCTGGCCACCCTGCGTGCGCTGGACGCTGGCCAGACCCTGGCGAAAACCCTGCAGATGGTCCGCGAGTTCCGTGCCGACGACAGCACCACGCCCATCGTGCTGATGGGTTACTACAACCCGATCCACCGCTTCGGCGTCGACGCCTTCGTCGCCCAGGCCAAGGAAGCCGGGGTCGATGGCCTGATCATCGTCGACCTGCCACCGGAGCACGACGGCGAGCTGGCCACCCCGGCGCAGGCCTCGGGCATCGACTTCATCCGCCTGACCACCCCGACCACCGACGATGCGCGCCTGCCACGAGTGCTGGAGCGCAGCTCCGGGTTCGTCTACTACGTGTCGGTCGCCGGTGTCACCGGTGCCGGTTCGGCGACCACCGAGCACGTCACCGAGGCCATCGAGCGTCTGCGTCGGCACACCTCGCTGCCGATCAGCGTCGGCTTCGGCATCCGCACTCCTGAACAGGCCGCCGCCATCGCGCGCCTGGCCGACGGGGTGGTGGTCGGCTCGGCACTGGTCGATCAGATCGCCAAGGCCGGCTCGCCCGAACAGGCCGTCGACGGCGTGCTGAGCCTGTGCGCAGCGCTGGCCGAAGGCGTGCGCGGTGCGCGGGTGTAAAGATCCTGATACAGAGGAATTTCGCCGGGCGCGGGTGACTCTACAGGACAAGACTCAAGGGGTTCGGACCAGCGGTCCGAGCCCCTTTTTCATTGCCTGATACCGAGGAGCCTGCCCATGAAACTGCCAAACCGCGTCGTCGCCGGCTTGGGAATCCTGATGATCAGCGCCAGTTCGCTGCTGCAGGCCGCACCGCCCGACGGGCGTGGGCCGGGGCAGAACGAACGGGGCGGGCCTCAACAGGGGCCAGGCGACAACCCGGGGCGCGGCCACGGTAACGGTCCCGGAGGGCAAGGGCCGCAGGGCGAGCGGGGCGGACACCGTCCACCGCAGGATTTCGGCCCGGTACGCCAGACCATCGTGCAATACCGTGACGTGATCGGTCGTGGCCAGCCGCTGCCGCCGGGCATCATCGTGGCCAGGGGCAAGCCGCTGCCACCCGGCTACGGCAAGCGCCTGGACCGCCGCGCCTTGCAGCACCTGCCGCATTACGAAGGTTATGAATGGCGCCGCCTGGGCACCGACGTGGTGCTGATCGCCGTGGGCACCGGGATCGTCTACGCCATTCTGGATGGCGTGCTGAACTGAGCCGCCTTGAGGGGCGGCGTTACGGGCAAGGCCGGCCTCAGTCGGGAAGGGGGGCGAGATTTGGCGCGGCTAACGCCGCGCCTACCGGCTGCACGGTATCAGCGTGCAAAGGCTTCCAGGTTCAACGGCCGTACCGCCCCCATCCAGATCGCGTGGGCGGTATGGTCGGCCAGGTCGTCGCCGGTCAGCGGGTGCAGGAATACCACCAGCTCCTTACGGTTCAACGCCAGCCACAGCACGATATCGGCAAAGTCCTTGTGGGAAAAAGCCAACTGGCAGCTCCATTCAGGGTGTGGGCCGACCAGGCGCTGATGGACCCGCCCCATCTGGATGTCGAAACGCGCCGTGGCGGCTTCGCACAGGGCGCGGGCCTGGTCGAGGGTCTGGACATCGAAGTAGACGTGGGCGTGGTAGCCCTGAATTGATGGCATGGGATTGCTCCAACAAGCGGCCCTGAAAAAAGGCGTGTTATCCCATGCCGGGCGCCGCCCTCGCAAACCTTGGGGCCGGCTCAGCCGCCCGGTTTCAGGTCGAGGGCCATGTCCTTGGCCGCCTTGGCGGCCAGCACGCCCATCAGCTGGCTCAGCTCATCCTGACGGCCGACCGCCCCAGAGCCGGCAGCGCCCATCATCACACCGGGCACCGGGGCCTGCGCCGCTGCCTGGGCCCAGGCGCGGTTGATCTCGACCAACGCATCCAGCTTGGACTGCAAGGCGCCGTCCGCCTTCAGTGCTGCCTCGCGAGCGTGTGCTTCGGCATCGGCGGTGATACGCGTGGCAGCGGCGGTGGTCACGGCCTTTTCGCGCAGCAGCTCGGCGGTCTGCTTCTCGATCTCGGCGCGGCTGCGTTCGCGCTCGGCACTGATCACTGCCAGCTGCTTCTCGGTTTCCGCCTGGGTGGTGCGGGCGATCTGGTCACGCAGGGTTTCCTGGCGCTTGGCCTCGACTTCCTTTTCGCCACGGGCGGTGACCAGGCGTTTCTCTTCTTCCTCCTTGAGGCGGTTCTGCCGCGCCACTGCCAGCTCGGCCAGGGCATGCTGGACCTTGAGCATGCGTTCACGGTACTGCGGGTTGGGGTCGATGTTGGTGATCCGCGCCTCGACCACCTCCACGCCGAAGCGGCGGAACTGCTGCTGTTTGCGGATCGGCACGTTCTTGTCGTCGGTGACCTTCTCGGTGATGTACTGGCTGCCGGAGTTGTGGCCGAACTGCCCCTGTTCGGTGCCGGCCTGCAGAATCGCCGTCTGGTCGGGCAGGCGGCCTTGGACGCGGCGCACTTCCTTGCGCTTGATGAGATACAGCCCGTCCTTGAGCTGGTTTTCGAATTCGGCGGCGAACTCGCTGCGCGCCCCGGCGTAGTAGTCGTCGGCAGTCATCAGTGAGGCCGTGGCCTGCAGGGTTTCCTTGATCGCCGGCAACAGCGCGCTGCGGATGAAGTTGTCCGGGTTGCGGTATTCCTGGGCGATGGTCAGGAAGGCCTCGCCGCTGGGCAGGCGAAACCGCGCGGCGGATTCGACCTTGGCGTCGACGTTGCCGAGGAACACGATGGGAAAGGTCTCGATGGTTGCACCCAACGCGTCGTTGTCAGGGTTTTCGTCGAGCTTGTCCAGCGCCAGTACCGATTGCACGCTGATGGCTTTCTTCCACACCGTGGCCCGACCGAACCAGCGCGTGGCGTAGCCCACGTCATCGACGATCTTCTCGTCGCCGAAAATGGTGCGTACGTGGGTCATGTAGCCGGCTTCGTTGTAGAAGAACATGCTGTTGAACAGGATCGGCGAGCCGACCAGCAAGGCGCCGGGTAGCCAGAGTCTTTTCAGCCACTTCCTGTAGAAGGCCTGGGTGGGGGTGATCAACGGCTGCATCGCGATGTCCTTATGCGAGAAAAGCGCGCAGTCTTGCATCGACGCCGTACAAGTATCTGTCAGAAGCCGCTGCAGTCTCTGTAAGGCTTCATCAACAGCTCATACCGCCAACGGCGGTAAAGGCCGCTGTGGTGACGCACCGCGGCTGCGCGCCTGCTCGTTCGCCAGCCACTCGACGAACTGCTCGACCAGCTGCTGGCGACGTTTGCGTGGCGGCAGCACCACGTAATAGCCCGAGGCAGACTGCACCACGGCGTCCAGCGGCCGGCACAGCAGGCCCTGCTCCAGCAGGTCGTCGACCAGGTGCCGCCAGCCCAGCGCCACGCCCTGACCGCCAATCGCAGCCTGGATCAGCAGGGTGTAGTTGTCGAAGCGCAACTGGCCGGGCGCCGGCGCCTGGGCAATACCGAGGGCGCGGAACACCCCGGCCCAGTCGAACCAGCGCGGGCTGCCCTCGCTGCGCAAATGCAGCAGCGGCAGGTCGCACAAGGCATCGGGCGGCAAGGGCAGGGGGCGGCCAGCCAGCAGGCCGGGGCTGCACACCGGGAACACCTCTTCGCTGAACAGCCAGTGGCTCTCACCCTGGCGAAAACGACCGTCGCCGAACAGCACCGCGACGTCGATATCGGGCCGCAGCATGGTCTGGCTGCGTTCACCGGTAACCAGGCTGACGTCCACATCCGGGTTGAGCTGGTGGAAGCGATGCAGGCGCGGCATCAGCCAGTAGGCCGCGAAGGCGAAGTCCGTGGCCACCTGCAGCACCTCGTGCTGGGCGCGCCGGGTGATATTGGTCAGGCCCTGGTCCATGGCCTGCAGCCCGGTCTGCACGTGGCCGAGCAGCTGCTCGCCGGCTTCGGTCAACACGATGCCACGGTAGACCCGGTCGAACAGCCGGGTCGCCAGCCGGTCTTCCAGGCGCCTGATCTGCTGGCTGATGGCCGGCTGGGTGGTGCCCAGCTCACTCGCCGCCGCCGTGAAACTGCGCAGTCGTCCGGCAGCCTCGAATACGCGCAGCAGATCCAGAGACAATTCGCCGAGACTCTCAAACATAAGCTGTACTTATCCTAGGCATTGCCAGACATGGGCTTTACCGGGAAAACCGGCGTCTTCATCCTGCGATGCAACACTTTTGCATAAAAACCTGCAATGGGATGCCGCTGCGATGAAACAACCGAACATCCTCTTCATCATGGCCGACCAGATGGCCGCCCCCATCCTGCCCCTGCACAGCCCGTCGCCCATTCGCCTGCCACACCTCAGCCGTCTGGCCGAGCAGGCGGTGGTGTTCGATGCGGCGTACTGCAACAGCCCGTTGTGCGCGCCGTCGCGCTTCACCCTGGTCAGCGGCCAGCTGCCGAGCCAGATCGGCGCCTACGACAACGCGGCGGATTTCCCGGCCGATATACCCACCTATGCGCACTACCTGCGCAACCTCGGCTACCGCACCGCCCTGGCGGGCAAGATGCATTTCTGCGGGCCGGACCAGTTGCACGGTTACGAAGAGCGGCTGACCAGCGACATCTACCCGGCCGACTACGGCTGGGCGGTGAACTGGGACGAACCGGACGTACGCCCCAGCTGGTACCACAACATGTCGTCGGTGCTGCAGGCCGGCCCCTGCGTGCGCACCAACCAGCTGGATTTCGACGAGGAAGTGCTGTTCAAGGCCCGCCAGTACCTGTTCGATCATGTTCGCGAAGGCGGCGAGGCGCCGTTCTGCCTGACCGTGTCGATGACCCACCCGCACGACCCGTACACCATTCCCAAGGCGTTCTGGGACCTGTACCGCGACGATGAGATTCCCATGCCGGTGGCGCATACCGACCAGGACGCCCTGGACCCGCACTCGCAGCGCTTGTTGAAGGTCTACGACCTGTGGGACAAGCCGTTGCCGCTGGACAAGATCCGCGATGCTCGGCGCGCCTACTTCGGCGCCTGCAGTTACATCGACCACAACATCGGCCAGTTGCTGCAGACCCTCGAAGACACCGGCCTGGCCGACGACACGCTGATCGTGTTCTCCGGCGACCACGGCGACATGCTCGGCGAGCGCGGCCTCTGGTACAAGATGCACTGGTTCGAGATGGCCGCCCGGGTGCCCTTGCTGGTGCACGCCCCCAGGCAGTTCACCGCACGGCGCGTGCGCGAAGCGGTATCCACCGCCGACCTGCTGCCGACCCTGGTGGAACTGGCCGGCGGCCAGGTCGACGCACGCCTGCCGCTGGATGGCCGCTCGCTGCTGCCGCACCTGCGCGGCGAGGGCGGGCATGACGAGGTGTTCGGCGAGTACATGGCCGAAGGCACCACCAGCCCGCTGATGATGATTCGCCGCGGCCGCTACAAATTCATCTACTCCGAGCAAGACCCCTGCCTGCTGTTCGACGTGGCCAATGACCCGCAGGAGCGCGAGGAACTGAGCGGCTCGGCGGCGCATCGCGCCCTCTTCGAGGCCTTCCTGGCCGAGGCCCGGGCACGCTGGGACATACCGCGCATTCACCAGCAGGTACTTGCCAGCCAGCGTCGCCGACGCCTGGTGGGCAAGGCCCTGGCCACCGGCAAACTGAAGAGCTGGGACCACCAGCCCTGGGTCGACGCCAGCCAGCAGTTCATGCGCAACCACATCGACCTCGACGACCTGGAGCGCCGAGCGCGCTTTCCCAGACCCTGACGGTTTTTCCATTCCGCTGCCAACACCCATAACTCACAAAGGGCAACGCCATGAAAACCTTACCCGCGATGCTGATGGCCAGTGTGATGACCCTGGCCGGCCTGTCCGCCCAGGCCGACGAACAAAGCTGCAAGACCGTGCGCATGGCCGACCCCGGCTGGAGCGATATCGCCGCCACCAACGCCATCGCCGGTTTGCTGCTCGATGGCCTGGGCTATAGCCAGAAGGTCGATACCCTGGCGGTGCCGATCGCCTATGGCGGGTTGAAGGACGGCCAGCTGGACGTGTTCCTGGGCAACTGGATGCCGGCCCAGCAGGGTTTTCATGACAAGTTCGTGGCCAGCGGCGACGTGACCTCGCTGGCCACCAACCTGGAGGGCACCGAGTTCACCCTGGCCGTTCCGGACTACGTGTGGGACGCCGGGATCCACGACTTCGCTGATCTGCAGCGCTTCGCCGACAAGTTCGGCAGCAAGATCTACGGCATCGGTGCCGGTGCGCCGGCCAACCTGTCGCTGCAGGAGATCATCAAGAACAACGACTTCGGGCTGGGCGGCTGGAAGCTGGTGGAGTCCAGCGAGCAGGCGATGCTCGCCGAGGTCAACCGCAACGTGAAGCGCAAGGCCTTCGTGGTGTTCCTGGGCTGGACGCCGCACCCGATGAACGTGCAGATAAAGGGCATGCATTACCTCAAGGGCGGAGAGAAGTACTTCGGCAGCAGCGGCACCGTGCATACCCTGACCCGCAAGGGCTACGCCGAGGCCTGCCCGAATGCGGCGCGGCTGTTCGGCAACCTGAGGTTCACCCTGGACATGGAGAACAGCATCATGGCCACGGTGGTCAACGAGAAACTCAGCAACCAGGATGCCGCCCGGGCGTGGATCAAGGCCAACCCGGCGGTGCTGGAAAAGTGGCTGGACGGGGTCAAGACCCTGGATGGCCAGGATGGCCTGGCGGCGCTGAAGACCAAGCTGTAACGGGTAGAAGCGCTGGGGCAGAGAGCAGTTCAAGGGACCTGCCTGGCTGCAAGCGAGCGCCCGGCGGTATACCCTGGCGACAACCTGTCCAAAATGGAGGACCGATGGGTCGGCTCAAACTGCATCGCTATCTGCCGTTTCTCGCCTGGCTGCCATACCAGACCCGCCGTAGCGTCAGCAACGACGCGCTGGTGGGCCTGAGCGGGGCCATCCTGGCGCTGCCGCAATCCATCGCTTATGCCCTGATCGCCGGCCTGCCACCGGAGTACGGCCTGTATGCGGCCATCGTGCCAGTGCTGATCGCCTGCCTGTGGGGTTCATCGTGGCACCTGATCTGTGGCCCCACAGCGGCCATCTCGGTGGTGCTGTACGCCAGCGTCAGCCCGCTGGCCGTGCCCGGCAGCCAGGACTACATCACCCTCATCCTGCTGCTGACCTTCATCGCCGGCGCCTTCCAGCTGCTGCTGGGGCTGATGCGCTTCGGCGCGCTGGTCAACTTCGTGTCGCATTCGGTGGTGGTGGGGTTCACCCTGGGTGCGGCCATCGTCATCGCCCTGGGCCAGTTGCCCAACCTGATGGGCATCGACCTGCCCAGCCAGAACACCGCGCTGGACAGCCTCAAGGCCCTGCTCGCGCATGCCAGCCAACTGGACATCGCCTCCCTGGCACTGGGGCTGCTCACGCTGGGCCTGGGCATCGCCCTGAAGATTCTGGCGCCGCGCTGGCCGGCGCTGCTCATCGCCTTGCTGGGCAGCAGCCTGTTGGTGTGGCTGTGGCCGTCGATGTTTGGTCATGTAAAACGGGTCACGGCATTCGCCGGGCATCTGCCGCCTTTCAGCCCGCTGCCACTGGATGGGGAAATGATCATTCGCCTGCTACCCACGGCGGTGGCGGTGGGTATGCTCGGGCTGGTCAACAGCCTATCGATCGCCCGCTCGCTGTCGGCCCGTTCGCAGCAGTTGCTCGACGCCAACCAAGAGGTACGCGCCCAGGGCCTGTCGAACATGGCCGGGGCGCTGTTTTCCGGATACCTCTCGGCGGGATCCTTCACCCGCGCCGCGCTCAGCTACGAAGCCGGCGCCCGCTCGCCGCTGGCCGGGGTGTTTTCGGCGTTGTGGGTGGCGTTGTTCGCCATCGCCGGGGCTGCGCTGATCGCGCACATCCCGATTCCCGCCATGGCCGCGTCGATCCTGCTGATCTGCTGGGGGTTGGTGGATCGCAAGGGTATCGCGGCGCTGTTCCGGGTCAGTCGTGCGGAGTTCTTCGTCATGCTGCTGACCTGCGTGGCGACCCTGCTCCTGGAGCTGCAGGCCGCCATCTACGCGGGCGTGCTGGCCTCGCTGTTCTTCTACCTCAAGCGCACCTCGCGGCCACGCATCCAGCAATGGCGCGACGGCGACCAGGAGGTCTTGCGTTTTGGCGGTTCGATCTTCTTCGGCGCCAGCCACTACCTGCAGACGCGCCTACAACGCACCGAGGGCCGCGATGTGGTGATCGAGGCCCAGCACATCAACTTCATCGACTATTCAGGGGTGGAGATGCTGCACCAGGAAGCACGCCGGCTGGCGCAGCAGGGCCGCACGCTGATCCTGCGCCATGCGCGCCCCCATGTGATCGAAGAGCTGCAGAAGCTCGAAGGCGCCGAGCACTGCCCGGTGCGCTTCGAGGACTGATGCGGCGGCTCAGCCTGCCGCCAGCTGGCGGCGCAGTTCGGCCAGTACCGGCGCCGAGTCTGGGCGCACGCCGCGCCACAGCTCGAAGGCTTCGGCGGCCTGCTCGACCAGCATGCCCAGGCCGTCCATCGCTTGCAGCGCGCCCTGCTCGGCGGCCCAGCGGCAGAAGGTAGTGGGCTCCTTGGCGTACATCATGTCGTAGCAGAAAGTCACTCCTGGCTGGATCAGGCTCGCGGCGATGGGCGGGCGCTCGCCGGACAGGCTCGCCGAGGTGGCGTTGATGATCACCTCCACTGGCTCTTCCAGCCAGTCGAAACCACTGGCCGACAGCGGGCCGAGGTCGGCGAATTCCTGCACCAGTTGTTCGGCCTTTTCCAGGGTACGGTTGGCAATGGTCACCACGGCCGGGCCTTCGGCGAGCAGCGGTTCCAGTGCACCGCGCACTGCACCACCGGCGCCCAGCACCAGGATGCGCGTGCCGCGCAGGCTCAGGCCGGCATTGACGGTGAGGTCGCGGACCAGCCCGGCACCGTCGGTGTTGTCGCCCAGCAGCGTGCCGTCGGCCTGCCGGGCCAGGGTATTCACCGCTCCGGCACGCCGCGCGCGTTCGGTCAGCCGGTCGGCCAGGGCAAAGGCCTGCTCCTTGAACGGCACGGTGACGTTGGCACCACGCCCGGTGACGAAGAAGGCCCGGGCAAAGGCTGCGAAGTCGTCCAGCGGCGCCAGCGCGGTGCGGTAGTCCAGGGCCTGGCCGGTCTGCTCGGCGAACAGGCTGTGGATCAGCGGCGACTTGCTGTGACCGATGGGGTTGCCGAATACAACGTAGTGGTCCATGTCCAGTCCTGAAATCAATCGGTGGCCGCGAGGCCCAGCCAGTCGCGGTCCTGCAGGAAGTAGTCGGTCAGGCGCGCCTCTTCGCTGCCCGGCGCGGCTTTCCAGTCATAACCCCAGCGCACCTGCGGCGGCAGCGACATGAGGATGGATTCGGTACGCCCGCCCGACTGCAGGCCGAACAGCGTGCCGCGGTCGTAGACCAGGTTGAACTCGACGTAGCGGCCCCGGCGGAACTCCTGGAACTCGCGCTGCTGCACCGTGTAGGCCGCCGCCTTGCGGCGCCGCACGATGGGCAGGTAGGCCTCCAGGTAGGCGTCGCCGATGGCACGCATGAAGGCAAAGCTGGTGTCGAAGTCCCACTGGTTCAGGTCGTCGAAAAACAAGCCGCCGATGCCGCGTGGCTCGTTGCGGTGCTTGAGGTGGAAGTAGCTGTCGCACCAGGCCTTGTAGCGCGGGTAGACATCGGCGCCGAACGGCGCGCAGGCCTGTTCGGCGACCCGGTGCCAGTGGATGCAGTCTTCTTCGACAGCGTAGTAGGGGGTCAGGTCGAAGCCACCACCGAACCACCACACCGGCTCTTCACCTTCTTTCTCGGCAATGAAGAAGCGCACGTTGGCATGCGAGGTGGGCACGTGGGGGTTGTGCGGATGAATGACCAGCGATACGCCCAGGGCCTGGAAGCCACGCCCGGCCAGTTCCGGACGATGAGCACTGGCCGACGGCGGCAGGCTGCTGCCGAACACATGGGAGAAGTTGACTCCGCCTTTCTCGATCAGGGTGCCGTTCTCGATGACCCGGGTGCGGCCACCGCCGCCTGCCTGGCGGGTCCAGGCGTCCTCGATGAACCGGGCGGCACCGTCTTCCTGCTCCAGGGCGGCGCAGATACGGTCCTGCAGGTCGAGCAGGTAGGCTTTGACAGCTTCGGTACGGCTATTCATGCGGCTTCCTCGAAACGCTCCGGAGCCCGGATTGGAAGGGCTGCAGGCAAATGGGCGGCTAGCATAACATCGCCTGCAACGCCTTCGCAGTTGACGTAACGGATGCGAAAGGGTCCGATACAGGCCTGATGTCGATACAGCAATCATGGAGAGAGCACATGGCAAAACGTATCCAGTTCAGCAAGACAGGTGGTCCTGAAGTCCTCGAATACGTCGACTTCGACCCCGCCGAGCCAGGTCCGCAGGAAGTGCGGGTGCGCAATCATGCGATCGGCCTGAACTTCATCGACACCTATTTCCGCAGCGGCCTGTACCCCGCCGAACTGCCCAGCGGGCTGGGCAACGAGGGTGCCGGGGTGGTCGAGGCAGTGGGCAGTGAAGTGAGCCGCTTCAGCGTTGGCGATCGCGTGGCCTACGCCACCGGCCCGCTGGGGGGCTACGGCGAATTCCACGTGCTGCCGGAAGCCAACCTGGTGAAGCTGCCCGATGCGGTGAGCTTCGAGCAGGCCGCCGCCGTGCTGCTCAAGGGCCTGACCGTGCAGTACCTGCTGCGCCAGACCTACCAGATCAAGCCCAATGAAACCTTCCTGTTCCACGCCGCCGCCGGCGGTGTCGGTTCGCTGGCCTGCCAGTGGGCCAGGGCGCTGGGCGCCAACCTGATCGGCACCGTCAGCTCGGCGGAAAAGGCCGCGCATGCCAAGGCCCTGGGCGCCTGGGAAACCATCGACTACAGCCATGAGGATGTGGCCAGGCGCGTGCTGGAACTGACCGAAGGGCGCAAGTGCCCGGTGGTCTACGACAGCGTGGGCAAGGACACCTGGCTGACCTCGCTGGACTGCGTGGCGCCTCGCGGCCTGCTGGTCAGCTTCGGCAACGCCTCGGGGCCGGTGACCGGTGTGCACCTGGGCCTGCTGGCGCAGAAGGGTTCGCTGTACGTGACCCGCCCGACCCTCGGCAGCTACGCCAACAACCCACAGAACCTGCAGGCCATGGCCGACGAGCTGTTCGACATGCTGGTCAGCGGCAAGATCAAGGTCAACGACCTGCAGCAGTATGCGCTCCAGGACGCCGCCCAGGCGCAGACCGAACTGGCTGCGCGGCGCACCACCGGCTCGACCATCCTGGTGCCTTGAACCCGGTCCCGGCCGGGGGATGACCCTGGCCGGCACCTTTGCCGGGGATCAGCCCGGGCGAACCACCTGCCCGGTGGCCACGTCGCGGATCACACTGGGGTTGCGGCGGCCACCCAGGCTGCCACCAAGCACCAGGTCGACTTCACCCCGGAAGTACTGCTCCACCCGCAGCCGCGAGCGCGCCGCAGGCCGGCCGGCGGGGTTGGCGGAAGTGGAAATCAACGGCCCGACCAGCGCGCACAGCTCGCGCACCACCGGATGGTCGGTGACCCGCAGGGCTACGGTATCGTGCTCACCGGTGATCCATTCGGGCAGCAGGTCCTGATGGGGCACCAGCCAGGTGTTCGGCCCCGGCCAGGTACTGGCCATGCGGTCAATCCACAATTCGGGAAAGTCCTCGAACAGGAAGTCGAACTGGCGGATGTTGTCAGCGATCAGGATCAACCCCTTGTGCACCGGCCGCGACTTGATCGCCAGCAGGCGATACACCGCCTCTTCATCCCACGGGTCGCAACCCAGCCCCCACACCGCCTCGGTTGGATAGGCAATCACCGCACCGGCCCGAACTTCCCGGGCGGCTTGTTGCACGCGCCAACTGCTCACCATGCTGTCTCTCCAATCAATAATGCGCGGCAGTTTAACCCCAGTCGCCGGAAGCGAACCATCGTCCGCCTTCGCAACTGACCCGGCCTTGCAGCTCCAGTTCGGTCAGCTCGCCCAGGACCCTCGACAGCGGCCAGCCCAGGTGCTCGGCAAGGGCCTCGGTGCCTTGTGGCGCGGCCTGCAACAAGGCTAGCAGGGGATGGCGGGAACGCACCGGCCGGGGCGTCGAGACGGCAGCCGCAGCAGGGGCGACACCTTGCCAATGGCGCAGCCCTTCGAGGATATGCTCGACACTTTCTACCAGGGTCGCGCCGTCGCGAATCAATTGGTGACAACCCCGTGCCCCCGGGTGGTGGATGGAGCCGGGCATGGCATACACCTCACGCCCTTGCTCGGCCGCCAGGCGGGCAGTGATCAGCGAGCCGCTGCGCACGCTGGCCTCCACCACCAGCACCGCCAGCGACAGCCCGCTGATGATCCGGTTACGACGCGGAAAGTTGTTCGACTGCGCCGCAGTATCCAGCGGAAACTCGGAAATCACCGCGCTGCCTTGCTCGGCCATGCGTCTGGCCAGCGCCAGATGCCGCTGTGGATAAAAATTTTCCAACCCCGTGCCCAGCACGCCAATGGTCGCCCCGCCAGCCTCTAGAGCGCCCTCATGAGCCGCACCGTCGACACCCAGTGCCAGGCCGCTGGTAATCACCAGACCTGCCGCCGCCAGACTGCGCGCAAAGGCCCCGGCCGTCTGCAAGGCCGGCCTGGAAGCGCGGCGGCTGCCGACCATCGCCAGCTGGGGCCGCTCGAGCAATGCCGGGTCGCCGAGGATGAACAACAGCGGCGGTGGGTCGGCGATTTCCGCCAGCAGGGCAGGGTAGCCAGGGCTGTCCCACATCAGTAAATGCTGGCCCGGACGCTCCAACCAGGCCAGCGCAGCACTGGCGCCGTCACGCACCGAAGGGTCGCGCCGTGACTCGGCGCTTACGGTGGAAAGCTGCAAGGCACGCCAGGCGCTGGCCGGTGCACTGAGGGCCGCACTGGCCGAACCGAAGGCTTCGATGAGACGCCTGAAACGGGCGGGACCGAGTTCAGGAAGGCGGTGCAGACGCAACCGCGCTTCCAGTTCGGCGGGTGAAATCGAATGATTTTCGAGCAATGGCATGCGGATCATCCTTGATCGGCGAGGTCAGCCAGAGCCATGACAACCTGTGGATAACTCTGTTGACAACGCTGTGATAAGTGAACGGTCCGTGTTCACCCGCACTGGCCTTTACATCGCGTCAGGGGTTACGGACCTTGTCCATGATCGCCAGCGAGCGATTGGCATGCAGGACCAAGCCGTAACTGAGCTTTTCATAAGTGCGGAACACCATCAGCATGCCGGCCCGCTCGTCGGGAATCTTCACCTGCTCGCCGGTCACGCGGTCGCGGACGTGCTCGCCGGTCTTGTAGATGGCCAGGACGCTGCCCTCTTGCAGACCGTCGCGGCGGCCCTTGTTCAGCGTGACCACGTCGTTCACGCCGATCTGCGTGACACCGCGCGGTACATCGAGAATCAGGCCATCGATGGGCGCGGCAGGCGCCGCCGGCAGGAAGGTCGAGGTGATCGGCCGCTCCTCGCTGGCGAACAGGCGGTCGCCCAGGCGCACTTCCTGGGTCGAGCGCTGCAGGATCAGGGTGGACACGTCGCCCTCGCTGGCCACCACCTCGCCACCGCCGATGTCGTCGGCGTTGATGCCCAGCACTTCGCCGCTTTGCGGGTCGGTGTAGATCTTGCCCTGACGGAAGATGCCGTACATGGTGTGCGCAGCGTCCAGCTGGCCGCGCACGTAGATCCGGTCGCCCCGACCGCTGAGCACCCGCTCGGCATTGCCGGCCACCACATAGGGTGCGTCCTGGAACTGCTCGGCGTTCTCGACGATGCGGTTGCTGATCAGAAAGGCGTTGATGGCGCCCAACGGGATGCTCGGAATGGCTTCCACGGTGGGTGTGCTGCGTACATGCGGAGAAAGCTTCACGGTGCCCCGCGACTCGCCGCGGCTGAGCACCACGTGGGGCTGGCCGTCGACGTAGCTCAGGGTGAGGGTGTCGCCGGGGTAGATCAGGTCCGGGTCCTTGACCGACGGGTTGGCGCGCCAGATTTCCTTCCAGCGCCAAGGCTCACGCAGGAACTTGCCGGAAATGTCCCAGAGCGTGTCGCCGGCGACCACGGTGTAGCGTTGCGGATGGCCCTCCCTGAGCTGCACTTGCGCCTGCACCAGGCCACTGGCCGTCAACAGCAGCAGGGCGAGTAGTGTTTTCCTCATTCGGTGAATCCCTTTATCATGTGGCATCGCTTGACCGGAAAACGGCTTGCAACTCGCACTTGGGCGCCCGCCTACAGCCGCTTTCGAATCGTCCTACAGCTTCGTGTCAGGCCCAGCGTGCAGACAGCGCGACGCGCCAGGCGAAGGTCCTGACTTTACCCTATCAGTGCAGCACTTACGTATATGGCCATCTTAGACATTCTCGAATTTCCCGATCCGCGCCTGCGCACCATCGCCAAGCCGGTGACGGTCGTGGACGACGCCCTCCGCCAGCTGGTCGACGACATGTTCGAAACCATGTACGAAGCGCCGGGCATCGGGCTGGCGGCCACCCAGGTCAACGTGCACAAGCGCGTAGTGGTCATGGACCTCAGCGAAGACCGCAGCGAACCACGGGTCTTCATCAACCCGGAGCTGGAAACCCTGAGCGAGGACATGGGCCAGTACCAGGAAGGCTGCCTGTCGGTGCCCGGTTTCTACGAGAACGTCGACCGCCCGCTGCGCGTCCGGGTCAAGGCCCTGGACCGCGACGGCCAGCCCTACGAGCTGATCGCCGAAGGTCTGCTGGCGGTGTGCATCCAGCATGAGTGCGATCACCTCAACGGCAAGCTGTTCGTCGACTACCTGTCCACGCTCAAGCGCGACCGCATCAAGAAGAAACTGGAAAAGCAGCACAAGCAGAAAGCCTGATTCCGCTGCAAGCAAAGGCCCGCGAAGGGGCCTTTTGTTTTTTATCGACCGAGAAGCCCATGACCGAGCCACTGCGCATCGTTTTCGCCGGCACCCCCGAATTCGCCGCTGAACACCTCAAGGCCCTGCTGGACAGCCCCTACCAGATCGTCGCCGTGTACACCCAGCCAGATCGCCCGGCCGGACGGGGGCAAAAGCTCATGCCCAGCCCGGTCAAGCAACTGGCCGTGCAGCACGATCTGCCGGTGTTGCAGCCGCCAACCCTGCGCGACGCCGATGCCCAGGCCGAACTGGCCGCCCTCAAGCCCGACCTGATGGTAGTGGTCGCCTATGGCCTGATCCTGCCGCAGGTGGTGCTGGACATCCCGCGCCTGGGTTGCATCAACAGCCATGCCTCGCTGCTGCCGCGCTGGCGCGGTGCGGCGCCGATCCAGCGCGCGGTGCAGGCCGGCGACGCCGAGAGCGGGGTGACGGTGATGCGCATGGAAGCCGGGCTGGACACCGGCCCGATGCTGCTCAAGGCGGTCACGCCGATCAGCGCCACCGACACTGGCGGCAGCCTGCACGACCGCCTCGCCGAACTGGGCCCTTCCGCCGTACTGGAAGCCATTGCCGGCCTGGCCGACGGTTCGCTGCAAGGTGAAGTCCAGGACGACGCCCTGGCCACCTACGCCCACAAGCTCAACAAGGACGAAGCGCGCCTGGACTGGAGCCGCCCGGCTGTCGAGCTGGAGCGCCTGATCCGCGCCTTCAACCCCTGGCCGATCTGCCACAGCACTCTGGGCACAGAGGCGCTCAAGGTACTCGGTGCGCAACTGGCCGAAGGGCAGGGCGAACCTGGCACCATCCTCGAGGCCAGCAAGGACGGCCTGCTGGTCGCCTGTGGTGAACAGGCCCTGCGCCTGACCCGCCTGCAACTGCCCGGCGGCAAACCGCTGAACTTCGCCGACCTGTTCAACAGCCGCCGCGACAAGTTCGCCACCGGTACGGTGCTGGGCCAATGAATCCGCGTCTCGCCGCCGCCCGGGCGCTGGCCGCCGTATTGAGCGGCAAGGCCTCGCTGAATGGCTCGTTGCCAGGGCAGTTGGAAAAGGTCGAGCCACGCGACCGCGGCCTGACCCAGGAACTGGCGTTCGGTGCCGCGCGCTGGCAACCGCGGCTCGCAGCCTTGGCTGCCAAGCTGTTGCAGAAGCCCTTCAAGGCGGCCGATGCCGACGTCGAGGCGCTGCTGCTGATCGGCCTGTACCAGCTGTTCTACAGCCGTATTCCGGCGCATGCCGCCATCGGCGAAACCGTCGGCTGCGCCGACAAGCTCAAGAAGCCCTGGGCCAAGGGCCTGCTCAACGCTGTGCTGCGCCGCGCCCAGCGCGAAGGCGAAGCGCTGCTGAGCGAGCTGGAGCACGACCCGGTGGTGCGCACCGCCCATCCGCGCTGGCTGCAGAAGGCCCTCAAGGCCGCCTGGCCGGAGCACTGGGAGGCCATCTGCGCGGCCAACAATGCCCACCCGCCGATGATCCTGCGGGTCAACCGCCGCCACCACTCGCGTGACGCCTACCTGGGGTTGCTGAACGAGGCGGGTATCGCAGCCAGTGCCTGCACGTTCAGCCAGGACGGCATCCTGCTGGCCGAAGCCCAGGATGTGCGCGAACTGCCGGGCTTCGCCGAAGGCTGGATCAGCGTGCAAGACGAGGCCGCGCAACTGGCGGCCGAGTTGCTCGACCTTGCGCCAGGCCAGCGAGTGCTGGACGCCTGTTGCGCGCCAGGCGGCAAGACCTGCCACCTGCTCGAAGTGCAGCCCGGGCTGGGCGGTGTGCTGGGCGTGGACCTGGAAGCCAAGCGCCTGGTGCGCGTGCGCGAGAACCTCGAACGCCTGGGCCTGCAGGCCGAGCTGATCGCCGCCGATGGCCGGGATACCGCGCAGTGGTGGGACGGTAAGCCGTTCCAGCGCATCCTGCTCGACGCGCCATGCTCGGCCACCGGGGTGATCCGCCGTCACCCGGACATCAAGCTGGCCCGCCAGGCCGAGGACATCCCGGCCCTGGCCAGCCTGCAGGGCGAGCTGCTCGATGCATTGTGGCCGACCCTGGAAGTCGGCGGCATTCTGCTCTATGCCACCTGCTCGACGCTGCCGACCGAGAACACCGAGGTGATCGAGGCCTTTCTGGCGCGTACGCCAGGCGCCCGTGAACTGGACATCGCCGGCCAGCAGGGCGGCTCGGCCGCCGGTATCCGCCAGCCGCATGGTCGCCAGTTGCTGGCCCAGGAAGGCGGGCACGACGGTTTCTATTACGCCAAACTGATCAAGATCGCCGCCAGCCGAGCGCCTGCCTTATAGCGGCGGCTGGCGCGCCTTCCAGGTGAAAGCGCGCATGGGCGATCCGGATTTTCAGGAGTACAGGGTTGAAGATCATCATCCTCGGCGCAGGGCAGGTCGGCGGTACGCTGGCCGAACACCTGGCCAGCGAAGCCAACGACATTACCGTGGTCGACACCGACGGCGACCGTCTGCGCGACCTGGGCGACCGTCTGGACATCCGCACCGTGCAGGGCAAGGGCTCGTTTCCTACCGTGCTGCGCCAGGCCGGCGCCGACGATGCCGACATGCTGGTGGCGGTGACCAACAGCGACGAGGCCAACATGGTTGCCTGCCAGGTGGCCTACACGCTTTTCCACACCCCGACCAAGATCGCCCGGGTGCGTGAGTCTGCCTATCTGACCCGCGCCGAGCTGTTCGACAACGAAGCCATCCCGGTCGACGTGCTGATCAGCCCCGAACAGGTGGTCACTCACTACATCAAGCGCCTGATCGAACTGCCCGGTGCGCTGCAGGTCATCGACTTCGGCGAAGGCAAGGCCCAGCTGGTGGCCACCCGCGCCTACTACGGCGGGCCGCTGGTGGGCCAGCAACTGCGCCAGCTCAAGGCGCACATGCCCAACGTCGACACCCGGGTGGCAGCGATCTTCCGCCGCGACCGGCCGATTCTGCCCAAGGGCGACACGGTGATCGAGGCCGACGACGAAGTATTCTTCATCGCTGCCAAGGCGCACATTCGCCAGGTCATGGGCGAGATGCGGCGGCTCGATGAAAACTACAAGCGCATCGTCATCGCCGGCGGTGGCAACATCGGCGAACGCCTGGCTGAGGCCATCGAGAGCCGCTACCAGGTGAAGATCATCGAGATGAACCCGGCGCGCTGTCGCTACCTGTCGGAGAACCTCGACAGTACCGTAGTGCTGCAGGGCAGTTCGTCCGACCGCGACCTGCTGATGGAAGAGAATATCGGCGACACCGACCTGTTCCTGGCCCTGACCAACGACGACGAAGCCAACATCATGTCTTCGCTGCTGGCCAAGCGCATGGGTGCGCGCAAGGTCATGACCCTGATCAACAACCCGGCCTATGTCGACCTGGTGCAAGGCGGCGAGATCGACATCGCCGTCAGCCCGCAACTGGCGACCATCGGCACCCTGCTGGCCCACGTGCGCCGCGGCGACGTGGTCAGCGTGCACTCGCTGCGCCGCGGTGCGGCCGAAGCCATCGAGCTGGTCGCCCACGGCGACGCACGCTCCAGCAAGGTGATCGGCCGCGCCATCAAGGACATCAACCTGCCCAACGGCACCACCATCGGCGCGATCATCCGCGACGAAGAAGTGCTCATCGCCCACGACAGCACGGTGATCGAGTCAGGCGACCACGTCATCATGTTCCTGGTGGACAAGAAGTACATCCGCGATGCGGAGCGGCTATTTCAGGTGGGGCTGAGCTTTTTCTGACCGCTGCTTGCCGGCGACTTTTCATACAGCGCTTGCGGGGCTGCCTGACATCCCTAATTGCCAGGCCTCCTTATCGTTGCGTATCGTCTGCTCACATCATTAGAGAAAATGATGTACCTGATACGAATCTGGATTACTGGCTATTTGCCCGACGATCACGACGATCCTTTCATAAAGTACGAGTTGGACGTATCACCTCGTTTTAATGAACAGCTATTAGAGCTGTCAGGTCATGCCACTATCAGCGAATTGGCGATGGGTATGTGGCCTCTGACGAAAGATCAGATCCTGCAGATTGGCGAAGTTCTCCAGCAACCCCTCCCTGTTGAACTGGATTTTTTTATCAGTGTTGTACGTGATTAGAAGCTGAGGTGTTCAATCGCTTCTGCTATCTCACGCAGAAGAGTCGATAGTCATCATGTACCTATGCATCACCGGCTTTTAATACAATACAGTTCAGTTAATCGTTATGTGGCTGGGTAGGAACGGCTTTAGCCGCAATACAGTTCGCTTAAGCGGAATGTGGCCCGGTGGGAGCGGCTTTAGCCGCGAAAGCGCCAGGAAAATAACCGCATCTGCTGCGAACATGCGGTCGCTTCGCGGCTGAAGCCGCTCCTACCCGGTCTAACTGATCAGTATTAGCTTTAGCCGCAATACCGTTCGGTTAGGCGCTCTTTGGCTTTTGCTGGAGCGAGCTTGCTCGCGAACAGGTCAGCAAACCCCATGCATCTGCCGTGAACATGACGCAACCATCGCAAGCAAGCTCGCCCGACAGTCTAATTGACCAGCATTGGCTTTAGCCGCGAAAGCGCCAGGAAATTCACTGCATCTGTTGTGAACAGGCGGTCGCTTCGCGGCTGAGGCCGCTCCTACCCGGTCTAACTGATCAGTGCGGCTTCAGCCGCGAAAAGCGTCCGAGCCGAATGCTCCCACCTAGTCCGCATCAGGCTTTAGCGCCCCTTCGGCTGGACAGGGCGGTCAATACCAGCGCGCCTCTCCCGGCGGGCGTTTCTTGAAGCGTTTCATGCTCCACATGTACTGGCTGGGGTAGGCACGCACGTACTTTTCCACCACCTGGCTCATCGCGGCCGCCGAGGTTTCGGTGTCGGTGCTGTACATGGCTTCGGGGGCGGCTTCCAGTATCACCTTGTAGCCCGAGCCGTCGGGCAGGCGGATGGCGTGCAGGAATACACCGACCGCCTTGCCGCCGGCGAGCATGTTGGGCACGAACTTGCTGGTCAGCGCCACGGTGCCGCAGAAGGGCACGAAGATACCTGCCGACTCGGCCGGCTCGGGGTCGGCAGGAATACCCACCTGGCCGCCTTTGCGCACTTCCTTGATGACGCTGAGGATGCCTTCCTTGGTCGACGGCGCCACGCGATTGCCCAGTTGCACGCGCTGCTTGCGCAGCAGTTCATCCACCGCCTTGAGCTTGGGCGGGCGATAGAAAATGATCGGTTTGCACTGGCTGCAGTAGAAGTGGTTGAGCACTTCCCAGTTACCCAGGTGGCTGGTAATGCCGACCACGCCCTTGCCCGAGGCCAGCGCCTGCTGCAGCACTTCGAGGCCTTCGACCTCGCGCACCAGGTCGATGGATTTCTGCGCAGGCCAGATCCATGCGCAGGCGCTTTCGGTGAGGGTCTTGCCGATGTCCATCAGGCTACGCCCGACCAGCCGTTCGCGCTCAGCCTCGCTCAGTTCCGGGAAGCACTTGGCGAGGTTGATGCGCACCACCTCGCGAGAACGGTTGGGCAGCTTCCACATCAGCCAGCCGATGGCCGAGCCGGTGGCCTGTACGGCGCGCCAGGGCAGCATGGCGAACAGGCGCAATGCCCCGACCATCAGGGCGCCTTTGAATTTTTCCACGAATCACATCCTCATGTTCAGGGCGGGCATTGTACCTGTCAGGCGCTGAGCTGCGGATAGCGATCACAGTCGGTGGTGTGATCCATGACCATGCCGCTGGCCTGCATGAAGGCGTAGCAGATAGTCGGCCCGACGAAGGTGAAGCCGGCCTTCTTCAAGGCCTTGCTCATGGCCTGGGCCTCGGGGGTGATCGCCGGTACTTCGCTGCGGTCCTTGAAATGGTTGATCTTCGGCTCACCGCCGACGAACGACCAGAGCAGGCCGACCGGGTCGGGCAGCGCCAGCCAGGCCCGCGCGTTGGTGCGCACGGCGTTGAGCTTGAGGCGGTTGCGGATGATCGAGGCGTCCTGCATGAGCGCCTCGATCTCGTCATCGGTGAGGCGCGCGAGGCGCTCGGCATCGAAGCCGAACAGCACTTCGCGGTAGCGGGCACGGCGCTTGAGGATGGTGATCCACGACAGCCCGGCCTGGAACCCTTCGAGCAACAGCAACTCGAAGAGCCTCTGCGCATCCCTCAACGGGACACCCCATTCCTCGTCGTGATAGGCGATGTAGAGTGGATCGTCATTGCACCAAAAGCAGCGAGTCATATGGCTCCCACGGGGTCGATGCGCGGCCGAATCGGGTATACTCCCGCTCTTTCGAATCACAGCCCAGCACAGGTGAATTTTGTGAGCCAGCCTACGCCAGCCGTGCGTACCTTCCAAGACTTGATCCTCGCCCTCCAGCAATACTGGGCCGATCAAGGTTGTGTGGTGCTTCAGCCCTACGATATGGAAGTAGGCGCCGGCACTTTCCACACCGCCACGTTTCTGCGCGCCGTAGGCCCGGAAACCTGGAACGCCGCCTATGTCCAGCCAAGCCGCCGCCCCACCGACGGCCGTTATGGCGAGAACCCCAACCGCCTGCAGCACTACTACCAGTTCCAGGTGGTGCTCAAGCCCAACCCCGACAACTTCCAGGAGCTGTACCTGGGCTCGCTCAAGCACATCGGCCTGGATCCGCTGGTGCATGACGTGCGCTTCGTCGAGGACAACTGGGAATCGCCAACCCTGGGCGCCTGGGGCCTGGGCTGGGAAATCTGGCTCAACGGCATGGAAGTCTCGCAGTTCACCTACTTCCAGCAGGTCGGTGGCATCGAGTGCTACCCGGTGACCGGCGAAATCACCTATGGCCTGGAGCGCCTGGCCATGTACCAGCAGGGCGTCGACTCGGTCTACGACCTGGTCTGGGCCGACGGCCCGTTCGGCACCGTGACCTATGGCGACGTGTTCCACCAGAACGAAGTGGAGCAGTCGACCTACAACTTCGAGCATGCCAGCGTCGACAAGCTGTTCGAGCTGTTCGATTTCTACGAGGGCGAAGCCCAGCGCCTGATCGGCCTGGAGCTGCCGCTGCCAAGTTACGAGATGGTGCTCAAGGCCTCGCACACCTTCAACCTGCTCGATGCGCGCCGGGCGATCTCGGTCACCGCACGCCAGCAGTACATCCTGCGCGTGCGTACCCTGGCCCGCTCCGTGGCCCAGGCCTACCTGCAATCGCGGGCCAAGCTGGGCTTCCCGATGGCAACCCCTGATCTACGCGACGAAGTACTGGCCAAGCTGGAGGCTGCACAATGAGTGCTCAAGATTTTCTGGTCGAACTGGGCACCGAAGAACTGCCACCCAAGACCCTCAGCACCCTGGCCGACGCCTTCCTGGCCGGTATCGAGAAAGGCCTGCAGAGCGCCGGCCTGACCTACAGCGCCAGCCAGGTCTATGCGGCGCCACGCCGTCTGGCCGTGCTGGTCACCGGCCTGGCCACCCAGCAGCCGGACCGCAGCGTCAACCTCGACGGTCCGCCACGCCAGGCAGCCTTCGACGCCGAGGGCAATCCGACCCAGGCCGCCCTGGGCTTCGCCAAGAAATGCGGTGTGGAACTGGCCGAAATCGACCAGAGCGGCCCCAAACTGCGCTACGTGCAGAACATTCCGGGCAAGCCGACCACCTCGCTGCTGCCGACCATCGTCGAAGATTCGCTCAACGACCTGCCGATCGCCAAGCGCATGCGCTGGGCCGCGCGCAAGGAAGAGTTCGTGCGCCCGACCCAGTGGCTGGTGATGCTGTTCGGTGACCAGGTCGTCGATTGCACCATCCTGGCCCAGAAGGCCGGCCGTCACTCCCGTGGTCACCGCTTCCATCACCCTGAAGACGTGCGTATCAGCTCGCCGACCAGCTATGTCACCGATCTGCGCGCCGCCAGTGTGCTGGCCGACTTCAACGAGCGCCGGCTGATCATCAGCAAGCGTGTCGAAGAACTGGCCGCCCAGCAGCAAGGCACCGCCATCGTGCCGCCAGCGCTGCTCGACGAAGTGACCGGCCTGGTTGAATGGCCCGTGCCGCTGGTCTGCTCCTTCGAGGAACGCTTCCTGGACGTTCCACAGGAAGCCCTGATCACCACCATGCAGGACAACCAGAAGTATTTCTGCCTGCTGGACGCCGACGGCAAGCTGCTGCCACGCTTCATCACCGTCGCCAACATCGAGAGCAAGGACCCGGCGCAAATCATCGCTGGTAACGAAAAGGTCGTGCGCCCACGCCTGACCGACGCCGAGTTCTTCTTCAAGCAAGACAAGAAGCAGAAACTCGAAACCTTCAACGAGCGGCTGAAGAACGTCGTGTTCCAGGCCCAGCTGGGTAGCGTGTTCGACAAGGCCGAGCGGGTTTCCAAGCTGGCCGCCTTCATCGCCCCGCGCATCGGCGGTGACGCCCAGCGTGCCGCGCGTGCCGGCATCCTGTCCAAGTGCGACCTGTCCACCGAGATGGTCGGCGAGTTCCCGGAAATGCAGGGCATTGCCGGTTACTACTACGCCAAGGCCGACGGCGAGGCACAAGACGTGGCCCTGGCGCTGAACGAGCAGTACATGCCGCGCGGCGCTGGCGCTGAGCTGCCTTCGACCCTGACCGGTTCGGCTGTGGCCATTGCCGACAAGCTCGACACCCTGGTGGGTATCTTTGGCATCGGCATGCTGCCCACCGGCAGCAAGGACCCTTACGCACTGCGTCGTGCAGCCCTGGGCATCCTGCGTATCCTGATCGAGAAGCAGCTCGACCTCGACCTGATCGAGACGGTGAAATTTGCCGTCAACCAGTTCGGTGCCAAGGTCAAGGCCGCCGGCCTGGCTGAGCAGGTGCTGGAGTTCATCTTCGACCGCCTGCGTGCGCGCTACGAAGACGAAGGCATCGAAGTGGCCGTGTACCTCTCGGTGCGCGCCCTGCAACCAGGTTCGGCGCTGGATTTCGACCAGCGTGTGCAAGCCGTCCAGGCGTTCCGCAAACTGCCTCAGGCCGCCGCCCTGGCCGCCGTGAACAAGCGCGTGTCGAACCTGTTGAGCAAGGCCGAAGGCAATATCGCCCAAAGCGTCGAGCCCAAGTACTTCGACAATGCCAACGAGTTCTCCCTGTACTCGGCCATCCAACAGGCCGACCACGCCGTGCAGCCACTGGCCGCCGAGCGCAAGTACAGCGAGTCGCTGGCCCGCCTGGCGAGCCTGCGCGAGCCGGTGGATGCCTTCTTCGAGGCGGTGATGGTCAACGCCGAAGACGCCAACGTACGCGCCAACCGCTACGCGCTGCTGGCGCGCCTGCGTGGCCTGTTCCTGGGTGTGGCCGATATCTCGCTGCTGGGTTGAGGAGCGTCTGTGAAACTGCTGATTCTCGATCGTGACGGGGTGATAAACCATGACTCCGACGCCTACATCAAGTCGGTAGAGGAGTGGGTGCCCATCCCCGGTTCGATCGAGGCCATCGCGGCACTGAGCAAGGCTGGCTGGACGGTGGCGGTCGCCACCAACCAGTCCGGCATTGCCCGGGGTTACTACGACCTCGCCACTCTGGACGCCATGCACGCGCAACTGCGCAGCCTGGTCCAGGCACAAGGCGGGGAAGTGGGCCTGATCGTCTATTGCCCGCATGGCCCGGATGCCGGTTGCGAGTGCCGCAAGCCCTTGCCTGGCATGTTGCACGATATCGCCCGGCATTACGCAGCAGACCTCAAAGGCGTATGGTTCGTGGGTGACAGCAAGGGCGACCTGCAGGCGGCGCTGGCTGCCGAAGCGCAGCCCGTGTTGGTGCTGACCGGCAAGGGGCACCGCACACTGGAGGGTGGGGTGCCGGCCGGCACGCGTGTGTTCGACGACCTGGCAAGCGTGGCCAGAGAACTTATCCACAACAGTGCTCGCTGAGGCCGGCCCGGCCGCTTCCAAAGCACATGCAAAGATGGGCAGAGGCCCTTAGGTACCAGTCAGCATGTCGATCATCAAAACCCTCAGGACCATCCTCTTCTATCTGTGCCTGAGCAGCAGCGCCTTCGTATGGTGCATGCTGAGCTTCCTGGTCGCGCCGTTCCTCGGCTTCAAGGCGCGCTACCGTTTCATCAACGTCTACTGGTGCCGCTTCGCGATCCTGCTGACGCGGGTCATCCTGAACATTCAGGTGAAGGTCACCGGTGCGGAAAACATTCCCAAGACGCCCTGTGTGATCGTTTCCAATCACCAGAGCACCTGGGAAACCTTTTTCCTGTCCGCCTATTTCGAGCCCTTGAGCCAGGTGCTCAAGCGCGAACTGCTGTACGTGCCGTTCTTTGGTTGGGCCATGGCCATGCTGCGCCCCATCGCCATCGACCGTGACAACCCCAAGGCCGCCCTGAAAGAGATTGCCCGCCGTGGCGATCAACTGCTCAAGGATGGCGTCTGGGTACTGATTTTTCCTGAGGGTACTCGCGTGCCCTACGGCAAGATCGGCAAGTTCTCCCGTGGCGGTGCCGCGCTGGCGGTGAACGCCAACCTGCCGGTACTGCCGATCGCTCACAACGCCGGAAAATTCTGGCCGCGTGAAGGCTGGGGCAAAACCCCCGGCACCATCGAGTTGGTAATCGGTGAACCGATGTACGCCGAGGGTGCAGGCCCCCGCGCCATCGCTGAACTCAACGACCGAGCACAGGCCTGGAACGAAGCGACCCAGCGCGCCATGGGCTCCGCCGCTGCACCGGTGACGGGCGAGGAAAAAGTGCCTGCCTGATTTGTGGATAACCTGTGCACCAATTCTGAACAATGCGTTTTTAATCCATCTATCTTGCTGATTTCATTACTTATTTCAGAAGGCAATGAAAACCCTCAAAACGTGAATAAGTTTTTTGCATGATTAGAACCGGCTTCCCTTGAAGCCGGTTTTTTTATGCCGGTCGTATACCTTCAGCGCAGGGTCTACGCATGGGACAGGTACGTTCAATGACCAGCCGCTCTGAAGGTTGAGTCCGACACTCCAGCTACGGATCTAGCCGCTTTGGCTGCCGAATAGGCTGCCCAGTGAAAGAAGAGGGTTCACTGTTTCACGTGGAACATGCAGCTTGCTGTGCCTTGGCCTATGTGACTGACGAACCCCTGAGCAGCACGACGAGGTACTGGCGTAGGCTTGGCCATCAGCCTGATCGACCGTGCGTATCCAGGTTCTCGACGTGCGACCGGGCGTTGCTCATCACGTCGTGTTGATGCGCTGTATTGATGCCCGAGGCGCTGAGCCGCGGATAGAGAGGGGAGGGTAGCGCGGCGTCGATGGAGCGAACGTCAAATAAAAAAGGCCGACCCATCAACGGGTCGGCCTTTCAGGCTTGTACAACGGTCATTTCCGTACAGCCGATGGGCCTCTGGGCGAGACCCACAGGGCGTCAGAAGTCCAGGTTGGACACCGCCAAGGCATTGCTCTCGATGAAGTCACGTCGTGGCTCAACTGCATCACCCATCAGGGTGTTGAAGATCTGGTCAGCGGCAATGGCGTCTTCGATGGTCACTTTCAGCATCCGGCGTACGCTCGGGTCCATAGTGGTTTCCCACAGCTGATCCGGGTTCATCTCGCCCAGACCTTTATAGCGCTGGATGGTATGACGCTTGGTGCTTTCGGTCATCAGCCAGTCCAGGGCCTGCTTGAACTCGGTCACCGATTTCTTGCGTTCGCCACGTTGTACATAGGCACCTTCATCGAGCAGGGAGCTGATCTGCGCGCCCAATGCGGTGACGGTCTTGTAGTCGTTGCTACCGAAGAAGTCACGGTTGAAGGTGACGTAGCTCGACAGACCGTGCGATACCAACTCGACTTCCGGCAGCCAGATGTTGCGCTCGCGGTCTTCACGCAGGCTGACCTTGTACACAAGACCCGACTTCTCGCTGGAACGCAGACGCGCCTCGAACTGCGCCAACCAGGCCTGCATGGCCTCATGATCGGAAAGCTGATCGAGGCTGACCGCCGGCAGGTATACGAAGTGCTCGGTAAGTTCCTGTGGATACAAACGCGACAGACGCTTGAGGGTCTTCATCACAGTGCGGAATTCATTCACCAGGCGTTCCAGGGACTCACCGGAAATACCGGGAGCGGATTCGCTCAGGTGCAGGCTGGCGTCTTCCAGGGCCGACTGGGTCATGTACTCTTCCATGGCCTCGTCGTCCTTGATGTACTGCTCCTGCTTGCCTTTCTTGACCTTGTACAGCGGCGGCTGGGCAATGTAGACATAACCGCGCTCGATCAACTCAGGCAGCTGACGGAAGAAGAAGGTCAGAAGCAGGGTACGGATGTGCGAACCGTCGACGTCAGCATCGGTCATGATGATGATGTTGTGATAGCGCAGCTTGTCGATGTTGTACTCTTCACGACCGATGCCGCAGCCCAGTGCGGTGATCAGCGTGCCGACTTCCTGGGAAGAGATCATCTTGTCAAAGCGGGCTTTCTCGACGTTGAGGATCTTGCCCTTGAGCGGAAGGATCGCCTGGGTTCTGCGGTTACGGCCTTGCTTGGCCGAGCCACCCGCAGAGTCACCCTCCACCAGGTACAGTTCGGAGAGGGCAGGGTCCTTCTCTTGGCAGTCCGCCAGTTTGCCCGGTAGGCCGGCAATATCCAGAGCGCCTTTGCGGCGGGTCATTTCCCGAGCCTTGCGCGCTGCTTCACGGGCACGTGCCGCGTCGAGCATCTTGCCCACGACCGCCTTGGCTTCGTTGGGGTTCTCCAACAGGAAGTCGGAGAAGTACTTGCCCATTTCCTGCTCCACCGCTGTCTTCACTTCAGAAGACACCAGCTTGTCTTTGGTCTGGGAGCTGAACTTCGGATCCGGCACTTTCACCGAGATGATCGCGGTCAGGCCTTCACGGGCATCGTCACCCGTCGTAGTGACCTTGTGCTTCTTAGCCAGGCCTTCCTGTTCGATGTAGTTGTTCAGGTTACGCGTCAGGGCAGAGCGGAAGCCCACCAGGTGCGTACCACCATCGCGCTGCGGAATGTTGTTAGTGAAGCACAACAGGTTTTCGTTGAAGCTGTCGTTCCACTGCAGGGCGATTTCTACACCCACGCCGTCGTCACGCTGGACGTTGAAATGGAAGACCTGGTTCACCGTGCTCTTGTTGGTGTTGAGGTATTCGACGAAGGCACGCAGACCCCCTTCGTACTTGAACATCTCTTCCTTACCGGTGCGCTCGTCCTTGAGGAGGATGCCGACGCCGGAGTTGAGGAAGGACAGCTCACGAATCCGCTTGGCCAGGATGTCCCAGCTGAAGTGGATGTTCTTGAATGTCTCAGCCGATGGCTTGAAGTGAATCTGCGTACCGGTGGTTTCGCTGTCGCCGACGATCTTCATCGGCTCTTGGGGAACGCCGTGGACATAGGTCTGTTCCCAGATCTTGCCACTGCGGCGTACGGTCAACTGCAGCTGCTCGGACAGCGCGTTCACTACGGACACACCCACACCGTGCAGACCGCCGGACACCTTGTACGAGTTGTCGTCGAATTTACCGCCGGCGTGCAGCACGGTCATGATGACCTCGGCTGCCGAAACGCCTTCTTCTTTATGCACATCGACCGGAATGCCGCGACCGTTGTCGCGGACAGTGATGGATTCATCCGGATGAATGATCACGCTGATGTCGTCGCAGTGACCTGCCAGCGCTTCGTCGATCGAGTTATCCACGACCTCGAACACCATGTGGTGCAGACCGCTGCCATCGTCCGTATCGCCGATGTACATCCCGGGACGTTTGCGTACGGCATCCAGTCCTTTCAACACCTTGATGCTGGAGGAGTCGTACGTTTGGTTTTCGCTCATGCAATCACTCCCGATGGTCGTGGGTCTGGGTGATACGGCCTTGTTCCACGTGGAACAAGGCAACTGGCGTTTCCGTTTGCCAGCCTTCGCTCAATAATTCGTGGTCTACACAGGTGATGAACACCTGGCAGCGTAAGTCTTCAAGCAAGCGGCACAGCGCTCGACGATGCAACTCATCCAGTTCGGACGGCAAATCGTCCACCAAGTAAATGCATTGGCCACGTCGCGCTTGACTGACCAAATGCCCCTGGGCGATTCGCAATGCACAGACCACCAGCTTCTGCTGGCCACGGGAAAGAATATCCGCGGCATTGTGGCTGGCGAACCTGAGACGCAGATCCGCACGTTGAGGTCCGGCTTGGGTATGGCCCATCTGCTGATCGCGGGGCAGGGAGGTGGCGAGCACATCGCTCAGCTCCTTCTCCTTGTCCCAGCCTCGGTAGTAGCTGAGGGTCAGGCCTTCGAGCTCGACCAGTTCGCTCAGGGTCTTCTCGAAGACCGGCTTGAGCAGCTTGATATAGGCTCGTCGGAACTCGTCGATGTCGTTACTGGCCAGGCACAATTCTCGGTCCCAGGCCGCTTGCGAAGCGCCGTCAAGTGTACCACGCCGCAGCCACGAGTTACGCTGCCGCAGGGCTTTCTGCAAGCGCTGCCAAGTGGCCATGAAGCGAGGTTCCACGTGGAACACACCCCAGTCGAGAAACTGCCGACGAATCTTCGGCGCGCCTTCAAGCAGGCGGAAACTGTCCGGGTTGATCAGCTGCAACGGCAAGGTTTCGGCCAACTGGGCCGTGCTGCGAGCATTCTGACCGTCGATACGAATCTGGAACTCCCCTTGCCGATCCCGCGAGATACCGAGGTTACTATGCCCACCTTCAGCCAGTTCCACCTGGCCGAATACGGTGCAGTCCGGCTTTTCATACTGGATGACTGGCAGCAGCCGTGTACTGCGGAACGAACGCGCCAAGCCCAGGAGATGGATGGCTTCCAGCACGCTGGTTTTGCCACTGCCATTGGCACCGTAAAGAATGTTGATACGCGGGGAGGGGGAAAAGGTCACCGGGTGCAGATTGCGCACCCCGGTGACCGAGACGCGACTGAGAGACATCAGCTCGTGCTATGGGCAGGTTACAGACGCATCGGCATGACAACGTAGGCCGAGTCATCGTTATCGGACTCCTGCAGCAGCGCACTGCTGTTGGAGTCGGAAAGGATCAGACGCACCTGCTCGGTAGTCATCACTCCCAGCACGTCCAGCAGATAGCTGACGTTGAAACCGATTTCCAGGGAGCTGCCGTTGTACTCGACGCTGATTTCTTCCTCGGCCTCTTCCTGCTCAGGGTTGTTGGCCTGGATCTTCAGCTGACCGGCCGCCAGTTGCAGACGGATGCCGCGATACTTCTCGTTGGAAAGGATCGCAGTGCGGCTGAACGCTTCACGCAGCGCCTGACGATCACCGAGCACCAGCTTGTCACCGCCCTTGGGCAGTACGCGCTCGTAGTCCGGGAACTTGCCGTCGACCAGCTTGGAGGTGAAAGTGAATTCGCCGGTGGTGGCACGGATGTGATGCTGACCCAGGACGATGCTGACAATGCCGTCCTGTTCGGTGAGCAGGCGGGCCATTTCGAGGATGCCCTTGCGTGGCACGATGACCTGATGGCGCTCGGCCTGGCCGATCTCCGCTGCCATGGAGCACATGGCAAGACGGTGACCGTCGGTGGCCACGGCACGCAGCACACCGGTGCTGACTTCCAGCAGCATGCCGTTGAGGTAGTAGCGCACGTCCTGCTGGGCCATGGCGAAGCTGGTGCGTTCGATCAGGCGACGCAGCTTGCTTTGCACCAGGTCGAAGGTCAGCGAGCCCGGACCTTCCTCGACAGCCGGGAAGTCATTGGCGGGCAATGTGGACAAGGTGAAACGGCTACGGCCGGCCTTGACCAACAACTTGCTGTCTTCGACCTTGACGTCGATCAGCACGTCGTTGGGCAGGCTCTTGCAGATGTCCATCAGCTTACGTGCCGGAACGGTGATCTCGCCAGGCTCGGCAGGCTCCTCCAGCTGAACACGACCAACCAGTTCTACTTCAAGGTCGGTACCGGTGAGCGACAGTTGCTGGCCTTCGACGACCAGGAGCACGTTGGAAAGCACCGGCAGGGTCTGGCGGCGTTCGACCACGCCGGCAACCAGCTGCAGGGGTTTCAACAAGGCTTCGCGTTGAATGGTGAAATGCATGGTCTAGTCCCTTGCCTCGAAAAATTGCACTGGCGTCATCATGTGGTCAGCGTGCGCAGCAGGTTCTTGTAATCCTCACGGATATCCGCATCGGATTCCTTGAGCTCATTGATCTTGCGGCAGGCGTGCAACACGGTGGTGTGGTCACGTCCGCCAAACACATCGCCGATTTCCGGCAGGCTGTGGTTGGTCAGCTCCTTGGACAGAGCCATCGCCACCTGGCGGGGACGGGCGACCGAACGGGAGCGGCGTTTGGACAACAGATCGGAGATCTTGATCTTGTAGTACTCAGCCACAGTACGCTGGATGTTATCCACACTCACCAGCTTGTCCTGCAGGGCCAGCAGGTCCTTGAGCGACTCACGGATCAGCTCGATGGTGATGTCCCGGCCCATGAAGTGCGAGTGGGCGATAACCCGCTTGAGCGCACCTTCCAGCTCACGAACGTTGGAGCGAATACGCTGGGCGATGAAGAACGCCGCGTCGTGCGGCAGTTCGACCTTCGCCTGGTCGGCCTTCTTCATCAGAATCGCGACACGGGTTTCCAGTTCCGGCGGCTCCACCGCCACGGTGAGGCCCCAGCCGAAGCGGGACTTCAGGCGCTCTTCCAGGCCTTCGATTTCCTTGGGGTAGCGGTCGCTGGTGAGGATTACCTGCTGACCACCTTCGAGCAAGGCGTTGAAGGTGTGGAAAAACTCCTCCTGCGAACGCTCCTTGCGGGCGAAGAACTGAATGTCGTCGATCAGCAGTGCATCAACCGAACGGTAGAAGCGTTTGAACTCGTTGATCGCATTGAGCTGCAGGGCCTTGACCATGTCTGCGACGAAGCGTTCCGAATGCAGGTACACCACCTTGGCATTGGGGTTCTTCTTCAGCAGGTGGTTACCCACAGCGTGCATCAAGTGAGTCTTACCCAAGCCAACGCCACCATAAAGGAACAGCGGGTTGTAACCATGCTTGGGATTGTCTGCGACCTGCCAGGCCGCAGCGCGCGCGAGCTGGTTGGACTTACCTTCGACGAAATTCTCGAAGGTGAAGGTGCGGTTCAGGTAACTGGTGTGTTTCAACGCACCTTCGACCTGGACCGTGCGTTGTTCGGTGCGCACAGGAGCCTGCTGGCTGGCAGCACCGGCCATCGGGTCAAAGCTGTCGCGCGACGGCTCATCCAGTGTCTGCTCGGTGACCGTTGGGCTGCTGGTCGCAACGGCCGAGCTTTCGGCACTGGGTGGACTCGCCGGCGCGGCGGGCGCTTCGACCGGTGCCTGTGCCTGCTGAGATGCGGCGGCAGCGGCCGCTGCCGGCAGAGGCGCATTCGGCGCCGCACGTGGAGCCGAGCTGCGTCGGCTGCCTATTAATAAGGAAAGCGCCGGCGCCATGCCCTGGCCCTGCTCGCCAAGCAGCTCGAGCAGGCGGCCCAGGTACTTCTCGTTGACCCAGTCGAGTACGAAACGATTCGGTGCGTAGACGCGCAGCTCGCCGCCTTCGGCTTCGACCTGTAGCGGACGGATCCAGGTGTTGAATTGCTGGGCAGGCAGCTCATCGCGCAAAAGCTCCACGCACTGCTGCCAAAGTTCCACTGACACGGATATCCCCTGAGTTGAGAGCCGCTGAGGCAAAAAACATCCGCCATTGTAACGATCACTCCGTGACTTATCCACATGTAGGCGTGCCAGAAGCGGGAAGAAATCGCTTGATTTTCACTCAACAAGGCGACGGACGGGCATCCGTGAGCTTTGTGGATAACTGCCTCTCAGCTCTTTGCATAACTCGGGGTGCCAGCCTGTGGGTAACCTGCCTGTGGATAAAGATCTATTGCATGCACAGCTTGTACGCGGGTGCGGCACAGCCAAAGCACCGTTTTTCGACAGAGTTATGATTCTCTATACAGCCCGGAATAGAGGGGCTAATGAAGGTTATCCACAGATGGATCGCTACACAGTCTTAACAAGCTTTTCAGAAAAGCTTTATATAGGTCCTTTTCTGTTTCTATAGCGAAGCGGCCAACTGGAAGCGATGACGGATGCCTGCTGGCAACTCTTGATACCCAAGGAAATGAATAGAAGGAAAAGCTGGTTGGAAATTGACCTGTACGCTTGCTTTCTCTAGAATCGCCGGTCTCTTAAAACGGGGCCATTCCGGCCTGTAGTGGACAAACCAGGTAACACGCCATGAAACGTACTTTCCAACCCAGCACTATCAAGCGCGCCCGCACCCACGGTTTCCGCGCCCGTATGGCCACCAAGAACGGCCGTCAGGTCCTGTCGCGTCGTCGTGCCAAAGGCCGTAAGCGTCTGGCCATCTGATTTATTCGGCAAAGGTGGTGAGTCGGGACTTCGGTCGGGAAAAGCGTCTGCTTACTCCCCGACATTTCAAGGCTGTCTTTGACTCTCCTACCGCCAAGGTCCCGGGGAAGAATCTCCTGATCCTGGCGCGTGACAACAGTCTGGATCACCCCCGCCTGGGGTTCGTGATCGGAAAGAAGAGCGTCAAGCTCTCTGTTGAACGTAATCGCTTGAAACGCCTGATTCGCGAATCGTTTCGCCTTCACCAGGACAGCCTGGCAGGGTGGGATATCGTGATCGTCGCGCGTAAAGGCATGGCTGATCCTGACAATCCGGAACTGATCCAGCACTTCGGCAAGCTCTGGAAGCGTCTGGCGCGCAGCCGGCCCGTTGCCACAGGCAAAACCGAATCTGCAGAGGTGGACAGTCCAGATGCGTAAACTGGCCCTCGTTCCGATCCAGTTTTACCGCTATGCCATCAGTCCACTGATGGCCAGTCACTGCCGTTTCTACCCCAGTTGCTCCTGCTACGCCTATGAAGCCATCGATAATCATGGTCTTCTGCGCGGCGGCTGGCTGACCCTGAGACGCCTGGGTCGCTGTCATCCGTGGAACCCCGGCGGTTATGACCCGGTTCCACCCGTTTCCCAATCCCGCTCTTCTTCGATGGCCGAGTAATCATGGATATTAAACGCACGATCCTGATCGGCGCCCTGGCAATCGTGACCTACGTCGGCGTTCTGAAATGGAACGAAGACTACGGCCAGGCTGCCCTGCCGAAACAGACTGTTGCTGCTACCACCACCGCGACCGACGTACCGGCCGCCGGCAGCACTTCCGCCAATGCGGATGTACCCGCCGCGCCCGGCACTGCACCGGCGCCTGTGGAAACTCCGGTTGCAGTCAGCAAGGACCTGATCAAGGTCAAGACCGACGTACTGGAACTGGCCATCGACCCGGTGGGCGGTGACGTCGTTCAACTGCGTCTGCCGCTGTACCCTCGTCGCCAGGACGTACCAGATGTGCCGTTCCAGCTGTTCGATAACGGCAGCGAACGCGTTTTCCTGGCCCAGAGCGGCCTGACCGGGACCAACGGCCCCGATGCACGGTCCACCGGTCGTCCGGTTTACACTTCGACACAGAAAAGTTATCAACTGGCCGACGGTCAGAACCAACTGGTCGTAGAGCTGAAGTACTCGGACAACGGCGTCAACTACACCAAGCGCTTCACCTTCAAGCGCGGCCTGTACGACCTGGACGTTCGCTACGTTGTGGATAACCAGAGCGGCCAGACCTGGTCGGGTAACCTGTTCGGCCAGCTTAAGCGCGACGCCAGCTCTGACCCGTCGTCCACCACCGCCACGGGTACCGCCACCTACCTGGGTGCCGCCCTGTGGACACCTTCGGAGCCTTACAAGAAGGTCTCCATGAAGGACATGGACAAGGGCCAACTGCGTGAAAACGTGCAAGGCGGCTGGATCGCCTGGCTGCAGCACTACTTCGTGACCGCCTGGATCCCGAACCACGATGTCAGCAATGCCGTGCAGACCCGCAAGGACAGCCAGGGCAACTACATCATCGGCTTCACCAGCCCGGCGCTGAACGTGGCACCTGGCGCCCAGGGTGAAACCGGCGCGCTGCTGTACGCCGGCCCGAAAAGCCAGGCCGTGCTGAAAGAGTTGTCCCCAGGCCTGGAACTGACCGTCGACTACGGCGTGTTGTGGTTCATTGCCCAGCCGATCTTCTGGCTGCTGCAACATATCCACAGCGTACTGGGTAACTGGGGCTGGTCGATCATCGTTCTGACCATGATCATCAAGGGTCTGTTCTTCCCGCTCTCCGCTGCCAGCTACAAGTCCATGGCGCGCATGCGTGCCGTAGCACCGAAGCTGACCGCGCTGAAAGAGCAGTATGGTGACGATCGCCAGAAGATGTCCCAGGCGATGATGGAGCTGTACAAGAAAGAGAAGATCAACCCGCTGGGTGGCTGCCTGCCGATCCTGGTGCAGATGCCAGTGTTCCTGGCCCTGTACTGGGTACTGCTGGAAAGCGTGGAAATGCGCCAGGCACCTTGGATCCTGTGGATTACCGACCTGTCGATCAAGGATCCGTTCTTCATCCTGCCGATCATCATGGGCGCGACCATGTTCATCCAGCAGCGTCTGAACCCAACACCTCCGGATCCGATGCAGGCCAAGGTCATGAAGATGATGCCGATCATTTTCACCTTCTTCTTCCTGTGGTTCCCGGCAGGTCTGGTGCTGTACTGGGTAGTCAACAACACCCTGTCGATCCTCCAGCAGGCCTACATCACTCGCAAGATCGAAGCGGCTACGGCTATCAAGAAGTAAGTCTCTTGATCTAACCTGAGCCTGTTTCACAAGACGCCCCCTTACCGGGGCGTTTTGCTATCTGTCCGTTTTCCAGGAGTCGCCATGAACGCCCCGCGCGAAACCATCGCTGCCATCGCCACCGCTCAGGGACGCGGAGGGGTCGGCATCGTGCGTATTTCCGGCCCGCTGGCCGCCAAGGCTGCGCAAGCCATCACGGGTCGCGAACTCAAGCCGCGCTACGCCCATTACGGCCCGTTCGAAGACGAGCAGGGCCTGGTTCTCGACGAAGGTATCGCGCTGTTCTTCCCCGGCCCCAACTCCTTTACCGGTGAAGATGTACTTGAGCTGCAAGGGCACGGCGGGCCGGTGGTTCTCGATATGCTGCTGCAGCGCTGTGTACAACTGGGTTGCCGCCTGGCACGCCCGGGTGAATTCAGTGAACGGGCGTTCCTCAACGACAAGCTCGACCTGGCCCAGGCCGAAGCGATCGCCGACCTTATCGAAGCCAGCTCGGCACAAGCGGCTCGCAATGCTCTGCGCTCGCTGCAGGGCGCGTTCTCCCAGCGTGTGGATAACCTCACCGAGCTGTTGATCGGCCTGCGTATGTATGTCGAGGCCGCCATCGATTTCCCGGAAGAGGAAATCGATTTCCTCGCCGATGGTGTCGTGCTGGGCAAGCTCGACCAGGTTCGCGACATGTTATCCACAGTACTGCGCGAGGCAGGGCAGGGTGCGCTGCTGCGTGACGGTATGACCGTGGTCATCGCCGGGCGGCCCAACGCCGGCAAATCCAGCCTGCTCAACGCCCTGGCCGGACGCGAGGCAGCGATCGTCACCGATATCGCCGGCACCACACGGGATGTGCTGCGCGAACATATCCACATCGATGGCATGCCCTTGCATGTGGTCGACACTGCCGGGCTGCGCGACACCCTCGATCAGGTCGAGCTGATCGGCGTACAACGCGCGCTGAAGGCCATTGGCGAAGCGGATCGTGTTCTGTTGGTGGTTGACGCCACGGCGCCCGAGGCTTGCGATCCATTCGCGCTGTGGCCGGAGTTTCTCGAGCAGCGTCCCGACCCGGCCAAGGTCACGCTGATCCGCAACAAGGCCGATCTGAGCGGCGAGCATATCGGCATGCAGACCAGCGCCGACGGCCACGTGACCATCAGCCTGAGCGCCAAGGCGGGCGGCGAGGGTCTGGAACTGCTGCGCGATCATCTGAAGGCCTGCATGGGTTATCAACAGACTTCGGAAAGCAGCTTCAGCGCCCGACGCCGCCACATCGAGGCACTTAACCGGGCCAGTGGTTTCCTCGAGCACGGCCGCTCACAGCTGACCCTGGCCGGCGCCGGCGAGCTGCTGGCTGAGGACCTGCGCCTGGCTCAACAGGCCCTGGGGGAAATCACCGGTGCATTCAGCCCCGACGACCTGCTGGGTCGAATCTTCTCCAGCTTCTGTATCGGTAAATAGCGCTTAACGGCCCCGCGGAGGACGTCCTTTGCTTATCCACAGCTCGTCCGTCCAGGGGGCCTAAAGCGCAGCTAGGCGCTTTCTGGCTTCATATGAGCGGCTTCGGCCAAGTCATTCACCGCCTCTGCTGTGAACAAGTGGTCGCTTAAGCGGCATGTGGCCCGGTAGGAGCGGCTTTAGCCGCGAAAGCGCCAGAAAATTCACTGCATCTGTTGTGAACATGCGGTCACTTCGCGGCTGAAGCCGCTCCTACCCGGTCTAACCCATTTGGCCGCGAAAGAGTAGCAGAGCCGCGCTTTCGCTGCGCAATGTGGCTGTCCACAGCCTGCCTTATCAAGCTGCAGGCCCTCTTTCTCTATGCCTTCCTGCCATCCCTGGAGCGCGCCCGCGTGCACGCCTGTCCATCTCTCGGCTCCGATATCCACAACCCGCTGCGCGCTGGAAGCAGACAGCGCAGCACGGCTAGGCGCTGCAAACCGGGTAGCCATCGGTCGACCACGAGTTATACAAGACAAAATGAGCCCTGTGCATAAGTGTCCCTCAGCCAGGTTGATAACCCCCATCAAAACCTGAACAAAAACCCTCCTGTGGAAAAGTACCACATTAATCCACAGGCTAATCGCTGTCGCCCAACAGGCTCTACGCCTCCTGACCACAGCCTTATGATTTTCTGTACATACCGAAAACAAAGGCGTGTAGATGGTTATCCACAGAAGATGGCCGCCCTAAGAGAAAAAACAAAAACAAGGTTTTATAAAATTTCTTTCTTTTTTATTTTTCTTGATCTCCAGCCCAGCGCACGGCTGCTCATTTTTTGGTCAATGGGTTTCATTAAAGGGGCTGAATTCCCTATACTTGCCGTCTTCCCTTTTTCATACCCACAACAGGCACGAGGTGCGTGGTGGATTTCCCTTCCCGTTTTGAAGTGATCGTCATAGGTGGCGGTCATGCCGGTACCGAAGCGGCACTGGCTTCGGCACGCATGGGCGTCAAGACTCTCCTGTTGACGCACAACGTCGATACGCTTGGCCATATGAGCTGCAACCCAGCGATCGGTGGCATTGGTAAAAGCCACCTGGTCAAGGAAATCGATGCACTGGGCGGTGCGATGGCCACGGCTACCGATCTGGCCGGCATTCAGTTCCGTGTGCTCAATAGCCGCAAGGGACCGGCAGTTCGTGCGACACGTGCACAGGCTGACCGCGCCCTCTACAAGGCAGCCATTCGGGAAATCCTGGAAAACCAGCCCAACCTGTGGATATTTCAGCAGTCGGCAGATGACCTGATCGTTGAGCAAGACCAGGTACGCGGCGTGGTCACCCAGATGGGCCTGCGTTTCATGGCCGATTCGGTGGTGCTGACCACGGGTACCTTCCTTGGCGGTCTCATCCATATCGGCCTGCAGAATTATTCCGGCGGTCGTGCGGGTGATCCGCCCTCGATTGCCCTGGCTCATCGCATGCGCGAACTGCCCCTGCGGGTTGGCCGCCTGAAAACCGGTACACCGCCGCGTATCGACGGTCGCTCCGTGGACTTTTCGGTGATGAGCGAGCAACCGGGCGATACACCGATCCCGGTCATGTCGTTCCTGGGCAACAAGGAGCAGCATCCGCGCCAGGTGAGTTGCTGGATTACTCACACCAATGCCCGTACTCACGAAATCATCGCTTCCAACCTTGATCGTTCGCCGATGTATTCGGGCGTGATCGAAGGGGTAGGGCCACGTTATTGCCCGTCGATCGAAGACAAGATCCATCGTTTCGCCGACAAGGAAAGCCATCAGGTGTTCATCGAGCCGGAAGGCCTGACCACCCATGAGCTGTATCCGAACGGCATTTCCACTTCGTTGCCTTTCGACGTGCAGTTGCAGGTGGTGCGCTCGATCCGCGGTATGGAAAACGCTCACATCGTGCGACCTGGCTACGCCATCGAATACGACTACTTCGATCCGCGCGACCTGAAGTACAGCCTGGAAACCAAAGTGATCGGTGGCCTGTTCTTCGCCGGACAGATCAACGGCACCACCGGCTACGAAGAAGCCGGTGCCCAGGGATTGCTGGCCGGAACCAACGCCGCATTGCGCGCGCAGGGCAAGGAAAGCTGGTGCCCGCGTCGCGACGAGGCGTATATCGGTGTGCTGGTGGATGACCTGATTACCCTGGGTACCCAGGAACCGTACCGGATGTTCACTTCCCGTGCCGAATACCGCCTGATCCTGCGTGAAGACAACGCCGATCTGCGTCTTACCGAAAAAGGTCGCGAACTGGGCCTGATCGATGATGCGCGTTGGGCAGCGTTCTGTGCCAAACGCGAAAACATCGAGCGTGAAGAGCAACGCCTGAAAAGCACCTGGGTCCGTCCCGGTACCGAACAGGGCGATGCCATTGCCGAACGTTTTGGCACACCGCTGTCTCATGAGTACAACCTGCTCAACCTGCTGAGCCGCCCGGAAATCGACTACGCCAGCCTGGTCGAGCTGACCGGCGAAGGCTGCAGCGACCCGCAGGCGGCCGAACAGGTCGAGATCAGGACCAAGTACGCTGGCTACATCGAACGCCAGCAGGATGAAATCGCCCGCCTGCGCGCCAGTGAAGACACCCAGCTGCCGGCGGACATCGATTACTCGACGATTTCCGGGCTTTCCAAGGAAATCCAGTCCAAGCTGGGGATAACTCGTCCCGAGACTCTGGGCCAGGCGTCGCGGATCCCTGGCGTTACGCCAGCGGCGATTTCCCTGTTGATGATTCACCTGAAAAAACGCGGCGCAGGCCGTGAGTTGGAGCAAAGCGCTTGAGTGCCATGGTGACACCGCAACACGCCGAGGAGTTGTCCACAGGTGCCCGGGAACTCGGGATCACGCTGAGCGATACACAACATCGCCAGTTGCTTGATTACCTGGGCCTGTTGATCAAGTGGAACAAGGCATACAACCTGACGGCGGTGCGCAATCCGGACGAGATGGTTTCGCGCCACCTGCTCGACAGCCTCAGCGTGGTGCCCTTCATCGACGGTCCACGCTGGCTGGATGTCGGCAGCGGGGGCGGCATGCCCGGTATCCCGTTGGCGATCATGTTTCCACACGCCCGCGTGGCGCTGCTGGACAGCAACGGCAAGAAGAGCCGTTTCCAGACCCAGGTAAAACTGGAACTGAAACTGGATAACCTCGAAGTTATCCACAGTCGGGCGGAAAGCTACCAACCTGCCGAACCCTTTACCGGGATCATTTCCCGTGCGTTCAGCAGCCTGGAAGACTTCACCGGCTGGACCCGTCACATGGGTGACACCGATACACGCTGGCTGGCAATGAAAGGGCTGCATCCCACCGATGAGCTGGTAGCATTGCCAGCGGATTTTCGTCTCGATAGCGCACAGGCCCTGGCCGTTCCGGGTTGCCAAGGCCAACGCCATCTGCTGATACTGCGCCGCACGGCATGACTGGGAACACGAGCAAGAATGGCTAAGGTATTCGCGATAGCGAACCAGAAAGGCGGTGTGGGCAAGACCACCACCTGCATCAACCTCGCGGCATCGCTGGTCGCCACCAAGCGACGCGTGCTGCTGATCGACCTCGATCCACAGGGCAACGCCACCATGGGTAGCGGTGTGGATAAACACAACCTGGACAACTCGGTCTACGACCTGTTGATCGGTGAGTGCGATCTTCCACAGGCCATGCAGTTCTCCGAACACGGCGGCTACCAGCTGCTGCCGGCCAACCGTGACCTCACGGCGGGAGAAGTGGTGCTGCTGGAAATGCAGATGAAAGAGAGCCGTCTGCGTAACGCCTTGGCGCCGATCCGTGAAAACTACGACTTCATCCTCATCGACTGCCCGCCGTCGCTGTCGATGCTCACGCTCAATGCCCTGGTCGCCGCCGACGGGGTGATCATTCCGATGCAGTGTGAATACTTTGCTCTGGAAGGGCTCAGCGACCTTGTGGATAACATCAAGCGCATCGGTGAGCTGCTCAACCCTCAGTTGAAGATCGAGGGGCTGCTGCGCACCATGTACGACCCACGGCTGAGCCTGAGCAACGACGTCTCGGCGCAGCTCAAGGAACATTTTGGCGAGCAGCTTTACGACACGGTGATTCCGCGCAACATCCGCCTGGCCGAAGCGCCGAGTTTCGGCATGCCGGTGCTCACCTACGACAAGTCTTCACGCGGTGCGATGGCCTACCTGGCCCTGGCCAGTGAACTGGTCCGTCGTCAACGTCGCAGTGCACAAGCTGCCAAACCAGCCTGAGGAAACCATGGCCGTCAAGAAAAGAGGTCTCGGACGCGGGTTGGACGCACTGCTGAGCAGTTCGAGCGTGCCAACCGTCACATCCCTGGAAGAGCAGGCCAGCACGCTGGACCAGCGCGAGCTGCAGCATGTGCCGCTGGACAAGATCCAGCGCGGCAAGTACCAGCCGCGGCGCGACATGGATCCGCAGGCGCTGGAAGAGCTGGCGCTGTCGATTCGTAAGCAGGGCGTCATGCAGCCGATCGTGATCCGTCCGATCGACAATGGCCGCTACGAAATCATCGCCGGTGAGCGGCGTTGGCGAGCCAGCCAGCAGGCTGGTGTGGAAACCATTCCGGCAATGGTGCGCGACGTTCCTGACGAAGCGGCCATCGCCATGGCGCTGATCGAGAACATCCAGCGCGAGAACCTCAATCCGGTCGAAGAGGCGATGGCTCTGCAGCGTCTGCAGCAGGAATTCCAGCTCACCCAGCAGGAGGTCGCCGATGCGGTCGGCAAGTCGCGGGTCAGCGTGGCCAACCTGCTGCGCCTGATCACTCTGCCGGAAGCCATCAAGACCATGCTTTCGCATGGCGATCTGGAAATGGGTCATGCCCGTGCGCTGCTCGGCCTGCCCGAAGATCGTCAGGTAGAAGGGGCGCGACACGTTGTCGCACGAGGCCTCACCGTACGCCAGACCGAAGCCCTGGTACGCCAGTGGCTGACCGACAAACCGGCAGCGGCCGAAACGCCGCGAGTCGATCCCGATATCAGCCGACTGGAACAGCGTCTCGCAGAGCGTCTGGGCTCGTCGGTGCAGATCCGTCACGGCCAGAAAGGCAAGGGCCAACTGGTGATCCGCTACAACTCGCTGGACGAGTTGCAAGGGGTCCTTGCCCACATTCGTTGAAACAATTGGCCGCTAGCGTGTAGTCGGAAATCACTTCCTCGGAGTTGAACAGGGGCTGAAGCGCCCCTATACTCTGCGCGCATTTTGTCGGCACAAATTATGCCAAGTTAACGATGATGGCGACCGCCGACCGAGGAGCTGTTGCGATGGAATCCCGCAAGCCAGACCGCCTGCCGTTCCACCGCCTCGCGGTATTCCCGGTTTTGATGGCGCAAATGATCGTCGTTGCTGTGGCTGCCTTGGCGCTGTGGCAGTGGAATGGAGTCGTAGCCGGATATTCGGGGCTGTGTGGGGGCCTGATAGCTTGGCTGCCCAATTTGTATTTCGCTCACAAGGCGTTCCGGTTTTCCGGGGCCCGAGCCGCCAAAGCCATCGTTCGGTCTTTCTATGCCGGCGAGGCAGGCAAACTGATTTTGACGGCAGTGCTGTTCGCGCTGACGTTCGCAGGTGTGAAGCCTTTGGCGCCGCTGGCTGTATTCGGCGTGTTCATGTTGGTCCAGGTGATCAACTGGTTCGCTCCCCTGCTGATGAGAACAAGACTTTCCAGACCTTAGGGCGTTTGAGGCAACCATGGCAGCAGAAACCGCTTCGGGCTATATCCAGCACCACCTGCAGAACCTGACCTTCGGTCGGCTCGCTGATGGCAGCTGGGGCTTTGCCCACACCGCAGCAGAAGCAAAGGAAATGGGCTTTTGGGCTTTCCACGTCGATACCCTCGGCTGGTCGGTCGCACTGGGCATCATTTTCGTGCTTATCTTCCGTATGGCAGCCAAGAAGGCCACTTCCGGCCAGCCGGGTGCCCTGCAGAACTTCGTCGAAGTCCTGGTCGAGTTCGTCGATGGCAGCGTGAAGGACAGCTTCCATGGCCGTAGCGCCGTGATCGCTCCCCTGGCCCTGACCATCTTCGCCTGGGTGTTCCTGATGAACGCCATCGACCTGGTACCAGTGGACTGGATTCCGGTCCTGGCAGCGAAGATCTCCGGCAACGAGCATCTGTTCTTCCGCGCCGTACCGACCACCGACCCGAACGCGACCCTGGGCATGGCCCTGTCGGTGTTCGCCCTGATCGTGTTCTACAGCATCAAGATCAAGGGCCTGGGCGGCTTCATCGGCGAACTGACCCTGCACCCGTTCAGCAGCAAGAACGTCGTCGTTCAGGCCCTGCTGATCCCGGTCAACTTCCTGCTTGAGTTCGTGACCCTGATCGCCAAGCCAATCTCCCTGGCACTGCGTCTGTTCGGCAACATGTACGCCGGCGAGCTGGTCTTCATCCTGATTGCCGTGATGTTCGGCGCCGGCCTGCTGTGGCTGAGCGGCCTGGGCGTCGTCCTGCAATGGGCATGGGCGGTGTTCCACATCCTGATCATCACCCTGCAAGCGTTCATCTTCATGATGCTGACCATCGTCTACCTGTCGATGGCTCACGAAGATAACCATTAAGATCGCCTTGCGGCGCGTCTGATGACCCTCGTGCCATCGTGCGCGAGGGTGCCCGCAAGGGCTGATGTAACAAACGATTCCGTTTCAACGCTTCAATCTAAAAACTAACCAATACGACGTAAAAGTCGGGAGGAAAGATGGAAACTGTAGTTGGTCTTACCGCTATCGCTGTTGCTCTGCTGATCGGCCTGGGCGCTCTGGGTACTGCAATTGGCTTCGGCCTGCTGGGCGGTAAATTCCTGGAAGGCGCTGCTCGCCAGCCAGAAATGGTTCCAATGCTGCAAGTCAAGATGTTCATCGTTGCCGGTCTGCTCGACGCCGTAACCATGATCGGTGTTGGTATCGCTCTGTTCTTCACCTTCGCGAACCCCTTCGTTGGTCAACTCGCTGGCTGATCACTCGACTTTTCGAGTTGATGGGTGGGATGGACAACGTAACAGCGAGGTGTTGGCGTGAACATTAATGCAACCTTGATTGGCCAGAGCATTGCGTTCGCGATCTTCGTACTGTTCTGCATGAAGTATGTATGGCCTCCGGTCATCACTGCTCTGCACGAGCGTCAGAAGAAGATCGCGGATGGATTGGATGCTGCCTCTCGAGCTGCTCGCGACCTGGAGCTGGCCCAAGAAAAAGCGGGTCAACAACTGCGCGAAGCCAAGGCTCAGGCAGCTGAAATCATTGAGCAGGCCAAGAAGCGCGGCAATCAGATCGTCGACGAAGCCCGTGAACAGGCTCGCGTCGAAGCTGACCGCGTGAAGGCTCAGGCTCAGGCCGAGATCGAGCAAGAACTGAACAGTGTCAAAGACGCCCTGCGCGCCCAAGTGGGCAGCCTGGCGGTCAATGGCGCCGAGAAGATCCTGGGCTCCACAATCGATCAAAACGCGCACGCAGAGCTGGTCAATAAACTGGCTGCTGAAATTTAAGCGAGGGCGATCATGGCAGAACTGACCACGTTGGCCCGACCTTACGCAAAGGCGGCCTTCGAGCACGCTCAGGCCCACCAGCAACTGGCCAATTGGTCAGCCATGCTCGGCCTGGCTGCTGCGGTGTCACAAGATGACACCATGCAGCGCCTGCTCAAGGCCCCGCGACTGACGAGCGCACAAAAGGCCGCCACTTTCATCGAAGTGTGCGGCGACAAGGTTGATGAGAAGGCACAGAACTTCATCAACGTCATCGCCGAGAACGGCCGTCTCCAGCTTCTGCCGGAGATTGCCGCCCTGTTCGAGCTGTACAAGGCCGAGCAGGAAAAGTCGGTAGACGTCGAAGTGACCAGTGCCTTTGCATTGAACCAAGAACAGCAAGACAAACTCGCCACGGTTCTCAGTGCTCGGCTCGGCCGGGAAGTGCGAATGCACGCTGCGGAGGACGCCAGCCTGATTGGTGGCGTCGTGATCCGCGCCGGCGACCTGGTAATCGATGGCTCGGTTCGCGGCAAGATCGCGAAACTGGCCGAAGCATTGAAATCTTGAGTTTGAAGGGGCAGCAGAGCAATGCAGCAACTCAATCCTTCCGAAATTAGCGAAATCATCAAGGGTCGCATCGAGAAACTCGATGTGGCCTCGCAAGCCCGTAACGAAGGCACCGTAGTCAGCGTGTCCGACGGTATCGTGCGGATCCACGGTCTGGCCGACGTCATGTACGGCGAAATGATCGAGTTCCCTGGCGGCGTCTACGGCATGGCACTGAACCTGGAGCAAGACTCCGTAGGTGCCGTTGTACTGGGTGCGTACACCACCCTGGCCGAAGGCATGAGCGCCAAGTGCACCGGCCGCATCCTGGAAGTTCCGGTTGGTAAGGAACTGCTGGGTCGCGTAGTCGACGCACTGGGTAACCCGATCGATGGCAAAGGCCCCCTGAACAACACCGAGACCGATGCGGTCGAGAAAGTTGCTCCGGGCGTGATCTGGCGTAAGTCGGTAGACCAGCCTGTACAGACTGGCTACAAGTCCGTCGACGCCATGATCCCAGTCGGCCGTGGCCAGCGTGAGCTGATCATCGGTGACCGTCAGATCGGTAAGACCGCCATGGCGGTCGATGCCATCATCAACCAGAAAGACAGCGGCATCTTCTGCGTCTACGTGGCCGTCGGCCAGAAGCAGTCGACCATCGCCAACGTCGTGCGCAAGCTGGAAGAGAACGGCGCCCTGGCCAACACCATCATCGTCGCCGCTGGCGCTTCGGAATCGGCTGCACTGCAGTTCCTGGCTCCGTACTCCGGTTGCACCATGGGCGAGTTCTTCCGCGACCGCGGTGAAGATGCCCTGATCGTCTACGATGACCTGTCCAAGCAAGCCGTTGCCTACCGTCAGATCTCCCTGCTGCTGCGCCGTCCACCAGGACGCGAAGCGTACCCAGGTGACGTGTTCTATCTCCACTCCCGTCTGCTGGAGCGTGCATCGCGCGTTTCCGAAGAGTACGTCGAGAAGTTCACCAACGGTGCCGTGACTGGCAAGACCGGTTCCCTGACCGCTCTGCCGATCATCGAAACCCAGGCTGGCGACGTTTCCGCGTTCGTTCCGACCAACGTGATCTCCATCACCGACGGTCAGATCTTCCTGGAATCGGCCATGTTCAACTCGGGCATCCGCCCTGCAGTGAACGCCGGTGTTTCGGTATCCCGTGTAGGTGGTGCCGCTCAGACCAAGATCATCAAGAAGCTCTCCGGTGGTATCCGTACCGCTCTGGCTCAGTACCGTGAACTGGCAGCTTTCGCCCAGTTCGCTTCTGACCTGGACGAAGCCACCCGCAAGCAGCTCGAGCACGGTCAACGTGTTACCGAACTGATGAAGCAGAAGCAGTACGCGCCGATGTCCATCGCCGAGATGGCCCTGTCGCTGTACGCCGCTGAGCGTGGCTTCCTGACTGACGTCGAAATCGCCAAGATCGGTAGCTTCGAACAAGCGCTGATCGCTTACTTCAACCGCGATCACGCCGACCTGATGGCGAAGATCAACGTGAAGGGTGATTTCAACGACGAAATCGATGCTGGCATGAAGTCCGGTATCGAGAAGTTCAAGGCCACCCAGACCTGGTAAGCCGCAGCGGGGGCTTCGAGCCCCCGCTTGCTAACCTGATAGGTGATACATGGCAGGCGCAAAAGAGATTCGCAGTAAGATTGCGAGCATTAAAAGCACGCAAAAAATTACCAGCGCCATGGAAAAAGTGGCGGTCAGCAAGATGCGCAAGGCTCAACTGCGCATGGCTGCTAGCCGTCCCTATGCGGAGCGTATCCGCCAGGTGATTGGTCATCTGGCCAACGCCAACCCGGAATACCGCCACCCGTTCATGGTCGAGCGCCCAGTCAAGCGTGTCGGCTATGTCGTTGTGAGCAGTGACCGTGGTCTGTGCGGTGGCTTGAACACCAACCTGTTCAAGGCTCTGGTCAAGGACATGAACGCCAACCGCGGACAGGGCGTCGAAATCGACCTGTGCGTGATCGGTAGCAAAGGTGCGGCCTTCTTCCGCAGCTTCGGCGGCAACGTCGTGGCAGCGGTCAGCCACCTGGGCGAAGAGCCATCGATCAACGATCTGATCGGCAGCGTCAAGGTCATGCTGGATGCCTACCTGGACGGCCGTATCGATCGCCTGTCCGTGGTATCGAACAAGTTCATCAACACCATGACGCAACAGCCGACGGTCGAGCAACTGGTACCGTTGGTGGCAACCCCGGATCAAGAACTCAAGCACCACTGGGACTACCTCTACGAACCCGACGCCAAGGAGCTGCTGGACGGCCTGATGGTGCGTTACGTGGAGTCGCAGGTCTACCAGGCGGTGGTCGAGAACAATGCGGCTGAACAGGCTGCCCGGATGATCGCCATGAAGAACGCCACAGACAACGCCGGTGACCTGATCAGCGACCTCCAGCTGATCTACAACAAGGCGCGTCAGGCTGCGATCACCCAGGAGATCTCGGAAATCGTCGGCGGCGCTGCCGCGGTTTAACGGTTCAAATATTCAGAGGATCCAGCTATGAGTAGCGGACGTATCGTTCAAATCATCGGCGCCGTCATCGACGTGGAATTCCCACGTGACGTCGTACCGAGTGTCTACAACGCGCTGAAAGTACAAGGCGCGGAAACCACCCTGGAAGTTCAGCAGCAGCTGGGCGACGGCGTGGTTCGTACCATTGCGATGGGCTCGACCGAAGGCCTGAAGCGTGGTCTGGGCGTTTCCGACACTGGCGCGGCCATCGCCGTACCGGTCGGCAAGGCGACCCTGGGCCGCATCATGGACGTTCTGGGCAACCCGATCGACGAAGCCGGTCCTATCGGTGAAGAAGAGCGCTGGGGTATCCACCGCGCCGCTCCAACCTTCGCTGAGCAGGCAGGCGGCAACGACCTGCTGGAAACCGGCATCAAGGTTATCGACCTGGTCTGCCCGTTCGCCAAGGGCGGTAAAGTCGGTCTGTTCGGTGGTGCCGGTGTCGGCAAGACCGTAAACATGATGGAACTGATCCGTAACATCGCCATCGAGCACAGCGGTTATTCCGTGTTCGCCGGTGTGGGTGAGCGTACTCGTGAGGGTAACGACTTCTACCACGAGATGAAGGACTCCAACGTTCTCGACAAGGTAGCCCTGGTCTACGGCCAGATGAACGAGCCACCAGGAAACCGTCTGCGCGTTGCGCTGACCGGCCTGACCATGGCCGAGAAATTCCGTGACGAAGGTAACGACGTTCTGCTGTTCGTCGACAACATCTATCGTTACACCCTGGCCGGTACCGAAGTATCCGCACTGCTGGGCCGTATGCCATCGGCAGTAGGTTACCAGCCGACTCTGGCCGAAGAGATGGGCGTGCTGCAGGAGCGTATTACCTCCACCAAGCAAGGCTCGATCACTTCGATCCAGGCCGTATACGTACCTGCGGACGACCTGACCGACCCGTCGCCAGCCACCACCTTCGCCCACCTCGACGCTACCGTCGTTCTGTCGCGTGACATCGCCTCCCTGGGTATCTACCCAGCGGTCGATCCACTGGACTCGACTTCCCGTCAGCTGGACCCGAACGTGATCGGCAACGAGCACTACGAGACCGCTCGCGGCGTTCAGTACGTGCTGCAGCGCTACAAAGAGCTGAAGGACATCATTGCGATTCTGGGTATGGACGAACTGTCCGAATCCGACAAGCAACTGGTATCCCGTGCTCGTAAGATCCAGCGCTTCCTGTCCCAGCCTTTCTTCGTGGCCGAAGTCTTCACCGGTTCTCCAGGCAAATACGTTTCCCTGAAAGACACCATTGCTGGCTTCAAAGGCATCCTCAACGGTGACTACGACCACCTGCCAGAACAAGCGTTCTACATGGTCGGCGGCATCGAAGAAGCGGTCGAGAAAGCCAAGAAACTGTAATCCCGGCGCCCCGCAAGGGGCGCTAATCAGGTTGAGGCAAGCACATGGCTATGACAGTCCATTGCGATATCGTCAGCGCGGAAGGAGAAATTTTCTCCGGTCTGGTCGAGATGGTAATTGCGCACGGCAACCTGGGTGATCTTGGTATCGCTCCAGGCCACGCCCCGCTGATTACCAATCTGAAGCCAGGTCCGATCACGCTGACCAAGCAGGGCGGCGACCGCGAGGTGTTCTACATCTCCGGTGGTTTCCTCGAAGTGCAGCCGAACATGGTCAAGGTGCTTGCCGATACCGTGCAACGCGCTGCTGACCTGGACGAGGCTTCTGCTCAGGATGCCGTCAAGGCTGCCGAGAAGGCCCTGAACGAAAAAGGCGCGGACTTCGACTACAGTGCCGCCGCCGCACGCCTGGCCGAGGCCGCAGCCCAGCTGCGTACCGTCCAGCAGATCCGCAAGAAGTTCGGCGGCTGATACCGCTGCGCTGAATGTGCGATTGAATGAAAAGGGTAGCCTCGGCTACCCTTTTTCTTTTTCCAGCGGCCGCCGAGCCGCCCAGTGGGTAGTCCTTCATGTCTCTCGATATCGTCATTCTCGCCGCTGGCCAGGGAACCCGGATGCGTTCGGCCCTGCCCAAGGTCCTTCATCCCGTCGCCGGCAACTCGATGCTTGGCCACGTTATCCACAGCGCACGTCAGTTATCCCCAAAGGGCATTCATGTCGTCATCGGCCACGGTGCCGATGCGGTGCGTGAACACCTGGCCGCCGACGACCTGAACTTCGTGCTGCAGGACAAGCAGCTCGGTACCGGGCATGCCGTGGCTCAGGCCCTGCCGGTATTGAGTGCCGAGACCGTACTGATCCTCTACGGCGATGTACCCCTGATTGAAGTCGAGACCCTGCAGCGCCTACTGAAACGTGTAACCCCCAACCAACTGGGCCTGCTCACCGTCAACCTCGAAGACCCCACCGGCTATGGGCGCATCGTGCGTGACGAGCAGGGCCAGGTTAGGGCAATCGTCGAGCACAAGGACGCCAGCGAGGCGCAGCGCGCGATCAAGGAAGGCAACACCGGTATTCTCGCCGTACCTGGCCAGCGCCTTGCCGACTGGCTGGGGCGCCTGTCCAACGACAACGTCCAGGGCGAGTACTACCTGACCGACGTGATTGCCATGGCAGTGGCCGACGGCCTGGTGGTCGCCACCGAACAGCCCCATGACCCGATGGAAGTGCAGGGCGCCAATGACCGTCGGCAACTGGCCGAGCTGGAGCGCCATTACCAGCTGCGCGCCGCTCGCCGCCTGATGGCCGCCGGTGTGACCCTGCGCGACCCGGCGCGCTTCGATGTGCGTGGTGAAGTAAGCGTCGGTCGCGACGTGCTCATCGACATCAACGTGATCCTCGAAGGCCAGGTGGTCATCGAAGACGACGTAGTCATCGGGCCCAACTGCGTGATCAAGGACAGCACCCTGCGCAAAGGCGTGGTGGTCAAGGCCAACAGTCATATCGACGGCGCGGTGCTGGGCGAGGGCAGTGATGCCGGCCCGTTCGCTCGCTTGCGTCCCGGCTCGGTGCTGGAAGCCAAGGCCCATGTGGGTAACTTTGTGGAACTGAAGAACGCGCGGATGGGCGAGGGCGCCAAGGCCGGCCACCTGACCTACCTGGGCGATGCGGAAATCGGTGCGCGTACCAATATCGGTGCCGGCACCATCACCTGCAACTACGACGGTGCCAACAAGCACAAGACGGTGCTAGGTGAAGATGTGTTCATCGGCTCCAACAACTCGCTGGTCGCGCCTGTGGATATCGGCGCCGGGGCCACCACGGCGGCAGGCTCGACCCTCACCCAGAACGTGCCGGAAGGCCAACTGGCCGTGGCCCGAGCCCGCCAGCGCAACGTGGAAGGCTGGGCACGCCCGGTGAAGAAGCCCAAGGCTTGAGTTGTCCACAATGCGCCGCTGTGCATAACCGGTTCGGTTGGTGATGCCGAGTTATGCACAGCCTTCTGACTACATGAAATCTCCTTCACTCGCTTGACGCTGATCTGACAATAGGTTTTGATTGCGCCACTTAAATTTCGAATCGAAACTTTTTCAGCTCATGTCGAAACGTAACACTCCCCAACGTCGTCATCAGATACTCGCCTTGCTCAATGAGCAGGGCGAAGTGTCGGTGGACGATCTGGCTCGCCGTTTCGAAACTTCTGAAGTTACGATTCGAAAGGATCTGGCTGCACTCGAAAGCAATGGCTTGCTGCTGCGCCGTTATGGCGGCGCCGTCACCCTGCCACAGGAACTGATCGCCGAGCCCGCCCAGGTGGTGTCGAGTTATAAACAGGCCATCGCCCGGGCGGCGGCGCTGCGCATCCGTGAGCATGCGCGAATCATCGTCGACAGTGGCAGTACCACCGCAGCGTTGATTCCCGAACTGGGGGCGCGGGCCGGGCTGGTGGTGATGACCAACTCGCTGAACGTCGCCCGCGCCCTCACCGAGCTGGAGCAGGAACCGGTGGTGCTGATGACCGGTGGCACCTGGGACCCGCATTCGGAGTCGTTCCAGGGCCAGGTGGCCGAGCAGGTGCTGCGCTCCTACGATTTCGACCAGCTGTTCATCGGTGCCGATGGCATCGACCTGCAGCGCGGCACCACCACCTTCAATGAATTGCTCGGGCTGAGCCGGGTGATGGCCGACGTGGCCCGTGAAGTGGTGGTGATGGCCGAGGCCGACAAGGTCGGCCGCAAGATCCCGAACCTGGAACTGCCCTGGAGCGGTATCCATACCCTAATCACTGATGAACGCCTGCCCGCCGAGGCACGCGAACAGATACAGGCACGTGGCGTCACTGTCATTTGTGCCGCTGTCAGCTAGGAGAACAGCATGTGCGGAATCGTTGGCGCAGTCGCCGAGCGTAATGTCACGGCCATCCTCGTCGAGGGCCTCAAGCGTCTGGAATACCGTGGCTACGACAGCGCGGGCGTGGCGGTCTTCAGCAACGAAGGCAGCCTGGAGCGGCGCCGCCGCGTCGGCAAGGTCAGCGAGCTGGAGCAGGCCCTGGCCGGCGAGCCGCTGATCGGCCGCCTGGGTATCGCCCACACCCGCTGGGCCACCCACGGTGCGCCCACCGAGCACAATGCCCATCCGCATTTCTCCGGGGAGCAACTGGCGGTGGTGCACAACGGCATCATCGAGAACCACGAAGCCCTGCGCGCGCAGCTCAAGGGCCTGGGCTACGTGTTCACCTCCGACACCGATACCGAGACCATCGTCCACCTGCTGCATCACAAGCTCAAGACCACGCCGGATCTGGCCCAGGCGCTCAAGGCTGCGGTCAAGGAACTGCACGGTGCCTATGGTCTGGCGGTGGTCAGCGCCGCGCAGCCGGACCGCCTCCTCGCCGCGCGCAGTGGCAGCCCGCTGGTGATCGGCCTGGGCCTGGGCGAGAACTTCCTGGCTTCCGACCAGTTGGCGCTGCGCCAGGTCACCGACCGTTTCATGTATCTGGAAGAGGGCGACATCGCCGAGATCCGCCGTGAAAGCGTGCAGATCTGGTCAGTGGACGGCCTGCCGGTCGAGCGTGAAGTGGTGCAGTTTCGTGAAGGTGCCGAAGCCGCCGACAAGGGCGAATTCCGCCACTTCATGCTCAAGGAAATCCACGAGCAGCCCAAGGTCGTGCAGCGCACCCTGGAAGGCCGCCTGGGCCAGCAGCAGGTGCTGGTGCATGCCTTCGGTCCTCAAGCCGAAGCGCTGTTCGCCAAGGTGCGCAACGTACAGATCGTCGCCTGTGGCACCAGCTACCACGCCGGTATGGTTGCGCGTTACTGGCTCGAAGGCCTGGCCGGCATTCCGTGCCAGGTCGAGGTCGCCAGCGAATTCCGCTATCGCAAGGTGGTGGTGCAGCCCGACACCCTGTTCGTGTCCATCTCTCAGTCCGGCGAAACGGCCGACACCCTGGCGGCGCTGCGCAATGCCAAGAGTCTGGGGTTCCTAGGCAGCCTGGCGATCTGCAACGTCGGCACCAGTTCGCTGGTGCGTGAGTCGGACCTGACCCTGCTGACCCAGGCCGGCCCGGAAATCGGCGTGGCCTCGACCAAGGCCTTCACCACCCAACTGGTGGCCCTGCTGCTGCTGACCCTGTCTCTGGGTCAGGTGAAGGGCACCCTCGAAGCCGGTGTGGAAGCCGATCTGGTCGATGAACTGCGTCGTCTGCCTGTGCGTCTCGGCGAAGCCCTGGCCATGGACAGCGTTGTGGATAAAGTCGCCGAGCTTTTCGCCGAAAAGCATCACACTCTGTTCCTGGGCCGCGGCGCGCAATTCCCGGTGGCGATGGAAGGCGCACTGAAGCTCAAGGAAATCTCCTACATCCACGCCGAAGCCTACCCAGCCGGCGAGCTGAAGCACGGCCCGCTGGCCCTGGTCGACGCCGACATGCCGGTGGTCACCGTGGCGCCGAACAACGAACTGTTGGAGAAGCTCAAGTCCAACCTGCAGGAAGTGCGCGCCCGGGGCGGTGAACTGATCGTCTTCGCCGACGAAAAGTCTGGCATGAGCAACGGCGAAGGCATCCACGTGATCGCCATGCCGCACATCAACGACACCCTGGCACCGATCCTCTACACCCTGCCGCTGCAGCTGCTGAGTTACTACGTGGCGGTGTTGAAAGGCACCGATGTGGACCAGCCGCGCAACTTGGCGAAGTCGGTGACGGTGGAATGAGTTATCCACAGCGTTGATGGGATGACGACAGAAGAAGTCGATTCCGCATGAGGGGGCCATCAGCGGCCCCTTTCATGTTTTTACTTCTTCGCAGGCAGTCTCAGAACAGGCCGCCCAGAGAGATGGTTGCACCGCCGCCAGCCTGTACCCCCATGTTGAGGCCAGCCGCGACGATGACACCTTTCGCCGACTTCAGCAGGCGAATCGTGCTGTCGTGTGGTAGGAGAATGCTGCCGGCTGGTGTAAGCGTGGCTATTGCCATCGCCAGTAACCTCGGATCCAGGCCGAAGAGCATGGCCGAGCCGCTGGCCCCGCCGATGAGTCCCACACCGCCTTCGATGAACACGCAGGCGCCCTGAAAGTCTTCCCGGGTGAGCCCGCGCTGGGCAATGGAGCTGGCGACGAGCACCTGGCCCACCGATGGAAAATCTTCACTGGCGCCGGCCGCCCCTACGCTCTTGCCCCGGACATGCAGGTTGACCTTGCCAAAGCGTGGCAAACGCGCACCGAAGCCCAGGCCACCGCCCACGGTGCCGTAGCGGAACTGCTGGTCGACGCCTTGAGGATCCGTCAGGGTCAGGACGCCACCACCGGCGGCGACGAATACCACGGTCAGTCCGCCGCTGCTGGCAGTTTTGTAGCGCCAGTCGCTGGGGCTTACAGGAAGCGGAATGTGCATATCAATGTCCTTGTGGAGTACGCACGATGCGACGCTGGCGAATCCATGCGATGAGGTGGTAGCTCCCACCGGCGGTGAAGACGACGGCCAGCAGCCCCGCCAGGAGGCTGGCACCCCAGAGGGCGCCACGGTCGTCGATGATGGCTGTGCGCGAGGGTGATTCGGCTCGATAGTAGACGTCGACCTTGTCGCCCACTTCGTAGCCAAAGATCATCCCGCCTTCGGGATAGCTGAAGGTTTCGCCTATGGCATCGGTGAAGTCGATCTGCGGGTGACTACCCCCGGCATTCAAGGCGCTGACATGGCCTTGGGTGCGTTGTGCATGGGCCAGGAAGTCCATCCGTGCCATCACCAGCCAGGCGGTCAGCACCAGCAGGCACAGCCCGATAGGCAGGAAGATCACTGCACGTACAGGATCACCCCGCTGGGCAGGTGATGGCACTTTGCTCATATCAATTCCTTGCATCGTCCGTGAAACGTCGGCTATTGCAGCGAACGTAAGTAAAAATGTCAATCCGATCGAGCGTTTAGTGGCCACCTATGGTGCAGTCTCGCTGATTCCTGAACTGCGGTTATCCACAACCCTGAGGTATGATGCCGCGCCTTTCTTCCCCCCTCCCGCCAAACCACTGGTTTCTATGAGCTCAACCGCGCTGTATACCGACCTGTCTGGCTACTACGACCTGATGTGTGCCGATATCGACTATCGGGCGCAGAGCCAGGGTATTCGCAGGCTTCATCAGTTGTTCGGCAATCAGGGGGCCAGGCATCTGGACCTAGCCTGTGGTACCGGGCCGCACATTCGTCACTTTCTCGATTTCGGCTACCGCAGTGCCGGCCTGGACATCAACCAACCGATGCTTGATATCGCCGCGCAGCGTTGCCCCGAGGCCCGCTTCGCCTGCCTGGACATGGGTGACTTCACCGTGGACGAGCCGCTGGATCTGGTCACTTGCTTCTTGTATTCCATCCACTACAACGCCGGCATCGAGCGCCTCGACGCTTGCATTGGCCGTGTGCATGAGGCGCTAGGCGAGGGGGGCGTGTTCTGCTTCAACGCTGTGGATAAGTACAAGATCGATAACCGTTCGTTCGTGGGGCACCAAGTCAGTCACGAGGGCAGCCAGTTTACCTTCGGCTCCGCCTGGCACTATCCGGGCGAAGGCGAAAGGCAGTCGCTGCGCTTGCGGATCGACAAGACCCACGAGGGCACGACCCAGACCTGGGAGGATGAACATCCGATGGTGGCTGCCAGCTTCGTGGAGTTGCAGGCGCTGTTGCAGCCGCGGTTCGAGGTCCATGTGTTCGAACATGACTACGAAAGGATCACCCCTTGGCAGGGGGCGGGCGGCAATGCGATTTTTGTCTGTGTAAAGAGCCGTTGACTGGGCCTGGTGGCGATGCCGAGTTCATGCCTCCAGGTGATAGACCGGGCACGATCCTGTGAATGGTGGCTGATGGCCCAGTGGATAAGTTGTTCACGCGGCCTATTCATCCTCGAAAATGAACGCGTAGTTCTGCTCGATCAGCCCCTGCAGGTACTCATCGAAGCTGCTGGCGATCACCACGTAGCTGTCCGGGTCGTGCAGAAAGCGCACGACCTGGCCGACGCTGCCGCCTGGCGCCGGGTCGAAGTCCAGGTACAGGCGTGAGGTGCCGCCGTTGTTCATACAGTGGGAAAAACACAGGCGGCGGTTCATTGGCACCTGCGGGTCGATGCCGGCGCCGAGCAGTTCAGGGTCTTCGTCGAGGTACGCCTCGTAGATCTCGGCGATGCTGTCCTTGTACTTTCCGGCTTCTTCGAGGATCTGCGCCACGGAGCTGAGGTAGTAGGGGTACTCGAAGACATCCGAGCCGAGGATCAGCACGCAGATCTCGCCGCCTGGATACTCGCGGTAGTGAGTACCGTCGATACGCCCGAGCAGCTCCAGCAGGCTGGCCGGCACCTGTGGATAAGCCGCCTGCAGGGCTTGCAGGTCGGTGGGGGAGGCGCCGTGGCTGAGCTGCAGCTGTTGCAGCTCTTCGGCGGGCAGGGCCTGGTACAGGCCGTTGAGGTAGGTGTCGACGATGGACATGCTGGGGCCTTCTGGTTGGGTCAAGGCAGGTACTGCGGCCGGCCCTGGGCGTTCCAGGCGGCGAAGCGTTCATCGATCACGCTGGCCAGCCGTTCGTAACTCTCCCAGCTGTCTTCCACGTGATAGATGGTCTCCTGGTCATCGAATACCAGCAGGTAATCGTCGAAATACCGGCTGTCATCGTCCTGGCCCTGGTAGTAGGCCAGGGCGAAGGCGTTGCCGGTGTCGTCCAGGTCCTGGGCGAGAAACTTGCCGTCCAGGGTGTTCATCAGCAGCTGTGCGCCAGTGATCTGCCGGGCCTTGATTGCCTGCACCTGATCGCTGGCGTCCTCGAGCAGTTCTTCACTGGCGTGGTCATGGATCAACAGCCAGGCGAGGAACAGCCCGATATGGGTGGCGCCGGCTTCGGGTGGCAGTTCTTCGGGAAAGTCGCCTTCGTAATGCCAAGAGGCATCGTCATATTTCATGGTCGGTTCCTGGGGTGAGGGGCCTGGTGATCCAAGCTATCGCGTATGACTTGCAGGCGTTGCAGGATGGCCAGAACGGCGCCGTTCTGGATGACCGCGCCATGATGGCCGTAGCAGAAACGTTCGCCACGGACGCACCAGGTCAGCAGGCTCTTGATCTGCGCGACGGACGCCTGGGCAATCTGCTCGGGGTGCTCGAGCATGTCGCCTGGATTGGCATCCCCGTAGCGGTAGTCGATCCAGCATTCCTGGCCAGCAGCCTGGAAAAAGGCATCGACGGCTTCGACATACACGGGCCATTGTTCAGCGGGAGCGTCTTTGAAGGGATTGATGGCGACGCCGCCGGGGTACAAGTGGGGCAGGAAGGCCAGCAACGCTTCGATGTCAGCCAGGCCAGGAGGCGGGGTCTGAGCCGGCGTGACGCAGGGCTGGGGCGGCTGCGGCGGGGTGCGCGTCAGCCAGTCCCGCAGGCGGTCTAGCGGGCCCGGCATGCGGGCCTCCATGAAGGGGCAGGGGACATGACCATCCGTTCGTCATCCGTGTTCGTGCTGCTTGGAGTGACGATCAGGGGCCAGGTTCCCTGCCTGGCGGTCTCAGCCGCCGACGAAGGCCAGCAGGTCTTCGTTCAGCTGCTGCGCGTGGGTCACCGCGAAGCCGTGCGGTGCACCGGCGTAGACCTTGAGTTCGGCGCCGGGAATCATCTGCGCGGCGAGCTTGCCGGTGGCTTCCAGCGGCACGATCTTGTCGGCGTCGCCATGGATCACCAGGGTCGGCACGTCGACCTTCGCCATGTCAGGGCGGAAGTCGGTGCCGGCGAAGGCGGTCACGCAATCGACAGTGCCCTTGAGCGAGGCCAGCAGGGCGATGTTGAGGGTCTGGGTCAGTACGCCGTCAGAGACTTTCTGACCGTTGTCCAGGCCGTAGAAGGGGGTGCTGAAGTCGGCGATGAACTGCGCGCGATCCTTGAGCAGGCCATCGCGAATGCCGTCGAACACAGCCTGCTCGACGCCCTCGGGGTGGTCGGCGGTCTTGCCGAAGATCGGCGTAACGGCGCCCAGCAGCGCCAACTTGGCTACGCGCGAGGTGCCGTACTTGCCGATGTAGCGCGACACGTCACCGCCACCCATGGAGAAGCCCACCAGGGTGACTTCCTTGAGGTCCAGGTGTTCGATCAGGTCGGCGATGTCGTCGGCGAAGGTGTCGTAGTCATAGCCTTCCCACGGCTGGCCGGATCGCCCGAAACCGCGACGGTCGAAGGCGATGGTGCGATACCCGCGGCTGCTCAGGTAGTGCATCTGGTATTCCCACATGTCGGCGTCCAGCGGCCAACCATGGCTGAACAGCACGGGTTTGCCCGACCCCCAGTCCTTGTAATAGATCTCGGTTCCATCGCGGGTGACGAATGTGCTCATGACAGGCTCCACTGATAGGCGGGTGAGAAGGAGTGACCGCAGGCGCGCTGCGGGAATTCACTATGGTTCATGGCCGGGCGTATGGCTTGCATGGGTGTGCTGTTTCGGTTGCCTGGGGACGGACGACGGGCTGCCGCTGGAATGAGGCTCAGGGATTGAAAATGACGGGTTTGTAGGTGAAGGGCAGTCTTTCGTTCAATGCGCCGGGCAGACGTATCTTGATGGCCCTGATCTGGCCACTGTATTCGTATTCATGTTGAGAAAGTTGGCGAACACGCCTGTTGTTTTCGATGTGGTGAATGCCAGCGACGGACACTACGCCCCTGTAGCCCTTCACCGGCTTTTGGGTCAGTTTCGACAGTTGTGCGGCAAAGGGATTCGCGCCATTTGCCGAGTAGCAGGACATCAGGCGTATTCGCTCGTACTGGCTGAGATCGATTCCGGAACTCGCCAGCCTGTCGCGCAATATCATCGGGCTGACCAGCCGTTCATCACTTGTGATCAGCGGATGGTAACCATCCAATGGTTCCGCCACGCCATGGCTGACGATGCTGAACGTCTTGCGCTTCCCGTAAGGTTTTTCGAAACCGATGATGCCCGGCGCAATGGCTTTGAATTTCTGTCTTGATTGGCTGGGAAAAAAGTCGCTGAGAGCGGTCATCACTGCTTGGAACATGTGCCCCTCAGGATCGGCCCGATTGATCGGATCCCCTGCACAGTACGCATATTCGTTCAATCCGCCCTCCCCGAATGGACTCAGGCTGTCCGGGCTGTGGAATCTCATCAATACAGGGTTGAACGCCCGGTAGCCGTTACCCGACAAGTAATGTGCCGTCATCGGTTCCAACCGTTCCCCCTTGAAGCCGGACAGACCTTCGGGCACCCAGAGAGGATGCCGGGCGCCATAGGGCATATAAGCGAAGATTCGTTGTTGCGTTGCGCTCAGGCTGTAGGTCACAGAGCCTGGTTGATCACTGCCCAGCAAGGTCGTGCCGATTTGCAAGACGCTATCGCGCCGCTGTGCCAGCAGCCTGTTTCTGGCGTGAAACAGGATCGTCCGAGCGTGCCCTTCGATTTCGGTGGCCAGGCGCGTTCCGCAGTAGAAGAAGCCGGGTGCGACAGGCCGTTCAGCGTTAGAACGGCTGGCCAGGCGGTCGAGTGCATCATAGTGATAGCGCTGGGTGGCGGGGGAAGTGGTGCTCATGGCTAGGTCACTCGGATGAGAAATTCGAACGATCAACCCAGGGCGTGAGTCTGGCGACTGGCAGAAATGCCAGGCTACGCCCCGCGCTAGACTCAAGTGATGACCGGCAACCACTCGTCAGCCGTTATGCACCGCCGCGCGAATGGCTTCCAGCAGCATCCGGCACGCCGGGTTGTCGTTGTCGCTGCGCCACACCAGATGCAGTTCGCTCTGGATGCCGTCGCCCAGGTCGATGTCGCGGAACACCACGTCACGGAACACCACGTTGGTGGCGCAGCGCGGCACCAGGGCCAGGCCCATGGCGGCGTTGACCAGCGCCAGGATGGTCAGTGAAGAGCCCAGCCACTGCACGTATTCCGGGGCAACGCCGGCGGAGCGGAACATGCCGGTGAGCAGTTCGTTGAATGGCGGGTAGGCCGAGTGGGAATACATCAGGAAGGGCACACCGGCCAGGTCGCGAACCGTCACCTGTGGCGCGCTGGCCAGCGGGTGGCTGGCAGGCACGGCGAGCACGAACGGCTCGCGTACCAGGCATTCGCTCTCGTAGCCCGGTTGCAGCAAGGGCGCACGGACGATGCCCAGGTCGATGCGCCGGGCACGCAGCGCCTCGTGCTGCTGCGCGGTGTTCATTTCGCTGAGGGCGATCTTCACCTGCGGCTGGTTGAGCCGGGCTTCGGCGATGACCCTGGGCAGGAATTCATACACGGCGCTGCCAACGAAGCTGATGCTCACCGAACCGATGTCGCCGCTGGCGAAGCGCTTGGCTGCCAGCGCCGCCTGCTCGGCGCGTTCCAGCAGGTGCTGGGCTTCGATGAAAAAGGCCCGGCCGGCGGCGGTCAGGGCCACGCTGCGGGTGCTGCGGGTGAACCGCTCGACACCCAGGTTGTGCTCCAGCAACTGGATCTGCCGGCTCAACGGTGGCTGGGTCATGTTCAGGCGTTCGGCGGCACGGCGGAAGTTCAGCTCGGTGGCCACCGTAGCAAAGCAGCGCAGCTGGGCGAGTTCAAACATTGATATTTTCCGGGTATCAATCAAGAGCCAGACTAGATTAGACGGAAACAATAGCCGGGTACATGATCGACGCATCTCCACAACAACAATCACATGGAGTCGTCCCTTGAATACCGTCCTTTCCCCAGCAGACCCCGAGCTGGTCGCCCGTGCGGTGGCCAAGGTCAAACGCCACGTGCTGCCGTTGTTCGTGGTGATGTTCATCGTCAACTACATCGACCGAGTGAATATCGGCTTCGTGCGCAGCCACCTGGAGAGCGATCTGGGGATCGGTGCTGCGGCCTACGGCCTGGGCGCCGGCCTGTTCTTCATTGGCTATGCACTGTTCGAAGTGCCGTCCAACATCCTCCTGCAGCGCTTCGGCGCCAAGGTCTGGCTGACCCGCATCATGTTCACCTGGGGCGTAGTGGCCACGGCGATGGCCTTCGTGCCCAACGAGACCTGGTTCTACATCCTGCGCTTCCTGCTCGGCGTGGCCGAGGCCGGGTTCTTTCCCGGCGTGGTGTATTACTTCACCCAGTGGCTGCCGGCCGGCGAACGCGGCAAGGCCATGGCGATCTTTCTCAGTGGTTCGGCGATTGCCTCGATCATTTCCGGCCCGCTGTCTGGCGCGCTGTTGAACATCCAGGGGCTGGGCATGCATGGCTGGCAGTGGATGTTCTTCATCGAGGGCATGTTCTCGGTGCTGCTGTGTGGCTTCGTGTGGTTCTGGCTCGATTCGCTGCCCAAGGATGCGAAATGGCTCAGCCAGGCAGAAAGCCAGGCGCTGACCGAGTGCATCGCCGAAGAGCAGCGCCAGCGTGAGCAGGCCGTCGGTGGCGGCGAGGTGCGGCACTCGGCCCTGCATCTGCTGCGCGACCCGCAGATCCTGCTGTTCTGCTTCCTGTACTTCGCCATCTCGCTGACCATCTACGGCTGCACCTTCTGGTTGCCGAGCATCATCCGCTCGATGGGCGGGCTGGGCGATTTCCAGGTCGGGCTGTTCAACTCCATCCCGTGGATCATCTCGGTGCTGGCGATGTACGCCTTCGCCAGCCTGGCGGCGCGCTTCAAGTGGCAGCAGGCCTGGGCCTCGGCGGCCTTCGTCATTGCCGCCATCGGGCTGTTCATGTCCACCCTGGGCGGGCCGGTGTTTTCCTTCGTGGCGATCTGCTTCGCGGCCATCGGTTTCAAGGCGGCTTCGTCGCTGTTCTGGCCGATTCCCCAGGCCTACCTGGATGCGCGCATCGCCGCCGGGGTCATCGCGCTGATCAACTCGGTGGGCAGCCTTGGAGGGTTCGTGGCGCCCGCGACGTTCGGCTATCTGGAACAGAGCACCGGCTCGATCCAGGGTGGCCTGATCGGCCTGGCCGTGGTGTCGCTGCTGGCCGGCATCCTGGTGTTCATGACCCGTACCCGCAAGGGCCAGGGCAAGGGAGCCAACCCGGCGCCACGCGCCACCCCGGCCTGATCCCTCTCGCTTGTTCCGCCGGGCGGCGCGCTGCCCGGTCGGCCTTTTTCCTGCTTACCGGAGCCCCTATTCATGAAGATCAAACAGGTCCGTGTCACGCCTATCGCCTTTCGCGACGCCCCCCTGCTCAATGCCAGTGGCATCCACGAGCCCTATGCGCTGCGCTCGATCATCGAGGTCGAGAGTGACAGCGGCCTCATCGGCCTGGGCGAGAGCTATGGCGATGGACCGGTGCTGGCGGTGCTGCAGGCCATGCAGGGCAGCCTGGTGGGGCTGGACCCCTTCGACCTCAACGGCCTGCGTGCGCGGGTGGTGAAGACCGTCGCCGGCCTGCAGCCGGCCAGTGCCGGAGCCGAGCTGGCGCCAGGCTCGCACCCGAGCAAGCAGGTGGCCAATGCCTACTCGGCCTTCGAGGTGGCGTTTCTCGACCTGCAGGCGCGCTCGCTGGACATGCCGCTGGTCAACCTGCTCGGTGGGGCGGTGCGCCGCGAAGTGCCGTTCAGCGCCTACCTGTTCTTCAAGTACGCCGAGCACATCGGCTCGCCCTACAAGCCTGACCGCTGGGGCGAAGCCATCAGCCCGCAGCAGATCGTCGCTCAGGCGCGCACCATGATCGAAGAGAACGGCTTCAAGAGCATCAAGCTCAAGGCCGGCACGCTGCTTGGCCCGGAACATGAGGTGGCGTGCATAAAGGCGCTGTGCGAAGCCTTTCCCCAGGCGCCGCTGCGCATCGACCCGAACGGCAACTGGTCGGTGGACACCTCGCTGCGCATGGCCGAGGCGCTGGGCGATGCCCTGGAATACTACGAAGACCCATGCCCGGGCCTGGAGGGCATGGCCGAGGTGCATCGGCGCACGGGTGTGCCACTGGCGACCAACATGGTGGTCACCGATTTCGACGAGTTCCGCCGCAGTGTGGCGCTGAACAGCGTGCAGATCGTCCTGGCCGACCACCATTACTGGGGCGGCCTGCGCGATACGCAGATCCTGGCACGCCTGTGCGACACCTTCGGCCTGGGCGTGTCGATGCATTCCAATTCGCACTTGGGCATCAGCCTGATGGCCATGACCCACGTTGCCGCGGCCGTGCCGAACCTGGCCTATGCCTGCGACACCCATTACCCCTGGCAGGAGCCGGACGAAGAAGTCATCAAGGGCGGCAAGCTGCCCATCGTCGATGGCTGTGTGGCATTGCGCGATGCGCCGGGGCTGGGCGTCGAGCTGGACTACGACCAGTTGGGCAAGCTCAACGACCAGTACCACAGCTGCGGTATCCGTTCGCGCAACGATGTGACCCAGATGCAGAAATACCGGCCCGACTGGACCGCGCTCAAGCCGCGGTTCTGAGCTGTACAGGGTCAGCAGGCCGGGTCCTGGGTGTTACAGGCCACGGCCGTGCGCGTCGGCATGTGGGCGTCGAGGATGCGGGCGATCTCGCCGCTGTCCTGCATGCGTCGGATCGCCTGGTCGATGGCTGGCAAGCGTTCGGCATGCTTGCGCTGCAGCATGATCGACAGCGGCGCTTCGCTGAGCTGTGCGCCACGGCGGAAGCGGCTCGGGTCGATGTGGTGGGTCGCGGTGAGGTAGGTGTAGAGATCGTCGACCATCGCCACGGCGTCCACCCGGCCGGTGTCGAGCAGATCGAACAGGGCGATGTCCTGCGAGGTTTCCAGCTTCATCAGGCGCTGGGAGGCGAACGCGGCATCCAGGCGTTTGTAGGTATAGCCGCGCACCATGCCGATGGTCAGGTTCTGCAGGGCATCGATGGGTTTGTCGGCGGCCGGGTTATTGCGGGCGAAGAACAGGTACTCGCGCACCTTCATGTAGGGCTCGGAAAACACGTACTGGTCGGCGACCTCATAGTTTTGCCAGGCACGTGATTCGGCGTAGCTGAGGTCCAGCTGGCCGCGTTCGAGCATGACCTGCATGCGGTTGGCCGGGTAAGACACGAAGCGCGCCTGGATACCCGCCTGGGCCAGCACTTCACGGACGATGTCCACGGCAATGCCCTGCATCTGCTGCTGCGCGTCGCTGTAGCTGAATGGATGCCACTCGGACCCGCCCGCCAGCCAGGCCTGGGCCGTGGCGAAACCCGGCAGGCAAGCCAGTGTGCATGCAGCGATCAGAGCGCGAAATCCCATGGCCTATTACCTTCCTGGTGTGCGAGGCGGATCATCCTGACGGGCCAGCATGGCAGAGATGTGAAAGGCCTGGAAACCCTGTATGTCGATGCCGTGTTCGAGCAGCCGACGGCCGGCGCTTCAGCCCCCCTGCGCCGGTTGCAGCTGGGGCAACAGCCACTGGCGCACCACATACATCGAGCCCTCGGCGCTCAAGTGGCCATCGTCGATTTGCAGCAGCTGGTCGTTGCCGCTCAGGCGCACCAGGCAGCCGCTGGCGTCGCACAGCTTGTCGAGCAGCGAGACGAACTGTACCCGCGCGGGGTCGATCTGGCGGCGGAGGGCCCGGTCCACGTCAAGCAGGTGCCGATCCAGCGCGCGATCCTGAATGTGCGAGGCGTCCAGCCCCCAGTGGCGGTTGGCAATGACGCTGGGCAGCGATGGGCTCCATTGCGGTACCGGCCCGACCAGTACCACCTGGCGTACGCCGTAGCCTTGCAGGCGAGCAGCGATGTCGTTCCATGGGGTGCGGTCGTGGCCGTCCTTCTGCGCCATGACCACGATGCTCGGGCGCAGCCGTTCGATGCTGCGCCAGGCCAGCTCGGTGGCATACACGCAGGCCTGGCCCACGGCGCCCTGTTGCAGGGGCGCGGTGAGGCCGGGCGGGCAGCTGGCCGAGGTCACCTGATAGAACGGCGTGCCCGCTTGCAGTTGCGTGCGCAGTCCCAGCGACAAAGCCTGGGCGTGGGAGTCGCCCCACAGGAACACGCCGCCGGCGCCTCGTCGACGGATGCAGGACTCGTCGATGCCGGACTGGCCGCGCTGGGTGAATGCCGAAAAGGCGTCGCACTTGAGCCAGTACGGCTCGTACAGCTGGTTCTGGCGGTCGGCGTAATCCTGAATGAAGCGTGCGCGGTCGGAGGTGCTGATGCTGCGCAGCGCGGTCACCGCGCCGGCAGAAGCGAAAATGCCGCTGGCGCCGATGAAGGCCAGCAGGGTCAGGGTCGCCAGCGGCGCGGGCTGCAGACGCGGGCCTGCACTGCGGCCACCGGTTTCCACCAGCCGGTAAGAAGCCTGGCCCAGCAGCAGGGCCAGGCCCATGCCGGCCAGCACGCTGAGGGGGTTGTCCAGCCAGCCGGCGTAGTTCATCGCCACCACCACCGGCCAGTGCCACAGGTACAGCGAATAGGACAGCCGGCCCAGCCACTGCGCCGCCGGATTGGCGGTCAGCCAGGAGCCTTGCCGAGCGGCGGCGATCACTGCCCAGGTGCCCAGCACCGGCAGCAGTACCAGGTAGGCGGACCAGCCCTGGCTGGCCTGCATCAGGCCGAAGCCCGCCAGGATCATCGCCAGTCCGGCGCGCTCCAGCCAGCGCTGCCCGCGGGTCGGCAGGCGCAGGGGGAACAGGCAGGCCACCGCGCCGAGCAGCAGCTCCCAGGCACGGGTCGGCAGCAGGTAGAAGGCCGCTTCCGGCCAGCGCGGCGCGGCGAACAGGCACAGCGCCAGGCTGGCCAGGCAGCCGGCGAGGACCCAGCCACGCAGCGCCCGCAGGCCAACCAGGCGTTTGAGCAGCAACAGCGCCAGCGGATACAACAGGTAGAACTGCCACTCCACCGACAGCGACCAGGTGTGCAGCAGCCATTTCTCGTGGGCGTTGGCGGTGAAGTAGCCAGCCTCCCGCCAGTAGACGATGTTGGACACGAAGCCCAGGCTGCTCGCCACGTGCTTGCCCAGCGCGGCGTAGTCCAGCGGCAGCAGGTAGAACCAGCCGCCGACCAGCAGGACCAGGCACAGCACCGCCAGCGCCGGCACGATACGTCGCACCCGTGAGCGATAGAAGGCCACCAGGCTGAAGCGCCCGGTGTTCAGGCCGCGCAGGATGATCCCGGTGATCAGGTAGCCGGAGATCACGAAGAACACGTCCACTCCGGCGAAGCCACCGGGCAGCCAGGCAGGACGGAAGTGGTACAGCAGCACGGCGAGCACCGCCAGGGCGCGCAGGCCGTTGATGTCTTTTCTGAAGTCCATGGGCAGGTGCCGGCAGGTTGGGAGGGGTCAAGGGGTCAGGCGGATGATCTTCGGGTAACGGGTCAGCAGCACCGAGGCGTAGCAGCGCCCGGAGGCGCATTGCCAGTTCTGTTCGGTGGCGATCTCTCCGCGCTCGGCCTGCAGGGTGTCGAGCATGCGCACCGGGCCTTGCACCGGGCCGTGGCTGAGCACCTCGCGTTGCTGCGGCTTGCCGATGGCCCAGGCCACCAGCAGGCGTTGGTCGCCGCGCTGGAAGTACAGCTGGTAAAGGCGTTCGGACAGCTCGCTGGCCTGGGCGTCGAAGGCGAAGTCGCGCACCACCGGGGCGATGGCTTTCATCATGGTCCAGGCCGGCTTGGGCGACAGGTCTTCGGCGAGGATGCCGAAGTTGTGCTCCTGGTCGTGGCGGTCCGGCCCGTCGTTGTACAGGTCGTACCACCACATGCCCTTGACGTTGGGGATGGTCCGCGCCAGAAACCAGATGCGCGCCATGTACAGCGCTTGGGTCATCTCGCTCTTGCCGCAGGGGCCCTGATGGCTGGGCCAGCCCACCTCGGTGAGGTAGATCGGCACGTTGCGCCCAGCCTTGTTGCGCAGGTTCTCTTCGAAGGCGCTGACCCAGGACTGCCAGGCTTCCGGGGTATTGCCGTCGTTGGCCGAGCAGTGCACGTAGGGGTGAATGGACAGGCCGTCGACCTGCTCCAGCGCGCCGCTGACGATCAGTTGGTCGGCGAAGCCGTTGTCCATGCCTTCGGGAGTCACCGCACCCGCCAGAATTCGCGCCTCGGGGCCGGGTGCGCCGCGGGTGTTGGCGCGGATCACCGGCGCGGCCTTGTTCACCAGTGCGGCGTAGTCCAGGGCCAACTGGCGGTCACGGGGCGCCTGCAGGTCCCATTCGTTCCAGATTTCGTAGTAGCTCACGCGGTTGCCCAGTTGCCGGCTGACGTAGTCCACGTAGTTGAGGAACGGCCCGGTGACCTCCGGCGTGCGCGGCTTGGCGTTGTCGTGGAACTGGGTGCTGTAGCCGAGGATGGCCAGACGCTCCAGTTGCAGGCTCTGCGCCTGGCTGAGGTAGCGGCGCCACTGCGGGATGATGCGCAGGTGGTTGCGCGTTGGCTCGGCGGTGGACCAGAACACGTCGTCCTTGACGGCGGTGAAGCCGGCTTCGGCGGCCAGGCCCAAGGGCTGGGCCAACGGTCGCTCGATGTTCATCAGGTGGGTCGAGATGCCGAGGATGAAGGGCGGCGGTTCAGCCTGGGCAGTTTGCAGGGACAAGCCGACCAGCAGTGCCAGGCCGGCTCGGGAGAGCGGGAAGGTCATCAGCGCAAGGCCTCGTAGGGCAGGGGGTGGGGGGCCGCCGCGGAACTCGGCGCAGTCTGTTCGAGGAGTCGGTCGCTGACGGCGTAGCCGATCACCAGCCCGATGAACAGGTTGGCGCCGGCGATCTCGAACATGTCGGTGGTCCAGCCGATCAGGCACCAGCAGAAGCCGATGGACAGCAACATGTGGCCGACCCGGCTGCGGTCGTCGAGCAGGCTGCAGAACATCGGCACTTGCAGGCTGTAGAGCAGCAGGCCCGCTGCGCCGAACATGGCCCACAGGTACAGGGCGCTGTTGTCCATGCCCAGCAGCACACCCGCACCGGGCACCGGGAACAGCGCCATGGTGCTGCCGACCATGCCGAAGCCGGCACCGGTGTAGCCCCAGCCTTCGCGGCTCATGGCGTTGAACAGGTTGGGCCAGGTGTTGTTCAGGCGGTCGTAGAGCGAGGCCAGCGAGCTGCCGCCCTGGCTCACGGTGTGCGCGTCGAAGTCTTGCAGCAGCCCCAGTGCCGGCAGCAGCAGGCCCATGCCCACAGCCAGCACGAACAGCGCGCGGCAGGTCCAGGCCAGGCGCAGGATCAGCAGCAGGCCCAGGGTCAGGGCAAAGGCGCCGGCCGGTGCCTTGCTGGTGGTCAGCACGATGGCCACCAGGGCCGCTGCACAGAGCAGCAGACGCAGCAGCAGGGAGCGGATGAACAGCAGCAGGAACAGGCTGTAGAAGGCGATCAGGTTGGAGAGGATGTTCGACACCCGGGCGAAGCCGGCGACGCGGTCCTGGTCGTCGGCGCTCCAGGCGGTGTTGCCGCTGAGTTCGGTGCTGCCGAGGTTGTAGCTGTAGCCCTTCCACGGCACTTGGCCGTACTTGTCCAGCAGCAGCCCGGCCAGGCTGGCCAGCAGGCACAGGGCAATGCTCCAGCCCAGCAACCGGCGCCGCGCCAGCAGCATCTGGCTGTGCACCAGGCCGAACAGCAGCGGGCTGATGGCGAACAGGCTGAAGGCAAGGTTCTGCAGGCTGGCGCCATGCAGCATGCCCAGCAAGGCCGAGAGCAGCCAGCCCAGCAGGCACAACCAGAACAGCGGCCCGGCGCGCAGACGCAGCAGCGCCAGGCCGAACATCAGCACGCAGGCCGCCTTGGGCAGGTACAGCAGCGGGCCCAGGCCGGCAAGGTCGAGGTAGTAGCGCAGGGCACCGGAGAAAGTCTCGACCACCAACAGGCTGATGGCGACCCAGGTGACCAGCGTGGAAAGGTCGAACGCCAGGATCGACCGGCGGCGGCCATCGGCGCCACGGGCAGGGGATAAGGTCATGTGTTGGCCTTTCGGGCAGATGAACACGGGCTGGCAGGGACGGCAACGCTACCGCCCACCGGCCGCCGGTGCGGACGATGCAGGAAGGGAATCAGGTATGAGCGGGGGTGTCGGGAGCGAAGGCTCCAACGGCGTGACAGGCCTGTATAACAGTCGCTGATGGGCGACCTGTCAAATCCGCCGGGACGAAAAGACCTGCCAGGCACCGCCGTGGTTGCGGCTTATGCCGCGCGCACGGGGTGCCTGGGCCAGGCTTACGGGCAATACTGTTCGCTTAAGCGACATGTGGCCCGGTGGGAGCGGCCTAATTGACCAGTATTGGGCTTACGGGTACTTGCGCTTGTCTGGTGCTGGCGGGAAGTACTGGTACAGCCAGGTCTCGCTGAGGGTGCGGTCGCGGGAGCGGATGAACATGCGCATGTTCACCGGCTCCACCGAATCGCTGTCCGGTACCCAGTCGAAGATCACCCGGTAGCCCTTGATGTCCGGCAGGTACTGGATGTTGAAGTCCTGGGTCTTGCCGTGGGACACGGTGAGCACCGGCTCGATGCCTACGCCCTCGGGCAGGCGGTCGATGCCGCCGCCGTGGAAGTCCACTGCGAAGCGCCGCGCCCAGGTTTTCGGGTAGTGCTCGCCCGGTGCCCAGCCTTCCAGGAAGCCGCCCATGCCCGAGCGGGTGGCGTGGATCTGCGCCAGCGGCGTGCTCACCGGTGGCAGAGCGCTCCAGTACAGCTTGTAGCCATAGTTGAGCGAGTCACCGGCCTTGACCTTGTTCTTCGGCGTCCAGAACACCACGATGTTGTCCATGGTCTCGCCGGTGGTGGGGATTTCCAGCAGGCTGACCTCGCCTTCACCCCAGGCGGTGGTCGGCTCGACCCACAGGCTCGGGCGGCGGCTGTACCACACCACGGTGTCCTGGTAGCTGGCGAAGTCATGGTCGTACTGCACCAGGCCGAAGCCCTTGGGGTCCTTGTCGGCGAAGGCGTTGAACTGCAGCTTGGCAGGGTTGTTCAGCGGTCGGCAGATCCACTCGCCGTTGCCACGCCACATCGACAGGCGGTCGGAGTCGTGCAGTTGCGGGTGGATGCTGTCGCACATGCGGCGCTCGTGGGTGCCGCAGCTGAACATGCTGGTCATTGGTGTCACGCCCAGTTGCTCGATGTCGGCCCGCGCGTTGATATCCGCCTGGATATCCATCACCACCTGGTTGGCCTGGCAGTCGATGTCGAAGCGGTAGGCGCCGGTGGCGCTCGGCGAGTCAAGCAGCGCGTAGACCACGAAGCGCGTGGCGTTCTTGGCCGGCGCTTCGAACCAGAACTTGGTGAAGTCGGGGAATTCTTCCTGGCGCTTGGCGTAGCTGTCGATGGCCAGGCCACGGGCCGAGAGGCCGTACTGCTTGGTGGAGTCCACCGCACGGAAATAGCTGGCACCGAGGAACGAGACGATGTCGTGGACGGCGATTTCCGGCGCCTTGAACAGCTTGAAGCCGGCGAAGCCGAGGTCGCCGGTGACCTTGTTCTTGTCGATGCCGCTGCTTTCGTAGTTGAACAGCTCGTGACGGAAGTGCACTTCCCGCGCGGTCTTGGCCTTGGTGTCGACGCTGTACATGCGCACGGGCGTCTTGAAGCCCATGCCGACGTGGAAGAACTGCACGTCGAGCTGGCCCTTGAGCTCGCGCCACAGGGAATGCTCAGGGTCGTAGCGGATGGCGTTGAACTGCTGCGGCGTCATGTCGGCCAGCACCGGTGGCAGCACCTGCTTGGTGCTCACGTAAGTCTTGCCGGCCAGATCCTTGGCGTGCTTCTTCAACCAGTCGAAGTCGAACGGTTCGCTTTTGCCGTCCGCTGCAGCGGCGAGGGCGCGCGCAGCAAAAAGTCCCGAGGCTGGCAGGGTGCTATAAGCCGCCAGCGCCATCGATGCTTTGAGGAGATTCCTGCGGTTCATAAAGGTGAAGCCTCTGAGTAATTCCGTGCGTCCTGCACAAAAAAATCGCGCCAACGTCTCCTTGCCGAACGCAAACTACCCACAACAGATGCCAAAGACGAGATGCGGTTCGAAAAAAACCTTGGGAAATGCATCTTTCTGAGTCGGGCAGGGCCGCTGCCGGCGCTGTGTGCGGTCATAGGTTTTTCGATGTAACCGCTCTGGATCAGGCCTCTCAGGCTTTTTTCGACTGAGTTGAAAAGACGGCGGGTGCCAGGACCCGCCTTGACGCGATAAAACCTTGCAACAGTTTGAAATCATTTTGATATCAACTGCCTGCGTTCAGGTCCACCAGTAACGCACCAGGTGGAAGAAGATCGGCGCCGCGAAACACACCGAGTCGATGCGGTCGAGCATGCCGCCGTGGCCTTCGATCATGTGGCCCCAGTCCTTCACGCCCCGGTCGCGCTTGATCGCCGACATCACGATGCCGCCGGCAAAGCCCAGCAGGTTGATCAGCAGAGCGATGAAGAACGCCTGCACCGGCGAGAACGGGGTGATCCACCACAGCCCGGCACCGATCAGCGAAGCCAGCAGGATGCCGCCAACGAAGCCCTCGACGGTCTTGGAGGGGGAGAGGTTAGGGGCGATCTTGCGCTTGCCGAACAGCTTGCCGCACACGTACTGCAGCACGTCCGACAGCTGCACCACGATGACCAGGAAGGCGATCAGCAGCAGGTTGCGGCCTTCATAGCCGACGATGTCCAGGGTCAGCAGGGCGGGTACGTACGACACACAGAACACCGCGATCATCAGCCCCCACTGCACCTTGGAGGCACGCTCCAGGAAGTGTTGGCTGTCCCCGCCCAGCGAGGCGAGGATCGGCAGCAGCAGGAACACATAAACCGGGATGAAGATCGAGTACAGGCCGTACCAGTCGATGGCGATCAGCACGTACTGCAGGGGCAGGGCCAGGTAGAACGCGGCCACCAGCGCCGGGTAGTCGCTGCGCCGCGTGGGGGTCAGGGTGAGGAATTCGCGCAGGGCATAGAACGACACCGCGTAGAACAGCAGGATCACGGCGCCATAGCCCAGCCAGAAGGCGATGCCGATGACGATGACCATCACCCACCAGGCGTGGATGCGCGCGTTGAGGTTGTCGATCACCGCGTGCGGGCCGCGTGCCTTGAGCTTGAGCACATGGCCGATCACCGAGGCCAGCAGCAGGATGACGCCGATGCCCATGAACAACAGTTGAGTCTGGTTTTCCATCGTTACTGCTCCGCCGCCAGGGCCAGCAGCGCGTCACGGCTGCGGGCGAGGAATTGCTCTTTGCTTTCGTCTTCACCCAGTTGCAGCGGCGCGCCGAAGCTGGTGGTGCACAGCAGGGGCAGGGGCAGCATGCGGCCCTTGGGCATGACCCGGTTGAGATTGGAAATCCACACCGGCACCAGCTCGGCTTGTGGGTAACTTTTCGCCAGGTGGTAGATGCCGCTCTTGAACGGCAGCAGGCCTTCGTCGGGGTTGCGTGTGCCTTCCGGGAAGATGATCAGTGAATAACCCAGCCCCAGGGCATCGAGCATCGGTTGCAGCGGGTTGGCCTGTTCGTCCTTGCGCGTACGGTCGACCAGTACGCCATGGAACACCCGGTTGATGATGTAAGGGCGCAGCCTGCCGTGCAGCCAGTAGTCGGCGCCCGCCACCGGACGGGTGAAACGGCGCAGCTCACGCGGCAGCGAGGCCCAGAGCAGCACGAAGTCACCGTGGCTGGTGTGGTTGGCGAAGTAGATGCGCTGCGTGGCCTGGGGGGTACAGCCCAGCCACAGGCTGCGGGCGCCGGTCACGCTGCGTGCGCCGGCGGTGATCAATGAGGCGACCAGGGATTCGAGCATTGGATTTCCTTCAATGGAACATGGCGAGCCATGGGTAAATCAGCAAGGTGCCCAACAGCAGCACACACTGCAGGGCCACGAACAGCACCTGTTGGCGCAACAGCTTCAACGCGCCCTGACTGCGTTCGGCCCAGGGGCGGCTGGCCTTGCCCGCCGGTTGCAGGCCCAGGCCGGTCAGCGCCTGGTCCAGCGCCCGGGTGTTTGCCGTCAGGTGCGTGGCGTCGCTGGCCAGGGTCTGGAACAGCTCGGCGTCGAACGCCACGCGCAGCGCGTAGTACTTTTCCACAAGTCCGAGCAGCATCAGGCAGGCCGCCAGCATTGCAACGGGCAGGGCGGGTGTGTTTATCCACAGGGGGACAAGACCCAGCACCACGCTGAGCAGGGTCAGCCCTGTGGACAACTGGTCGAGGGCATGGCCGCGACGCAGCAGGCCGGCAATGATGTGCAGGTGCATGTCAGGGTGCATGGGAAACCTCCGCTGCCTGGCTGCAGGCGCCGAGCATGGCGTGCAGGGCGCGCAGGTGCGGGGCCTTGAGGACCACGCCCGGACGCGCCTGGCGAACCTGCGCCACGGCGTTATCCACAGTGTCGGCGCGCCGGGTATATAGCAGCCAGGCCGCGACGGCGGTGGCGCTGCGTGAATAGCCCAGCGCGCAGCACACCAGAGTCGCGCCGGCATGGCGGGCGGCTTCGATGGCCTGAGCGGCCGCCAGGCATTGCCCGGCGTCTGGGGCCAGCAGATCGAGCTGAGCCAGGCGGTGATAAACGCGTGGCCCCGGCCTCACGGGCAGTTCGGCGCAGATATCCACAATGGCGGCGAAGGGTTGCAGCTCTCGCGCAGCGGGCAGGCGACCCAACCAGAGGTTGTCCACAACCCGGTCGGGGGCCGGCCGTTTTCTTGTCCACAGCCGTGAATTGATCCAGGCACAGAGCAGGTAAGGCGCCAGCAGCCAGCGAACCGCTGGGGATAACTGGCCGTCCTCGCGCTTCTGGAAGCCCTGGGCACCGAACAGCAGGTAGTTGAGCCCCACCATCGACAACGACAAGGCCGGCCACAGCAGCCACAGGCCGGCACCGCCCAGCGCCAGGCCTGTGGCGCCGAGTCCGCTGGCGCCCAGCAGGTAGGTGCCGGCGAGTCGCCAGCGTGCCGCATCGCGGGCCAGGCACATGCTCAGCAGCGGGCTGCGGCCCTGGTCGGGCCACAGCCACACGCAGAACCAGCCGGCCAACGCACCGGTGGGCACGTCGATGAAATGGTGTTGCCAGGTGGTCAGCACCGACAGGCCGATCAACGCGAACCAACCATGCAACAGCCAGCGCCAGACCCTGTGGAAAACTCGCAGGTAGCGCTCGTAGCACACCCAGAGAATCACCAGCAGGGCGATGTGCAATGAGGGTGCCTGATTGAACGGCTTGTCGAAGCCGGCCAGCACGTCGAACAGCCAGCCGAACAGGCCGTCCATGTCCGGGCGCTGGAAGGTGAAGCGCAACGGCCAGAGCAGGAAGCACGACACCGCCAGCAGTTGCGCGCTGAACAGGCGCAGGGCGTGGGTATCCAGTTGGCGACGGGTCAGGCAGGCGAGCAGCGAAAAACCGTAGAGCAGGTCGATGGACCAGTACGGCACGATGGTCCAGGCCCAGAACGGCATATGGCTTTCCCAGGCGAATACCAGGCTGCCGACGTCGCTGCGCTGCGCCGTGTACCAGGTGGCGAAGCCATAGCTGCCAAAGAAGAACGGCGCCAGCAACAGCAGCCAGACGACGGCCCTTTTCCATAGGCCGGGTTCGCGGGCCGGGCTCACGGCAGACGCTGCGCGAGCGACACGCTGAAGATCCCCCATTCGTCGATGCGCTGGGTGATCTTGCGAAAGCCTGCCGCTTCCACCAGTTGGTCCATCTCGGCCTGGCTGCGACGGCGCATCACCCAGGCCTGGCCGCCGCGATGGCTGGTCAGGGCACGGGCGATCAGCTCCAGTTGCGGGTGCCAGGGCTGCCCGGTGTAGACTAGGTAGCCACCCGGTTCCACGGCGGCGGCCAGGCCCGCCAGCGAATCGCCGACCATGCGGTTGCTGGCGAACAGTTCGTAGAGGCCGGAAACCACGGCCAGGGTCGGCTTGGGGTCGAGGGCGGCGAGGTTGTCACGGTCGAAGGCGTCGGCCTTGATGAAGCGGGCAATCTCGTCGAGGTCCAGCTGTTCGATCAACGCGCTGCCCTGCTGAACGTTGAGGTCGCTGTAGTCGCGCAGCAGGATCGACTCGGGCAGCGGTTCGACGCCCTTGAGCGATTCGAGGATGTAGCGCCCGTGGCCGGCGGCGATGTCGACGATGCGCACCGGGCGCTGGGCGTCGCGCAGGCGCTGCATGGCCAGGCGCAGCAGCTCTTCGATGTTCACCTTACGCTGGCGAATGCCGCGCCAGCCGATCGACTCCAGGTAATTGCGGTCGATCAGTCGGCCCAGGCCGCCGCGTCCGGTGGGCTGGTTGCGGTACACGTAGTCCAGGGTGCTGCCGGAGTCGAAGCCGGTATCGAAGCCCAGCTTCACCCCTGCAGACAATGAACTGCCCAGGCGCATGCTGGCTCGGGTCAGGCGCCAGTACAGGTCACGCACCGAGTTGCGCGGCAAGGGCGCGGCGAGGGCTTCGGCCTCGGCGCAGGTCGCACCGACCCGGTCGGCGTCCAGCAGGGCAGGGCGCTGTACGGGTTGCTCGAAGGCGTGCAGGACGAAACGACGGATACGGCTCAGAGCCTGCTCACGGTCGCGCTCGCCCAAGGTGTCGTGGAAGAAGCCCGGCAGGATGTGCTGCTCTTTGTGCAGGCTGCCCAGGCGTTCGAAGAACTGCTCCTGCGGCTTACGGTGGACCACGAAGTCCGCGCCGGAAATCAGCAACTGGGTCGGCACCTGGATGGCCTGGGCATCGGCCACCACCCGTTCGGCGGCTTCGTACAGGCCCAGCAGCACGTTGACCGAAATCGCCTTGGCGATCAGCGGGTCGCTGTCGTAGCTCACCTGGCGATGCCGGTCGTGGGTCAGCAGGCGCGATTTCACATAGCTGTTGACGAAGAAATTGCCCTTCAGCCGACGCAGCAGCGCCAGGCCCTGGCGAGCGAAGGGCACGTAGAGCTTGACCTTGAACGCCGGGGAGGCGAGCACCATGGCGCGTATTCTGGGCGCATAGTCATGGGCCCAGGTGGCGGCGACCACCGCGCCAACGCTCTGTGCCACCACCGCGATGTTGCTGGCCTCGACGCCATGGCTGGCGCCGATGTGCTCGATGAAGGTCTGCAGGTCGCGCACCGTGGTCGCGAAGCTCGGGCTGTCGCCGCGGGCGCCTGGCGACTGGCCGTGGCCCCGCGCGTCCCAGGCGAAGAAATCGAAGCCCGGCAGGTCGAGTTCTTCGACCAGGTGGGCGATACGTCCGGAGTGCTCGTGGCCGCGGTGCAGCAGCACGATGGCCTGGCGCGTCTTGCCCGGCGCCTGACCCATGGCGGGCCAGTGCCGATAGAACAGCTCGACACCGTCGTGGGTGGCGAAATGCAGAGCAATCACGTCGCGCATGCGAACTCCTTATGCCAACAAGATTTCATCGAACCGGGGAGAATTTACTGGGCGGATCCGCTGTCTTCCGCTAGTCCCTGGCGCACCCGGTTGACCACGGTGTAGATCAGCAGGCCTGTGACCACGGCGAGGAGGATATTTATCCACAACGGCGCCAATATTCCGCAGGCCACGCCCGCGCCCAGGACGCCGAAGACGAAGGCGCGGTCGCTTTTGCCCATCGGCCCGTCGTAGCGGCGTGACGCGCCGATCATCGGGCCGAGCACACCGGCGTATTCGCTGACGATGGCCAGCAGGGTGACCAGCACCACCAGTGCCGCGCTGACGCCGGGCAAGAGGGCGAAGGGCAGGAACAGCGCGCTGTCGGCGATGACGTCAGTCAGTTCGTTGAGGTAGGCGCCCAGGCGCGACTTCTGGCCGAACTCCCGGGCCAGCATGCCGTCGATGGCATTGAGCGCCATGCGCAGAATCATCCACGCCGGAATGAGCGCGAAAACCCAGTAGTGCGGGATGCCGGCGGCGACCAGGGCGCCGACCAGCAGTGACACCAGGCACGCGCCCAAGGTGACCTGGTTGGCGGTGAAGCCCTGGTCATGGAGGCGTTGCACCACCGGGCGCAGCAGATTCTGAAAGCGTGGTTTGAGCTGGTAGATAGAAATCAAAGCAGTTCGTCCTTGCAGGGTAGCTGGGCGCATCATCGGCGGATGGCGCCGTTTCGTACAGGAGCAGTTGAAGTAAAACGTGATCCCTTTCCTGTATTGGTGCAGGAAAGGTCTTGTTGACCAGTAGGCTAGCGGTCGTAAGCCGCTCGCATATCTGAACTACCTTTTTCCGATGTGACTGGGTAAGGAGGTTTACTGTGATGCACGCGCAACTTCCGACGGCCTTGCAAGCGCTTCGTCTGCCACTGCGGCTCAAGCTCTGGGACGGTCAGCAGATCGACCTGGGGCCAGACCCCGGTATCACCATTCTGGTCAAGGACCCGCTGCTGGTGTCCGACTTCAGCCACCCGAGCCTCGACCTGCTAGGCAGCGCCTTCGTCGAAGGACGCCTGGACGTCGAAGGGCCGATCAGCGAAGTGGTGCGAGTCTGCGACGAACTGACCAGCGCCCTGGGCGGCCCGGAGGCCGAGCAGGGCGTGGCGCGCCGGGCCCATGACAAGGACCTCGACGCGGCGTCGATTGCCTACCACTACGACTTGTCCAATGCCTTCTACCAGTTGTGGCTGGACCGCGACATGGTCTACTCCTGCGCCTACTTCAAGACCGGCGAGCAAAGCCTGGAACAGGCCCAGCAGGACAAATTCCACCACCTGTGCCGCAAGCTGCGCCTGCAGCCCGGCGATTACTTGCTGGACGTCGGCTGTGGGTGGGGAGGGCTGGCGCGTTTCGCGGCACGCGAATACGGCGCGCGAGTATTCGGCATCACCCTGAGCCATCAGCAACTGGCCCTGGCGCAACAGCGTGTCGAGGCCGAAGGCTTGCAGGATCGTGTCGAGCTGCGGCTGCTCGACTATCGCGACCTGCCGCAGGATGGCCGCTTCGACAAGGTGGTCAGCGTCGGCATGTTCGAGCATGTCGGGCATGCCAACCTGCCGCTGTATGCCCGCTGCCTGTTCGGCGCGGTGAAGGAGGGCGGCCTGGTGATGAACCACGGCATCACCGCCCGGCACGTCGATGGTCGGCCGGTGGGGCGCGGTGCTGGTGAGTTCATCGACCGCTATGTGTTTCCCAATGGTGAGCTGCCGCACCTGGTGATGATCGGCGGGCACCTGAGCGAGGCCGGCCTGGAGATCGTCGACGTGGAAAGTCTGCGCCTGCATTACGCCAAGACCCTCAACCACTGGAGTGCGCGGCTCGAAGCGCATCTGGCCGAGGCCCAGGCTCTGGTTTCGGAGCAGAGCCTGCGCATCTGGCGCCTTTACCTGGCCGGCTGTGCCTATGCCTTCGCCAAGGGCTGGATCAACCTGCATCAGATTCTCACCGTCAAACCCCTGGCCGACGGCAGCCACGACCTGCCGCTGACCCGCGAAGACCTCTATCGCTGAGCCAGGCGCCTCACAGGATGGGCGAGATCAGCCGTGCCACGCGCATGCCCAATTGGTGCAGGCGCCGGGTTTCGCGGCTGTCCTGCACGGTGATCTCCCGAGCCAGCTCGAAGTCGGCGACCAGCATGGCCTCGACCTGGCTGGCGAAGACCGGGTCGACGGTGAGCAGCATGAGTTCGAAGTTGAGGCGGAACGAGCGGTTGTCCAGGTTGGCGCTGCCGATGGCGGTGACTTCGTCATCCACCAGGACCACCTTCTGGTGCAGGAAGCCCGGCTGGTAGCGAAACACCCGCACGCCGCTGCGCACTGCCGCGAAGGCGTAGAGGCTGGATGCGGCATACACCACGTAATGGTCCGGGCGCGACGGCAGCAGGATGCGCACATCGACACCGCGCAGCACTGCCAGGTGCAGGGCGGCCGACACGGCCTCATCGGGCACGAAATACGGGCTGGTGATCCACAAGCGGCGCTGGGCCGAGTGAATCGCTTCGACGAAGAACAGCGAGCAGGTCTCTTGGGCATCCGCCGGACCGCTGGCCAGCAGCTGGCACAGTACCCCGTCTTCGGGAAAGCTGTCGGGCAGGCTCAGCGGCGGCAGTTGGCGGGTAGCCCAGAACCAGTCCTCGGCGAAGCTCTCCTGCAGGCAAGCCACCACCGGGCCGATGACTTCTACGTGGGTGTCGCGCCAGGGTGACAGCGGTGGCTTGAGGCCCAGGTATTCATCGCCAACGTTGTGCCCGCCCAGATAGCCTTTCAGGCCATCGACCACCACGATCTTGCGGTGGTTACGGAAGTTGATCTGGAAACGGTTAAGCCAGCCACCGTGGGTGGCGAAGGCCTTGATCCTCACGCCGCCAGCGCGCAGCTTTTCCACGTAGCTGGCGGGCAGGGCATGGCTGCCGATGCGGTCGTAGAGCACATAGATCGCCACACCCTCGGCCGCCTTCTGCAACAGCAGGTCCTGCAGGCGCCGGCCCAGGTCGTCGTCGTGGATGATGAAGAACTGCACCAGCACCGTTTGCCGGGCCTGGCGAATCGCTTCGAAGATGGCGGCGAAGCTGGCCTGGCCGTTGATCAGCAGGCGCACCTCATTGTTGGCCAGTGCCGGCATGTGCCCCAGGCGCGGCATGGCGCGCAACGCCGCGTAAGCTTCGGAACGCCGAGCGGCTACCGCTTCGTCGATCCAGGGCCGCCAGTTCAGGTTGCTGATGGCGTGCTTCATCTCTTTGTTGGCCAGGCGCCGCGCCTTGATGTAGGCATCGAAGGAACTGCGGCCAAACACCAGGTACGGAATCAGTGTGATGTAGGGAATGAACACCAGCGACATCGCCCAGGCAATGGCGCCCTGCGCAGTGCGTACGGTCAGCAGCGCGTGGATGGCAGCGGCGCTGCCCAGCAGATGAATGAAACCCAGCACATAACCGAAAAAATACGGGCTGTGGTAATCCATGGAGGCTCCTGCATATCGTCATGCCTAACAGACCATAGCAGGCCTTATTTGTCGCTATTCAATTCGTCATGCAACGGCGGCGGGTCTGTGTCGTCTAAGCCACAGCGTGCTGCACGCCGTTATCCGATTGGCCCCACGAGGAATCCCTAGATGAACAAACGCATGTTGGCTTGGATGTTCTGCCTGGCCGCACCAATGGCACAGGCCCAGATGCTGCAACCGGGTTTATGGGAGCTGACCTCCAGCAACATGCAGGTCGATGGGCAGGCGTTGCCAGACATGCAGTTCATGCTGGGGCAGCTGAAGAACCTGCCGCCAGAGCAACGGGCGATGATGGAGCAGGCCATGCAGAAGCAGGGTATTACCCTCGGTGGCCAAGGCGTGCGCTTTTGCCTGACCGAGCAACAGGTGAAGGCTGACGACATCCCGTTGACCGATCCCAAGTCTGGCTGCAACCAGAAGGTCACAGCGCGCAATGGTCAGACCTGGAACTTCCAGTTCAGCTGCCCGCGTGCGCAGGGCACCGGCCAGGCGCAGTTCGTCAGTGATCGCGAATTCACCACCCATGTGAACGGCACTTTCAATGCCTCGGGTAAACAGCAAACCGGCAGTCTCGATACCCGTGCCGTGTGGTTGGGCGCGCAGTGTGGAACCGTCGCGCCGCGCACCTGAAGTGTCGATGTTCCACGTGGAACATTTTCCAGGCGTATCAACGTCTTTGCTCGTGACACCCGGTCAGACGCCCGCAGCTGATGCTGCTGCGGGTGCCCTTGGAGCTGGACACCCGGGTCACGGTAGTCCAACCCACGCGCTGGATAGTACCGATCCAGATCTCGCCGTCTGAGGCCAGCCCGGTAAAGAGAGTCAGCTGCCCGTAGCGGCTGTTGGTCTGTGCCCAGCGTCTTTCATCCGCCGCCTCATAGCCGCGCAGGTAACTGGCGCGGCCCTGCGTCGCGACCGAATAGAAATTACCCAACTCATCGCTGCAGGCCAGCAGGTTCAAGCTGCGCGTGCAGGTGGCCTGGTCGCTCGGCCGAGCCATTCCCATCGCCTGCACCCCGCCGCTGCACAGCAGCATCAAAGTCAGCAAAAACGTCCAGCGCATGCACGAGCCCCTCGTCGGCGGGTTGGCAATTCGGTTTGGTTATAATATAACATTGTCGATGTTCCATGCTCTGTCACCGAGCCAGCAGAGCTCGACGCAGCCTAACCGAATATGCCCCAAGCCTGACTACCCTGATGGTGAGCCCGATGTCGAACTGTTTACCCGTTACCGTCCTTTCCGGCTTCCTCGGTGCCGGTAAGAGCACCCTGCTCAACCATGTGCTGCGCAACCGCGAAGACCTGCGCGTAGCGGTAATCGTCAATGACATGAGTGAGATCAACATCGACGGCAGCGAAGTGCAGCGCGATGTCACCCTCAACCGCGCCGACGAGAAACTGGTGGAAATGAGCAACGGCTGCATCTGCTGCACGCTGCGTGAAGACCTGCTCGAAGAGGTCAGCCGCCTGGCCCGCGAGGGGCGCTTCGACTACCTGCTGATCGAGTCCACGGGCATATCCGAGCCGCTGCCGGTGGCCGAAACCTTCACCTTCCGCGACGAGACCGGGCAGAGCCTGTCGGATATCGCGCGCCTGGACACCATGGTCACCGTGGTCGACGGGGTGAATTTCCTGCTCGACTACCAGGCGGCCGAAAGCCTGGAGAGCCGTGGCGAAACCCTGGGCGAGAACGACGAGCGTTCGATCACTGACCTGCTGATCGAGCAGATCGAGTTCGCCGATGTGATCCTGCTCAGCAAGATCGACCTGATCAGCTCCAGCGAACGCGAAGAACTCATGGCCATCCTGGCGCGGCTCAACAGCCAGGCGCAGATCGTGCCCATGGTCATGGGCCAGGTGCCGCTGGCGACCATCCTCGACACTGGGCTGTTCAACTTCGAACGCGCCGCCCAGGCGCCGGGCTGGCTTCAGGAATTGCGCGGCGAGCATGTGCCGGAAACCGACGAGTACGGCATCGCCTCAACGGTCTATCGGGCGCGGCGGCCCTTTCATCCCGAGCGCTTTTTCAACTTCCTCTCGCGGCCCTGGAGCAACGGCAAGCTGCTGCGCTCCAAGGGGTTCTTCTGGCTGGCCAGCAAGTACCAGGAAGCGGGCAGCTGGTCGCAGGCTGGCGGCCTGATGCGCCACGGCATGGCCGGCCGCTGGTGGCGTTTCGTGCCCCAGGCTCACTGGCCGCAGGATCAGGAAAGCCTTGGCGCGATCATGAAGGAATGGGACCCGGCGAGCGGCGACTGCCGCCAGGAACTGGTGTTCATCGGCCAGAACATCGACTTCGCACACATGACTGCCGAGCTGGATGCCTGCCTGCTCAACGACGAGGAAATGGCGCTTGGGGCCGAGGTCTGGCAGCAGTTGCCCGATCCGTTCGGGGTCTGGCAGACCGCCGAGGAGGCGGCCTGATGCTGGCCAAGGTGCTGCCGGTTAGCGCCACCGTGCGCCAGGTGTGTGGGGATACGCCGGAGGTTCTCGGCGAAGCGCTGCAGGACGGTGTCAACCTGGCGGTCTGGCAACGCCAGCTGCCGGTGCATATCCAGACCTTCGCCGACGCGTTGCTTAACCTTGCCGAGCCGCTCTCCGAATCCATTACCCTGCACACTGCCGCAGGAGAGCGCGAGCCGGACCTCAGCGGCCTGGCTTGCGGCTACGCCGACATCCAGGGTTACGACGGGTTCATCGCCGACGTGAGCTGGCTGGTCAGTGCCTATGCCTGCCTGCTCGGCGCCGAGCAGGTCGGGGTGCGCCTGCGCGCCATGGACAGGGCCATGTGCCCACGCTTTCACGTCGACCACGTGCCCATGCGGCTGATCACCACCTACGCTGGCGTCGGCAGCCAGTGGTTGCGTGAAGCGGACGTGGACCGCACACGCCTGGGCGAGCCGCAGGCAGGCGCTGCCATCCAACAGATCCATTGCGGCGAAGTGGCGTTGCTCAAGGGCGAGCGTTGGACGGGCAACGAAGGTTGCGGGTTGGTACATCGTTCGCCCCCTCTGGAGCGCAACCAGCGGCGTCTGATCCTCACCCTGGACTGGCTGTAGGAGCGGCTTCAGCCGCGAAATGCCCTGATTTCCACAGCAGATGCGGCGATTTTCATGGTCTTTTCGCGGCTAAAGCCGCTCCTGCCCGCTAGGGCGTCTGCCACTGCCCCTGGCTCTGCTGTTCGCAGTAGGGCTTGAGGTACAGCGCATCGCTGGCCACCCCGTAATAGTGGATATGCTCGCGATAAGGCATATTGGCGACTTGCGCGTTGCGGCACACCCCGAAGGCCCCCGCAGGGCAGTGTTCGGCGAAGCTGACGTCGACCTGCTGTCCGACCAGTTGCGGCTTGCAGAAGCCTTCGTTGAACAACTCGGCCGGGATGGAGACATTCTCCTGGCAGACCTTCACGTCCAGGCGTTCGGCCTGGCTATGGACGATACAGGCGGCTGCCTGCACCTGTTGCGAGGCGATCATCGCCAGCGCCATCATCAGGACGGCTGTGCCTCTGAATTGCAAACCTTACCCCCTCGAAGCGAACGCATGCTGCAGAACATTCCTACCCATGTGATTGCCGGCCCCTTGGGCGCCGGCAAGACCAGCCTGATCCGCCACCTGTTGGCCAACAAGCCCGCTGACGAGCGCTGGGCCGTGCTGATCAACGAGTTTGGCCAGATCGGCCTGGACGCGGCCTTGTTGACCACCGGCGCCGATGGTATCGCACTGGGCGAAGTGGCAGGTGGCTGCCTGTGCTGCGTCAATGGTGTGCCTTTCCAGATTGGCCTCGGCCGCCTGCTGCGCAAAGCGCGGCCCGACCGACTGCTGATCGAACCCTCGGGACTGGGCCACCCCGCGCAGTTGCTGGAGCAGCTGCGCCAGGCTCCTTGGCAGGAGGTGCTGCGTGTCATGCCGGCGCTGCTGGTGCTCGATGCCCAGGCCCTGGCCGCCGGCCAGCCGCTGCCCGATACCCAGCGCCAGGCGCTGGAGCACGCCGGTCTGCTGGTTCTCAACAAGTCGGAAGGGCTCGATGCAGCGGCGCGCCAGGCGGTGCTGGCCGCCCTGCCTGAGCGCCCGATGGTCTGGTGCAGCCAGGGGCGCTTGCCGCTGCAACAGCTTCCGGGCCTGCACGTCTCGGCGCTGGAAGCCCCTTCCGCCGCGCCCCTGGCACTGCCACCCAGCCTGCAGGCAGCGGCTGCCCAGTGGTCGCGGGAAGAGCAGCCGGTGGTGCTCAGCCAGGCCAGCGCCGACGGTTGGAGCATCGGCTGGCGTTGGCACCCTTCGCAACGCTTCGACCGCCAGCGCGTGGAGCACTGGCTGGGTGTGCTGAGCTGGCGGCGTGCCAAGCTGGTGATTCACGCTGAAGAGGGTTGGCAGGCGGCCAATGCGCTCGAGGGTGGAGCACTGGCCTGGCAGGCCAGTGAATGGCGGCAGGATTCGCGGCTGGAGCTGATTTTCACCGAGGCTCAGGATGCCGCCGCGCTACAGCGAGGGCTGGCCGGCTGTCGCCTGGGCTGAGGGGTCACTGTTTCCATTTCTGGTGTGACTGGCGCCATTCGTCGAGGCGGATGACCTCGGCGGTGGGCTGGGGTGGCTTGATCTCGAAGGGGTAGGGCGCCAATTCGATTTGCGCGCTGTGCGCACCGAACTGGGTGATGGTGCCGGGGTGGCGCTGCTCGCCGGTCACGGTGAACTCGAACCCGTAGACCCGCGCCAGGCGTTTGTGCCCTTGGGCATCCGCCACCCAGGCCAGGCGCTTGAACGCGACGTTGTCGTCGAGCAGTTCCAGCTCGAGCCGTGCACAGTGCTGCTTGACCCGCGCCAGCGCCTTTTCCCGCAGGCCGTGGGCATGCCAGAGCCATGCTGCAGCGGTGGCCAGCAGCATCAGGACAGAAATATTACCCAGGGTCAGCATGACGGAACGCTCCAGCCGGTGAGCCTAAAGCTTAACTGCGTCCAGCGAGTGTCAGCCAGTGCGCATGCTGCAAAATTTGCATGACTGCACTTGTATAGCGTTAAGGATCGCGGATGAAACGCATCCTGTCCTGCTGGCCAGGTATTACAGCGACTCTTCCTTGATTTCCTGGTAGCGCTTTTCCAGCTCCTGACGCAACTGTCGACGCTGTTGGGCCTGGATGAAACGCCGCTTGGCATCGGGGGTCTGTGGCTCCAGCGGTGGCACACGCACCGGTTTGCGGTTGTCGTCCACCGCCACCATGGTGAAGAAGCAACTGTTGCTGTGCCGCACCGAGCGCTCACGGATGTTCTCGGTGACCACTTTGATGCCGACTTCCATCGAGGTGTTGCCGGTGTAGTTCACCGAAGCCAGGAAGGTCACCAGCTCTCCGACGTGGACCGGCTCGCGGAAGATCACCTGGTCCACCGAGAGGGTCACTACATAGCTGCCGGCGTAGCGGGCGGCGCAGGCATAGGCCACTTCGTCCAGGTACTTGAGCAGGGTGCCGCCATGTACATTGCCTGAGAAGTTGGCCATGTCCGGGGTCATGAGTACGGTCATCGTCAGTTGGGCGTTTCCGGGTTCCATTGCGCATCTCACGGTCAAGGAGGATAGAAAGGCGCCTCGGCTGGCGCTCTGGCCGGCCTCCGATAACGGGGCCGACAGCAGATATCACGACGTCGGGGGAGGGGGTTCCGTCACGCACGGTCATCTATCTGTTTCCATATATTGCACTGGCTTTATGGCGAAGAGTGCAGTGTTACCCTGCAAAACATCTTCGTGCGGGTATTGCCTGCGCATTCAGCGCGATCTCAGGCGTTGCCACGGATTGATCGACACGCTGTGCAGCCTGTCGTGAGGCAGCGTCGCCATGGCCACAAGGAGCACCATCCCCCATGCATGCCGTTGACTTCATCCAGGACCTGGCCGTGATCATGCTGGTGGCCGGGGTGGTGACCATCGTGTTTCATCGCCTCAAGCAACCCGTGGTACTGGGCTACATCGTCGCCGGCTTCCTGATCGGCCCGCACACCCCACCGGTGGGGCTGATCCACGACGAACACACCATCAAGATCCTCGCTGAGCTGGGGGTGATCTTCCTGATGTTCTGTCTGGGCCTGGAGTTCAGCCTGCGCAAACTGTTCAAGGTCGGCGCCACGGCGTTCATCGCGGCGTTCCTGGAAATCCTGCTGATGATCTGGCTCGGCTACGAGATCGGCCAGTATTTCGGTTGGGGCACCATGGATTCGCTGTTCCTCGGCGCGATCCTGGCGATTTCCTCGACGACCATCATCGTCAAGGCGCTCAACGACCTGAAGATGAAGAACCAGCACTTCGCCCAGCTGATCTTCGGCGTACTGATCGTCGAGGACATCCTCGGCATTGGCATCATTGCCTTGTTATCCGGCATCGCCGTCAGCGGTGCGGTCAGCTCCGGCGAAGTGTTTTCCACGGTGGGCAAGCTGTCGCTGTTCATGATCGTCGCCCTGGTCATCGGTATTCTGCTGGTACCGCGCCTGCTGGCCTACGTGGCCCGCTTCGAGAGCGACGAGATGCTGCTGGTCACGGTGCTGGGCCTGTGCTTCGGCTTCTGCCTGCTGGTGGTGCGCCTGGAGTACAGCATGGTGCTGGGCGCCTTCCTGATTGGCGCGATCATGGCCGAGTCGCGCCAGCTGCTGAAGATCGAGCGGCTGATCGAACCGATTCGCGACATGTTCAGTGCCATCTTCTTCGTCGCCATCGGCCTGATGATCGACCCGCAGATCCTCCTCGAATACGCCTGGCCGATTGCGGTGATTACCGTCGCGGTGGTGCTGGGCAAGATGATTTCCTGCGGGCTGGGGGCTTTTCTGGCCGGTAACGACGGGCGTACCTCGCTGCGGGTGGGCATGGGGCTTTCGCAGATTGGCGAGTTCTCCTTCATCATCGCCGGCCTGGGCATGACCCTGCAGGTCACCAGCGATTTCCTCTATCCGGTGGCGGTCGCGGTATCGGCCATCACCACCTTGCTCACCCCGTACCTGATCCGCGCCGCCGACCCGCTGTCGATACGCCTTGCCAGTGTGGTACCGCGGCGGGTCGGGCGGGTGTTCTCCATGTATGGCGAGTGGCTGCGCAGCATCCAGCCCCAGGGCCAGGGCGCCATGCTGGCCTCCATGATCCGGCGGATTCTGCTGCAGGTGGGCGTCAACCTGGCGCTGGTCATTGCGATCTTTTTCTGCGGTGGTTATTTCGCCGCGCGCATCGGCGTGTACATGAGCGAATGGGTCGCCGATGTCGGCCATCAGAAGGCCTGGATCTGTGGGGCGGCGCTGTTGCTGTCGCTGCCGTTTCTGATCGCGGCCTATCGCAAGCTCAAGGCCCTGTCGATGCTGCTGGCCGAGATGGGCGTCAAGCCGGAAATGGCAGGGCGCCACACCGCCAGGGTGCGCAAGGTGGTGGCTGAAGTGATCCCGCTGGTGTCACTGGTGGCCATCTTCATCCTGCTGGCCGCCCTGTCGGCCAGCATCCTGCCGACGCTGGAGTTGCTGGTGGTGATCCTGCTGGTCGCGGCCGTGGTGGCTGCGCTGCTGTGGCGCTGGTTCATCCGCGTGCATTCACGGATGCAGATCGCCCTGCTGGAAACCCTGGGCAACAACCAGGATTCGCCAGGGCACTGACTTTACCGGGCGACGACGCTGGCCAGGAACTCAGCTTTCCAGCCAGACGTCGCGGGCCCAGTGCCAGACCGATTCCCAGCTTTCGTCGATGACCAGTTCCTCTTCGCCAGACCACAGCACCACGGTGCCGTCTTCTTCGACGCAATAGTAGTCGTCACCGTCCTGGCACAGCGGCACCAGGTCGCGCGGCACACCGGCGTCCCAGGCATTGGCCGCCACTTCGGGCAGGTAGGTGTGTGACTGCGGGTCGGTCACGGTGACCGGCTCGAGGCTGCCGTAGACCACGTCGCTGACCAGCAGCAGGAACTCGCGCAGGCCGACCGGCATGTTGATCAGCAGCTCCTCTTCGATCTCGACCAGCAGGTCTTCGTCGGGCAGTTCGAGCGCCACCGGTACTGGTTCATTCTTTTCACGCAATTCTTCGATGACTTCTTCCACGGCGGGATCCTCTGAGCTAAACGACGCGGGTTATACAGTAGCCGAAAGCCGCTTTCAAAATAACTGTCCGAACGGGTAACAAAAAACCCCGGAACGAGTCCGGGGTTTCGATCATGGCGATGTTGCAGGAGTTCAGCCGTTCTGGCGAATACCCGCTACCAGCCAGGGTTGGTTGTCGCCCTGGGCGCGTTCCATGTTCCAGCTTTCGCTGAAGGCTTCACCCTTGTCGAAGCGCGAGGTCTTGGCCACGCCGGTGAAGGTCAGGGTGGCGATGGTGCGGTCTGCACGATCTTCCACGCCGTCGAGCTGCACCTGCAGGTCATCGATGTAGGTGGACTGGAAGCCATCACCCTGTTCAGCGCGTTCCTTCTTCAGGAACTGCAGCATGTTCGGGGTGACGAATTCGCCGATCTTGTCCATCTCATTGGCGTCCCAGTGCTGTTGCAGGGCCTGGAAATGCTCACGGGCGGCTTCCAGGAAGCGCTGCTCGTTGAACCAGGCTGGTGCGTTGATGACCGGCGCGGCAGCGGCGGCAGGAGCGGCCGAGCCGAAGATCGGGTTGCTGGCAGGCTGGGCGTTTTCACGCTGGTAAGGCGCACCGGCACCGGCCATGTTCGGCTGTTGCTGCTGCATGCGACGACGCGCGATGAAACGGAAGATCAGGAAGGCGATCAGGCCGATGATCAGGAAGTCGAACAGCTGCATGCCGTCGAAGCCGTCACCCATGAACGTGGCAGCCAGCAGGCCGCCGGCTGCGATACCGGCGAGCGGGCCGAGCCAGCGCGAAGCGCCGCTGGCGGCAGGGGTCGGACGAGCGGCCGCGTTGGGGGCCGCTGCCGGAGTGGACGGTGCGGCCTGGCGGGTCTGGTGGACTGGCGCCGAACCGCTGCTCTTGCCACCGCCGAAACGCGCGGCGTTGGCGTCCAGGCTCAGCGTCAGGCTGAGGCACAGAGCCATGGCGATGCTCAGAAAACGTTGCATAAGGGGATTTCCGTTATTGTGGATTGCACGCGCGTCATGTTGCACAGGGTGCAGGCGAATGGCTAGCGCAGGTATGTTTCGAGCTTTTGCATGAAGGCTGGCGCAGGCGCGAAGGCTGTTGCGCCTGCGCCAGCCATGTATCAGAGGGGTTCGAGCTTGGCGTAGCCCATCATCAGCCACTTGCTGCCTTCGGCGAAGTTGACCTGTACCCGGGCCTGGGCACCGGCGCCCTCGAAGTTGAGGATGGTGCCTTCGCCGAACACGGCATGCATGACCCGCTGGCCCAGGCTGAAGCTGGTTTCCGGGATGCCGGTGCCGTCGAACAGGCGGCTGTCGTGAGGTTTCGACGCGCCGCCGAAAGGCCGGCTGACGCTGTTGGACAGGCGCACTTCCTGCACCAGCCCCGGCGGAATTTCGCGCACGAAACGCGACACCTTGTTATAGGTCTCGCTGCCATACAGCCGACGGGTTTCGGCGTAGGTCAGCACCAGGCGCTGCATGGCGCGGGTGATGCCGACATACGCCAGGCGCCGTTCCTCTTCCAGGCGGCCAGGTTCTTCCAGGCTCATCTTGTGCGGGAACAGGCCTTCTTCCATACCCACCATGAACACCTGCGGGAATTCCAGGCCTTTGGCGCTGTGCAGGGTCATCAGCTGGATGCTGTCTTCGTGCTCGTCAGCCTGGGCGTCGCCGGCCTCCAGCGAGGCGTGGCTGAGGAACGCCGCCAGGGGCGACAGGTCTTCTTCATCCTCGCTGTTTTCGAAGTTGCGCGCGGCGCTGACCAGTTCCTCGAGGTTTTCCACCCGGGCCTGGCCTTTCTCGCCTTTTTCCTGCTGGTGATAGTCGATCAGGCCGGTCTGCTCGATGACGGTCTGGGTCATCAGGTGCAGCGGCATGTCCATGACCTTGGCAGCCAGGTTCTCGATCAGCTCGATGAAGCCGTTCAGGGCACTGGCGGCGCGGCCGGTCACGCCCTTGTTGGTCACCAGCAGGCCCATGGCTTCCCACATCGACAGGCCGCTGTGGCGAGCGTGTTCGCGGATCGCCTCGACGGTTTTCTCGCCGATGCCGCGGGTCGGCACGTTGATCACCCGTTCCAGGGCGGCGTCGTTGCCACGGCCTTCGAGCAGGCGCAGGTAGGCCATGGCGTTCTTGATCTCGGCGCGTTCGAAGAAGCGCTGGCCACCATAGATGCGGTAAGGAATGCGCTCGCGCAGCAGGGCCTCTTCGAGCACCCGCGACTGGGCGTTGGAACGATAGAGGATGGCGATTTCGCTACGCGACAGGCCGGTCTTCAGCGCGCTCTCGATGGTCTCGACCACGTAGCGGGCTTCGTCGTGCTCATTGAACGCGGCATACAGGCTGATCGGCTCGCCGTCGCCGCCGTCGGTCCACAGTTCTTTGCCCAGGCGCCCGCTGTTGTTGACGATCAGGCCGTTGGCCGCCTTGAGGATGCTGGCCGTGGAACGGTAGTTCTGTTCCAGGCGAATGACCTCAGTGTCGGGGAAGTCGCTGGAATACTGCTGGATGTTCTCGATGCGTGCGCCGCGCCAGCCGTAGATGGACTGGTCGTCGTCGCCCACCACCATCAGGCTGTCGCCGCCGCGCGCCAGCAGGCGCAGCCAGGCGTACTGCACGGCGTTGGTGTCCTGGAACTCGTCGACCAGCACATGGCGGAAGCGCCGCTGGTAGTGCGCCAGCAGGCTGGGATGGTCGCGCCACAGGTCCAGGGCGCGCAACAGCAGCTCGGAGAAGTCGATGACCCCGGCGCGCTGGCAGGCGACCTCGTAGGCCTCGTAGATGCTGCGCATGGTCATCAGGAACAGGTCGCCGCTGGCCTGGATATGCTGCGGGCGCAGGCCTTCGTCCTTTTGGCCGTTGATGAACCACTGGGCCTGGCGGGCCGGCCACTTCTGCTCGTCCAGGCCCAGCTCGCGGATCACCCGCTTGACCAGGCGCTGCTGGTCGTCGCTGTCGAGGATCTGGAAGGTCTGCACCAGCCCCGCTTCCTGCCAGTGCGCGCGCAGCAGCCGATGGGCCAGGCCGTGGAAGGTGCCGACCCACATGCCGGCCGGGCTGATACCGATCAGCTGCTCGATGCGGTGGCGCATCTCGGCGGCGGCCTTGTTGGTGAAGGTCACCGACAGGATCGAATGCGGCGAGGCCTGTTCGACCTGCATCAGCCAGGCGATGCGGTGCACCAGCACGCGGGTCTTGCCAGAGCCGGCGCCGGCCAGGACCAACTGACGACCCACGGGCGCGGCTACGGCCTGGCGCTGGGCGTCGTTGAGGGAATTGAGCAAAAGGGAGAGGTCGTCATGCATGGGGCAGCATTCTAGGCCCCTCGTTGATGCCGGGCAAACTGGCCGCACCCTGGGTGCGGTAAAAAGCGTCTGGCTGGCAAACGATTGCCTGGCGGCCAGCCTCGAACGTTAACGCGGCGAACTGTCTGGGGCAGGCCTGTCAGCCGATCACGGGGCAGAATATTTCTGCGCGGTGCTGTTTGGTATGGCCCGGCGCTTGTGTATGCTCCGCACACGCTCAAGGCTCTTTAATATCAACAAGAACGACGCCATGACCCATCGCTTCGACCCGCGTGATGCATCCGGCATGCGCCGCCGGGACATTCGCCGACATTACGCCCCGCAACTCGAGGTAGAGCGCACACGCTTGCTCTACCAGGGCTCGCTGTTGCCCACCCTGTGCATGTTCATCAATGGCCTGATCTGCGCCTGGCTGCTCTGGAGCCCGGAGCGTGGCTGGCAGGTGGGCGTGTGGCTGGTCTGGCTGACGGCGCTGGTCGCCCTGCGCCTGGTGCAGGTCAGCGCGTTCAACGCTGCAGCGCCCGAACGTCAGGCCCTGCCGATATGGCGTTATCGCTTCTTGGCTGGCGCGCTGGTCAGCGGCCTGACGCTGGCCTGTGCGGCGATGCTGCTGGTGCCGGTGGCCAATTTCGAACAGCAGGCCTGGGTGTTCGGCATGATCGGCGTGGCGACCCTGTCGGCCAGCGTGGCCTATGCCGTCAGCCTGATGGCGTTCCTGACGTTCAGCCTGTCTTCGCTGCTGCCGCCGATCCTCTATCTGTTCTTCGGCCATGACATTCCGGTGCGCGGCTGGGGCTGGATGGGGCTTATTCTGCTGCCAGCGCTGATGATCGTCGCCCTGCAGGTCAACCGCCTGATCCGGCGCAGCCTGGTGCAGCGCTTCCAGAACCAGGCGCTGATCGAGCACCTGCAGCACGCCCAGCAGCGTAGCGAGCTGCTCAATGAAGAGCTGGCCAGGGAAATCGAGCAGCGCCGCCAGGCCGAGCGGCGCCTGCGCAAGGCCCAGGCGGGCCTGGAGGATCGTGTGGAGCAGCGCACCCGCGAGCTGGAGCAGGCGCGCCAGGACTTGAACAAGAGCCCGCCGCCCCTGGCGGCCGCGGTGTTCGCCGCCGCCAACGAGGGGATCGTGATTTTCGACCCGCAGTACCGGATCCTCACGGTCAACCAGGCCTTCAGCCGGGTTTCCGGCTACAGCCAGGAAGAGCTGGTGGGGCGCCAGGTGATCGACATCGCCAGCAGCCGCGATGCACGGCGAAACTTCGCGGCCATTCGCCAGGCCCTGGAGGAAACCGGGCACTGGCAAGGCGAGCTGGTCGAGGCACGCAAGAGCGGCGAGCTGTACCCGCAATGGCTGCAGTTGAACCTGGTGCACGACAGTGAAGGAAACCCCAGTCATATCGTGGGTTTCTTCACCGATCTGTCGGACAAGCGCGAATCGGAAGAGCGCCTGCGCTACCTGGTGCACTTCGACGAACTGACCGGGCTGGCCAACCGCTCGCTGTTCCGTGAGCGGCTCAACCAGGCCAGCCAGCGCAGCCGGCAGGGCAACCGCAGCCTGGCGCTGCTGCACATCGACCTGGACCGCTTCAAGCTGCTCAACGACAGCCTGGGCCATGAAGTGGCCGACCAACTGTTGCAGCAGGTGGCACGCCGCCTGCGCAGTGCGTTGCCCGAAGCCGACACCATCGCCCGGTTGTCGGGTGATGAATTCGCCGTGCTGTTCGACACCTATGCCAACCTCTCCAGCCTGGCACGGGTGGCCAGCCGCATGCTGAACAAGCTGCACGTGCCGGTGCAGGTGGCCGGGCATGAACTGGTGATCAGCGCCTCGGTGGGCATCAGCCTGATGCCGGATTCGGCACGTGACGTCACCACCCTGGCCAGCCAGGCGAACATGGCGATGAAACATGCCAAGCATCTGGGCGGCAATAACTTCCAGTTCTTCACCGAGAGTCTGCAGGCCAGCAACCTGGAGCGCCTGCAGCTGGAGATCCAGCTGCGCAAGGCCATCGAAGACCGGCAATTGCGGGTGTTCTACCAACCGCGGCTGAGCCTTGAAACCGGCAGCATGGAAGCCGTCGAAGCGCTGGTGCGCTGGCATCATCCGGAGCGCGGCATGGTACCGCCCGGCGATTTCATCGGCCTGGCCGAGGAAACCGGGCTGATCGGCGCCATCGGTGAGTTCGTGTTGCGCGAGGCTTGTCGGCAGGCCTGTGAGTGGAGCCAGCAGGGCCTCAAGCCGATCCGCGTGTCGGTCAACCTGTCGGTCTACCAATTGCGTCAGGGCAAGCTGGTCACCCTGGTGCGCCAAGTGCTGGAAGAGAGCGGGCTGGACCCGCATCGCCTGGAGCTGGAGCTGACCGAAAGTCAGCTGCTCGACAGCGTCGAATACATCATCGCCACCTTCCAGCAGCTGCGTGACTTGGGCGTGAAACTGGCGATCGATGACTTCGGCACCGGCTATTCATCGCTGAGCTACCTCAAGCGCTTTCCGGTGGATTACGTGAAGATCGACCAGACCTTCATTCGGGGCCTGGACGAAGGCTCGGGCGATGCGGCGATCATTCAGGCGATCATCGCCATGGCCCACAGCCTGGGCCTGAAAGTGGTGGCCGAAGGCGTGGAACAACAGACCCAGCTGGAGTTTCTCAAGCTGCAAGGCTGCGACGAAGTACAGGGCTATCTGATCAGCCGGCCGGTCGAAGCCCAGGCCATTACCCACACTATAGGCTTGCAGGGCTGAACCTGAGCGGCGTATTGGCCTGCCTGGCGCGTTTCGCTGGGCGGGCCGCAGGTCATGTAGTATAACTACAAGCTTGCTACACACTTGCCACCGCTTTCCTGACCGAGTCCAGCCTGTGAATCTGCTGCAACACATCGCCCAGTCCCGTAACCTGCTGCGCAAGTCGGAGCTCAAGGTCGCCGACCACGTGCTGCTCGACCCGGCGGCTGTGATGCACAGCTCCATGGCCGATCTGGCGCACAGCGTCGGTATCAGCGAGCCGACCATCGTGCGGTTCTGCCGGGCCATCGGTTGCTCGGGGTTCCAGGACCTCAAGCTCAAGCTGGCACAGAGCCTGGCCGCCGGTGCCAGCTTCGGCCAGTTCGCCATCCATGAAGACGATTCGGTGGCCGACTACAGCCTGAAGATCTTCGACACCACCCTGCACACCCTGATGGAAGTGCGCGAGCACCTCGACCCGCACGCCCTGCAACTGGCGGTCACGGCGCTGGCCGGTGCCAACCGCGTGGAGTTCTACGGCTTCGGGGCTTCCGGTGCAGTGGCGGCCGATGCCCAGCACAAGTTCTTCCGCCTGCTGCTCAACGCGGCTGCCTATTCCGACCCGCACATGCAGGCCATGTCGGCGGTCACCCTCAAGCCGGGTGACGTGGCGGTGTGCATTTCCCAGTCCGGACGTTCCAAGGACCTGCTGATCAGCGCCAACATGGTCCGCGAAAGCGGCGCCACGCTGATCACCCTCTGCCCAAGCCAGACACCGCTGGCCGAGCTGTCGACCATCAACCTGGCCATCGACGTGCATGAAGACACCGAAATCTACACGCCGCTGACTTCGCGTATCGCCCACCTGGTGGTCATCGATGTGCTGGCCATGGGCGTGGCCATGGCGCGCGGGCCGAGCCTGGTCAACCACCTCAAGAGCGTCAAGCGCAGCCTGCGCAGTCTTCGCCTGTCGCCCAAGTCGATCAAGCCTCACGACGATTGAGCGGCGATCCTCGGCGACTCCCGAGGAAATTTCATCGTTCGGTCATTTTCCTGCCGTCGTTGTGTCACGGCCGCCGCCCATGCTGAAGCTCCCGCACAACGTACTGGGAGACAGGTAATGGCTCGGCACTACGATGATCTGCACAACAGCGCGGCGAAGACTCGCCGTCAGCAGGAAGACCAGCGGCGCATGGCGTTTCGGCGCGCCATCGAGAGTTACACGGAAGAGCGCCGCCTGAACCAGGAACTGTCCGACTACATCGACGACATTCCCGATGAGGTCTGGCAGGTCAGCCGCTTCTCGGCCGACCGTCGAAGCGCTCGGCCAGCCGGCTGATCTGCGCCCGCTCGGTGCGGATGAAGCCCAGGAAGGCGTGGGCCACCGGCGACAACCGCTTGTCCCGCCCCTGAACCACGCACCAGCTGCGATACAGCGGCAATTCGGCCACCGGCAGTTCCTTCAGGGTGCCGGCGGCCAATTCGGCGCTCACCGCGTGCCGGGTCAGCATCGCCAGGCCCAGGCCGGCCACCACGCATTCGCGCTGCGCCTCGCTGGATGACACCTCCAGCGTCTGGCCGAAATGCACGCGCTTCTCCTTGAAATATTCCTCGCAGGCCCGGCGTGTTCCGGAACCGTTCTCGCGAATCAGCAACGGCCAGGGCTCCAGATCCTTGAGGGTCAGCGCTGGCTGCGCGCACAACGGGTGTTCGGCAGGCGCCACGGCAACGATGGGGTTGTTGAGAAACGGCATGAACTCCAGGCCCATGTCCTGGGGGACCATGGACATCACCACCAGATCGTCGCGGTTGTCCGACAGGCGCCGGATCACCTGGGCGCGGTTGACCACCGCCAGAGCCAGGCTGACCTCCGGGTACTGGCGCTTGAAGGCGGCGAACAGGTGCGGGATGAAATACTTGCAGCTCGACTCGATGGCCAGTTTCAGTTGCCCCTGCAACGAGCCCTGCAGGTCGGAAAGCTGCATGTCCAGGCTCTCCAGGCGGCCGAAGATGTCGCGGCTGGCGTGGCGCAGCGCCTCGGCGGTCTCGGTGAGGTAGAGCTTCTTGCCGACGTACTCGAACAGCGGCTGGCCGAGCAGTTCTTCCAGCTGGCGAATCTGCAGGCTGACCGCCGGCTGGGTCAGGGACATTTCCTCGGCGGCGCGACTGTAGGACCGCAGATCGCACACCTCGTTGAAGATCCTCAATTGACGCAATGTCATACGCATCAATGACTTACGCATTTACCACCGCTCCCTCCCCAAGACCTGAAAGTCGACTATAAGCTTTTACTTATGCTTCACCCAATTTTTACTGATTTTTGTTAATCACTGATCCGGAATAGGGTGTCCCTGCGTCGACGCATCAGCTGTGCTGTTACAACAACAAAGCGACGACTGCCCGGCCAAGGCCGCGCAGTCCAGTACCGCCGGCCAGCCCGGCAGGTCTGAATCAATGGTCGAGGAAAAGCCAGTGATCAAGAAAATCCTGATCGCCAACCGTGGAGAGATTGCCGTCCGTATCGTGCGCGCCTGCGCCGAAATGGGCATTCGCTCGGTGGCGATCTATTCGGACGCTGACCGGCATGCCCTGCATGTCAAACGCGCCGACGAGGCCTACAGCATTGGCGCCGAGCCGCTCGCCGGTTATCTGAACCCGCGCAAGCTGGTGAACCTGGCTGTGGAAACCGGTTGCGATGCCCTGCATCCGGGTTATGGCTTCCTCTCGGAAAACGCCGAACTGGCAGAAATCTGCGTCGAACGCGGGATCAAGTTCATCGGCCCGGCGCCGGACGTGATCCGTCGCATGGGCGACAAGACCGAAGCCCGGCGCAGCATGATCAAGGCCGGTGTGCCGGTGACCCCAGGCACCGAAGGCAACGTGGCCGACATCGAAGAGGCCCTGGTCGAAGGCGACCGCATCGGCTACCCGGTGATGCTCAAGGCCACTTCCGGCGGCGGCGGTCGCGGCATTCGCCGCTGCAACAGCCGCGAGGAGCTGGAACAGGCGTTTCCCCGGGTAATCTCCGAAGCCACCAAGGCCTTCGGCTCGGCGGAAGTGTTCCTGGAAAAGTGCATCGTCAATCCCAAGCACATCGAGGCGCAGATCCTCGGCGACAGCTTCGGCAACGTCGTGCACCTGTTCGAGCGTGACTGCTCGATCCAGCGTCGCAACCAGAAGCTCATCGAGATCGCCCCCAGCCCGCAGCTGACCCCCGAGCAGCGTGCCTATGTCGGCGACCTGGCGGTGCGCGCCGCCAAGGCGGTGGGTTACGAGAACGCCGGCACCGTGGAGTTCCTGCTCGCCGAGGGCGAGGTGTACTTCATGGAAATGAACACCCGCGTGCAGGTGGAGCACACCATCACCGAAGAGATCACCGGCATCGACATCGTGCGTGAGCAGATCCGCATCGCCTCGGGCCTGCCGCTGTCGATCAAGCAGGAAGACATCATCCATCGCGGCTTCGCCCTGCAGTTCCGTATCAACGCCGAAGACCCGAAGAACAACTTCCTGCCCAGCTTCGGCAAGATCACCCGTTACTACGCCCCCGGCGGCCCCGGCGTGCGCACCGACACGGCGATCTACACCGGCTACACCATCCCGCCGTACTACGACTCGATGTGCCTGAAGCTGATCGTCTGGGCCTTGAGCTGGGAAGAAGCCATGGACCGCGGCCTGCGGGCGCTGGACGACATGCGCGTGCAGGGGGTGAAGACCACCGCCGCCTATTACCAGGAAATCCTGCGCAACCCCGAGTTCCGCACGGGCCAGTTCAACACCAGCTTCGTCGAAGCACACCCGGAACTGACCAATTACTCGATCAAGCGCAAACCCGAAGAGCTGGCCCTGGCCATCGCCGCCGCCATCGCCGCCCACGCAGGCTTATGAACGCAGCTGCAAGCGTTGAGCGGCAAGCTGCAAGGTGAAGCAGATCGGCTTTTTCTTGCGGCTTCTGGCTTGAGGCTTGCCGCTACGAGGAGAGAATAATGTCCAAGAAAATCTTTGTTACCGACACCATCCTGCGTGACGCCCACCAGTCGCTGTTGGCCACCCGCATGCGCACCGAAGACATGCTGCCGATCTGCGACAAGCTCGACAAGGTCGGCTACTGGTCGCTGGAAGTCTGGGGCGGCGCGACTTTCGACGCCTGTGTGCGCTTCCTCAAGGAAGACCCATGGGAGCGCCTGCGCCAGCTGCGCGCCGCGCTGCCCAACACCCGCCTGCAGATGCTCCTGCGCGGCCAGAACCTGCTGGGCTACCGGCATTACAGCGACGACGTGGTCAAGGCCTTCGTCGCCAAGGCGGCGGTCAACGGCATCGACGTATTCCGTATCTTCGACGCGATGAACGACGTGCGTAACCTGCGCGTGGCCATCGAAGCGGTGAAGGCCGCCGGCAAGCACGCCCAGGGCACCATTGCCTACACCACCAGCCCGGTGCATACCATCGATGCCTTCGTGGCCCAGGCCCGGCAGATGGAAGCCATGGGCTGCGACTCGGTGGCGATCAAGGACATGGCCGGCCTGCTGACCCCCTTCGCCACCGGCGAGCTGGTCAAGGCCCTGAAGGCCGAGCAGTCGCTGCCGGTGTTCATCCATTCCCACGACACCGCCGGCCTGGCCGCCATGTGCCAGCTCAAGGCCGTGGAAAGCGGCGCCGACCACATCGACACGGCGATTTCCAGCTTCGCCTGGGGCACCAGCCACCCCGGCACCGAATCCATGGTCGCGGCGTTGAAGGGCACCGAGTTCGACACCGGCCTGGACCTGGAACTGTTGCAGGAGATCGGCCTGTACTTCTACGCGGTGCGCAAGAAGTACCACCAGTTCGAGAGTGAATTCACCACCGTGGACACCCGCGTGCAGGTCAACCAGGTGCCAGGCGGGATGATTTCCAACCTGGCCAACCAGCTCAAGGAGCAGGGTGCGCTGAACCGCATGAGCGAAGTGCTGGCCGAGATCCCACGGGTGCGCAAGGACCTGGGTTACCCGCCGCTGGTCACCCCGACGTCGCAGATCGTCGGTACCCAGGCGTTCTTCAACGTTCTGGCCGGTGAGCGCTACAAGACCATCACCAACGAAGTGAAGCTGTACCTGCAGGGCGGCTACGGCAAGGCACCGGGCCAGGTGGACGAGCAACTGCGCCGCCAGGCCATCGGCAACGAAGAGTTGATCGACGTGCGCCCGGCCGACCTGCTGAAACCGGAAATGGCCAAGCTGCGCGCCGACATCGGGGCCCTGGCGCAATCCGAGGAAGACGTACTGACCTACGCGATGTTCCCGGACATCGGGCGCAAGTTCCTCGAAGAGCGCGCCGCCGGCACCCTGACCCCGGAAGTGCTGCTGCCGATTCCGGAGGCCGGGGGTGTGGCCAGGGCCGGGGGCGAGGGCGTACCGACCGAGTTCGTCATCGACGTGCACGGCGAGACCTACCGTGTGGACATCACCGGCGTCGGGGTCAAGGCCGAGGGCAAGCGTCACTTCTACCTGTCCATCGATGGCATGCCGGAAGAAGTGGTGTTCGAACCACTCAACGAGTTCGTCGGGGGTGGGGCCAGCAAGCGCAACCAGGCCAGCGCGCCGGGCCATGTGAGCACCACCATGCCAGGCAACATCGTCGATGTGCTGGTCAAGCAAGGCGACACGGTCAAGGCCGGCCAGGCGGTGCTGATCACCGAGGCGATGAAGATGGAGACCGAAGTGCAGGCGGCCATCGCTGGCAAGGTCGTGGCCATCCACGTGGCCAAGGGCGACCGCGTCAACCCGGGCGAGATCCTGGTGGAGATCGAAGGCTGAGCCTGACGCACCGATTCAACGATTAACCTCATTGGGGAGCTTGGGCTCCCCTTTTTTTACCTGCCTAAATGGCTCGGTAGGAGCGGCTTTAGCCGCGAAAGCGCCAGGAAATTCACTGCATCTGTTGTGAACAGGCGGTCGCTTCGCGGCTGAAGCCGCTCCTACCCGGTCTAAGTGAACAGTGTTGGCGTCTTCTATGAACAGGAGGGCTTCGCGGCCAAAGCCGCTTCCACCCGACTTGCTTCTGGCTGCTTACAAGGGCTAGCGACAGGCTTCCAGCGTGTGCACCTGCTGGCCATCGACGAAGTTGTCGGCGGCCAGCCAGCGTTCGAAGGCCTGGCGCAGCGCTAGCCATTCGCTGTCGAGGATCGAGAACCAGGCGGTGTCGCGGTTTTGGCCCTTGACCACCATGTGCTGGCGGAACGTGCCCTCGAAGCGGAAGCCGAAGCGCTCGGCGGCGCGCAGCGAGCGGGTGTTGTGGGCATTGCACTTCCATTCCAGGCGGCGATTGCCGAGGTCGAAGGCTTCCCGGGCCAGCAGGTAGATGGCCTCGGTGCCCTTGGGCGTGCGCTGCATGGCGGCGCCGAAGGTCACGTGGCCGATTTCGATACGCCCCTGGGCCGGCACGATGGACATCAGGCTGATCATGCCTTCTGCCTTGCCCGTGACAGCGTCTAGCACCGTGTAGAACCACGGGTCGGTGCTGGTGGCGTGGCGTGCCAGCCAGGTATCGAACTCGTCACGGGCCTCGAAAGGTCCATATGGCAGGTAGTCCCAGAGCTTTTCATCCGCCCCCGGCCCTTGCAGGACGCGCCACAGGTCATCGGCATGGGCGGCCGGGTCGAGCTTTTCCAGGCGGATGAAGCGGCCGGCCAGGGGCCGCGAGGAGGGCAGGGTGGCGGGTTGCCAATGCAGCAGCGAGTCGGACATGGGGGCTTTCCTGTTCAGAACGTCTTGCGAAATTGAATGAAACCGCCGCGCTCGGCAACCTGCTCGTAGAGGCGGATCGCCGTGGCGTTGGTTTCGTGGGTCAGCCAGTGGACCTTGTGGCTGCCGTGCTCGGCGGCGCCGGCATACACGTACTCGATCAGTTGACGACCTACACCGTTGCCACGCTGGCCAGGGGCGACGAACAGGTCCTGCAGGTAGCAGGAATCCTCGATGCTCCAGTTGGAACGATGGAAGATGAAGTTGACCATGCCCACCGCCTGGCCATCGACCCAGGCCAGAGCGGCGTGGGTCGGTTCGTGTTCATCGAGCATCCGTTGCCAGGTGCTGGCCGTTACCTCGTCGGCCAGCCGGGTTTCGTAGAAATGCAGGTAGGCCTGCCACAAGGCCAGCCACTGGGCGTAGTCGGCGGCGCTGACAGGGCGGATCTGGACAGTGTTCATAAGGGCTCCTGGGGGCTCATCAGTTGAGCGAGTCGTTGGTCTTGTGGGTCGTGGCTGGCGGCCAGGCCTGCGCGCACGCCGGCGATATCCGCCGCGTCGCGGTTCTGGCTGAGCTTGCGCTTGCCCTGCAGGCGATCGATGGGCAGGGCGAAGCCGACGATGGCGCCGAGCATCTTGTCGATGTATTCATCCGCAGCGTCGTCGATGGACCAGGGCTGCGCACGTCCGGCCTCGTGCCGTTCGGTCAGGGCGCCCAGCAGCTCACGCAGCCCGCTGCTGTCATCGATCAGTCGGGGCCGACCGTAAGCGTGCACGGCGAGGTAGTTCCAGGTCGGCACGACCTTGCCGTGCTCGGCCTTGGAGGGATAGAACGACGGGCTGACGTAGGCGTCTTCGCCAGCGAACACCACCAGCACCTCGGCCTCGGCGTTCAGGTCGCGCCATTGCGGGTTGCCTTTGGCCAGATGCCCGTAAAGCGTGCCGCAGGGACCTTCGTTGCGGCGCAGCAGCAGCGGCAGGTGGGTGGCCTGCAGACCCTGGCTGCCCTGGGTGACCAGCAGCGCCAGGCGGCAGCGTTCGATCAGTTGCCACTGGCTGTACTGGTCGGTGTCGCGAAAAGCGGTGGGTGTATACATGAACGATCCCCTTGGCGTCTGCGAGCATCCTAGGCAGGCTATTGGTTCTTTGTAAGAACCACTTAAGAGTCATTCGAAGGAGCCAATTCAATGACCGGCGTGCCCCTGTTTCCTTTCGACCCGGCCGGTATCCAGCTCGACCGCCGCCAGGGCCTGAGCCGCCAGCTGTACCAGGCCTTGCGCGCTCGGATTCTCGATGGCCGCCTGGTCGGGGGCACGCGTCTGCCGGCCAGCCGCGATCTGGCGGAGGCACTGGGGATTTCGCGCAATACGGTGATGCGTGCCTACGACCAGTTGTATGCGGAGGGCTTCACCGAAGGCCGGGTCGGGGCCGGTACCTATGTGGCCCAATTACCGGAGCAGACCTCAGCAGACGCTTCGCATGGGAAGTTACCCACAAAAGTGTCCACAGGGTTGCCAACAGGGTTATCGACAGGTTTATCCACAAATTGCGTCAAAAAACCGCTTTTTCAGGACGACGAAGTTATCCACAGCGAAGCCTTGACGCGGGTTCGGCGCTACGGCCTCCAGGGGCCACTCGAGGGCGCGCCACGTGCATTCCGGGTCGGAATTCCGGCCTTCGATCTGTTTCCCTTCGCCACATGGGGCAAGCTGTACGGGGCTTTTTGGCGAAAACCCGATCTGTCTCGGCTGGGTTATGCCGATCCGGCCGGGGACAGTCGCCTGCGCGAGCTCATTGCGGTGTATCTGCGCACCTCACGGGGCCTTACATGCACCGCTGAGCAAATTGTGATCACCAACGGTGCGCAGCAGGCCATCAGCCTTTGTGCACAATTGCTCCTCGACCCCGGTGATGCCGTGGCTGTGGAAAACCCCGGCTATCGGGCGGCAGCACATGCCTTCGCGATTGCCGGTGCACGGCTGCAGGGCATGCCGTTGGACGACGAGGGCATGGCCTGCACGCGGCTGGAGGCGGCGGGCTGTCGGCTGGCCTATGTCACGCCCTCGCATCAGTACCCCACAGGCGTGGTAATGAGCCTGGCCCGACGCCTGGAACTGCTCGACTGGGCGCGGCGCACGGGGGGCTGGGTGATCGAGGACGACTACGACGGCGAGTACCGGTACAGCGGCGCGCCGCTGGCCCCATTGGCGGCCCTGGATGCCGAGGCGCGGGTTTTGTATATCGGCACCTTCGGCAAGGTGGCGTTTCCGGCCTTGCGCCTGGGTTACCTGGTGTTGCCGCCGGCGCTGGTCGAGCCGTTCAGCCAACGTCGGGCACTGGACATGCGTCATTCGGAGGTCGTATCGCAGGTGGTGATGGCCCAGTTCATGGCCCAGGGACATTTCCAGCGGCACATCCGCCGCATGCGCCGGGCCGCCCTGAGCCGCCGCGATGCATTGCTGGCCGGCTGGCCGCAGGACCTGCCCGGCTGTGCGCCGATGCCGCGCGTGGTGGCCGGCCTGCATGTCGCGCTCAAGGTCGACAGCCATGCGCGCGAACAGGCGCTGGTGAGCCAGGCGGCGGCCGTGGGCGTGGAAATCACGCCGTTGAGCAGCTATTGGCTGCCGGACTCGCCGCTGCCGGTGGATGAGCGCGCCGGGTTGGTGCTGGGATTCGCCGGGGTGGCCGAGCCCGATATCACTGCAGCCCTGCAGCGCCTGCGCCAGGCCTGGCAGTGCGATTGACCGGCCTGGCGCTTTATACTCGGCGGTCTTCTGTCTCCGGTTGGGTAATCGATCATGAGTAATCCTCTTGCAGCCAGTTCCGGGCGGCGCCTTGGCGCACCCCTGGCTGCCTTGTTTCTGTTGTTGATGGGTACCCAGTTCCTGTTGCTCAGTGTCGGCATGCGCCAGGTCATGCTGTTGCTGGTCGGCGCGGCCCTGGGTGTGACCCTGTATCACGCGGCTTTCGGCTTCACCTCGGCTTGGCGAGTGTTCATTCTCGAACGCCGCGGCGCCGGGCTGCGGGCGCAGATGGTGATGCTGGCCATCGCCGTGCTGCTGTTCTTCCCGACCCTGGCTTCCGGCACACTGTTCGGCCAGCCGGTCAACGGGCTGGTGGCACCAGCCGGCGTGTCGGTGATCGTCGGCGCGTTCATTTTCGGCATCGGCATGCAGCTGGGTGGAGGCTGTGCCTCTGGCACGCTGTTCACCGCCGGCGGCGGCAATGCCCGTATGCTGGTGACCCTGGCGTTCTTCATCCTTGGCTCGCTGATCGCCACGCACCACGTGCACTGGTGGTTCGCCCTGCCTTCGCTGCCGGCCACCTCCATGGTCAAGAGCCTCGGCTGGCTGCCGGCGCTGGTGCTCAACCTGGCGATCTTCGGCCTGATCGCCTGGGTCAGCGTGCGCCTGGAAAAGCGCCGCCACGGCCAGCTCGAAGCGCCGGTCAGCAGTGAGCATCGCGGCTGGCGGCGTGTGCTGCGGGGGCCGTGGATCCTGGTCTGGGGGGCCGTGGCCCTGGCGCTGCTGAACTACCTGACCCTGGCCTTGGCCGGTCGCCCGTGGGGCATCACCTCGGCGTTTGCCCTGTGGGGGGCGAAACTGGCCACTGGCATGGGGGTGGATGTCGCCAGCTGGCCGTTCTGGCAGAGCGCCGGTAACGCCAAGGCCCTCGCCGCGCCGGTATGGCAGGACATCACCAGCGTCATGGACATCGGCATCATGCTCGGTGCCCTGCTGGCCGCCGGGTTGGCCGGACGTTTTGCGCCGAACCTGGATATCCCCACCCGCTCGCTGGTGGCGGCGGTGATCGGCGGCCTGTTGCTGGGCTACGGCTCGCGGCTGGCCTATGGCTGCAACATCGGCGCGTACTTCAGCGGCATCGCCTCGGGCAGCCTGCATGGCTGGCTGTGGCTGGTCGCGGCCTATCTGGGCAATTGCATCGGCGTGGCACTGCGCCCGGTATTCTTTCCCGGCGAGCGCCGCCAGACGGTGCTGAGCGGCTGCTGAAACGTAACAGCCGTTGAACCATTCGCGACACGGGGATCAAACCCCTTGCTGTCGCGAAGTGGTTGGCACGGCCACTTCGCTCCTTAACAGACGAGGTGGCCCTGTGCAGAAAACGATCCTTTCCAAGCTCAGGTTCCTGAGCAAGACCTTTGGTTACGTTGGCTGGTCGCTGTTCTGGCTGTTGATCTGGGACGTCATCGTCACCGTCGATTTCATGCTGTTCCTCGACTACAAATATTCCTTCCCGGCCATGCCGCTGACCCTGCTGGGCTCGGCGCTGGTGGTGCTCACCAGCTTCCGCAATTCCAGTGCCTACAACCGCTGGTGGGAGGCGCGCACCTTGTGGGGCGCGCTGGTCAACAACTCGCGCAGTTTCGCCCGCCAGGTGCTGACCCTCATCGACGGCGACAGCAATCCGGTCAAGGCGACCCTGCTGCGTCGCCATGTGGCCTACGTCAAATGCCTGTCGGCACACCTCAAGGGTGACACCTGCGGCGCCGAGGTGCAGGAACTGATCTCGGCCGATGAATTCGAGCGTCGCCACCAGACCAACAATTTTCCCAACGACCTGCTGAGCATCTCGGCGTTGCTGGTGGCCCAGGAATACGAGGCCGGCCGCCTGGACAGCATCCGCCTGGCGCGGATCGAGTCGACCCTGGTGGATATCTCCAACTGCCAGGGCGGCATGGAGCGTATCGCCAACACGCCGTTGCCCTATCCCTATGTAGCCTTCCCGCGGCTGTTCATCACGCTGTTCTGCCTGATCGTGCCTATCGGCCTGGTGGAAACCCTTGGCTGGTTCACCCCGCTGGCGTCCACGGTCGTGGGCTTCATGCTGCTGGCCATCGAGAAGATCGGCACCGACCTGCAGAGCCCGTTCCGCACCAGCGAGCATGAAATCCAGATGAAGGCCCTGTGCGAGAACATTGAACGCAACCTGGATTCGATGCTGCGCTTCACCGAAATCGAGCGTCGCATCCGCTGACCGTGCAGGCCTGGTGTCGGCGTTGAACCCCTGGCAGGCGGGCCGATCAGATGCGCATTGGATGAATCAGGAGCCAGCCATGACGGACCAGCCTGTTTACAGCGTGGAAAGCGAAGATCCGGAACTGCAACGGGCGGTCGCTGCCGCCCGGTCGACCTTCAAGTTTTTCTATCGCGAGCTGTCCTGGGAGTACCGGCGGATCATACCGGCGCTGGACATGGCGGCGGTGAAGGTCGCGTTTCCGGTCGAGCTGGCGGGCCCGGACGAGCCGAGTGTGGAGAACATGTGGGTCTCGAACATCGAGTTCGACGGGCAGACCCTGCGTGGCGTGCTGCTCAACGAGCCGCACTGGGTCCACTCGCTGCAGGCCGGGGACCCGGTAAGTGTGCCCTTCACGGACCTCGTCGACTGGATGTACGTGTGCGCCGGCCAGGTGTATGGCGGCTTCACCGTCGATGTGATGCGCAGTGGCATGGATGACCCGGCGCGTGCCGAGCATGATGCGGCCTGGGGTCTGGCGTTCGGCGAGCCTGGGTTCGTTGTGCTGGCGATGCCGGAAGCCGATGGGGCTCCCCTGCGGCTGGCCAGGCATCTGGAGGGCGTGGCCGAGCGTGCGGCGTTGGCCGACCTGGAACGCTGCGAGCACCCGATGGCGGTCAATACGCAGGCCGATATCGACGCCGGGCTGGCCCAGGATCCGAGTCTGGTCAACCAATACGACGACACCGAAAGCTCCTACCTGCATCGTGAAGCGCTGGCCGGCAATCATGGGTTCGCGGCTGCATTGCTGCGCCATGGTGCCGATCCGCTGGCGACCGACAGCAACGGACGCACGCCGCTGCAGCTGGCTCAGCGTATCGGTTGGCCACGCATTGTGGAATTGCTGGAAGGTCGTGGCGCACGGCTGCATTGAGCGATGCGGGAGCAGAGAGCCACCTGCGCCGCCGGGTGAACCGGCGGGCAGGGGATCAGGAGGGGCGTTGCGTGTTGCTCAGCGCAGCTCGCCGCACAGGTCGAGTTCCACCAGGTGGCGGACCTCATCGAGTGGCAGGCCGGAGCCCAGCAGGGCTTGCAACTTGCCCAGCGCGGTTTCACGGGTCATGCCACCGCCGGACAGTACACCGGCACCGCGCAGGCGGCTGCCGGCTTCGTAGATGTCCAGATCGACACCGCCCTGGTGACACTGGGTGATGGCCACGACCACCACGCCTTTGCCATGTGCCCGCTCCAGGCTGGCGAGGAACTGCGGATCATCGCTGGGGCCGGTGCCGCTGCCGAAGCATTCCAGCACCAGGCCCTGGATGCCGCTGTCGACCAGGCTGTCGATCTGCGCGGTGCCCAGGCCGGGAAACAGCGGCAGTACGCCGATTTTCGCTTCGCTGCGTGGCTCGCGGTAATCCAGGGGGGCAGGCAGCAGACCCACCGGCTCGCCGCCGCGCAGACGTTGCAGCGCGGCGAACGGATGACGACCGAAGCTGCGGATCTTCGCGCAACGGGTCGGGTCCAGTTGCTCGCCATGGAAGAACAGGTGCACACCCGCTGGCAGGCCTTGTCCCAGCGCCTGCAGGGCGCCGTTGACGTTTTCCCAGGCATCGCTGTCAGGCACGCCGGCCGGCAGCATCGAGCCGGTGAATACCACCGGTGCCGGCAGGCCCAGCAGCTGGAAACTCAAGGCCGCTGCGCTGTAGGCCAGGGTGTCGGTGCCGTGCAGAACCAGCACTGCGTCGCAGCCCTGGTCCACCGCTTCGATGATGGCCTCGCGCAGGCGCAGCCAGTAGCCGGGGTTCATGTTGGCGCTGTCGATCAGCGGAGCCATTTCGCGGAAACGCCACTCCGGCACCATCAGGTCTGGTTGCGCGGCCAGCTGTTCGGCCAGTCGCGCTTCGAAGCCTGACGCCGGGACCAGGCCGTTGGCACTGGCCTGCATGCCGATGGTGCCGCCGGTGTAGAGAACCATCACGCGCTGAGCGGGTGAGTGAAGTTCATGCGTCATGGTTCTTATCCTTATCACTGGCGGGTTGCGGGTTAACGGGCGCTGGGTACGGTTTCGGCTGCATCACCAGCCTTGCCTTGAGCCTGCTGGGCAGGCCGAGCTGGCCAGGCGTTGCGGTCCAGGTCCAGGTCGGCGAACTTGGCCGAGTCGAACACTGGGGTCTTGATGCCGGCCTTACGCTGCGCATCGTAGTCTTGCAGGATGCGCTTGGCGACCTTGAACAGCAGCGCCAGGGCGATCAGGTTGACGAAGGCCAGGCAGGTCATGGTGATGTCGGCGAAGGCGAACACGGTATTCAGGTCGACCATCGCACCCCACAGGATCAGCACCAGCACGAAGATGCGGTAGCCGACGATGGCCTTCATCTTCTCGCCCACCAGGAAGCGCAGGCTGTTTTCGCCCAGGTAGTAGTTGTAGAGGATCGAAGTGAACACGAACAGCGCCAGGGCCACGCTGATGAAGATCCGACCCCAGTCACCGACCACGGCGGCCAGCGAGTTCTGCGCCAGGACGATACCGTTGCCGTCGTAGTTGATGTCGTAGATGCCCGACAGCAGGATCAGCAGCGCGGTGCAGGTGCAGATCACGAAGGTGTCGAGGAATACGCTGAAGGCCTGGACCACGCCTTGCGCGACCGGGTGCTCGACTTCGGCGACGGCGGCCACGTTCGGCGCACTGCCCAGGCCGGCTTCGTTGGCGAACACGCCGCGCTTCACGCCCATGACCACGGCGCTGCCCAGCAGGCCGCCGTATACAGGGTCGAGGCCGAAGGCGCTCTTGACGATGGTCAGCAGCATGCCGGGAACATGGTCGATCTGGATGGCGATCACGTACAGGGTCACGCCGATGTAGATCAGCGTCTTGACCGGTACCAGCAGGTCGGAGATCGCCGCGATGCGCTTGATGCCGCCGACGAAGGCCAGGCCCAGCAGGGTGACCAGGCAGATGCCGGTGATGGTCTTGTCGAAGCCAAAGGCGCTGTTCAGCGAGTCGGTCACCGCATGGGACTGCAGGCCGTTGAAGGCGAAGCCGAAGGTCACCAGCAGCAGGACCGCCATGACCATGCCCAGGCCGCGATTGCCCAGGCCGTGCTGGATGTAATACGACGGGCCACCACGATACTGGCCTTCGGAGTCCTTGCGCTTGTAGAGCTGCGCGAGGGCACATTCAATGAAGCTGCTGGACATCCCGACCAGGGCGGTGACCCACATCCAGAACACCGCACCCGGACCGCCGATGGTCACGGCGATACCGACACCAGCGATGTTACCGGCACCGACGCGGCCGGCCAGGCTCAGCATCAATGCCTGGAACGAACTCAACTGGCCGGAGCTGCTGCGCAGGCTGTCGCGAAATACCGCGAACATGTGCGCAAAGTGACGGAATTGCACGAAGCGCGAACGCAGGGTGAAGTATCCACCCAGGCCGACGATGAGTACGATCAGCACCCTTCCAGACAGGTCATTGAAAAATTCCAGCATCTTATTATTGCCTCGCAATTTTTGAGGGGGCGCACTATACCGATGCATTCACGCAGCGTCTTCTGCCGTTTTCTTGTGTCACGCAGAATTCATGTACGACTGTCGAGCGTCTGCGCCTGTATCGGCTGTGCGGACATCGTTTGCCTTGGACCTGGAGCCTCCCTGTATTTCCGTGGCCGGCAGCTATAAAAAAAGGGTCTGGAGATTCATTCCCAGACCCTCAAAAGGTGAGGGGTGTCTAGACCCTCAACCTGGTGAGCCATGTGGCGTCCAGCCGCAGGGTCATGCCTTCAGGGGAACCAGACGCGGTGCGATCATGTTCTCCGGACGCAGGATGTCGGCCAGGACTTCCTCTTCGAGCAAGCCTTCCTCGCGGACCAGTTCCAGTACGCCGCGGCCGCTTTCCAGGGCAACGCGGGCGATACGGGTGGCGTTCTCGTAGCCGATGTACGGGTTCAGCGCGGTGACCAGGCCGATCGAGTGTTCGACCAGTTCACGGCAGCGTTGTTCGTTGGCGGTGATACCGGTGATGCAGTGTTCGCGGAGCATGTCCATGGCGCGCTGCAGCAGGCGGATCGAGTCGAAGATCTTGTAGGCGATCAGCGGCTCCATCACGTTCAGTTGCAGCTGGCCACCTTCGGCCGCGACGGTCAGCGCCAGGTCGTTGCCCATGATGGCGAAGGCCACCTGGTTGACGGCTTCCGGGATCACCGGGTTGACCTTGCCAGGCATGATCGAGCTGCCAGGCTGGCGCGGTGGCAGGTTGATCTCGTTGATGCCGGTGCGCGGGCCGCTGGACAGCAGGCGCAGGTCGTTACAGATCTTCGACAGCTTGACCGCGGTACGCTTGAGCATGCCGGAGAACAGCACGAACGCGCCCATGTCGGAGGTGGCTTCGATCAGGTCGGCAGCGGGCACCAGCGGCTGGCCGCTGATGGTCGCCAGGCGCTGTACGGCCAGGTTCTGATAGCGCGGGTCGGCGTTGATGCCGGTGCCGATGGCGGTACCGCCCAGGTTCACTTCGGTCAGCAGTTCCGGTGCCAGGCTGCGCAGACGGTTGAGGTCTTCGGTCAGGGTGGTGGCGAACGCGTGGAACTCCTGGCCCAGGGTCATCGGGACCGCATCCTGCAGCTGGGTACGACCCATCTTCAGAACGTGGCTGAATTCTTCGCTCTTGGCGGTGAAGGCGTTGATCAGGCTGTCCAGGCTGGCCAGCAGCGCGTCGTGCCCGAGCAGCAGGCCCAGGCGGATGGCGGTCGGGTAGGCGTCGTTGGTCGACTGCGCCATGTTCACGTCATTGTTGGGGTGCAGGTACTTGTACTCACCCTTCTGGTGGCCCATGGCCTCCAGCGCGATGTTGGCGATCACCTCGTTGGCGTTCATGTTGGTCGAGGTGCCGGCGCCGCCCTGGATCATGTCGACCACGAACTGCTCGTGGAAATCGCCGCGGATCAGACGGGCGCAGGCCTCGCTGATGGCCGCGTGCTTGGCCTGGCTGAGATGGCCGAGTTCATGGTTGGCGTCGGCCGCTGCCTGCTTGACCATGGCCAGCGCCACGACCAGTTTCGGATAGTGAGAAAGAGGAACGCCGGTCAGGTGAAAATTGTTCACCGCTCGCAGGGTCTGAATACCGTAATAGGCGTCGGACGGTACTTCGAGAACACCCAGCAGGTCTTTTTCGATACGCGATGATGCAGGCGAGGACATGATAGTAGTCATCTCAAGGAGGGCGCGAAAGGCGCCGGAACGCCGCGATATTGGGCCTCTCGTCGCTTCTTGACCAATGCTGTTACCCAATGCGTCATGCAACAACGGCATAATGTCGTGTGACTCGCACTCAATGTCGCTTCAACGAATGTCCGGGAGGACGTGAATGAACCTGGAAAGCAAATGGCTGGAGGACTTCAGCGCACTGGCCGCGACCCGCAGTTTCTCCCAGGCGGCCGAGCGTCGGTTCGTCACCCAGCCGGCGTTCAGCCGCCGGATCCGCAGCCTAGAGGCCGCGCTGGGGCTGACCCTGGTCAACCGTTCGCGCACGCCCATCGAACTGACCGCCGCCGGGCAACTGTTCCTGGTCACGGCGCGTAACGTGGTCGAACAGCTGGGTGAGGTGGTGCGCCACCTGCATCACCTGGAGGGCGGGCAGGGCGAAGTGATCCAGGTGGCGGCGGCGCATTCCCTGGCGCTGGGGTTCTTCCCGCGCTGGATCGCCCAGCTGCGCAACGACGGGCTGAACATTGCCACGCGGCTGGTGGCCACCAACGTCGGCGAGGCCGTGCATGCCCTGCGCGAAGGCGGCTGCGACCTGATGCTGGCGTTCTATGACCCGGATGCTGCGCTGCAGATGGACGCCGAAATCTTCCCCTCGCTGCACCTGGCGCATACCGAAATGCTGCCGGTGTGCGCCGCCGATGCGCAGGGTCAGCCGCTCTACGACCTGGATGGCGGCGCTTCGGTGCCGCTGCTGGCCTACAGTGCCGGGGCATTCCTGGGGCGGTCGGTGAACCTGCTGCTGCGCCAGAGCAACCTGCGTTTCACCACCGTGTACGAGACGGCCATGGCCGAGAGCCTCAAATGCATGGCGGTCGAGGGCCTGGGCGTGGCCTGGGTGCCGCGTCTGAGCATGCGTGCGGAGCTGGAACGCGGCGAGCTGGTGGTGTGTGGCGGTGCGCACTGGCATGTGCCGCTGGAAATCCGCCTGTACCGCTGCGCCCTGGTGCGCAAGGCCAACGTGCGGCTGCTGTGGCGCAAGCTGGAGAGCGGCATGGCTCAGGCTGAAGCGCCGCCCGCCATCATGGCCCCTTGAGGTAGTCACGGATGGCCTGGCGGTTGTTGTCGCTGAACACGTAGCAGCTCGGTAGCGGCGCTTCACTCATCACCGTGCCGCAGGGCAGTCCGTGCGCGAAGCTGAGGTGAGCCGCCTCATGGCTGGCACCGAGCAGGTGCCCGACCTCATGGCCTATCGTGTTGTAGGAACGTATCGATGCGATGGCCGAATCGCTGCGGATATAGGCAATGCCCAGGGTGATGGAGTCGAGCCGGTGGCGAGTGACGAGCACATATCGGTGCCTGCGCGAAGCAACCGGCAGGTTGTTTTCGTCAATGTAGTGCCCGACGCGCTCATGCCACTGCGCAAGGCTTTTAATCGGGTCGCCGACGCGGTAGCCGAAGTCGGTATAGCCGGGCTTGTCGGTGACGCTGATGATCTGTACGCGGCGGCCGGTGACGAGGGTCAGCTCCTGAATGAGCCAGGCCAGGTGGTCAGGACCGATACTGGCTTTTTCCTGGGGGCTGAGCTGGTCGTGCAGGAAAAGCGTCAGGACGATGGGCTGCAGCGCGCGGTCGGCGTCGGCCGACGCGGGCGCTGCCGGGTACAGGTTGAAGGTCAGGCCCAGTGTCAGGGCCAGGGTCTTGAGTTTCATGGTTTGGCGACTCCATTGAGTGAACAGGGCAGGCCGAGCTCTGAGGGGCGGCCTGGAGTCACCTAATCGGGGCGGTCGCAGGGGAGAAAGTCGGGGGAATTCGTCGCGATAACCTGAAAAAGCAGCGTCAGAACGTAGGTCGCTGGACTGCTGCGCCGTCTCCCTGTGCAAGAAGGAAGGCTGGGTCCTGTGGTCTCGACTCACCCTGGGGAGACAGATGCCGACAGATGGTCGACGGGGGTGCTTGCGCCACTGCACTTTGGGGTATACTGCGCGGCCTTCGACCGGATCGACCGGTCATTTTTCGTACAACAAGCCACGCCGGTCTTCCCGCGTGGCTTGTTGTTTTAGACGCGCCTGCGGGCGCCCGACAAGAGGCACGACGATGAGCGCACTGGTTGGCGTGATCATGGGTTCCAAATCCGATTGGTCCACCCTTAGCCACACCGCCGAAATGCTGGACAAGCTCGGCATCCCGCACGAGGTCAAGGTGGTGTCCGCGCACCGCACGCCAGACTTGCTGTTCCAGTACGCCGAAGAGGCCGAGAGCCGTGGTATCGAGGTGATCATCGCCGGTGCTGGTGGTGCTGCCCACCTGCCGGGCATGTGCGCCGCCAAGACCCACCTGCCGGTGCTGGGCGTTCCGGTGCAGTCGTCGATGCTGTCGGGCGTGGACTCGCTGCTGTCGATCGTACAGATGCCCGCCGGCATTCCGGTTGCCACCCTGGCCATCGGCAAGGCCGGTGCGGTGAATGCCGCGCTGCTGGCCGCCAGCATCCTGGGCGCCAAGCACCCGCAGTTCCACAAGGTGCTCAAGCAATTCCGCACTGAGCAGACAGAAAACGTCCTGGACAATCCAGACCCGCGCAACGCCTGAGGTTTATCCATGAAGATCGGTGTTATCGGTGGCGGCCAGTTGGGCCGCATGTTGGCCCTGGCGGGTACCCCGCTGGGGATGAACTTCGCCTTTCTCGACCCGGCGCCGGATGCCTGCGCCGCGCCGCTGGGCGAGCACCTGCGTGCCGATTACGGCGATCTAGACCACCTGCGCCAGCTGGCCGATGAAGTGGACCTGGTGACCTTCGAGTTCGAAAGCGTACCGGCCGAGACCGTGGCCTTCCTGTCGCAGTTCGTGCCCGTGTATCCCAGCGCCGAAGCGCTGCGCATCGCCCGCGACCGCTGGTTCGAGAAGAGCATGTTCAAGGACCTGGGTATCCCCACCCCGGAGTTCGCCGACATCCAGTCGCAGCAGGACCTCGACGCCGCCGTGGCGCGCATCGGCCTGCCGGCGGTGCTCAAGACCCGCACCCTGGGCTACGACGGCAAGGGCCAGAAGGTCCTGCGCAGCGCCGCCGACGTCGCCGGCACCTTCGCGGAGCTGGGCAGCGTGCCGTGCCTGCTGGAGGGCTTCGTGCCGTTCAGCGGCGAAGTCTCTTTGGTGGCCGTGCGTGCCCGTGACGGCGAGACGCGCTTCTACCCGCTGGTGCACAACACCCATGACAACGGCATCCTGCGCCTGTCCATCGCCAGCACCGAGCACCCGTTGCAGGCACTGGCCGAAGATTATGCCGGCCGTGTGCTCAAGCAGCTCGACTACGTTGGCGTACTGGCTTTCGAGTTCTTCGAAGTGGATGGCGGCCTGAAGGCCAATGAAATTGCGCCGCGCGTGCACAACTCCGGGCACTGGACCATCGAAGGCGCCGAGTGCAGCCAGTTCGAGAACCACCTGCGTGCGGTCAGCGGCCTGCCGCTGGGTTCCACCGCCAAGGTGGGCGAGAGCGCGATGATCAACTTCATCGGTGAAGTACCCGCCGTGGAGGCGGTGCTGGCGGTCGACGACTGCCATCTGCACCACTATGGCAAGGCGTTCAAGGACGGCCGCAAGGTCGGTCATGCCACGGTACGCAGCGCCGACCGCGCCACCCTCGACCGTCAGGTCGCTCAGGTTCAGGCGCTGGTCAAGGCCTGATCGGTTCCGGGAACAGTTTCCCGGAACCATTGCGCTATTCCGCTCCTCAGATGGCAACAAGCCAAGGCACAGCGTGCCTTGGCGGTTTCTGTTCATCGGAGGAAAACGCTATGGGCATCCTGGGTACCATCTTCATCGGTCTGATCGTCGGTCTGCTGGCGCGCTTTCTCAAGCCTGGCGACGACAGCATGGGCTTGATCATGACCATCCTGCTGGGTATCGGCGGCTCCCTGGCGGCCACCTACGGCGGGCAGGCGCTGGGCATCTACCAGGCTGGCGAAACCGCCGGCTTCCTCGGTGCGCTGGTCGGCGCGATCATCCTGCTGGTGATCTACGGGATGATCAAAAAGAAATCCTAACGATTGCCTCACGGCCCTCCGCTTAATGCGGGCGGGGGGCTAGAATGCGCGCTCCGTCTTCTCAAACCGAGCCTTTCGATGCGCCGCTTCCTGTTATTGCCTCTGCTGCTGGTCTCCACGCTGGCCTGTGCCGAACTTCCGGAAACCGACTGGCTGGAACTGATGCCGCTGTCCGACCAGAAAGCCCTGGAGGCGATGCCGGAGATCGACCACAACTCGCCCGAGGCCCAGGGCACTTTCGACAGCAAGGGCGGGCTCAAGCAGAGCAAGGGCTTGCCGGCGGTGATGTATTCGACCAAGACGGTCGCGGCCATGAACGGCAAGAACATTCGCCTGGGTGGCTACCCGGTGCCACTGGAAACCGACGCCAAGGGCCGCAGCACGCTGTTCTTCCTGGTGCCGTATCCGGGGGCCTGCATCCACGTACCACCACCGCCGCCCAACCAGCTGGTGCTGGTGCGCTACCCCAAGGGCATCAAGCTCGATGACATCTACACCCCATTGTGGGTGGTCGGAACGCTGAAGATCGAGAAGGTCAACAACGACATGGCCGATGCGGCCTATGCCATGGACGCCTCGAAGGTCCGGGTAGTGGTCGATTCGGACCTCTGAGGCCTGGGCCGCTCGATCAGACCTGGCCCTTCAGGAGCGGCTTCAGCCGCCAAACGCTGGGTGGCTGAGGCCGCTCCGGGTTTGACGGGGCATCACTCGCCCAGCGCTTCGCTCCAGATGCTGACGCCCAGTACGTGCATCTGGTCCGGGGCCAGGGTCACTACGTCGCTCATCACGTTGGCGGTTTCCACGCAGAGCATGCGCTGCCAGCCGTCGTCGGCCATGTCGGGCAGGGCGCGGGCACGGTCCACCCAGGGGTTCCACACCACCGCCGATCTGGAGCCGCTGGTCTGGATCAGGATGCGCCGCTGCAGGCCCGGATCCTCGATACTCATCAGGTTGGGCGTGTCGAGGTAGATGCGGTCGGTCTCCCCGGCGAAGGTGAGGTCACCGGACTGCTGGCGCTCTTCCCAGTCTTCCAGGGTTTCGATGTAGCGCAGGCCGTCCACGCCCTTGAGGGTCACCTGGCGCACGTCGCTGACCACGAAGTAGGTGTGCAGCGCCTGGCTGAGGGTCACGCTTTCGGTGCCGCTGTTGTAGCAGACCAGGCTGATGTTCAGGGCCTGGTCCAGGCGGATGCTCAGCTTCAGTGCCACGTTGTGCGGCCAGTCGGGCAGACGGCCTTCGGCTTCGGGCAGGATCAGCTCGACCAGCAGTGCCTCGCCGTCCTCGCCGATACCCAGCAACTGCCAGTCGAGAATCCGCACTTCACCGTGAGCCTTGGCCGGCTCTGCGCTGTGGCGCATGGCCTGGACGCTCTCGGGATTGCGCGCCAGGTTGCCGAACCAGGGCCAGCACACCGGAATGCCCGCACGAATCGGCGTACCCTTCTTGAAGATCGCCTGGTCATTGAGCCACACCAGCGGCTCCTGGCCAGCAACCTTGTAGCTGAGGATGTGCGCACCCTGCCGGGCGATCAGCAGTTCGGCATCGCCGTGGCTGATGCGCCAGCACTCGAGCTCGTCGAAGGTAACGGATTCAATCTGGGGCGTGGGCATGGGAGATTCTCACTCAAGGGCCGTGGTCGAAAGTCGATAGACTGCGCCAAAGCCGTCGAGTTTAGCGCCAAAGTGGCGCTTGTGGGCCGCCTGCTCCGGCTGCTCAGCGACGCGGCACCGAGCGGGTGCGGCCGCTGCCGTCGATGGCCACGAACACGAAGGCCGCTTCGGTGACCTTGCGCCACTCGCTGGTCAGCGGGTCGTCGCTCCACACCTCGACCAGCATCTTGATCGAGCTGCGGCCCACTTCCTGGGTGCGGGTGTAGAACGACAGCTGTTCGCCCACCGCCACCGGAACCAGGAAGGCCATGCGGTCGATGGCCACGGTAGCCACCCGCCCGCCCGCGATCTTGCTGGCCATGGCGGTACCGGCCAGGTCCATCTGCGACACCAGCCAGCCCCCGTAGATGTCGCCGAAACCGTTGGTTTCGCGCGGCAGGGCGGTGATTTGCAAGGCAAGGTCGCCCTGCGGGATTGGATCTTCTTGTTCAAGCTCGATCATGCCTGGGGTGCCTCTGACCCATGACTCTCGTAGATAACTGAAAAAAACGCTCTGGCAAAGCCGCTCGAAACCCGAGAAACCGCTTTGGCACAGCCTTCTTGACGCCCGGCGGGTAAATCGGTCACACCCTGGCGCTACCCCGATCATGCCTCATTTGTAACAGTTCCAGCCGGTGCCTATGAGTTTTTTGCAACATTTTGCTATCTTGGCCCACCCGTACCGGTAACAAGATTACTCGTACAGGCAATTTTGATGCCTATCCGCGTCGTTGCCCCCGGACAATCGCTTCTGCACGCCACCGCGACGCAGTCAGCGCCGCTGTCGCCGCACCCTCAAAAGAGAAACGCCTCAAGAGAAGCCTTGCCATGTCCTCTGTGTCCTCCGAATCCGCGCCGCCTGCACGTCCCCTGACCGGCAGCGATTACAAGACCCTGTCGCTGTCCGCCCTGGGCGGAGCGCTGGAGTTCTACGATTTCATCATTTTCGTATTCTTCGCTGCGGTGGTCGGCAAGCTGTTCTTCCCCGCCGACATGCCCGAATGGCTGCGCCTGATGCAGACCTTCGGCATCTTCGCCGCCGGCTATCTGGCGCGCCCGCTGGGCGGCATCGTCATGGCGCACTTCGGTGACCTGCTGGGGCGCAAGAAGATGTTCACCCTGAGCATCATCATGATGGCCATTCCGACGCTGATCATGGGTCTGCTGCCGACCTACGAGCAGATCGGCCTGTGGGCGCCGGTGCTGTTGCTGCTGATGCGCGTCATCCAGGGTGCTGCCATCGGTGGCGAGGTTCCGGGCGCCTGGGTGTTCGTCTCCGAGCACGTACCGGCTCGCTATGTGGGTTACGCCTGCGGCACGCTGACCGCCGGCCTGACCGCCGGCATTCTGCTCGGCTCGCTGGTCGCCACGCTGATCAACAGCATCTACAGCGCGACCGAGGTCTCGGACTATGCCTGGCGCATTCCGTTCCTGCTTGGCGGCGTTTTTGGTCTGATGGCGGTCTACCTGCGGCGCATGCTGCATGAAACGCCGGTGTTCGCCGAGCTGCAGCAGCGCAAGGCGCTGGCCGAGGAGGTTCCGCTCAAGGCCGTGCTGCGCGAGCATCGTGGTTCGGTGGCGCTATCCATGCTGCTGACCTGGCTGCTGTCGGCGGGCATTGTGGTAGTCATCCTCATGACCCCGACCTTCCTGCAGACCACCTACGGCTTTCCTGCTGCCACCGCCCTGAAGGCCAACAGCCTGGCCATCGTCTGCCTGAGCCTGGGCTGCATCGCCGCCGGCATGCTGGCTGACCGCTTCGGCGCGGGCTGGGTGTTCGTGGTCGGCAGCATCGGCCTGGGCGCCAGCTCCTGGACCTTCTATCACAGCCTGATGGCGCATCCTGACTGGCTGTTCCCGCTCTATGCGGTGACCGGTGCCTTCGTCGGCACCATCGGCGCGGTGCCCTACGTGATGGTCAAGGCCTTCCCGCCAGTGGTGCGCTTCTCCGGGCTGTCGTTTTCCTACAATCTGGCCTACGCCATCTTCGGTGGCCTGACGCCGATGGTGGTGACCTTCATGCTCAAGCAGAGCCCGATGGGACCGTCCTGGTATGTCGCGGCCCTGAGTGCGCTGGGCGTTCTGCTGGGCCTGTTCCTGTTGTCGCGCAAACGCTGAGCCCCTGTCAGACGTTTCTGAAAAAGGCTGCCATCCGTTAGGGTGTCAGCCTTTTTTCATCTTATTGTCACAATCAGTTCATACAGTGTTCATCCGTCGGGCAGTGGCAGACGGATCGAAGGGTATTGGCCGGGAGCACGAGGCATGGCACTCAAGCGTTGGATGGTGGCTTTCTCGCTGGTGGCCGTGGGCGTCTGCAGCAGCTGCGCAATGGCAGCCGTCGACCCGTCGATCGCGTCCTACACCAAGGTCAGCGGCGTGTCGGGCAACCTGTCGAGCGTCGGCTCGGACACCTTGGCCAACCTCATGACCCTCTGGGCCGAGGCCTACAAGCGCGAGTACCCGAGCGTCAACGTGCAGATCCAGGCGGCCGGTTCATCCACCGCCCCGCCGGCACTCACCGAGGGCACGGCGACCTTCGGGCCGATGAGCCGCAAGATGAAAGACGGCGAGATCGCCGCGTTCGAACAGAAGCATGGTTACAAGCCCACGGCCGTACCGGTGGCCGTGGATGCCCTGGCGCTGTTCGTGCACAAGGACAACCCGATCAAGGGGCTGACCCTGAAACAGCTCGATGCGATCTTCTCTGCCACGCGCCTTTGCGGTGCGCGCAGCGAAGCGTTGACCTGGGGTGATGTCGGGGTGACCGGTTACCTGGCCAACAAGCGCATCCAGCTGTTCGGCCGCAACTCGGTCTCCGGCACCTATGGTTATTTCAAGGAAGAGGCGTTGTGCAAAGGCGACTTCAAGGCCAACGTTAATGAACAGCCGGGGTCGGCTTCGGTGGTCAGTGCCATCAGCACCTCGCTCAACGGTATCGGTTATTCGGGTATCGGCTACAAGACTTCCAGCGTCAGAACCGTGCCGCTGGCGCGGCATGAAGGCGACGCCTTCGTGGCCGAGACCGAGGGCAATACCCTCGATGGCAGCTACCCGCTGTCGCGCTACCTGTACGTCTATGTGAACAAGGCGCCGAACAGGCCGTTGACGCCACTGGAAGGCGAGTTTCTCAAGTTGATCCTGTCCCGGCAGGGGCAGGAGATCGTGATGAAGGACGGCTATGTTCCGCTGCCTGAAAAGACGATCCAGAAGGCGCTGACCGACCTGGGGCTTGCGAGCCCGGTTCGGTCGGCGCGCTGACAGGCGTCAGCCCGCTGGCCGGGTGCCTGCGCATGCAAGGGTTTCTACAGTCCGCCGCCGGTTTGTTGGGGGGCGGGCTTTTTTATATGGAGGTGCGCAAGCCGTTCAGGCATTGCGCGTTGTCCGACCGGTTGCACACAGAACGAGTCGACCCAGGATCCGATGAATCGTAGTTCCGCTCCCGAAGGCATTGACTTCAATACACCCGCGATGCAGCGCAAGCGACGCGTCCGGGCACTCAAGGATCGGCTGACCCGCTGGTATGTCGGGGTGGGCGGCATGGCGGTGCTGTTCGCCATTACCCTGATCTTCTTCTACCTGGCCTGGGTGGTGGCGCCGTTGTTCAAGGGCGCCAGCCTCAAGGCCGATGCGCCGCTGACGCCTGCCTGGCTGAAGGACGCTGGTCGACCGCTGATGATCAGCATCGAAGAGCAGAACCAGGTCGGTCTGCGGGTTTCCGAGCAAGGCCAGGCGATCTTCTTCGATATCGACACCGGCAACGAACTCAAGCGTGTCGACCTGCCGTTGCCGCCCGGTGTGCGGATCACCGCCATCGGCAAGGACCAGCCCGGTACGCCGCTGATTGCCGTGGGTCTGTCCAACGGCCAGGTCCTGGCGTTCCGCCATGCCTACGAGGTGAGCTATCCGGGCAACCGCAAGACCATCACACCGGCGATTGCCTGGCCGGTCGGCCAGCAGCCCCTGACCCTCGATGAAGCGGGGCGGGCCATCGACCAAGTGACCCTGAGCCTGAGTGGCAGCCACTTGCGCCTGGCCGGCGCCACCGGTACCCAGCTGCATGTCCTGGCCGTGGAGCTGGGTGAAGACCCGCAGACCGGCAGCGTGACCCGCCAGCAGAGCCTTATCGAGCTGCCGCAACTTTCCGCTGAAGTGAAGGGGCTGTTCATCGACCCACGCCAGCAATGGCTCTACGTGGTCAACGGGCGCGCCCAGGCCGACGTATTCAGCCTGCTGGACCGCACCCTCAACGGTCGCTACAAGCTGTTGGAGAACGCCAACGCCGAGATCACCTTCGCCACCCAGCTGGTGGGCGGTATCTCCCTGTTGTTCGGCGACTCCCAGGGCGGCATCAGCCAGTGGTTCATGGTGCGCGACACCGACGGCGAGCCGCGCTTCACGCGTATTCGCGATTTCCATCTGGACGATGCGCCCATCGTGCAGATCCGCGCCGAGCAGCGTCGCAAGGGCTTCGTGGCGATGGACGCCGAAGGGCGGCTGGGAGTGTTTCACAGCACGGCGCACCGCACCCTGCTGGTCGAACAGATCACTCAGGGGCCGGGGCTGATGACCCTGTCGCCGCGGGCCAACCGTCTGCTGATCGAAAGCCAGGGCACCCTGCAAGCGCTGAGCCTGGACAATCCACACCCGGAGATCTCCTGGAGTTCCCTGTGGGAGAAGGTCTGGTACGAGAGCTACGACGAGCCGCAGTACGTGTGGCAGTCCACGGCGTCGAATGCCGACTACGAACCCAAGCTGAGCCTGGCGCCGCTGACCTTCGGCACCCTCAAGGCGGCGTTCTACGCCATGCTGCTGGCCGCTCCCCTGGCCATCGCCGCCGCCATCTATACCGCCTACTTCATGGCTCCGGTGATGCGCCGCAAGGTCAAGCCGGTCATCGAGCTGATGGAAGCCATGCCGACGGTGATCCTCGGCTTCTTCGCCGGACTGTTCCTGGCGCCGTACCTGGAAGCCAACCTGCCCGGTATGTTCAGTCTGCTGGTGCTGGTGCCGATCGGCATCCTGCTGGCCGGCTACCTGTGGAGTCGCTTGCCCGCCAACCTGCGGCTGCGTGTGCCCGAGGGCTGGGAGGCCGCACTGCTGGTGCCGGTGGTGCTGGGCGTCGGCTGGCTGGCGCTGGGCATGAGTCCGCACCTGGAGAGCTGGCTGTTCGACGGTGACATGCGCACCTGGATCGAGCACGACCTGGGCATCACCTATGACCAGCGCAACGCCCTGGTGGTCGGTCTGGCCATGGGCTTCGCGGTGATCCCCAACATCTATTCGATCGCCGAGGATGCCATCTTCGGTGTACCGCGCAGCCTGAGCCTGGGCTCGCTGGCCCTGGGCGCCACGCCATGGCAGACCCTGACCCGCGTGGTACTGCTGACTGCCAGCCCGGGGCTGTTCTCGGCGCTGATGATCGGCATGGGGCGGGCCGTGGGCGAAACCATGATCGTGCTGATGGCCACCGGCAACACGCCGATCATGGACATGAGTCTGTTCGAAGGCATGCGCACCCTGGCGGCCAACGTCGCCGTAGAGATGCCTGAGTCGGAGGTGGGCGGCAGCCACTATCGCGTGCTGTTCCTGGCCGCGCTGGTGCTGCTGGTGTTCACCTTCGCCATGAATACCCTCGCAGAGCTGATCCGTCAGCGCCTGCGCAAGAAATACTCATCGCTCTAGGGAGTCGCTACCGGTGAAACGCAACTCCCTCAACGGATGGATCAAGAGCGGCGCCCCCGGCGTCTGGATGAGTGCCGGCGCGGTGTCGATCGCCGTGATCCTGACCATCGGCCTGCTGGCGATTCTCGCCGTACGTGGCCTGGGGCACTTCTGGCCGGCCGACCTGGTGCGCGCGCAGTACACCGTGCCGGGGCAGGCGCCCCATGTGCTGATCGGCGAACGGGTGGACAGCGAACAGGTGCCCCGCGCGCGGCTGCTCGACGCCGGGTTGCCGGTGGCTGCGCAGGGTTCGGAATTCCTCAGCCGCGAGCTGTTCAAGGTCGGCAACCGCGACCTGACCCGCAGTGACTTCACCTGGGTGGTCAGTGAATGGTTGAGCCAGCGCAGCGAGCCTGCCGAGCTGATGACCCTGGAACGCCGCGAGTGGGGCAACTTCTACGGCTACCTGCTCAACATCAAGGAGAACGGCCGGGTGGTGGCCGTCGGCGAGGCAGCCTGGCCGCAACTGCGTGAACGCCTGCAGCGGGTCCGGGAGCTGGCCGGGCAACTGCACCAGCTGGAAAAACAGGACATCGTATCGATCAACCACGGCCTGGAGCGCCTGCGCCTGAAGACCCGCCGTCTGGAAATGGCGGGCGGTCCGGACGCCGAGGCGCAGGCCGACCTGGCCGTCGAGCGTGCCGAGCTGCAGGCCCGCTATTCGGGTATCGAAGGGCGCCTCGCCCAGTTGCGCCAGGACCTCGACCGCGACAGCCTGACTGCCAAGGACGCCGAGGGCCGGGTAACCGAGATCAGCCTGGGCAAAGTGCTGCACGCCTACCAGCCCAACACCATGGGGGTCATGGCCAAGACCGCGTTCTACTTCAAGAAACTGTGGGAGTTCCTCAGCGAGGATCCTCGCGAAGCCAATACCGAAGGCGGCGTGTTCCCGGCGATTTTCGGCACGGTGATGATGACCATGATCATGGCCATCGTGGTCACGCCCTTCGGTGTGCTGGCCGCCGTGTACCTGCGCGAGTACGCCCGCCAGGGGCCGGTGACCCGGCTGATCCGCATCGCGGTGAACAACCTGGCCGGGGTGCCGGCCATCGTCTACGGCGTGTTCGGCCTGGGCTTCTTCGTCTACGTGCTGGGTGGTTCGCTGGACCGGCTGTTCTTCGCCGAGTCTTTGCCAGCCCCGACCTTCGGCACGCCGGGCCTGTTGTGGGCGTCCTTGACCCTGGCGCTGCTCGCCGTGCCGGTGGTGATCGTCGCCACCGAGGAGGGCCTGTCGCGCATTCCCCTGAGCCTGCGCGAAGGTTCGCTGGCGTTGGGCGCGACCAAGGCCGAGACCCTGTGGAAGATCGTTCTGCCGATGGCCAGCCCGGCGATCATGACCGGCCTGATTCTTGCCGTGGCGCGCGCCGCTGGCGAGGTGGCGCCGCTGATGCTGGTGGGCGTGGTGAAGATGGCGCCGTCGTTGCCGCTGGACGGCAACTACCCTTACCTGCATCTGGACCAGAAGATCATGCACCTGGGCTTCCATATCTACGACGTCGGTTTCCAGAGCCCCAACGTCGAGGCGGCGCGACCGCTGGTCTATGCCTCGGCCTTGCTGCTGGTGCTGGTGATCGCCTTGCTCAACCTGTCTGCCGTCGCCATTCGCAACCACCTGCGCGAGAAGTACAAGGCGCTGGATAACTGAGTTCGCCGTGCATTGCGCGGTTCGACGAAACCTATCGTTCCATCAGGAGCCCTACATGCAACACGACAGCCCGGGCCGGGGCGCCCCCTCCAACGCTTCGCGGCGCAGCCGAGACGCCGCGCCCCTGGCGCACGACCATGTGGCGTTCGAAGTGGCGGGCCTGAACCTGTTCTATGGCAAGAAGCAGGCGCTGTTCGACATCGGCCTGGATATTCCGCGGCAGAAGGTGACGTCGTTCATCGGCCCGTCCGGCTGCGGCAAGTCGACCCTGCTGCGCACCTTCAACCGCATGAACGACCTGGTCGACGATTGCCGGGTCGAGGGCAGCATCAAGCTCGACGGCCACGACATCTACAGCAAGGGCGAAGAAGTCGCCGAGTTGCGCCGCCGCGTGGGCATGGTGTTCCAGAAGCCCAACCCGTTCCCCAAGACCGTCTACGAGAACGTCGTCTACGGCCTGCGTATCCAGGGGATCAACAAGAAGCGCCTGCTCGACGAAGCGGTGGAGTGGGCGCTGCGCGGTGCGGCGCTGTGGGATGAGGTCAAGGACCGCCTGCACGAGTCGGCCCTGGGCTTGTCCGGTGGTCAGCAGCAGCGTCTGGTGATCGCCCGCACCATCGCCGTGGAGCCCGAAGTGCTGCTGCTCGACGAGCCGTGCTCGGCGCTCGACCCGATTTCCACCCTCAAAGTCGAGGAGCTGATCTACGAACTGAAATCCAAATACACCATTGTGATCGTCACTCACAACATGCAGCAGGCGGCGCGGGTCTCCGACTACACCGCTTTCATGTACATGGGCAAACTCGTCGAATTCGGTGATACGGACACGTTGTTCACCAATCCGGCAAAGAAGCAGACCGAAGACTACATCACCGGCCGTTACGGCTAGCGGGTACTTCGTCAGTCTTGAAACAGCGTGCGTTTTCGCATCCACCGGACGTTCCAAGGACACCCAGCATGATCCACAAAGACAGCCTTACGCATCACATCTCCCAACAGTTCAACGTCGAACTCGAAGACGTGCGCAGCCACCTGCTCGAAATGGGCGGCCTGGTCGAGAAGCAGGTCAACGATGCGGTCACCGCGTTGATCGAAGCCGACTCCGGCCTGGCCCAGCGTGTGCGCGAAGTGGACGAGCGCATCAACCAGATGGAGCGCAACATCGACGAGGAGTGCCTGCGCATCCTGGCGCGTCGCCAGCCAGCCGCTTCCGACCTGCGTCTGATCATCAGCATCTCCAAGTCGGTGATCGACCTGGAGCGCATCGGTGACGAAGCCACCAAGATCGCCCGCCGCGCCATCCAGCTGTGCGAAGAAGGCGAAGCCCCGCGCGGTTACGTCGAGGTCCGTCATATCGGCGACCAGGTGCGCAACATGGTGCGTGACGCCCTGGATTCCTTCGCCCGCTTCGATCCTGAGCTGGCGCTGTCGGTGGCCCAGTACGACAAGACCATCGACCGCGAGTACAAGACCGCCCTGCGTGAGCTGGCGACCTACATGATGGAAGACCCGCGCTCGATCTCCCGCGTGCTGAACGTGATCTGGGTGCTGCGCTCGCTGGAGCGCATCGGTGACCACGCGCGCAATATCTCGGAACTGGTCATCTACCTGGTGCGCGGCACCGACGTGCGGCACATGGGCCTCAAGCGCATGCGTGAAGAAGTTCAGGGGTATGCCAACGAAAGTGCTAATGTTCCGGACGCGGCTGACGATAAATAAGTTTGCCTGCCAGAAACGCCCAGCGCACGCTGGGCGTTTTGCGTTGCAGTGCCAGGGCTGCGCGGCTCACAGGACGCCAGCATCAGGCCCTGATATGCAGCCGTCCGCCAGAAAGTGAGCGAGACGCTGCCCAACAATCTGGCAGTTGGCCACAGGTCAACGATATGCTTGGGGAAACAAAGGGGCGTGTTGGCATAACGCGGTTCACCCGACAAGGTGAACACGCCCGCAGGAGCGTCGATGAGTAAAGTCAGTGTATTGGTTGTGGATGACGCGACTTTCATTCGCGACTTGGTAAGAAAAGGGCTGCGCAACTACTTCCCCGGCATCCATACCGAAGAAGCCGTGAACGGGCGCAAGGCGCAGGTGATGCTCGCCCGTGAATCCTTCGACCTGATTCTTTGCGATTGGGAAATGCCCGAGATGTCCGGCCTGGAGCTGCTGGCCTGGTGCCGTCAGCAGGAAGGCCCGCTCAAGACCGTACCGTTCATCATGGTGACCAGCCGTGGCGACAAGGAAAACGTCGTGCAGGCGATCCAGGCGGGTGTGTCGGACTTCGTCGGCAAACCGTTCACCAACGAGCAACTGCTCACCAAGGTCAAGAAAGCCCTGGCCAAGGTCGGCAAGCTCGATGCCGTGATGTCCAGTGCCGGTGCCCCGAGTCGCATGAACATGGCGCTCAACGACTCGCTCAGTGCCCTGACCGGTGGCAAGGCCGAGGTCGTGCGCCCGGCGGCGCCAGCGGCCGCGCCTGCTGCGCCGCAGCCTGCCCGTGCCGCGGCTCAGGCCCCCAGCCAGCAGCCCGCTGGCCGTGGCCAGGGGCAACTGCGCCTGCCCAACGGCAGCCAGTCGTGTGTCATCAAGGCCCTGACCCTCAAGGAAGGCCTGCTGGTGGTGCGCCGCGGCGACGTGCTGCCCCAGATCCTGGACAGTGCGGTGCTGGACCTGGAGCAGGGTGAAGACAACGAAGTCGCACGCCTGAACGGCTATGTCCACGCCATCGTCGCCTTCGAGCAGAAGCCCGACAGCGAGTGGCTGCAGGTGACCTTCCGCTTCGTCGACCAGGACGCCAAGAAGCTCGACTACCTGTCGCGCCTGATCGCCCGCGGCACTGCGCAGAAGCACTTCGTCCCCGGCGCCTGACGGCGCCCGTCCCGCCCCGGTGCATGCGCAGCATCGGGGCGCTGACTTTTCCGATCTCCGGTGTCGGTAATTCCTGCTAGCTTCGCCGCGCGCTGTTCGATTGCGTGGGCTCCGTCTTATCCGATGACGGGAGTCCAGCGTGAACCCTACCTTGCTTCAACCCCGCAATATCAGCACCTTCCCCACGGGCCAGTTGTTCCTGGCCATCGATCTCGCCTTGGGTGTGGTACAGCGCCCGGTGCCCGCCGAGCGCTATGCCGGCGTGCTGCAAGTACGTGCAGAGGATCACTTTCGCATCGTTCGCCTGGTGCTCGGCCATCTTCTGGGTGACGACATCTTTACCGGCGACCCTGCCCAGCCGGCCTTGTACTTGACCAGGCTCTACCAGGGGGATGGGGTGCGGCAGCTGTATGCCGAGGTCATGGGCGTTGCGCAGGCCGAAGTCACGGTCTGGCAGGTGCATCAATTCCTGGCCCGGCTGGCCTGGCTCAACCTGCCGCCGGCCAGTGACGCCGCTGCGCATGAGCAACTGGAAGACTTCTTGTATGGCGTTGCGGCGCGGCGCAGTGCCGACCTCGCTGAGGACTATCCGCTGTTGGGCGAGCTGCTGACGCCGGTACCCGAGGTGCTGCGCGCCTGGATGGTGCCGCTCAAGCGCGGCGCTCGCTACCTGACGGCGCAGGCCTGGGTGACCTTGGGAACCGGGCAGTTGCTGTATCAGGGGCTGGCGGAGGATGAGCCGGCACTGGACACCCTCGTGACCCTGGGGCCTGGACAGGCCGCCTGGCTGCCGGCGGGGAAAAGCCATGACCAGGCCTTGGCAGAGGCGCTTGATGCGCGTTTGCATGGCACGGCCACGGGGCAATGGCTGGTGCGTTGCGTCACGGCCCTGGCGCAACGAGGCGTCACGTGCCAAGGCTTGCTGCCCGATCCGCTGACGCCTTTGTCTGACACTGGGCGGGCAGTGTTCTTCCGCAAACTGGCGGAGCACACGCTGAATCCGGATGGACGACCCTGGCTGGCCGAAGCGCAGGCGGCCGCCAGCCGGTCGCCGGGGCGGCGAGGCTTGTCCCTGGCGACTGTCTTGCGCCAGAGGCACGCGAACCTGAGCCCGACCCAGGCCATGGCGCTGGCGGCCGTGCTCGCAGGGCCGGGCCTGGCCGAAAGTGTCGAGCCGCTGGGGGGCATGCCAGGCTCAGCGGCCTTCGATGTGCTGCTTCCGCCCTGGCACCGCTGGAGCGTCGTGAGCGATGTCGATGAGGTGTTTCGCCAGCTCGGGCTCGACTCGCTGCGCTTGGCTGGTGGGGAAGGCAATACGCTGGGCATGGAGGCGCAGACGGCCTGGCAGGCCCTGGCCTTGACCTCCCAGTTCGCTGCATTCTTCGCCCCCATGCTCGGCGCCTTGGGCTGGTATGGCGACCAGGCCGATGAGCCGGCAGCACCGCGAGTGACCCAGGCGCTGGCCGGGCGGGCCATCATCGAAGGCTTTCTTGGCGCCACGGCGGCCTTTCCTCACGCCTTGGTCGACACACTGCGCGGGGCGTGGACCCTCGACCACAGCCACGCAACATTGCGCCGTCGCATCCATGATGACATTCGCGCTCGCCAGCCCGCCGCGACGGCTGCCGCCGTGGACCTGCTGCATTACCTGGTGCTGCGCGAAGCGCTGCCGGAGCTGCTGGTCAGTGACGTGCCCGAGCACTTGCCGTTTGGCCGCGCCTTGCAAAGCGTGGCTCTGAGCCATGGCGTGGCGTTGCTGCAAGCCTTGCAGGTGGGGGGGCACGCGGGGGCGGCCTTCGACGAGGTCATCAGGCTGAGCGCAGACCTTTCCCAATCTCCAGACCCGGCCCTGCACGCGCTGTGGGTCAGGACCCTGAGTATTCCGGCCTTGCGCTATGCCGCCGCGCACGGGGCCATCGACTGGCCGGATGCCGACGACCTTCTGCGGGCCAGTGCCACGCAGGTTCGCCAGGCGCTGGAGTACCTTCAGGCCCAGCAGGCACAGCACGCCCAGGAGCTGAGCGACCTGCTGGGCCGCAAGCCGCCGGATCGCCGGCAACTGGCGCAACGCATGCTGACGGCCGCCGGGGTTCCCCAATGGCTCTGGGCCCAGGCGATCAAGGTCGACCATTGGCCGGTATTGCAGGAGCACGGTTTTAGCCTGGCCGGCAGCTACGATCTGGACCGACTGCTGGCATTCGGACGGCCGGCGGCGACGGTCCTGGAGATGGTCATGATGGGCGAGGCGTACAAAGCCGGTGAGCCCACTGTGCCGCAAGCCTGGGCCCAAGCGTTCAAGACCTTCCGCGAGTCGCTGGTAAGCGCCCAGGCACGTGTCGTGGCGCGCTTGCTCAACGAGGCCGGCCCGGCTTTGCGCAATACCTTGCTGGCGTCCACCTGCGAGTTGAGCCGGGTGAGCTTCGCCGGGGAAGAGGGCGCCCAGGGGCTGTTCCTGCGCTGTCAGCGCGGCGACCACCGTAGCGACTTCAATGAACATGCGGTGGACGAAGTGTTCATCGAGCTGATTCCTGCGGCGGGAGTGATCCGCCAGGTCGAACAGCGCTTTGTCTACCAGGTCGAGGCCGAGACGCAACTGAGCGGCAACATCGTGGAGACCGTCGAGGAGCAGGAGCGCCACGCCAGGCAAGTGGCGCAGGCGCGGGTGACGCCCTTGCTGGCCATGGACAGCGACGCCTACCTGCAGGGGACGCCTTCGCGCTCCTCGCTGAGCTGGCATCAACCTCGGCACGGCACTCTGGTTCCGGCCAGCGAGTGTGTCTACGCATCCGACGGCACCGACGCACAGAAGCTGGCCGTGTTGGCCCAGGCCGCCGCCCGGCATCTGCTCGCCCGTTTTCTGGAGCAGAGCCAGGCTGCGCACGAGCATGCCACGGGCTGGGAGGCGCAGTGGGCCAGAGAGCGTGAGTACGCCGAGCTGGCCGCGCGGCTGATCATTCCGTTCTATGGCTGCATCGAGGACTTGGCTCAGGGTGAGCACTCGGCCGGGGTGATCGTCGGCTGTGCGCTGGATGTCGCCTTTGCCCTGATTCCCGTCGGGCAATTCGCTGCGTCGACGGTGCGTATCGTGATGAAGGCGGGTGAGCTGAGCGTGCTGTCGCTCACCCGCTTGACCGGTCAGGCCTTGGGCCAATTGGTGAAGGGGCTGGCCGAGCAGAGCGCGGTGTTCGCCGTGCGTGACCTGGGCAAGGTGGCGGTGCTGGTGGGCCGGCTGGGCCAGGCCAGGCTGCTGGAACGGGTTCCCGCCCTGCGCACGCTGCTGGGCGAGCGCGGCTGGCCGGCGGCGGCCGGCTTGCTGGAGCAGGGGCGCTTTCGCTTGCTGGACGATAGCGTCGGCACGGCAACGAACGCGAATGGCTATGCCCAGCTGGATGGGCAGATCGGCGTGGCCGTGCAGGATGTGGGCACGCCCGAGGTGCCGGACTTCCGCTTGCGCGATCCGTCCACGCAACGCGCCTTTGGCCCGCCACTGGCGCTGGTGACACGCGCACCGGCGCTGGAGTTGGCGCAGACTTTGGCGGCAACGGGGATCGAGGTGGGGCGCTATCCCAAGGTGGTGCCGGTGACTTCCACGGCCGAAGGTGTGCGTGAGTTGCGCATTGCCGAGGGCTGCCGGGTACACGTCATCGAGCGTGAAGAGGGCGTGTTCGACCTGCAGGTCGACGGTGAGGTCTATCACCTGGAAAGTACGGCAGAGGATGCGGCCCTGCGCCAGTTGTCGGTCACGCCGCTCTCGCCAACGGCAGATCTGCTGCAAGAGACCGAGAACCTTTGCCGGGTACGCCGCGACCTGGTGCCAGTGCCCTGTGCCAGCGGCGTCAGGCTGGCCACGCCCGAGCCGGCCCCGATCGCCGAGGGCTCGGTGTCACCGAAACGCACCGGCAAGTACCCCAGCCAGGCAATGGCCGCGCGCGTGTTCAGCCTGGCCAGGATGACGGTCGGTGAGGGTGATGTGGCACGCCACCTGGACGTGTTCGTTCATGAAGGCAAGTTCTGCCAGTGGGCCGATGCGCCGCCGCTGGCGACGACCTCGGCAGCGCCTGCGCAGGGCAAGGCGGTCGTCGCCCTGACCGAAGTCGAGCGCGCCCTGCTGGCGCTGCCCGATGCGCCGGTATACCGGCAGACGCTCGCAGGTCAGTTGGCCGGGGACGGAATTCTGGGCCTGCCGGAGAACTACCGGGTCGACGACGCGGCGTTCATCTACGAAGCGCTGCCGGTCATCGAGCTGGGGCCCATCGCCTCCGGCGTCGAGGATGCGCGTACCTTGCGCGGGATGCGCCTGGAATTTTCCGGGGCGTCATGGATTTTCGTCGAGCCCGACACGGGGGTGTTCTACAAGGCTGCGGTGCCCGACGATGCTCGCCTGGAACTGGCGTTTTCGCGAGCCACCGAGGCGGATGAAATCAACGAATTCATTCGTCTGTCGGAGCAGTACCGGGTGGTGCGCGAGCGCCCAAGTGCGCTGCAGGACCAGGAAAATATCGCCCGGCTGCTGTTCGATCTGCTCGATGCGTCCGAACGGCCAGCGTGGAACCTCGCCTGGGGCGAGTCGATCACCCGCTATGAACAGTACGCCGCGTGGTGCGTGGCACAGAAACGCCCCAACGAGTTGCTGCACTACGCGGCGAATATCCTCTCGGGTGAGGCCATGCAGAAACAGTTCGTGGAACTGGCCAAACGCAGCATTCCCGACTTCAAGAGGGTCGCCGAGCGCAGCCTGCCCGAGCAGCAGCACATCGTCGAGGTGCTCAATCATCTGCTGCCGGTGCAGGGTTCCAAGGCCCGCTGGGAGGTGCTGGACCTCAACACGGTGCAGACACCCAGGGCCGCGCAGAACATTCTCAAGCAGATCAAAGGGGCCAATCTGTCGTTCGTCCAGGTGCATACCGAAGCGGGGCAGCGCATCGTCTACTACGCCTTGTCGGGCGGCGAGCGCGCACGCGATCTAAAGCTGCAGCTGGATGTACCGGGCAGCACCGAGCGAGTGCTCGATGGCGTCATCTTTCGCGACGCCCGGGCCCGCATGCTGGGGCGTGAGCCAGATCCGTCGTTCACCAGCCTGCCGGTGGTCAGGGATGCCAATCGTCTGCTGGTCCGCGAGTTCGGTCGCCAGCTCGATTCCGAGCGGCTGATCGCAACCGTCTTGAAAGAAGACCTGGCGGGTATGCCGCTGACCCACATCAAGGTCTTCACCGTGCTCGACACCTGCCGCTCCTGCGGTGGTTTCGTCCTGCCGCGGCTCAAGCTGGACTTCCCTGACGCGCTGTTCTCGGTCAGCTACCTCAAGGACTACGCGCTTTCCTGAGCGCGGCGGGCAGGGCGGTGGCGTGTGGTTATTGACGGTGTGGCGGGCGTCGATTGACAACCTTGCATGCCCATCGCCGGGCAACACTGCTAGGCTTGGGGCCCATCGCCAACTGACCCGATGCGCCCCATGCTCGACCGCTTGCTGATCTTTTGTGCCCTGTCGCTGGCTTGCCAGGCCGCCTTGGCGACCACCATCTACAAGTCCACCAATGCCGACGGCGTGGTGTCGTTCAGTGACCGGCCCACCCCTGGGGCGTCGGTGGTGGTGTTCCGTGACAGGATGGTCGAGCACATCGAACGCCAGGTGCGCCTGGATGTGCGCAAGGACGACGGCGTACACAGCCTTTACGTGCGCAACGACCTGTACGCTCCCGTGGAAGTCGAACTGCGCTTGAGCGGGCTGAAGAACGTGCTGGGCGTACCGGGCAGCGCCACGACACTGCGTCGCACCGTGCCGGCACGCAGTCACGAGCGGCTGCTGGTGCTGAGCCCCCGCCAGCCAGGCCAGCCGATGCTCTACAGCGCCAAGCTGAATGCCACGCTGGGTTCACCGGTCGGCCAGGCGCTGGCCTACAAGTACCCCCTGCCGTGGGTGGGCGGGCCGTTCCGCCTGACCCAGGGGCCAGGCGGCAAGTACAGCCATACCGATCCCAAGGGGCGTTACGCCATGGACATCGCCATGCCCGAAGGCACGCCGATCATTGCCGCGCGCGGCGGCACGGTGATCAAGGTGGAGAACAGCCAGAGCGGCCGGGGCTCGAACCCTTCGGGCAATTTCGTGAGGATTCTTCACGACGACGGCACCATGGGCGTGTATCTGCACCTGATGCGGGGTTCGGTGGTGGTCCGGGAAGGGCAGAAAGTCAGCGTCGGCAGCGCCCTGGGGCGTTCGGGCAATACCGGCAACAGCACCGGCCCGCACCTGCACTTCGTGGTACAGCGCAATGTCGGGCAGGAACTGGTGTCGATTCCGTACGAGTTCAACCAGCCGATACAGAGCCTGCCGAACTTCGCCGTGGGCGGCAATTAGGCGGGTTGTTCAACCTGCAGGAGCGGCTTCGGCCGCTCCTGCAGGTGAACCTGGGTTTAGTCCAGCTTGAGGACCTTGGCCAGGACGATCTTCGGGCCTTTCATTTTCTTGATGATGATACGCAGGCCTTCGAACTCCATCTGTTCTTCTTCTTCGGGAACCCGCTTGAGCGATTCATAGATCAACCCGGCGAGGGTCTCGGCTTCGATATGGTCGAGGTCGATGCCCAGCAGGCGTTCGATCTTGAACAGTGGCGTGTCGCCACGCACCAGCAGCTTGCCGGGCTGGTAGGCGAGGATGCCGCGTTCGACCTTGCGGTGCTCGTCCTGAATGTCACCGACCAGCACTTCCAGCACGTCTTCCATGGTCAGGTAGCCGATGACCTTGCCGTCGGCCTCTTCGACCAGGGCGAAGTGCGCGCTGCCCTGACGGAACTGCTCCAGCAGACGCGCCAGCGGCATGTGCCGGGACACGCGCTCCAGTGGGCGGATCAGGTCGGCGAGGTTGAACAGCTCGGGAATGTGGTCGAGTTCGGCCAGTTCCAGCAGCAGGTCCTTGATGTGCAGCAGGCCGACGAACTCGCCACGTTCGGCGTCGTACACCGGGTAGCGGCTGAACTTGTGACGGCGGAACTGCGCCAGGATTTCCTTGAGCGGTGCATGGAAGTCCAGTGAGACCATGTCTTCCCGGGAGTTGGCCCAGTCGACCACTTCCAGCTCGCCCATTTCCACCGCCGAGGCCAGCACGCGCATGCCCTGGTCGCTGGGGTCCTGGCCGCGGCTGGAGTGCAGGATCAGTTTCAGTTCGTCGCGGCTGTAGCTGTGTTCGTGGTGCGGGCCCGGCTCGCCTTGCCCGGCGATGCGCAGGATGGTGTTGGCGCTGGCGTTGAGCAGGTAGATGGCCGGGTACATCAGCCAGTAGAACAGGTACAGCGGCACGGCGGTCCACAGCGACAGCAGCTCGGGCTTGCGGATCGCCCAGGACTTGGGCGCCAGCTCGCCGACCACGATGTGCAGGTAGGAAATGATGAAGAACGCGGTGAAGAACGACACGCCCTTGATGATTTCCGGGCTGTCGACGCCTGCGGCGCCCAGCAGCGGTTCGAGCAGGTGAGCGAAGGCGGGCTCACCGACCCAGCCCAGGCCCAGCGAAGCCAGGGTAATGCCCAGCTGGCAGGCCGAGAGGTAGGCGTCCAGTTGCCCGTGTACGGTGCGCAGGATGCGCCCCCGCCAGCCATGCTGGTCGGCGATCGCCTCGACCCGGGTCGAGCGCAGCTTGACCATGGCGAACTCGGCGGCAACGAAGAAGCCATTGAGCAGCACCAGCAGGAAAGCGAAGAGAATCATGCCGAAATCGGCGAACAGTGAAGCCAGGTCGATACCAGGGGAAGGGTCCATGATGGGGAATTACGGTTTCCGTTTTATCTGAAGAGGGTTGGCCATTGACCACAGCGAATGCAAGGCCATGAGAAACGCAATGTAACGATTGCGCGCCAGCTTGCATAGGGACAGGCCGTCATGGGTCAGAGTTCGTCGAAGTCGTCGTCCGGGTCGGCCATTTGCACGGCAGAGAAATGGCAGACGAATACACTGCCCTTGCCCAGCACGCTGTTGATTTCCAGGGTGCCACGGTGGCGCAGCAGCACGTGCTTGACGATCGCCAGGCCCAGGCCGGTGCCGCCGGTGTTGGAGGCGCGGCTGGTGTCGACGCGATAGAAGCGCTCGGTCAGGCGCGGCAGGTGCTTGGCCTCGATGCCGATGCCCGAGTCCTGCACGCTCAGGTGGGCGCCGCGCGTGTCGGTCCACCAGCGGATGCGGATCTCGCCACCGGCCGGGGTGTACTTCACGGCGTTGAAGATCAGGTTGGAGAAAGCGCTGCGCAGCTCGGTCTCGCTGCCTTTGAGGCCCATGTCGCTGTCGATGCTGAGCAGGATGTTGTGCGCCTTGTCGGCCGACAGCGCCTGGGCGTCGTTGGCGATGGTCTGGAGCAGCGCGCCGACCGGCACCGGCTGGCTGTCGGAGGGGTAGTCGGTGGCTTCCAGCTTGGCCAGCAGCAGCAGGTCGTTGAGCAGGGTCTGCATGCGACTGCCCTGTTGGTGCATCTGCTGCAGCGCCCGCACCCAGCGCGGATTGACGTCCTCGCTGTTGTCCAGCAGCGTTTCCAGATAGCCGAAGATCACCGTCAGGGGCGTGCGCAGTTCGTGGGACACGTTGGCCACGAAATCCTTGCGCATCTGTTCCAGCTGGTGGATGCGGGTCACGTCGCGCACCAGCATCAGGTGCTCGTTGTTGCCGTAGCGGGTAATCAGCATCTGGATGCGGATGCGGTCGTTGCTGGGCGAGGGAATTTCCAGCGGCTCGGCGAAGTTGCCCTGGGCGAAGTATTCCTTGAAGCGCGGATGGCGCACCAGGTTGGTGACCGGCTGGCCGCCGTCCTGGGGGGTCTTCAGGCCCAGCAGGGTTTCCGCAGCGCGGTTCCACCATTCCAGGTTGCCGTCGGCATCGAGCATGATCACCGCGTCGCGCAGCGCGGCGGTGGACTCCTGGACGCGGTCGATGACCGCCTGCAGGCGGCCGCGCACGCGCTGGTCGCGGCGTTGCAGGTGGTAGATGCTGTCGAACACGTCGCCCCACAGGCCGTAACCGTCGGGCGGCGGCTCATCGGCCTTGTGGCTGCTCAGCCAGGCATGCAGGCGCAACAGTTGCTTGAGCGTCCAGGCCAGGTACAGGCCCAGCCCGATCGACAGGCTCCAGCCGTACTCGCCGCTGACCAGCCCCACCAGCATGCAGGCGGTGACCAGCAGCAACAGGTGGCGGATCAGGGTGCCGTGCCAGTTCGGGTTCAATTAAAGGTACATCCTTGTCTGTACGGCAAATTCTGGGCGTGGGGCTTCAGCTCTTGGTGGAGAAGCGGTAGCCGGTGCCGCGTACAGTCTGTACCAGGTTTTCATAGGCATCGCCCAAGGCCTTGCGCAGGCGGCGGATGTGCACGTCCACGGTGCGCTCTTCGACATACACGTTGCCGCCCCACACCTGGTCCAGCAGCTGGCCACGGGTGTAGGCGCGTTCCTGATGGGTCATGAAGAATTGCAGCAGGCGGTACTCGGTAGGACCCATTTCTGCCGGCTTGCCGTCGATGGTGACACGGTGGCTGATCGGGTCAAGCAGCAGCCCGCCGACTTCGATGGGCGCCTCGCCCTCCGTGGGGCCGGTGCGGCGCAGCACGGCCTTGAGACGGGCGACCAGCTCACGTGGCGAGAAGGGCTTGGTGATGTAGTCGTCGGCACCGACTTCCAGGCCCTGGATCTTGTTGTCCTCTTCGCCCTTGGCGGTGAGCATGATGATCGGGATGTTGCCGGTCAGCTCGTCGCGCTTGAGGCGGCGCGCCAGTTCGATACCCGAGGTGCCGGGCAGCATCCAGTCGAGCAGGATCAGGTCGGGCTTGCGGTCGATGATGATCGCGTGCGCCTGCTGCGAGTTCTCGGCTTCGAGGCATTCATAGCCGGCCATTTCCAATGCAACGGCGATCATCTCGCGGATGGGCGCTTCGTCGTCAACGATCAGAATGCTCCTGCCAACCATGCTTGAACCTCTTGTCATTTAACTGTCTTGGGGCGCATTAGATAACGGAATTATTGCAGTCGTGTGACATCTGTCCATCGCGCCGGGCTGGTGCTTGCCCGGCCGGCCTGGATTCAGCGCAGCAGATAGTCGGCAACGATACCGAGGAAAATCGCCATCCCCGCCCAGTGGTTGTGCAGGAATGCCTTGAAGCAGGCGTCGCGGTCACGCTCCCGGGTGCTGTGCCACTGCCAGGCGAAACAGGCGGCCGCCGCCAGCAGCCCCAAGTGGAAGGGCAGGCCCAGCTTGAACTGGCTGCCGGCCAGCAGCAGGCAGCCGAGGGCCAGGGCCTGCAGGGTCAGGATGATGGTGCGGTCGGCATCGCCGAACAGCACGGCGGTGGACTTCACGCCGATACGCAGGTCGTCGTCGCGGTCGACCATGGCGTAGTAGGTGTCGTAGGCCACTGTCCACAGCAGGTTGGCAATATAGAGAAGCCAGGCAGCCGCAGGCACCGTGCCGGTCTCGGCGGTGAAGGCCATCGGCATGCCCCAGGAGAACGCCGCTCCCAGCACCACCTGTGGGTAATAGGTGTAGCGCTTCATGAACGGGTAGCAGGCGGCCAGGGCCAGGCCACCGAACGACAGCCAGATGGTGGTGGCGTTGGTCAGCAGCACCAGCAGGAAGCTGAGCGCCACCAGGACGGCGAACAGCACCAGCGCCTCGCGGCTGCTGACCTTGCCGCTGGCCAGCGGGCGCTGCTGGGTGCGTTTGACGTGGCCGTCGACCTTGCGGTCGGCGAAGTCGTTGATCACGCAGCCGGCGGCGCGCATGAGGAACACGCCGACGACGAAGATCAGCACGTTGGCCAGCGATGGATGGCCGTTGCCGGCGACCCACAGCGCCCAGAGCGTCGGCCACAGCAGCAGGTAGACACCGATCGGCTTGTCGATCCGGGTCAGCTGGATGAAGTCCCAGGCACGCGGGTTGAGGCGGTTCAGGGATTTGAGCAGCGACAGGTACATCAGCTCGGTTCCTCGTTGTTCAGATCAGCAGCGTTCAGGGCGACCCAGAAAGCAGGCAGGAAAACCTCGGCCACCAGAATGCCCAGCGTGCCACGGCTGAACCGCGAGCGCCGTGCCCAGAGCCCTTCGGTACGCGCCTGGACCGGCAGCCACTGGGCCGGGTAGCGGCGCACGCGCAGGGCACCGCGGTCGAACGCCGGGTTGCTGAACAGCAGCTCGCCCAGTGAGCGGGTGCCCAGTGCATCCATGTGCAGGCCGCTGTCGCGCAGGGCCTCACGACCGGCCACGCTGCGCGCGAAGACCCAGGGTTCGTCCTGCCCCAGCAGATACACCTCGCGCACCCAGCCTTCGCTGCCCGGCGGCAGGTCCAGCGCGCTGCACTCGTCATCACGCAGGGGCTGCCAGCCTTCGGCCGAGGGCACGACACTGAAACGGTCATGCGACAGGCGGGTCAGGCGGCGGGTCAGGGAGTCCTGGTTGAACAGCCAGTCGAGTACCTGGGCGGTGGGCAGAGTATCGAGCTGCTCGCGGGCGAGCCACGAGGCGTCGGCAGCTGAAGGGGTGTGCTGGGTCACGGTAAGCCATTGGCGGCAGTTTTCGAGGCGCCGAGCTTAACATGCCGCCCGCGGGCCCGGTTGCGTCTCAGGACATACCCTCAGGTTATGAAAACACCGCTGTCAGGCACGGAATAGACCCGCCGCACGTCGGTTTCGGAATAAAACGGTCGTTTTGTCGACAGGCGCCGGTTTTTCTTCGCAGATTCATCTTGCTCCCACTGGCGCGGGCGTTTTTGGCATGCCATTCTGCTGTTCGACTGCCGTCGCGTGGAGCCGCGACGGTACCTGCTGACGCTCGACACAGAGCGCTGCGGGACATAAAAACAAAAAACCGTACAAGAGGCTTAGTACATGCGCAAACCAGATCTAGCAGCAGCCATCGCCGAAAAAGCGGACCTCACCAAAGACCAGTCCACCCGCGTTCTCAACGCCATTCTCGAAGAAATTACCGGCGCCCTGCACCGCAAGGACAGCGTGACCCTGGTCGGCTTCGGCACGTTCCTGCAACGTCACCGCGGCGCCCGTACCGGCAAGAACCCGCAGACCGGTGAGCCGGTGAAGATCAAGGCGAGCAACACCGTATCCTTCAAGCCAGGCAAGGCACTGAAAGACTCCGTGAACTGACCCCGCAGGCCCTTGGGCCCGGCCAGCACGGCGCGTACCCCAAGCCCCCTTTGCAGGGGGCTTTTTCGTTGTGCAGGGTTTACGACGGCTTAGGAAAACTCCTACGCATAAGAGTAAGGCCCCGGTTTCTTTCGCAGATTTTCCTGACTTTTTTATCGAACTTGTCCCCGTAAAGTGCGCGCCGCTGTACTTCACAACAACTGCCTTTTTCTGGGACGACCAATGAAAAAACCATGGATGCCCGCCGCCCTCGCGGCCCTGATCGCCACCACCAGCGGCTGCGTCAGCTACAACGTCAGCCAGCCGTCGGCGCCACTGTCCGGTAACGTGCAGGCCGACCTGAAAGCCGATGTCAGCGTGGGCGGGCCGATCTCCGGCGAATCCTCGACCAACGTGCTGTTCAACTTCCTGACCCTGGGCGCGGACAATCAGTACGCCGACGGGGTGGCCTATGGCGGTTCTGCCGCTGGCGGCCTGGCGTTGGGCCTGCCGGATCCGGTGTCCACCACCAAGGCGGCGGCGGCCTACAAGGCGGTCAAGGCCTCCGGTGCCGACCTGATCGTTGCGCCACGCTATGAGGTGAAAGTGCAGGACTACTTCATCTTCAAGAAGGTCGACGTGAAGGTCATGGGCAACAAGGGCACGATCAACGGCATTCGCTGATCGGTTCGCGCCCCGGTCGGTCTGGGCATGGGCCGACCGGGGTGCTCTTCGGCACGCTGACGTGCGGGAAAATCATGCACCGAACGGCTACACTCCCCGCCCTCCTGTCCACTGGATCCCTGCCGAGGCGGCGTGCATGAAATTTCGTTTTCTTCTCTGGGCGCTGGGCCTGCTGATGGTGCGCGCCAGCCGCAACAATCCCGAGTTCCAGCAGCAATTGGCCGACAAGGCGCTGACGTTCCAGCTGCAGACCGCCGATGGCAAGATCGCCCGGCATTACATCGTGCATGAACAACGTGTGCGCAGTGTCGCCGGGATGGTAGAGGCGCCGGCCTTCGCCATCGCCTTCAAGGACGCGGCCTACGGATTCGCCACGCTGCAGGCGACCAACAAGCAGCTGGCCTTCATGCAGGGCATCCAGAACAAGGACATCCAGATCAAGGGCAACCCTGCGCTGGTCATCTGGTTCCAGGACCTGACCCGTTACCTCAAGCCCAGGAAGAAGGGCTGAGGCCAGGCATTGGCTATGGCAGTTCCAGCCCTCCCGCAGCCTTGTGCAAGGCGCGCAGGTGGGTGCTGACCTGCTTGAGGTTGTCTTCCACAGCCGTGATCTCGGCAGCTCGCTCGGGCTCGAGCAGGGCGCGTACTTCGCCGTCCAGGTCGCCGGTCAGGCGCTTGAGGCGTTTCTGCCGTTCACTGCTTTGCGCTTCCAGGCGTTTCCATTCATCGGCTTGTGGCAGGCCATAGCCGTCGCTGCCCAGCAATTCGGCCGGGCGGCTGAGGAAGCCACTGTTGGCGAGGATCGCCTGCAGCGTACCGGTGGCCTTTGATACGCGGCCGTCCTTTTGCTCACGGGCGCTCAGGTAGCGCTGCTTGACCTCGTCCTGGGCCAGCAGCAACTCACGGCGCAGGCTGGCCTGCTCTAGCAGCAGGAGAGCGGCACTGGTGCGCAGGTCGGCCTGGGCGAACCACTGGCGGCGCTGCTGCGCCGGTTGCTGAAGCCAGTCTTCCACGGTGTTCTGGGGAATCGGCAGCTGCTTCTTCAGCACCCCGAACATGGCCTGATAGCGGTCACGGTAGGAGTCGAACCGGTAGCCCAGGCGCAGCGCGCGCTTGGGGTCGTCGAGCACGCTGGTGTCGGCCAGCCCGCGCCCCTTGAGCACTTCCAGCAGGCCGTTGGGCAGGATGCTGTCCAGGCCGTTGAGTTGCGGGTTGTAGGTGCCGCTGCGCAGCAGCTTGAGGGTTTCCACCGCGCAGTTGTTGGACAGGAAGTAGTAGTCGCCGTCGTAGCTCCAGTGCATCTCGGCGGCGTGCCGCACCAGGTCGTCGATCTCCTGGCGGTCGAGCTTCAGCGGCACCGAGGCCAGGCTGCGCAGTTCGGTCTTGGTGTATTCGTCGATGACCTGGCCCAGTGGCAGCACGAACAGCCGCGACGGGTAGGCGCCGGTCAGGCCGTCCCAGCTCGACAGCTGCACGTCACCGACGAACGCCCGGTAAGACAGCACCAGATGTTGGTCGAGGTCCAGGCGGCAATCCGGGCCGCGTGGCCGCCCCGGTTTGCAGATCACCAGGCGCAGCATGCTGTGCCCCCAGCGGCTCATCAGGTTCTGGTTGGCTTCGGCCAGCAGGTAGTCCACCTCGTAGACCCGCTCTGGGTCGAGCTTGCCCAGTGGCTCGCGGGCAAAGTCGTTGCCGGCGTTCAGGTACGGATAAAAGGAAGGGCAGGCCTGTTGATTCGGCGGCGCCCAGCCGAACTGCTGCTTGTACCAGGCGTATAGCGCAGGGCGCCGGCAGGCATAGGCCGGGTCGAGCAGGAAGTACTCCATGTTGACGGCGACGAACTCCAGCGGGCTGGTCAGCTCGTAGGTGTCTGGGCTGCGCACCATCTGGCCGTTGTGTTGTTCGCGCTCACCGCGTCGCCCGACGTACTGCTGCCAGCCGGCCAGGTCGAGCAGGCGCGGATCGTCGCTCAGGGTAAAGCGCCGCTCGGTCTGGCCCCGGCACTCATCGGCCAGGCCGACTTTGCCAAGGGTGGCGTGCTGGCGCGCGCAGCGCACGATCAGTGCGCGCTGGTCCGCGGGCCACAGGCGCGCGCGGTCGTAGACGTGGGTCAGTTCGTGCAGCACGGTGGCCAGCAGCTCGCGGCGCACCGTGCCGTGCGGGCGGCCGGTCTGCTCGGTGGCTGCGGAGCCTTCGGTCAGGGAGGCCAGCAGGCGGGTATTGAGGTACAGCTGGTAAGGGCCGGCGGCCTGCCCGTAGGCGTTGGCCGGCATGTCGGTGGACCAGCTGATGTGCACTTCACGGTCAAGGTTGTGGATGAAGCGCGGCGGCAAGGCCTGCATGGCTTCATCCAGCAGTGTCTGGGTGGCCTGGCGCTGGGCCGGGTTCAGGCCGGAGTCCTTCAGGACCAGGCGCAGATCGGCGAATGCAGGCAGCGCGACCAGGGTCAGCGCAGCGGCCAGCAGCCAGCCACCCAGGCGCCTCACAATGCGAGGATGGCTTCGGCCAGGGTCCGGTCGCTGGCGTTGCGCGCCTCGGGCAGCCGGTCACGCAGGGTGTCGAAGGCGGCATCCAGGCGGGCGCCGTGGATGTCACCACCGCTCGCCACGTAGCTGGCCGCATCGTCCCTGGCTTCCATGACGACCTTGGAGTCGCGGATGGAGGTGGTGGTGTCGGAGGTAAAGTCGATTGAACGGCCGAAAGCACGAACGATGATGTTGCTGGTCGCCACCAGGGTCTGGGCCTGGGCCAGATCGGCCATCAGCAGCATGCCGAGTGTCGCGGCAATCAACGGGGTACGCATGTAACGTCTCCAGGAGCAGAAGCAAAAAAGTGACTATTGGACGAGAATTGCCTCGGCCAGTTCAAGGTCGCTGGCATGAAGTTTCGCCTGGCTCTTGCGCAGCTGGTGCAACGCCGATTCAAGGCGTGCGCCGCGCAGTTGACCATCGGTGGCGACGAACGCGGCGGCATCGTCCTGGGCGGCCTGGATCAGCTTGTTGTCGAATGGCGCACTGGTGACCTGGCTGGTCACGTAACCGCTGACCACCACGCCCTGGGTCGTCGGATCGAAGGCCAGGGCGGGGGACATCCAGATCAGGCTGGCCAGGGAAGGCAGGAACAACAGTTTGGATAGACGCATGATCTTCGGGGCAATCTTGGAACGAAGCGCAAGGCTAGCCTAATGCCCGAAACAGAGCTACCCCGTAGTGCCGCCCGGTACGGATCTCAAAGAGCCAGGATAGCCTCGGCCAGCTGGGCATCGCTGGCCTGCAGGGCGGGCTGCTGCTGACGGATGTGCGCCAGGGCCGCTTCCAGCCGGGCACCGCGGATTTCACCGGCGCTGCCTACGAAGGTCGCCGCTTCGTCACGGGCCTCACGGACCAGTTTGTTGTCACGCAGCGACGAGGTGACGTCGGAGGTGGCGTCAGTGGACGCACCCACGGCGCCCACGATGGCGTCGGTGGTAACCAGAAAGCTGCTGGCGAAGGCGCCGCAGGAAGCGCTCAGTAGCAGGGTCGCGGTGAGAATGCGCAGGGTGGACATACAAGTCTCCGTTACAGGCACAGGTGCAGGGAAGGTCGCCAAGATAGCGTCGAGCGTAACCCAGACGCCAGAGGGCGGCTATCGCGGCGCTTGGCCAGAGGTGTGAACTGTTATGGTGTATTCGGTGTTTTTGTTTAACTGTTATGTTCTTCATTTGCCGACGCCGAAAACGACGAAGCCCGTCAGCAGTTGCCTGCGACGGGCTTCGTGGGAATTCGGTGGACCGGCTGGATGACCTTGGGGTCAATGTGCCGGTGCGCGCCGTATCAACGCCAGAATGGCTTGCTCAGCTCTTCGTAACGCTGCGATTCGCTGATACCGGCGTCAGCCAGCAGGCGGGCATCCAGGCGAGCCAGTTGACGGCGGCTGGCCAGGCGACGCTGCCACAGCATCAGGGTAGCGAGGGCGCGCAGAGGCAGGCTGGCCTGGGCATTGGAAACGGTGCTTTCTACAAAAAGATCGGAACTGATTGTACGTTCCATGGTGTGACTTCCTTCCGCTTGTGGCGGGATTAGAGAGTGGCTTGACTGGTGCCTATCTTCCTCTCGTCGTGTCATCTTCTACAGACACAGTTCAGTTGTATTGTGAGAGTTCAGTTAACTGTTTATAGGGGCTGTTTTGTTCCTAAATGGGGCAACTGTACTGGTTCGCACCTGTTTGGTGCGTTTTTGCTGGGGTGCGACGAGAATCGACTGGAAAACGTCGGTTTTGGACCAGTACAGCATTACAGTTTTTGTCAGTTCAAACGGTTGAGGTCTGGACTGTACCGTTGCAAACCTCAACCTCCTGAACCTGTGAACCTCATACCGCCAGCATGCGTCCGGTTTCTTCAAGGTTGAGGTGCCAACTCAGTGCATCACGCAGCAGGTGAGGGGTGTGCCCACCCAGTGCGCTGGCTCGGCTGAAATAGTCATTCAGGGCCTCGCGATACGCCGGGTGCACGCAGTTGTCGATGATTACCCGGGCCCGCTCGCGAGGTGCCAGGCCACGCAGGTCGGCCAGGCCCTGTTCGGTGACCAGGATGTCCACATCATGCTCGGTATGGTCGACGTGACTGACCATGGGCACCACGCTGGAAATGGCACCGCCCTTGGCAATCGACTTGGTGACGAAGATGGCCAGGTGGGCATTGCGCGAGAAATCGCCCGAGCCGCCGATGCCGTTCATCATCCGCGTACCGCACACGTGGGTGGAATTGACGTTACCGTACAGATCGAATTCCAGAGCGGTGTTAATGCCGATGATGCCCAGGCGGCGGATGACTTCGGGGTGATTGGAGATTTCCTGCGGGCGCAGCACCAGCTTCGACTTGTAGCGGTTGAAGTCGGCGAATACCTGGGCATGTTTGGGCGCCGACAGGGTCATGGAGCTGCCAGAGGCGAAATCCAGCTTGCCTGCATCGAACAGGTCGAAGGTCGAGTCCTGCAGCACTTCGGAGTACATGGTCAGGTTTTCGAAGGGTGACGCCAGCAGGCCGTGCATCACGGCGTTGGCGATGGTGCCGATGCCGGCCTGCAGCGGCATCAGGCGGTCGGTGAGGCGTCCCTGGCGCACCTCGTTCTTGAAGAACTCCACCAGGTGATTGGCGATGGCCTGGGTCTCGATGTCCGGCGGCAGCACGGTGGACGGCGAGTCGGGCTGGTCGCTGATGACGATACCGACGATCTTTGCCGGGTCAATCTTCACCGCGTGGCTACCGATGCGCGAGTCGGCTTCCAGTACCGGAATCGGCAGGCGGGTCGGGCGGTAGCTGGGGATATAAACATCATGCAAGCCTTCCAGTTCCAGCGGCTGCGACAGGTTGATCTCGACGATCACCTGCTTGGCGAGAATGGCGAAACTTGCCGAGTTGCCCACCGAGGTGCTCAGTACCAGGTGGCCCTCTTCGGTAATCGCCACGCATTCGATGACGGCCAGGTCGACGGCCTTGATCTGCCGGTTGCGCAGTTGTTCGACCGTGTCGGAGAGGTGCTGGTCGATGAACATCACTTCGCCGGCGTTGATCGCCTTGCGCAGGGTGCTGTCGACCTGGAAGGGCATACGCCGCGACAGCACACCGGCTTCCGTGAGTTGCTTGTCCAGATCGTTGCCCAGGCTGGCGCCAGTCATCAGGCTGATCTTAAGCGGCGACACGCGCGCGCGCTCGGCCAGCGCGTGGGGCACCGCCTTGGCTTCGCCGGCGCGGGTGAAACCGCTCATGCCGACGGTCATGCCGTCTTCAATCAGGCCAGCGGCATCTGCCGCGCTCATCACCTTGCTCATCAGGCCAGGCATGCGGATACGATCACGGTACATGTTTTATTGTCTCGGGCTGTAAGCGAGCGCCAAGTCTAGTGGCTGGCGCGCCCGCCGTCGCCCGACCAAGGTCGTATTCGAAGGCTCTAATTGGCGGCTTTCAGGGCAAAACACCGTTACCGTGGCTGTAACAAAGCCCCGTGTGCCGGGGCGATGTAAAGAGCCGCGTCAGAGGTTTTCCACGGCCTTGACCATGTCTTCGATGACCTTCTTGGCGTCGCCGAACACCATCATGGTCTTGTCGAGATAGAACAGCTCGTTATCCAGGCCGGCATAGCCGCTGGCCATGGAGCGCTTGTTGACGATCACGGTTCGCGCCTTGTACGCCTCGAGGATCGGCATGCCGGCGATTGGCGATTTGGGGTCGTTCCGCGCGGCGGGGTTGACCACGTCGTTGGCGCCCAGCACGAGCACGACGTCGGCCTGGCCAAACTCGGAGTTGATGTCGTCCATCTCGAACACCTGGTCGTACGGGACTTCTGCCTCGGCAAGCAGTACGTTCATGTGCCCGGGCATGCGCCCGGCCACCGGGTGGATGGCGTATTTCACGGTCACCCCGTGATGGACCAGCTTCTCGGTCAGTTCCTTGAGGGCGTGCTGGGCGCGGGCGACCGCCAGGCCATAGCCAGGCACGATGATCACCGTATCGGCATTACCGAGCAGGAAGGTCGCGTCGTCGGCCGAGCCGGACTTCACGGCCCGTTGTGGCTGGCTGTTTCCACTCGGCCCGCTGTCTGCCGCAGTGCCGAAGCCGCCGCCGATGACGTTGAAGAATGAGCGGTTCATGGCCTTGCACATGATGTACGAGAGGATCGCGCCGCTGGAGCCGACCAGCGAACCGGCAATGATCAGCATCGAGTTGTTCAACGAAAAGCCGATCCCGGCGGCCGCCCAGCCCGAATAACTGTTGAGCATCGAGACCACCACCGGCATGTCGGCCCCGCCGATGGGGATGATCAGCAACACGCCAATCACGAAAGCCAAGGCCAGCATGAGGGCAAAGGCGCCGAGGCTGCCGCTGAACATGTAGGCCAGGCCGCAGACCAGGGTCGCCAGGCCGAGGATCAGGTTGAGCTTGTGCTGGCCGGCGAACTGTACCGGGGCGCCCTGGAACAGGCGAAACCTGTATTTGCCGGACAGTTTGCCGAAAGCGATGACCGACCCCGAAAAGGTGATAGCACCGATTGCCGCGCCCAGGAACAGCTCCAGGCGATTGCCCGTTGGAATGGCGTCGCCGATGTTCAGCACGATCCCCAGCGATTGCGGCTCCACCACGGCGGCGATGGCGATGAACACGGCAGCCAGGCCGATCATGCTGTGCATGAAGGCCACCAGCTCGGGCATCTTGGTCATTTCCACGCGCTTGGCCATGATCGAGCCAGCCGCGCCACCGACGAGCAGACCGAGCAGAATGTAGCCAACTCCGGCACTGGTGCCCTCCACCGTGGACAGCGCGGCCAGCTTGTACACCAGGCCGATGGTGGTGAGTACGGCCAATGCCATGCCGGCCATGCCGAACAGGTTGCCGCGCCGCGAAGTGGTCGGGTGCGAAAGCCCCTTGAGGGCCTGGATGAAGCACACCGCCGAGACCAGATAGAGCAGGGTAACGAGGTTCATGCTCATTTCTGCACCTCGTCCTTGGCCTTGCTCTTCTTCTTGAACATTTCCAGCATGCGCCGGGTGACCAGGAAGCCGCCGAACACGTTCACGGCGGCCAGCGCCACGGCCAGGGTACCCATGACCTTGCCCAGCGGTGTGACGGTCAAGGCGGCCGCCAGCATGGCGCCGACGATGACGATGGCCGAGATGGCATTGGTGACTGCCATCAGCGGTGTGTGCAGCGCAGGGGTGACGTTCCAGACCACGTGATAGCCGACATAGATGGCCAGCACGAAGATGATCAGGTTATAGATGCCTGGGGAGATCAGCTCTTGCATTGTCTTTGTTCTCAGCTGTTCTTGCGGATGATCTCGCCATCGCGGCACATCAGGCACGCGGCGACGATGTCGTCTTCGAGGTTGAGGTTCAGCACGCCGTCCTTGTCGAACAGCAGCTTCAGGAAATCCAGCAGGTTGCGGGCATAGAGCGCCGAGGCGTCGGCCGCCACCAGGGCCGGCAGGTTGGTATGCCCGACCAGCGTCACGCCGTGCTCTACCACCACTTGGTCCGCCACTGTCAGTGGGCAGTTGCCACCTTGGGCGGCGGCCAGGTCGATGACCACCGAGCCGGGCTTCATCTGTGCCACGGTGGCGGCGCTGAGCAGCACCGGCGCCTTGCGTCCAGGGATCAGTGCCGTGGTGATGACGATGTCCGATTGCCGGGCCCGCTCGTGCACTGCGGCCGCCTGGCGCTGCATCCAACTGGCTGGCATGGGGCGGGCGTAGCCACCGACGCCTTCGGCGCATTCACGTTCTTCGTCGGTTTCATACGGAACATCGATGAATTTCGCCCCCAGGGACTCGATCTGTTCGCGTACGGCCGGGCGCACGTCCGAGGCCTCGACCACCGCACCCAGGCGCTTGGCCGTGGCGATGGCCTGCAGACCCGCCACGCCCGCGCCGAGAATCAGTACGCGCGCCGCTTTCACGGTGCCGGCGGCGGTCATCAGCATCGGCATGAAGCGTGGGTAGTAGTGCGCGGCCAGCAACACGGCCTTGTAGCCGGCGATGTTGGCCTGTGACGACAGGACGTCGAGGCTCTGGGCTCTCGAGGTTCGTGGTGCGGCCTCCAGGGCGAAAGCGGTGATGCCCTGGCGGGCCATGCTGGCAATGATCGTGTCGTTGAACGGGTTGAGCATGCCGATCAGTAGCGTGCCGGGCTTCATGCGTGCCAGCTCGTCGTCGCTGGGGGCTGTGACCTTGAGCACCAATTGGGCGCTGAACACGTCGTCGACACTGCCGATGGCTGCTCCGGCGGCCAGGAAAGCGCTGTCCGGCACACCGGCATGAAGGCCGGCCGAGCTTTGCGCCGTGATTGCATGGCCCTGGCTGACCAGCTTCCTGACGGTTTCCGGCGTGGCGGCGACCCGGGTTTCACCCGCCTGTGTTTCGAGGGGGACACCTATGTGCACGGCAAGTCTCCTGCCTGTTTGTTCTTGTTGTCGGTGCGCCCAGGCACGAGCGGTGTGGGTGTGGGGCCTGGGTGCGTGGCCTCGAAGAATAGGTAACGAGACTTTGGTATGACTACAAGTCATCCTGTGACCCATTGTCGCAGCAGAAGGCGAAGGGCCTTAGCCCGTGGCGCTTACAGCTTGATTCAGGGCGTTTTCAGGTAAGAGTGGAGTGGTGGCCCGGGGTGCGCATGAAAATCTGACTGCAACGGGCTACAGGCCTTGAAATACGAGGCTTTTAAGCTATTTCTGGCAGCTTTTTGCAGGTTTCAGATTTACGACAATTGCTTATATATGTAGGTATTCAATGTCGTAACTACCTATTTGCGACACCGGCTGCGGGATGTTCTTCGGGCAGGGTGTAGCCGTGCGCCTGCTCGATCAGCCAGTTGCGGAAGGCTTGCAGGGAAACAGTCGAAGTCTTTCGTTCGGGAATCATCAGGTGGTAGGCCTTCGCACTGTTCAGCGCGTGAGGGCTGGCGATCACCAGGCGCTGTTCTTCGAGTTCACGCTGGATGAGGAAGGGCGGGATCAGGGCGATGCCCATCTCGTGCATGGCTGCCTGGGCGAGCATCGAGAACAGTTCGTAGCGCGGGCCGGTCATGTCGCGCGGCACATGCAACTGGCGCTCGCTGAACCACTGCCGCCAGGCATGCGGACGGGTGGTCTGCTGCAGCAGCGGCAACTGGGCGATGCGCTCGGCGCTGAGGGTGAGCTGGCCCTCCAGCAGTGTCGGGTTGCACACCGGCATGGGGTTTTCCCCCATCAGTCGATACGCCAGGGTGCCCGGCCAGTCGGCGTCGCCGAAGTAGATCGCGGCGTCGAAGTCGGTATCGGCGAACAGGAACGGCCGGGTGCGGTTGGTGAGGTTGACGGTGATTTCCGGGTGGCGGGTCTGGAAGTCCTTGAGGCGCGGCAGCAACCATTGGGTGCCGAAGGTCGGCACCACGGCCAGCTCTATCACACTGGTGCCTTGCTGGCCCATGACCGACAGGGTGTCGCGCTCCACGGCGTCCAGTTGCGAGGCGATGCGTCGGCTGTAGGACAGGCCGGCGTCGGTGAGTTTCACGCCGCGCCGCGAGCGCTTGAACAGCTCGATGCCGAGGAATGCTTCAAGGCTGCCAATTTGCCGGCAGATCGCGCTCTGGGTCAGGGACAGTTCGCTGGCAGCCTTGGTGAAGCTCTCATGGCGGGCGGCCGATTCGAAGCTGACCAGCGCAGCGGTGCTGGGAATCTTGCGGCGCATGTACCGAATCCTCACTCATTCCAGGTTTTATTGGCTTTAATCGTCTTTCGGAGTGAGAAACTAGCACAACCCCTTGCGAAATCCTCGTTTGTCCCGCCGCGCGGGCGGGTCTAGGCTTGCTGCATCAGATTGGCTCATTTGCACGAGGCATCAACCATGAGTGGCAAGGCAAGCTTCAACTGGATCGACCCCCTGTTGCTGGACCAGCAGTTGACCGAAGAGGAGCGCATGGTTCGCGACAGTGCCGAACAGTTCGCCCAGGACAAGCTGGCACCCCGTGTGTTGGAAGCCTTTCGGCATGAGCAGACCGACCCGGCGATTTTTCGCGAAATGGGTGAGGTGGGCCTGTTGGGCGCGACGATCCCCGAGGCTTATGGCGGCAGCGGCCTGAACTACGTTTGCTATGGGCTGATTGCCCGAGAGGTGGAGCGTATCGACTCCGGCTACCGCTCGATGATGAGCGTGCAGTCGTCGTTGGTGATGGTGCCGATCAACGAGTTCGGTTCCGAAGCGCAGAAGCAGAAGTACCTGCCCAAGCTGGCGTCGGGCGAGTGGATTGGCTGCTTTGGCCTGACCGAGCCCAACCATGGCTCCGATCCGGGATCCATGATCACCCGTGCCCGCAAGGTCGATGGCGGCTATCGCCTCAGCGGCGCGAAGATGTGGATCACCAACAGCCCCATCGCCGACGTGTTCGTGGTCTGGGCCAAGGATGACGCCGACGAGATTCGTGGTTTCATTCTCGAGAAGGGCTGGCAGGGGTTGAGCGCGCCGGCCATCCACGGCAAGGTCGGGCTGCGTGCGTCGATCACCGGCGAGATCGTCATGGACAACGTGTTCGTGCCCGAGGAAAACCGCTTTCCTGAGGTGCGTGGCCTGAAGGGGCCGTTCACCTGCCTGAACTCCGCACGCTACGGCATTTCCTGGGGCGCCCTGGGGGCTGCCGAGTTCTGCTGGCACACTGCCCGGCAATACACCCTCGATCGTCAGCAGTTCGGCCGTCCGCTGGCCGCCAACCAGCTGATCCAGAAGAAGCTCGCCGACATGCAGACCGAGATCACCCTGGCCCTGCAAGGCTGCCTGCGCCTGGGGCGGATGAAGGATGAAGGCACGGCGGCAGTGGAAATCACCTCGATCATGAAGCGCAACTCCTGCGGCAAGGCCCTGGATATCGCACGTATGGCCCGTGACATGCTCGGGGGCAACGGCATCAGTGACGAATTCGGCGTGGCTCGGCACCTGGTCAACCTGGAAGTGGTGAATACCTATGAAGGCACCCATGACGTGCATGCGCTGATCCTCGGCCGTGCGCAGACCGGCATCCAGGCGTTCTATTAATAGAAGGGGGCTGGCCATGGGCGCGTTGTCGCACATTCGCGTGCTGGATCTTTCCCGGGTACTGGCCGGTCCTTGGGCCGGGCAGATCCTTGCAGACCTCGGCGCGGAGGTCATCAAGGTCGAACGGCCGGGGGCTGGCGACGATACTCGCGCCTGGGGACCGCCCTTCCTCCAGGATGCCGAAGGTGAGAACACCAGCGAGGCGGCCTATTACCTGGCGGCCAACCGCAACAAGCAATCGGTGACCATCGACTTCACTCAGTCCGAGGGTCAGGCACTGGTGCGAGAGCTGGCTGCTCGCTCCGATGTGTTGATCGAGAATTTCAAGGTGGGTGGCCTGGCGGCCTACGGGCTGGACTACTCGTCACTGAAGGCCGTCAATCCACGGCTCATCTATTGCTCCATTACCGGGTTCGGTCAAAGCGGGCCCTATGCCAAGCGTGCCGGCTACGACTTCATGATCCAGGGCCTTGGCGGACTGATGAGCCTGACTGGCCGTTCCGAAGCCGAGGAGGGAGCCGGGCCGGTGAAGGTGGGCGTGGCGCTTACCGATATCCTCACTGGGCTGTACTCCAGTACGGCCATTCTGGCTGCGCTGGCGAGTCGCGAGCAGACCGGCAGCGGTCAGCACATCGATATGGCACTGCTGGACGTACAGGTGGCGTGCCTGGCCAATCAGGCGATGAACTACCTCACCACGGGTGTCGCGCCGCGGCGCCTGGGTAATGCCCATCCCAATATCGTGCCGTACCAGGACTTTCCTACTGCCGATGGCGACTTCATTCTCACCGTGGGCAACGACGGTCAGTTCAGGAAGTTCGCGGAAGTGGCGGGGCAGCCGCAGTGGGCGGACGATCCGCGCTTCCTGACCAACAAGCTGCGGGTGGCCAACCGCGCCGAACTGATTCCGCTGATCCGCCAGGCCACCGTATTCAAGACCACTGCTCAGTGGGTGGCGGAACTGGAAGCGGTGGGTGTGCCTTGTGGGCCGATCAACGATCTGGCACAGGTGTTTGCCGACCCTCAGGTGCTGGCCCGTGGCCTCGCCTTCGATTTGCCGCATGCGCTGGCAGGTCAGGTGCCCATGGTGGCCAGCCCGATTCGCTTGTCCGAGACGCCCGTGGAGTATCGGCGAGCGCCTCCTCTGTTGGGTGAGCATACTGAAGCGGTGCTGCGCTCGGTGCTGGGCAAAAGCCTGGAAGAGATCAGTGTCCTGCGTGAGGCGCGTGTTCTATAGATGCTGGCCTTCTCTATATATAGGAGGAGTGGTTTTGCTGGGGGCTGCACCGGTGTGGAGCATTTAATTTCAGTTTTTTGAAATTAACGGTTGACGGCCTTTCAGATGTCCTTATAATGCGCACCACTTCCAACGCGGAATGCACCGAAAACTCCTTGAGAATCAACGAGTTAAGGTGAAGCGAAAGAAGTGGTGCGAATCTTCGGATTCCGGCGGTGAAAAAGGCAGTTGACAGCAACTTAGGATGCTGTAAGATTCGCCTCCCGCTGACGAGATGATCGAATGATCGCTCGGCACGCAAGCGTTTCGAAGTTTGAATCGAGATTGAAACTTCTGAAAATAAACGCTTGACAGATTAAGAGGTTAGCGTAGAATGCGCGCCTCGGTTGAAGCGAAAGGCTCAACCAACCGCTCTTTAACAACTGAATCAAGCAATTCGTGTGGGTGCTTGCGCTGTCAGACTGAGAGTCACCAGATTATCAGCAACGTAAGTGACCATGCGAGAAATCACATAGTCATTTGAGATTGCTGAGCCAAGTTTAGGGTTTCTTAAAAACCCAAGCAGTATTGAACTGAAGAGTTTGATCATGGCTCAGATTGAACGCTGGCGGCAGGCCTAACACATGCAAGTCGAGCGGTAGAGAGAAGCTTGCTTCTCTTGAGAGCGGCGGACGGGTGAGTAATGCCTAGGAATCTGCCTGGTAGTGGGGGATAACGTCCGGAAACGGACGCTAATACCGCATACGTCCTACGGGAGAAAGTGGGGGCTCTTCGGACCTCACGCTATCAGATGAGCCTAGGTCGGATTAGCTAGTTGGTGAGGTAATGGCTCACCAAGGCGACGATCCGTAACTGGTCTGAGAGGATGATCAGTCACACTGGAACTGAGACACGGTCCAGACTCCTACGGGAGGCAGCAGTGGGGAATATTGGACAATGGGCGAAAGCCTGATCCAGCCATGCCGCGTGTGTGAAGAAGGTCTTCGGATTGTAAAGCACTTTAAGTTGGGAGGAAGGGTCGTTACCTAATACGTGGCGATTTTGACGTTACCGACAGAATAAGCACCGGCTAACTCTGTGCCAGCAGCCGCGGTAATACAGAGGGTGCAAGCGTTAATCGGAATTACTGGGCGTAAAGCGCGCGTAGGTGGTTTGTTAAGTTGGATGTGAAATCCCCGGGCTCAACCTGGGAACTGCATCCAAAACTGGCAAGCTAGAGTAGGGCAGAGGGTGGTGGAATTTCCTGTGTAGCGGTGAAATGCGTAGATATAGGAAGGAACACCAGTGGCGAAGGCGACCACCTGGGCTCATACTGACACTGAGGTGCGAAAGCGTGGGGAGCAAACAGGATTAGATACCCTGGTAGTCCACGCCGTAAACGATGTCAACTAGCCGTTGGAATCCTTGAGATTTTAGTGGCGCAGCTAACGCATTAAGTTGACCGCCTGGGGAGTACGGCCGCAAGGTTAAAACTCAAATGAATTGACGGGGGCCCGCACAAGCGGTGGAGCATGTGGTTTAATTCGAAGCAACGCGAAGAACCTTACCAGGCCTTGACATCCAGTGAACTTTCTAGAGATAGATTGGTGCCTTCGGGAACACTGAGACAGGTGCTGCATGGCTGTCGTCAGCTCGTGTCGTGAGATGTTGGGTTAAGTCCCGTAACGAGCGCAACCCTTGTCCTTAGTTACCAGCACGTTATGGTGGGCACTCTAAGGAGACTGCCGGTGACAAACCGGAGGAAGGTGGGGATGACGTCAAGTCATCATGGCCCTTACGGCCTGGGCTACACACGTGCTACAATGGTCGGTACAGAGGGTTGCCAAGCCGCGAGGTGGAGCTAATCTCACAAAACCGATCGTAGTCCGGATCGCAGTCTGCAACTCGACTGCGTGAAGTCGGAATCGCTAGTAATCGCGAATCAGAATGTCGCGGTGAATACGTTCCCGGGCCTTGTACACACCGCCCGTCACACCATGGGAGTGGGTTGCACCAGAAGTAGCTAGTCTAACCTTCGGGAGGACGGTTACCACGGTGTGATTCATGACTGGGGTGAAGTCGTAACAAGGTAGCCGTAGGGGAACCTGCGGCTGGATCACCTCCTTAATCGACGACCCAGCTGCGTCGTAAGTTCCCACACGAATTGCTTGATTCCTTGTCGAAGACGATAGCAGCCTGCATATAGGTCTGTAGCTCAGTTGGTTAGAGCGCACCCCTGATAAGGGTGAGGTCGGCAGTTCAAATCTGCCCAGACCTACCAGTTCCCTGGGGCCATAGCTCAGCTGGGAGAGCGCCTGCCTTGCACGCAGGAGGTCAGCGGTTCGATCCCGCTTGGCTCCACCATATTCTGGTTGTCGTTTACTGCTTAGAAAGCAGAAATGAATGTTCGCGAGACGAACCTTGATTTCTGGTTTTTACCAGATCGTTCTTTAAAAATTCGGATGTGAAACAAGATTTAGACTGTGGACCACTTTCACTGGTGGACCATAGGCTAAGGCAAAGAAAGTTTGTTTTTTCAAGCTTTCGGCGAATGTCGTCTTCACAGTATAACCAGATAGCTTGGGGTTATATGGTCAAGTGAAGAAGCGCATACGGTGGATGCCTTGGCAGTCAGAGGCGATGAAAGACGTGGTAGCCTGCGATAAGCTTCGGGGAGTCGGCAAACAGACTGTGATCCGGAGATCTCTGAATGGGGGAACCCACTCAGCATAAGCTGAGTATCCTGCACTGAATACATAGGTGCAGGAGGCGAACCAGGGGAACTGAAACATCTAAGTACCCTGAGGAATAGAAATCAACCGAGATTCCCTTAGTAGTGGCGAGCGAACGGGGACCAGCCCTTAAGTGGCTTTGAGATTAGCGGAACGCTCTGGAAAGTGCGGCCATAGTGGGTGATAGCCCCGTACGCGAAAATCTCTTGGCCATGAAATCGAGTAGGACGGGGCACGAGAAACCTTGTCTGAACATGGGGGGACCATCCTCCAAGGCTAAATACTACTGACTGACCGATAGTGAACCAGTACCGTGAGGGAAAGGCGAAAAGAACCGCGGAGAGCGGAGTGAAATAGAACCTGAAACCGTATGCGTACAAGCAGTGGGAGCCTACTTTGTTAGGTGACTGCGTACCTTTTGTATAATGGGTCAGCGACTTATATTCAGTGGCAAGCTTAACCGTATAGGGGAGGCGTAGCGAAAGCGAGTCTTAATAGGGCGATCAGTCGCTGGGTATAGACCCGAAACCGGGCGATCTATCCATGGGCAGGTTGAAGGTTAGGTAACACTGACTGGAGGACCGAACCGACTACCGTTGAAAAGTTAGCGGATGACCTGTGGATCGGAGTGAAAGGCTAATCAAGCTCGGAGATAGCTGGTTCTCCTCGAAAGCTATTTAGGTAGCGCCTCACGTATCACTCCAGGGGGTAGAGCACTGTTTCGGCTAGGGGGTCATCCCGACTTACCAAACCGATGCAAACTCCGAATACCTGGAAGTGCCGAGCGTGGGAGACACACGGCGGGTGCTAACGTCCGTCGTGAAAAGGGAAACAACCCAGACCGTCAGCTAAGGTCCCAAAGTCATGGTTAAGTGGGAAACGATGTGGGAAGGCTTAGACAGCTAGGAGGTTGGCTTAGAAGCAGCCACCCTTTAAAGAAAGCGTAATAGCTCACTAGTCGAGTCGGCCTGCGCGGAAGATGTAACGGGGCTCAAACCATGCACCGAAGCTACGGGTGTCATCTTTGATGACGCGGTAGAGGAGCGTTCTGTAAGCCTGTGAAGGTGAGTTGAGAAGCTTGCTGGAGGTATCAGAAGTGCGAATGCTGACATGAGTAACGACAATGGGAGTGAAAAACTCCCACGCCGAAAGACCAAGGTTTCCTGCGCAACGTTAATCGACGCAGGGTTAGTCGGTCCCTAAGGCGAGGCTGAAAAGCGTAGTCGATGGAAAACAGGTTAATATTCCTGTACTTCCGGTTATTGCGATGGAGGGACGGAGAAGGCTAGGCCAGCCTGGCGTTGGTTGTCCAGGTTTAAGGTGGTAGGCTGGGATCTTAGGCAAATCCGGGATCCCAAGGCCGAGAGCTGATGACGAGCGTTCTTAGAACGCGAAGTGGTTGATGCCATGCTTCCAGGAAAAGCTCCTAAGCTTCAGATAATCGGGAACCGTACCCCAAACCGACACAGGTGGTTAGGTAGAGAATACCAAGGCGCTTGAGAGAACTCGGGTGAAGGAACTAGGCAAAATGGCACCGTAACTTCGGGAGAAGGTGCGCCGGTGAGGGTGAAGGACTTGCTCCGTAAGCCCATGCCGGTCGAAGATACCAGGCCGCTGCGACTGTTTATTAAAAACACAGCACTCTGCAAACACGAAAGTGGACGTATAGGGTGTGACGCCTGCCCGGTGCCGGAAGGTTAATTGATGGGGTTAGCGCAAGCGAAGCTCTTGATCGAAGCCCCGGTAAACGGCGGCCGTAACTATAACGGTCCTAAGGTAGCGAAATTCCTTGTCGGGTAAGTTCCGACCTGCACGAATGGCGTAACGATGGCGGCGCTGTCTCCACCCGAGACTCAGTGAAATTGAAATCGCTGTGAAGATGCAGTGTATCCGCGGCTAGACGGAAAGACCCCGTGAACCTTTACTATAGCTTTGCACTGGACTTTGAACTTGCTTGTGTAGGATAGGTGGGAGGCTGTGAAGCGTGGACGCCAGTCTGCGTGGAGCCATCCTTGAAATACCACCCTGGCAACTTTGAGGTTCTAACTCAGGTCCGTTATCCGGATCGAGGACAGTGTATGGTGGGTAGTTTGACTGGGGCGGTCTCCTCCCAAAGAGTAACGGAGGAGTACGAAGGTGCGCTCAGACCGGTCGGAAATCGGTCGCAGAGTATAAAGGCAAAAGCGCGCTTGACTGCGAGACCCACACGTCGAGCAGGTACGAAAGTAGGTCTTAGTGATCCGGTGGTTCTGTATGGAAGGGCCATCGCTCAACGGATAAAAGGTACTCCGGGGATAACAGGCTGATACCGCCCAAGAGTTCATATCGACGGCGGTGTTTGGCACCTCGATGTCGGCTCATCACATCCTGGGGCTGAAGCCGGTCCCAAGGGTATGGCTGTTCGCCATTTAAAGTGGTACGCGAGCTGGGTTTAGAACGTCGTGAGACAGTTCGGTCCCTATCTGCCGTGGACGTTTGAGATTTGAGAGGGGCTGCTCCTAGTACGAGAGGACCGGAGTGGACGAACCTCTGGTGTTCCGGTTGTCACGCCAGTGGCACTGCCGGGTAGCTATGTTCGGAAGAGATAACCGCTGAAAGCATCTAAGCGGGAAACTCGCCTCAAGATGAGATCTCACTGGGATCTTGAATCCCCTAAAGGGCCGTCGAAGACTACGACGTTGATAGGTGGGGTGTGTAAGCGCTGTGAGGCGTTGAGCTAACCCATACTAATTGCCCGTGAGGCTTGACCATATAACACCCAAGCCATCTGCACCGCAGTGGCGGTGTGTGAAGACGCAACAGCCGAAAGCTGGAAAACAAACTGCCGCTTGTTTCACAACCGAATTTGCTGGAACGCCGCAAGGCGCGCCGGCCACCGAATTTCTTGACGACCATAGAGTGTTGGAACCACCTGATCCCATCCCGAACTCAGCAGTGAAACGACACATCGCCGATGGTAGTGTGGGGCTTCCCCATGTGAGAGTAGGTCATCGTCAAGATTAAACACCAAAACCCCTGATCGCTCTGCGGTCAGGGGTTTTGCTTTTAAGTAGAGATATTCGACTTCGCTGGCACGTCCTCGACGGGCCGAGCTACAGAATTTCTTGACGACCATAGAGCGCTGGAACCACCTGATCCCATCCCGAACTCAGCAGTGAAACGGTGCATCGCCGATGGTAGTGTGGGGCTTCCCCATGTGAGAGTAGGTCATCGTCAAGATTCAATTCCGAAACCCCTGATCGCACCGCGGTCAGGGGTTTTGTCTTTTCTGGCCGTTAAAAAGCCGGCCTCTGTCGCCAGGGCCGGCTGCAGATCACGCCATCAATCAGAACTCATAGCTGACCGTCGCGCTGACGTTGCGCTCTTCGCCCATGTAGCAGTAGCTCAGGCTGGCACAGGACGCGATGTAGCTTTCGTTGGTGAGATTATTGGCGTTGAGCCGCACATCCACACCCTTGAGTCCGACCTTGCCCAAGTCATAGCCCAGCGAGGCATCGAACAGCGTATAGGACGGCACCTTCATGGTGTTCTCGGCGTCAACCCAGCTGTAACCCACATAACGCACGCCGGCACCCACGCGCAGGCCATCCAGTGCACCCTGGTCGAAGCGGTAATCACCCCACAACGAGGCCATGTGCCGAGGTGCCTGGGTGGGGGAGTTGCCCTTGTTCTCGATGACATTGCCTGGCGAACTCAAGGTGCTGATCATCGACTTGGAATATTCGATGTCGGTGAAGCTGTAGCTGCCCAGCAACTTGAACCGCTCGCTCAGCTGCATGTGTGCCTCCAGTTCCACACCCTGCGAACGCACAGCGCCCACGGGCCGGTAGAAGTTCTCCTGCGGCAGCTTGGAAGCCAGGTTCTCCTGGTCGATCCGGAACACCGAAGCGGTGAACAGGTTGTCCGTACCCGGTGGCTGATACTTGATGCCGGCTTCCCACTGCTTGCCGTCGGTCGGTGCCAGCGGGTTACCGTCGGCGTCGGCATAGGAGTTGGGATTGAACGACTCGGAATAGCTCAGGTACGGCGCGATGCCGTTATCGAACAGGTACAGCACGCCCACACGCCCGGTCAGCTTGGTGCGGTCGTCCTCGCGCTGGGTGCCCAGCGGCCGCGAGGCTTCGGCCAAGCGGTTTTCTTCGGAGCTTTTCACCCAGTCCTGGCGCAGGCCCAGAGAGAAGCGCCAGCTATCCAGCTCGACGAGATCCTGGGCGTACACGCCGGTCTGTTCCAGGCGGCGCAGGTAGCGCGTCGGGCTGTAGTAACTGATCTCACTGTTGCCATACACAGGATTGAAAGCATCGAGCGGTGATGCCGCTCCGCTGGTCCAGTCCACCACGGTCTTGCGTCGCTGGTAGTCCGCGCCGAACAGCGCCGTGTGCTTGGCCGTACCGGTGAAGAATTCGGCCTGCAGCATGTTGTCGACGATGAACGAATGCAGCTTTTCGCGACCGCTTGAGTAATAGCGGTTCAGCTCGTTGCTGGTGGGGCTGGTATAGCCATAGGCGTAGACCTGACGGTTATCGACGTCCGAATCCAGGTAGCGGAAGTTCTGCCGCGCGGTGAAGACGTCATTGAAGCGGTGTTCGAACTGATAGCCGAACGACTGCTGATCGCGACGGTAGCGATCGACCCCTGGCTCGCCGTCGAAGAAGTGCTCCGAGATGCGCTGGCCATTGCGCGGGTGCAGCGCACCATCGGCCGGCACGCCGCCGTGGTAGCCGCCCTCCGGGTCATGCTGCAGGTAGGCCTGCAGGGTCAGCGAGGTGTCTTCGCTGAAGTCGATGCTCAGGCTCGGTGCCAGCGCATAGCGTTTTTCTTCGACATGGTCGAACTGCGTGTCGGAACGGTCGGTGAGCCCGACCAGGCGATAGGCGATGCGCTTGTCATCGTCCAGCGGGCCACTGAAGTCAAAGCCCAGGCCGCGCTGGCCCTGAGTACCCACCGTCGCCTGGATCTGGTGGTAGTCCTCGTAAAGCGGCTTCTTGCTGGTCAGCGCGACCAGCCCACCGGGTGAACTGCGGCCGTAGAGCACCGACGACGGTCCCTTGAGGACATCGATGCGCTCCAAGAAGTACGGGTCTACCTGCATGGTGCTGTAGGTGCCGCTGTCGCCCATCGACTTCAGGCCGTCGAGGTAGATGTTGTCTACCGAGCCATCGTTGAAACCGCGCAACGCCACGTAGTCGTAGCGATGCGTCGCACCATAGGGATTGGTCAGCACGCCGGGGGTGTAGCGCATGGCTTCGGCGACATTCTGCGAGCCCTGATCGTCCATCTGCTCGCGGGTCACTACCGACACCGACTGCGAAGTCTCCAGCAGGCTGGTGCTGGTCTTGGTCGCCACCTGGCTGTGCGTGGCGCTGTAACCAGCGGCACTGCCCAATGCATTGCCCAGCGTAAAGCCGCGGATGTCCGTGGCTGGCAGCGACAGGGCATCGGCCTGCAGCTGGCTGAGGACATAGTGGCTGCCATCGGCAGAAACGGCCTGCAGGCCGGTGCCCTGCAGCAGCCGTTGCAGGGCCTGGTCGGTCGAGTAGCTGCCTTGCAGGTCAGCCGATTGCTTGCCCGCCGTCTGCGTCGGAGTCGTGGACAGCGTAATGCCCGCCTGCCGGGCGAACTGGTTCAAGGCCTCTCCCAAGGGCGCTGCCGGCACCGAATAGCTGCGTATGGCGCTGGCAGCCTCGGGCTGGGCATGAACGCTCAGAGGCAGGAGCGTGACGCCCAGGGTCGAACACAGCAAGGCGGCCTGAATCGCCATGCCCAGCGCGGAGCGGACGGGTCGTGGAGCGTCGCAGGGTGAAGGGATATACATCGGGTTCATGGGCATTCCATGCAGAGCGGTTGGGATAATGAGGTTGCTACTCATTCCCATGCCGAGACAGGACGGCAAACCCGCCAAAAAATCAGGCCTGACCTTGTACGCTGACCCACCAGCGGGTCCGGTAGGCCAGGCGCACCGGCAGCGTGCGTGGCAGCACCGCCAGCAACCGGTCGGTGTCATCGAGCCGGTAGACGCCAGACAGGCGCAGGTCGGCGACCTCAGCGGCGCAGCCGAGGTAGCCGTGACGATAACGCGCCACTTCAGCGAGGAAATCGGCCAGGCGTATGCCACGGGTGACGATCAGGCCATCGGCCCAGGCCTCTGGCTCCATGTCCAGGCTCGTCAGGCGACGCAAGCCTTGTGCGTCGAGGCGATAATGCTCGCCCTTGCCGACCTCAAGCAGCGATTGGCCAGGCACGCTCAGGCGTACCGTGCCCTCCAGCACACTGAGCTGCTTGTAGCTGCTGTCCTGGCGCAATACCAGGCGCCCGGCAGGCACTTCCAGGTGCATACCCCGGGTTGCCACCTGCATGGGGCGGGTACAGCCGAGTAGCATCTCCCCGCGTTCCAGGAACAGGTCATGCGCGTCGCGGCGATTCACCGCGCTGTCGGTGTTCAGGCGCAAGCGCCCGCCGTCTGCCAGCGGGTAGTCACTGCACTGGCCCACTGCCGTGGCGAAGTCAGCCGTCCACACGCGCCACGGCGTCGCATCGCGGCTCAGCCAGGCACCGGTGCCGAGCACCAGGCCTGCGCTCAACAGCTTCAGGGCACGCCGTCGGTCGAGGCGGCGTGCGCTGCCTTCCAGGGTGTCGTAGGCCATGCCGGCAGGCAGCTGGCCGAAGGTGCCGTCCAGTTCCTGGCTCATGGCTTTCACCCGCTGCCAGGCCAGTTCATGGCAGGCATCTGCCGCGCGCCATTGTCGGCATTGCTCGTGCAGTTCAGGGGGCGCCGTGCCCTTGAGGCGCAGTGACCATTCAATGGCCTTGCGCACAACGGAGGCAGGAGGTTGAAGCCCGGCGTTCACGTCTCGTACCGCAGCACATAGCAGCGATACAGGGCATCGGCGATGTAGCGCTCCACGCTGCGCAGCGAGACGCCCAGGCGTTCGGCGATCTGCCGCTGGGTCAGGCCTTCGCACTGGGCCAGCAGGAAGGCCTGGCGTGCCTTGGGCTTGAGGCCGTCGAGCATCTGCGCGATGCCCTGCAGCAGCTCCAGGATCAGCTCGCGGGTTTCCGGCGACGGCGTCTCGTGGGCGGGCAGGTGGGCGATGGATTCCAGCCAGGCGCGGTGCAGTTCTTCACGTCGCCAGTGGTCGATGACCAGGCCGCGTGCCACGGTACGCAAAAAGGCCCGAGGGGCCTTGAGTTCCAGCAGTTCGTGGCGATTGCACAGGCGCACGAAGGTGTCCTGCGCCAGGTCGGCGGCATCGGCCGCGTTGCCCAGGCGATTGCGCAGCCAGGCATGCAGCCAGCCGTGGTGCTCGTTGTAGAGATGATGCAGGGCCTGGTGGTGGGCAGACATCGTGAAGCCGCGCTCGCGGTGTAAATGATAATGACTTGCATTGTGTTGGCGCTGACCACAATTTGCAACCTGAAACCGCCCGCAGCCTTCCGGCCACGGGCGATGTCACCTCAGGCGAACAGACTACGCAGGTTGCCCATGGCCGTATCGGCGAAGCCTTGCAGGAAGGCCGCGAAGCCTGCCAGATCCTGCTCGCTGCCCGGCAACGGGTCGGCGACGATGGTCCAGGTGACCTGGCAGCCCTCCAGCGACTGCGGTTCCACGGCCATCGAGGCCCACAGGTTGCCGACCGGCAGGCTGGTGTGGATCAGTGTCCAGGTCATGTAGCGGGCCTGCTCGTCACGCGAGTTCAACTGCTCGATGGCGACGTTGCCATCCTTGAAGCGCTTGTGACGCACCGCGCCAGGTCCCTGGCCAATCACTTCGGTGCTGGCCAGACCCGGCACGAAGGCCTGGAAGCCGCCGAAGTCGCCGGCCACCTGCCAGACACGCTCGGCGTCGGCCGGAACCTGCACGCTGGCCACCACGCGACAGGCCACGGCGTTCTTGATACGGGTGTCGGGTTGCAGTTGGGTGAATACAGTCATGTCGCTCTCCATTTCAGTGTGGGGTGGTTCAGATGAAGTCGATTTCTTTCAGGTAGGCGCAGCCTTTGCTCAGCAGCGCCGGGGTCTTGGCCGGGTAATGCGTGCCCATCTGCTCGATGCCTGCCAGGGCGTTGCGGTACTCGATCATCGAGATGTCGCCGATGTCCTCCTCGAAACCGTCGAGGTAGAAGCCCAGCACGCCGAACAGCGCGTTGTCGCTGTCGACTCGCTCCAGCTGCGCCTGCCATTGCGCCACGCTGACCAGCTCGAAGGCCCGCCCGGCCTCGCGGAAGGCCTGCACGTAACGGTCCCAGCTCAGGGGTTCGGGGTTATGCAGGTTGAACACCGCGCGTTCGGGCTGATAACGGCTGGCGTGGAAGCCGATGAAGCGCGCCAGGAAGTCCACCGGCATCAGGTCGAAGTTGATCGCGAAGTCCGGCACCTGACCCAGTTGCAGCGAGCCTTTGAGCATCAGCATCAGGCGGTTCTTCTGCGGCTGGCAGACGCCGGTGACGCTGTTGAAGGCGATGTTGCCGGGCCGGTAGATGTTGGCCCAGACCCCTTGCGCGCGGGCCTGCTCGACGATGCGTTCGGCCACCCACTTGGACAGGTTGTAGCCGTTCCTGATGTAGATCGGCGCCGTGGCGGCGGCCGGAGCCTCCAGCACGCGGCCGGCGGCATCCACGGCACTGCATGCCGACAGGGTGGAGACGAAATTGAAGACCTTCTTGCGCTGCCCCTCGCACAGCTTCAAGCACTCGTAGACCGGCGCCACGTTGTCTCGCGCCAGGCTCTCGTAGTCCTGCACATGGTTGACGTTGGCGGCGTTGTGCACCAGCGCGCCGAATTCACGGTCCAGGCGCTGGTACACCTCGGCGGCCAGGCCCAGCCGCGGCTGGGTGACGTCAGCCGGATAGACCCGCACCCGGCTCATGTCCAGATGCTCCAGACGGTTCTCCCGCAGCGCCTGGGCAAAGCGCTCGGCGGCGCTGAGCCCTGCGCCTTCGCGTACCAGGCAGGCCACTTCGCTAGCCCCCCAGTCGAGCAGTGCCTGCACGATATGCACGCCCAGAAAGCCATTGGCACCGGTGACGATCACCTTGTGCACATCACCCAGCTCGGTGACCGGCCGCACGCTCAGCCGCAGCTCGGCCTGCGCGTCGTGCAGCGCCTGGGCACTGAGCGTGCCGTCGCTGCCCTGGTCGCTGTCGATCAGGCGCGCCAGGGTCTGGATGCTCGGCGCCTCGATGAAACGGTTGATCGGGATGCTGCGCCCGAAGCGCTCGCGCACCCCGAGCAGCAGGCGCGAGAGCAGAATCGAGTGGCCGCCCAGGTTGAAGAAGCTCTCGTCGGTCGAGATGTCAGCGGCCGGCAGTTCCAGCAGTTCGGCCCACAACGCCAGCAGCGCTTGTTCCTGAGCGGTGTGCGGCAGACGCCGCTGGCCGTGTTCGGCCACGCTCACGGGCAGGTCCAGCAGGGCCTTGCGGTCGACCTTGCCGTTGCTGGCGAACGGCAGATGCTCCAGCACCTTGTACAGGGTCGGCTGCATGTAATCCGGCAGGCGGCGCTGCATCTGTTCGCGCAGGGTCTGCAGCGTCGTGGTCAGCTGTGGGTCGTGGGGCTGGGCGACGAAAGCCAGGATGCGTCGCTGGGCGTCCACCACCACGGCCACCTGCCGATACAGCTGGGTGGCGCGCAGGCCATGCTCGATCTCTTCGGGTTCGACCCGAAAGCCACGGATCTTCACCTGGTTGTCACGCCGCCCGGCCAGTTCGATGCCCGCTTCGGTCCAGCGGCCCAGGTCGCCGGTACGGTAGGCGCGCAACCGCCGCCCATCGCCCAGCGGCAGTTCGACATAGCGCTCGGCGGTCAGCTCCGCGTTGCCCAGGTAACCCAGCGCCACGCCGGGACCGGCGATGTACAGCTCGCCCTGGACGTTCTCTGCCACCGGCTGCAGCTGCTCGTCGAGGATCCACACCTGGCTGTTGGCGATTGGCTGGCCAAGGCTGCGGTTGCTGCTGCCGGCTTCGAAGCGCCGCGCGGTCACCAGCACGGTGGCTTCGGTCGGCCCATAGAGGTTGTGAAAACTGCACTGCCCGGCCAGGCGCTCGATGACATAGGGCTCGCAGACATCGCCGCCGGTTACCAGGTGGGTCAGCCCCAAGGGGGCATCAAGCGGCAGCAGGCTGAGCAGCGCCGGTGGCAGGAAGGCATGGCTGATTCCGCTGCGCAGCAGTTCCAGCAGTTGCAGTGGGTCGCGCCGCTGATCGTCGTCGGCCACCACCAGCTCAGCACCGCACAGCAGCGTCGGGAAGATGTCGATCAGCGACGAGTCGAAGCTCAGCGTGGAGAACTGCAACACCCGACTGTGCTCGGACAACGCCACGTAATCGGCATACCAGGCGGTGAAATGGCTGAGGTTGTGCTGGCTGAGCAGCACGCCCTTGGGCTGACCGGTGGTGCCCGAGGTGTACAGCGCCATGCACGGGCTGTCGGCAGACGGCTGGCCGGGCACCCACGGACGCATGCCAGCGGCTGGGTCGATACGGCTGATATCCAGCCCCGGCAGGCTGTCGGCCAAAGGATGCTGACCATCGTGCAACAGCAGCACGGCCCCCGCGTTGTCGAGGATGAACTGCTGGCGCTGCAGCGGCAGGCCGGGGTCCAGCGGCAGGTAGACGGCACCGCTGCCGAGGATCGCCAGCAGGCCGGCGAACAGCGCCGGGCGTTTGGCCAGGCAGATACCCACCACTGGCGCAGCGCTGCCCTGGCGCAGGGTGGCGAGCCGCGGCACCAGGCGCTGCTGGATGGCGCTGCTGAGCGCCTGCAGCTCGGCATAGCTCAGGGTCTGGCCTGCGCAGCTCAGCGCCGGGCGTTCGGCGTGGCGGGCAAAGCTCTGCTCCAGGCGCACGCTCAGTGGCGTACTGGCCTGTTCGAGCAGGCGAGGCTGCGCCGTGCGGTTCAGGCGATGTTGGAACAGCAGGCGCTCCAGCATCTGCAGGCCTTCTGGCCATGGGCTTTGCGCCGGGCCTGTGGCCACGAGGCTGGCGAGGCTGTCGGCATCGCGGGACAGCCGGCTGACCTGCAAGGCCAGCCAATCCACCAGCGTCGCGATGGCCGCATCACGCAACTGACGACCATTGCCGGCCAAGTCCTCGGCCTGCCACTGGCGCAGGACCAGGCGGCCCTGCGCCGGCGTGCCATACCAGCCCAGCAATTCCAGGCGCGGCAGCTCATGGGGGGCTCCTGCCGCGAAGCCGACGCGCAGGCTCAGGCAGTGCTCGGCACGTATGGCAGCCCATTGCTCGTCGCCGATCTCCAGGCTGCCGTCGTCGATGAGCAGGTCCGGCCCCGACACCCTGCTGTCGCGCAGGGTCAGCGGGTCTTCCAGATGCTGCAAGGGGTGGCCGTGCTCCTGCAGCTCCGCATGCAGGGCATGCAGCGCCGGGCTGTGACCGATGAGCAGAATCTGCAGGCGTTTCATGCGCTCACCTCCCGGGCCGGCAGGTAGTCGACCAGCGCCGTGCGCACGCAGGGGCTTTCCAGCATGCTGCTGTTGCGGAAGAAGCGCACGATATTGCCCACCAGCGGGTGATGGGCGTTGATCGGAAAACTCAGCGCCAGGGTCTCGTCCTTGAGCGCCTGCCTGACGCTGTCGGCGACCGGCAGGTGGTCGATCAGCACGAAGTCGAAGCCGTTCTGGATCTCGTTGGTCAGGTACTCGCGGATGAACACCGGCATGATCGCGGCGATCGTTTCGCGGTCGGCCTGCGGTGCGCCTTGCCAGTAGATGCGCACCAGGCGCGTCCAGAACCCCGAGTGTCGGCCTTCGTCGAGCAGGTGGTCGGCCATCAGGCCCTTGACCGACTGCTTGACCGAGTCGTCACGGGCGAAGGCCGCCACGTCGTTGGTCACGGTGTTCTCTGCGATGGACACGCAGATCAGCTCCACGGCGCTGCGCAGGTGCTGCGGCGCGCGCGCCAGTGCGGCAGGAATGGCGCGGCTCAGCTCGATCTCGCCAGGCAGCGGAATCGGCTCGATGCCGGTCAGCGCGATGGTCTGCTGCATGAAGTCCATGGCCACCAGAGCGTGGTAATCCTCGTCCACCACCACGGTCATGGCGTCGTAGCGGCAGGCGAACGGGAAGCGGATGGCAAAGCGATCCTTGGCGATGCTGCGCGCGGTCTTGTCGACGATCTCGGTCTCGAAGATCACCACGTCGTTGATGAATTTGTAGAGGCTCTGCACCAGCGCGTAGTCGCGCAGGTGCGGGCATTCGCGGTTGAAGGTCTCGCTGAGCACCAGTGGCTGGCGGCTCAAGGGGTAGATCAGTCGCGTGTCGTCTTCGACGATGCGCCGCGGGCGGGTGCGGATGGTGGCGCGGGCTTCCCAGGCGTCGACGAACGACACGTAGTCTTCAGCATTCATGATGGCGTCCTTGTGAGCGGGCGGAAGGGTCAGGCGCTGACTTGCATCAGCGACGCACGCAGGGCCTGGCGCAGGTTGTCCCAGAGCGTCATGCGGCTCTCCACTGCGGCGATGGCGGCCTCGTAGACTTCGCGTTCGCGTTGCGCATCGCCGGCCACCAGGCGGGCCAGCAGATGCTCGGCAGCCGGGCCATGGTCTTCGGAATCGACCTCGATGTGCCGCTGCAGGTAATAGCGGAAGGTCGGCGCCTGCGCGGTGCCGATGTCCCACTCGTCGAGGATGGTCTGGAACATCGCCGGGATGACGCTCTCACGGCCATGCAGGAAAGCCGCTGCCACGCTGTGCGCCGGCGCATGCAGGGCGGTGGCCAGGGTCTGGGTGACGAACAGCGCCGCGGCCGGCCCGGCGTTGACCCGCTGCAGGGCGGTGGCGTAGTGCACGCCCTGGCGCTGCAGGTCGATGAAGCGTTCGATCTGGGTGGTGCTGGCGCCGATTTCACGCATCGCGTCCAGGTACAGCTCGAAATGGCTGTAATGGCCATGGTCGAGCCGGTCGTCCGACTCTTCCCCGAGCACGATCTCGTTGATCAGTCGTGCGGCCTGAGGGTCGGCAGGTGGCAGCCAGGGTAACTGGGTGCAGGTCAGTTCCTGCTGCAGGCGTTTGGTCAGCGACATGAAGTCCCACACGGCGAACACATGGGTTTCCATGAAGGCGCGCAAGACCGGCAGCGAATCGATCTCGGAGAAGATCGGGTGACGGCTGAGTTGTTCTTTCTTGCGCTCAAGTAGTGTTTTCTGACAAGTCATGGCGATATCCCGGTAATTGTAAGTGCACGGGAAAGTTGCAACTCTGTATGCCTGTTTCGCACCATTGGCAACATTCCTTGTTGGCAGGCCCGCAAGGGGCAACATGAATAAAGGGCGAGCGAAAGCCGGCGGCCAATTGCCGTCAAATAATCGATTGCGCTGCATTCATATACGCCGTTACGGCATGCTTAAGCCATCAGGGCCTGCGTTTCACGCGGTCTGTGGTATTCGTGGTGATGCTCGAATGCCATGCGATGAGCCACGTGCAAATAAAAGTTAAAGCACTTGTAACAGCCAGGGCAATGTTTTTTTGTATTTATTTAGTTGTGGTTTTATTGGGGCTGAAAGAGCCCGTATAAAACTTCTGAATAAGTTTTACAGGCGCGATAACGACCCTTTCGTTCAATTAAGAACAAAATCGAAGTTGATGAACGAATGCCTCGTTCAGCGTCGCTGTGAACGGTGTGATCTGTCAGGTGATGGTCTCGTGGGGCGGCGGCCGGGCCAGGCCGGTTACCGTGCTCCCCTGGGCAAGAACTCCTTTTGCCGGTTCGTTCGGATCGTTGAACACTGTCCTGCACCACGTGAGCATTTCATGTGCAACCGGGCCGGCTGCCTTGCGGGAGCCGGCCCGGTCAAAGGCGAGTTTGCCCTATTGGCGGTTCAGGCCAAGCGGCGGCGGGAGAAAACAGACGGAAAAGGTCGCAGCGCCAGTGGCTTCAGACCGCTGGCGTCACGATGCAAAGGGCAGGGGGGTCAGGCAGACCCCGGGCATGGCCGCGCAACCGGCGGCCAAGGGGTCAGGCCGGGCTTTTCTTGCGTTGGCGCTTGGGCTTGGTTTCGGCGGCCTTGCTGGCCAGGTAGCGGGTGATGGCCTGCACGGCCCGGTTGAGGTGGTTATGCAACGCCGCCACGATGCTGTCGATGTCCCGGGCCTCGGCGAGCTGCAGCATTTCCCAGTGGTCGTCCTGGGCCAGCTTGCCCAGACCCATGGACGAGAGGTTGAAGCGCAAGAAGCGCTCCTCTTCGTTCAACCCGGCCTCGACCAGGCGCATCAGACGCTTGTTCGGCGCCTTGGCGTACAGGTGCATGTGGAACATGCGGTTGAGGGTGCCGATACGCGAGTAGTCGGTTTCTTCTTCGAGCGCCTCGATGCAGGCGCGTGCCTTGGCGAAATCCTCGGCATCGAGCAGCGGTACCGACAGGCGCAGCGCCTCGGATTCGAACAGGATGCGCAGCGCATAGGCCTCGACGGCATCTTCGGTAATCAGCGGCGCCACCACGGCGCCCTTGTGCAACTCGACCCGTACCAGGGTCTGCGCTTCCAGCTGGCGCAGGGCCTCGCGCACCGGCATGCGGCTGACGCCGAACAGCGTCGCCAGCTCCTGCTGGCGCAGTGCAGTCCCACTGGGCAGTCGGCCATCGAGGATGGCACTGCGCAGCTTCTCTTCGATCACGGCCCTGGCAAGGTGCGCCGGAGGTTGCTCGTTGCCGAGCACCTCATACAAAAAGGCTTCTCTTTCGCTTTTGCGCATCGCCATATTTCTTCGTTAACCTGGCTGAATGGGATCCAATGAACTTGCGGGCAGCCAACAGACTAGCCAAGTTTCGTGCTGTTGACGTTAAAAACACCGCATGACCCGCATTAAAAACACCCGTAGTAAAGCGAGACGCATTCTTAGCATTCAGAGGGCGTTCATCAATACGTGCGGCACATATTTTAATGTCGCTCGTCGGTCTGCTCGATATCAGCATTTACCGACACCGCAGCTGAAGGGCATGGCATCGTGCGGGGCGAGCCCGCACGGCCTGATCGTTCAGCGCGGCAGACGCCCCGAAACGAAATGCTGCACGTCGTTGAAGCCGGGCGTTGAGGCGTGGCCGGGGGTGACCAGCGAATCGATGAAGGCTTCGTCTTCGGCGGTGATCTTCACCTCCTGCGCCTTGAGGTAGCCATCCCACTGCTCCTCGGTACGCGGCCCGACGATGGCCGAGGTCACTGCCCGATTGTTGAGCACCCAGGCGATGGCGAATTCGACCATGCCCACACCCTTGTCGCGCACGTAGGCCTGGATGCGCTGGGCGATCTCCAGCGATTCGCTGCGCCACTCGGTTTCCAGCAGGCGCTTGTCCTGGCGACCGGCACGGCTGTCGCTGGACGGTGCGGCGTTGGGCGCATACTTGCCGCTCAGCACGCCACGTGCCAGTGGGCTGAAGGGCACCACGCCCAGGCCGTGGAAGGCGGCTGCGGTGATCTGCTCGACTTCGGCCTGGCGGTTGACGATGTTGTACAGCGGTTGACTGATCACCGGCTTGTCGACGCCCAGGCGCTGGGCGACGTTGACGATCTCGGCGATGCGCCAGCCGCGGAAGTTCGACACGCCCCAGTAGCGGATCTTGCCCTGGCGGATCAGGTCGCCGATCGCCGAGACCGTCACCTCCAGGGGCGTGTCGTGGTCTTCCTTGTGCAGGTAGTAGATATCGATGTAATCGGTGTCCAGCCGGCTCAGGCTGTTATCGATGGCATTGAAGATGTGCTTGCGGCTCAGCCCGGCACGGTTCGGCACGCCGTCGCTGGGACCCACCGCGACCTTGGTGGCCAGTACCCACTCGCTGCGACGTGCGGCAATCGCCTCGCCGACGATTTCCTCGGAGCGCCCGCCGTTGTACACGTCTGCGGTGTCGATGAAGTTGATGCCCTGATCCCAGGCCTTGTCGATGATGCGCAGCGACTCTTCAGTCCCGGTCTGCTCGCCGAACATCATCGTGCCCAGGGTCAGGGTGGAAACCTTCAGGCCCGATTGGCCCAGTGTGCGGTAGCTCATTGCTCAATACTCTCCATGTCATCGAATTGGCTGGTTGTCAGGCGGGCAGTGCCGGCAGGCCCCATTGCGCCAGGGGCGCTTCGCGCAGGGCGTCCAGCACCAGGTCGGCGTGCTGGTAGCGCTCGCGAGGCATGTTCGAGTCTGGCACGGCCACGGCGCGCATGCCGGCGGCCTTGGCGGCGGTCACGCCGAATGGCGAGTCTTCGAACACCACGCAATCGGCGGGGTCCACGCCCAGGCGGCTTGCGGCGACCAGGAAGATGTCCGGCGCCGGCTTGGCCGCCGTTACCTCGGGGTCATCGGCCGTCACCACAGTGTCGAACAGCTCGAACCAGGCCTGGTGGCGCTCGATCTTGGCGTGGAAGTAATGCACCGATGAACTGGTGCCCACCGCGATGGGAATGCCGTGGGCGGCCAAATGGCGAACCAGGGCCTCGGCACCCGGCATCGCCGGGCTGTGCGGAAAGCGCTCTTCGAGCATCGGCTGGCGCATTTCGAGAAACTCGTCCACCGAAATCGGCAGTTGCAGGGTGTCGATGATGTAGGCCGAGAAGTCCCGGGCGCCGCGCCCGATGGTGTTCTGTTTGACGGCCCAGTCGAAGGCTTTGCCGTAACGGCGGGTAATCAGCTCGGTGACCTCGGTATAGATGCCCTCGGTATCCAGCAACAACCCGTCCATATCGAAGATCACGGCCTTGACTGGCCGGCTGTCGTCTTGCCACGTGGTCATTCAGTCGGTCTCCTGTCAGTGCGCGCCCAGCCTAACGCGATGACGGCGAAACTGGCTAGCCGTGGCCGCTGTGGGCAATGTGCAACCAAAGTCACGGCTGCGTGTCGAAGCGCGCATTCAGGCAAGGTTTTCGGGCCAGTGAGCGGCGGCGAATGGTAATCTCGTCGGGTTTTCGCCGGGGCCTGGGGGTCAGCCCTGGCAGCCGCCGACAGCGGCTTCACTCCACCATCAGAACGGACATCTTCAGGTCGACATGAATAAATCAGCAGCTATCGCGGCAGGCGTGGTCATCGTTGTGGGCGCACTGGCCACCGGGGGCGCCTGGTACACCGGCCAGCAACTGCCGGGCGTGCTCAACGAGTCCATCGCCAAGGGCAACCAGGAGCTGACCAAGGCCTTCGCCAGCAGCCAGTACAAGGGCAACATCCAGCTGGAGTCGCTGGAAAGCGGCCTGTTCAGCAGCACGGCCCATTACCGCACGACCTTCCAGGCGCTGGACGAAAACGGCCAGCCGCACACCCTGGAAATGAAGTTCGTCGACCGCATCGAGCATGGCCCGCTGCCGCTGTCGCGCCTGGCTTCGCTGAAGCTGCTGCCGGTCATGGCGGTCAGCAACCTGGAAGTGGAAAAGACCCCGGACACCGAAAAGTGGTTCGCCATGAGCAACGGCAAGGTGCCTTTCACCGGGCGTGGCAGCATTGGCTATGACCGCTCCCTCAACGGCCATTTCGAGTTCGCGCCGCTGCAGTACAAAGACAGCGATGGCGAATTCGCCTTCTCGGGCCTGAGCTTCGACACCGAGGCGTCGGGTGATGCCGAGAAGCTCAAGGTCACCGGCAACATGGACAACCTGCAGCTCAACGTGCAGTCCCCGGATGGCCCGGTGGCGCTGCAGGCCAAGGGCATGAGCTTCGACAGCGGTGGCACCAAGGGCAAGGCCGGCTTCTACCTCGGGCACAGCAACGTCAAGATCGACCAGCTGGTGTTCCAGCCAGTGGGGCGCCCGGCCGTGCAGCTGGAGCAGTTCACCAACACCAACCTGATGCAGGAAGATGCCGACAAGCTGGCCGCGCAGGTCAACTATGACATCGGCAAGCTCTCCTACAGCGGCAAGGAAATCGGTGCCGCGCACCTGGGGCTGCGTTTCGGCAACCTCGATGTCGCCGCCACCCGCTCGCTGTACCAGCTGTTCCAGGAGAAGATCGTACCGGCGCAGCAGGCCGCGGCGGCTGCCGAAGAGCCTCTGGAGCTGAACCTCAGTGCCGCCGACCAGGCCCTGCTGGATGCCGAGATGCGCAAGCTGCTGGCCGGCAAGCCGCACATCGAGCTGGAGAAGTTCTCGCTCAAGACCGCCAACGGCGAAAGCCACGCGCACCTTAGCATCGACCTGGCCGACCCGGGCGACTTCGATCAGCCGCAGGATGAACTGGTCAGCAAGAGCCTGAGCCAGCTCAGCGCCCGCGTGGTGCTGTCCAAGCCGATGATCCAGGACATCGTCGGCCTGCAGGCCAGCCTGCAAGGCGTCACCGATCCCAAGGAAATCGCCGAGCAGGGCAAGGCGGTGAGCGAGATGGCCGCCGTCATGGCCCAGGGCATGCAGCTGGCCAAGGTCGAGGGCGATGAAATCGTTTCTACCCTGCAGTACGCCAACGACAGCGTCGACTTCAACGGCCAGAAGATGACCCCCGAGCAGTTCATGACCTTCGTCATGGCCAACTCGGGCATGCTGGGCGCCCAGTAAGCGCTGCCTGCCGCCAGGGCCGCTCAGGCCCTGGCACCTTCCTCCTGCAACATCCTGCGGATCACCTCCGTAGCCTGGTAATACACCGGCCAGTAATGATCGTTGTGGCAATACGGACGCACCGCCAGGGTAAGGTTGTCGGCGTTCGCCGCCGCCACCTGTACGTCGACCTTGGGCGTGGCCAGCACATTGGGAATGGCCTGCAGCCGCTCGGTCAGGCGGGCGATGGTCTGCTGCTCATCGACGCTGGCCGGCAGCGTGGCGCTCAGTTCCACGCGGCGGTAGTCGTTGGTCGAGTAATTGATGATGTTGCTCGACAGGATCTTGTTGTTGCCCACCAGCACCCGTACGTTCTCCGCCGTGTCGATAGCGGTGACGAACAGCCCGATCTCGTCGACCCGGCCGCTTACATCGGCTATGGCGATCACGTCACCGACCTTGAAGGGCCGCAGCACGATGATGAAGCCGCCGGCCGCGAGGTTGGCCAACAGGCCCGACCAGGCCATGCCGATGGCCAGGCCCACCGCCGCCAGCAGGGCCGCGAAGCTGGTGGTCTCGATGCCGAAGTAACTGAGAATGGCCACCACCAGGATGATGTTCAGCGTCACGGTGACGAACGAGCCCAGGTAGCGCAGTACGGTAGGGTCGAACTTCTGCCGGGTCAGCGAACGCTGCAGCATGCGCACCAGCATGCCGATCGACCAGCGCCCGACGATCCACAACAGCGCCGCGACCAGCAGCTTCAGGCCAATGGCCGCGCCGTATTGCACGACCATGTTGAGCAACGCATTGACCTTGTCGGTTCCGATGTTGATGACATTCAACGCATCCATGGGTGGCACCTCCGCAGGTAATGCCACGCGGTGTCATGCCCGGCGAGGCCCGCGCGACGGAACCCTACATTGTGCAAAGGCGCGGGCGAACATCTACTGACAGTTTTGACAGGTGGCCAACTGCCCGGTCGCCGTGGGCACCAGGCCCGGCTGGCGAGCGTGGCTCAGTTGCAGCAGCACCCGGGCGATGAACGCCTGGCCGTCGTCCTGCGTGGTGTCGATGACGAACTCGGGGGTCAATGGGGCTTCGTAGGGGCTGTCGATGCCGGTGAACTGGCGGATGCGTCCCTGCCGTGCGGCGCGGTACAGCCCCTTGGGGTCGCGGCGTGCGCATTCGGCCAGGGGCGTGCTGACATGCACCTCGATGAACGCGCCTTCCGCCAGGTGCTGGCGCACGCGGTCACGGTCGGCGCGAAACGGCGAGATCGCCGAGACGATGACGATCAGCCCGGCATCCACCATCAACCGGGCAGCCTCGCCCATGCGCCGCACGTTCTCATGGCGGTCGGCCTCTGACATGCCCAGGTCCTGGCACAGCCCCTGGCGCACCTGGTCGCCGTCAAGCAGGTAGCTATGCAGGCCTGCGTCATGCAGGGCCTGATCCAGGCGGTCGGCCAGGGTCGACTTGCCGGCACCGGACAACCCGGTGAACCAGATGCAGCAGGCCTGCTGCTGCTTGAGGGCCTGGCGCATTGCCTGGTCCACGGCCATGGGCGGGGCAACCAGCAGGGGGCGTGGCTCATTCATAGCCGAACAACTCATAGTCACGCGCATAGACCTCGCGCACCCGACGCCGGGTCGCAGGGCTGAAAGTCGGCCGGTGTGCGCCGCGCCTGGCCGAGCGGTTCACATGCGGCAACTCGCCCTTGCAGTGCAGGTGGGTGCACAGGGTGCGGAAATCCTCGGCGAGGTTTTCGTGGCGGCCGATGAAGTCCACCTCGATACGGCCCATGGCGTTCTGCAGAAAGTGATACTGCGGGGCGAAATGGATCTGCCGGCTGATGTTCTCTGCGCACAGCCACTGATCGACGAAGGCCTCGAAGCTGGTGTACTGGCTGACCAGTTCGTACGCGGCCTGGTCGCGCTTGCCGCTGGACTGGCGCAAGTACTCAAACGCCGACAGCGCCCGTTGCAGCGGGTCACGCACGAAGCCGAACTTGAAGTAATGCCGGTAGCGCTCGTTGAACTGCTTTTCATACCAGTACAACGGCAGATGCCCGGCCGGATTGCCGCCGAACAACGCCTGCGCCACGCTGCTGCCCGCGCATTTGGGCACATGGATGAACAGGCATTCGAGCTGGTCGAAGGCTTCGGGGAAGCCCTGCCTGCCCGACAACGTCTTGCTCACCACCTGACGGTCGATGACCGAAAGACGTTCGAGCAGCAGCTCACGCTGCGACTTGGGCAGCAGTTTCCAGAGGAGACGATTCATGAGGATGGACCTGTGGCTAATCCATGTAAGGGATAAGCGGCATCCTACCGTTCAGTGAAAGTTCAAGTGTCAAATTTTCATTTAATTTACGTTGGGTTCTGTAGGTAAGAATATGTATTGAATATGTAACGGCTTGGATAACAATGATGAATACACAGATACATTTAGTCCGCGTATGACGGTCGCTGAGCCACGACTCAGTCGATTCACCCGACTAAACTCACGCGTGCTTGCGTGCATTTAAACTCAATACGGGTCAGTTAAACCGGGTAGGAGCGGCTTCAGCCGCGAAGCGACCGCCTGTTCACAAAAAGCTCAGCGACTTTGCACAGCTTTGTGCGAGCAAGCTCGCTTGCACAAAGCCGCAAAGCGCTTAATCGAACAGTGTTGCATTCAAACGGCTTTTGGCAGATCAATCACCTGCAAAGGCAACGCGGACTAGACCGTCCTGTCTCAAGAACTTTATCAGGCCCTCGAAGGCCTCGGCGTTGGGCGCTGTGATCAGGTGGTCCACACTCCCCAGTGCGGCTGACAGGGTTTCAATCTCGTCGCCCGAAAATGAACAGTCCGTCAGGTAATAATCACGGATTCTATACAAGGGACTGTTTTTTTTAGGCTTGATATTTCGAAAGATGGATTGGTGCAGCCGCTCGGAGAATTCGAAGTGAAGCTCAGAACCGCCTTCGTGATAACCAAGTACATCTAGGGCCATTCGATATGTTCTCGTGATCACGTAAACTGAATGAAGAAATAACCGGCTTCGGCCGTGTCGGTTAATTTTTTGGCACGATTGTCAATGAACAGGTAGCCCATGCCATTTGCGAACAGACCGTCATGTTCAGGGCTGACTCGCCGGATATCCAATTCCTGAATTTGAGCGGCAAAAAAGTAGCGAGGTGATTCGTGAATGGCGTCCTGCAGCCAGCATGGCCTACCCAGCACCTTGCTCATCGCGGCGCCGCTGTATTCATCTTCCAGCTCCTCGGCGAGATCGGCTTCATCGAACTCTTCGAGTTGAATGTAGCGACGTCCGACGAGGTCTGCCAATGGCTCGGGAATCAATTCCTGGCTTGCCTTTTTGTGCACCAGGACTCGGCTATAGCCTGCGTGCAGGGCCTCCAGTTCCGTTTGCTGATGAACGGTGAAGTGTCTCAAGGATGATCTTTTGAATCCGTCGGGCGTACGCTGGACGGAGATGAACACGCTGAGCGCCATGTCCTGTGCGATGAAGGGCGTGCCCAGGAAGCTGGGAGTCAAGGTGATGAGGGGCAACATGAGCGCTCCCGTTTCCGGATCGGTTGGCCAAAGCGACAGATCGCTTATCCAAGCGCCACCGCCCAATTGACCGAGCCCTTGGTCTTTATCGCTGAAGTAAATTTTCTTTATGCCCATGTTTTCAATCCTCAGTAGCAACCTTTACTTTTGGCGAGTGATTTGGCGGACCGGCGGGCGGTGTGTAATTGCTGCTGAGAAATCGCGCCCGTCTTTACCAACGAGTAGTGGATCGCTTGAGACATCAAGCGAATTTCGTATTCTCCACGTGTCATCATCTGGTTGGGCCCCATGCCCAATAAGCAAGCGGCTCAAGAAAACTCAAAGCCAGCTTGTAAAGTTCAAGTAGCTTGAGCATGTTTCAGTCGTAAGTGACGGTGTGGGCAGTATCGGCGACGGGTTGCTTATCCACGCTCTGTACCGTGAAAAGAGCCTAGCAGGACTGTTTTAAGGTCTGAAACGTACCGGTCGTTTCATCGAAAAATACATAGGCTTGTGAGCTATCGTGGCTCAGCGCGCTAACATCCAGTTGCCCGACAAAGACCAGGGGCTTGCCATTTTCAATGGGCCATGCCGGTGCCTGCAGCCATTTCGGTGCCGATTTCAGGCAGCGAAACTCTGAGGCGATTGTTTCCTTGAGCCAGGCTTGCAGCGCCTTGGGTTGTTGCGACGGTGCTCGTTCCAGCAGGGCTGAGAGATAGTCGAAAGGGAGCGCCAGCCACTTTGGCTGGACTTTCAGTAGAAGATTGAATAGTTCTTCATATTTTTTGCTAGGCACATGCTCGACTCCTTGGCTTTTCAGAAAGTCCGACAGAATGACCTGAACATTGAAGACGGATTCAATATTGGCATACTGTTGTCCGATCAAGAACGTATACAGATCCGGCTCGTTTACGTAAGCGGGCAAGGTAAAGCTCGCTTCAAGTGCAGTATGCAGGGCTGCGTCGTTGTTCAGCATGCGCTCAAACTCGGCAGGCGGCAGCGAGCCATCTACAAAAGACTTGATGATTTCCAACGGTGTCATGGCGCGCTTCCTAATTGTCTATGTGGGTCGAGTGCCGCATGTTGCTCTCGGGTGACTTCGCGTAAATTACGCGGGTTGTTAACGTCCTTCCCTCCGTAACGTTGAGGGTTGTGATGGTAGAGTTCCATTGGACTCCCATTCTTATCCACTGGCGCCGAGCCACGCTTCATCCGCGCCAGGTTCGCTGGGCTGAACTCTCCGTATCGACCCCGTGCCTTGGCCTCTACTTGAAGGGGGGCAACTGATGAATGCCATATGCTTGAACACTGGCGTTGATTTTCCCGACGACCTCGGCGATGGCGCTCTCCGTTCTGACGTCAGGCCAAGTCTCGCTCCCGCCAAAGAAGCGAATCTTGCAAAGCGTCATGAGGTAGTTGATGCGCATCTCGAATGCGTCACGCTCATCGTCTTCCTGATCAAAGCTATCATCGAGCATCTGACCGTTGAGAAAGCGCTGGTGAACGGCCGCCTTGACGCTTACCTGCAGCTCCGTGCCGGTTTCAAGGGCCAATTGAGCGGTTTGCAGTGCCTCTGTGAAAGCGATCTTGTCACCCGCTGCTTTAGCCAGGGTTCCCTTCAAGACCAAAGCCGCTTCTATCCACGTCCAGTAGTCGTAGCTATTCGAAAATGGGATTTCGGAGAGAGGACCTACGAGTTGTTCCGCTTGCTCGGTCTCCCCGCTTGAGTAAAGTACGTAAGCCAACCTCACAACGGCTTCCAACAGAGATTTGGCTGTCTTTTGACTGCGCTTTGGTAGCTTTTCGATGTGCTTCTGAAAGTCACTATTCGCTGAAATCAGACTGTTTTTAATGTCGTCAGTGTTCATGGATTTCTCCGTCATTTCACAACTATCTTGACTGTGGTCCCATCGGGATAGGGATCGAGTGCATGTGCAATAGATGAGCCCGCTCCACGGTTGTCGCTCGGGTCGATGTAACGAACGCTTGCGCCTTTACCGCCCTCTTTGAACATGGCCATCGGAAACTCGTCGCGGTCTTTCCCAGCTCGCGTCGGATAGCCAGACAGCGAGAGTTTCCGATTTTTATCTGCGCCAACCCTATTGATGGTGAAAATATCGCGCCCCGTGGACTTGATAACTGATCTTATGTGGCCGAAGGCTTGCTTATATTGTTTTCTGGTGAGTTCAAGGACGATATCGTGTGTTCGACCATCACCCTTTTTGACCGAGCAGCCTTTCCACCCCCACGGATCCACCCACCCAATCGGATTCGGTGCGTATTGATACAGGTTGATCCCTCCCGCCAGACCAATCGGGTCGGGGGTGGTGAAGCGGCCGATGTCCGGGTCGTAGAACCTGAAGGTGTTGTAGTGCAGGCCGGTCTCGCGGTCCAGGTACTGGCCCTGGAAGCGCAGGTTCTGTTCTTCGACGTAGTAGGGCTCGCGCACTTCGCGCAAGGTGTTGCCCCATACCTGGTAACGGGCCTGCCAGACGGTCTGGCCGGCGTGGTCGGTGAGTTGCTCGGGCAGGCCGTTGAGGTCGTTGTGGTAATGGCGGATGCGCTGCTGGTCGCCCTTGCCGTCGACGCGGGCCAGGGGTTCGTAGCTGTCTTCGAGGTAGACGTACAGGCTGTCCAGGCCGTTGCGGTGCTCCTGCAACAGGCGCAGGCCGTCCCAGGTGAAACGGGTTTCGCCCAAGGCCTGGCCGTGGCGGTCGTGTTCGGTCTTGGCGATGCGCCGGCCCAACGGGTCGTAGTGCATGCGCACGCGGTGGCCGTTGTCGTTGCGCACTTCCACCAGGCGGTGTTCGGCGTCATAGGCGAAGCGTTGCACGCCGTGGCGGGCGCTGCGTTTTTCCACGGTGCGGCCGAAGGCGTCGTAGCGGTAGCGCTTGTCCTGGTAGGTCAGCACCTGGTTATGCCGCACGAAGCCGGCACCCTTGAGCGGGCTGTCGAGCAGGTTGGCGGCGGCGTCCCAGGCGAAGGTCTCGCTGTGCCCGTAGCGGTTGTCCTGGCTGGCGACGATGCGCCCGTTGGCGTCGTACTGCAGCAGGTCGCGGCGGTCCAGGGGTGGCTGGCGGTCGCGTTGCAGGCGCCCGACCAGGTTGTCGGCCGGGTCGAAGTCGAATTGCTGCTCGCGCTGCGCCGGCAGCTGCGGCGCCTGGCTGGCCGGGCTGCGCAGCCGGGCTCGCAGGCGTCCGGCGCGGTCGTACTGGCTGCGCGTGCTGAGTCGGCCCTGGGTGCGCAGCACCTCGCGGTGCAGGCGGTCGCGCTCGAAGTCGCTGATCACCTGGCCGTCGAGGTTGATCTGGTGCAGGTGGCCGCTGCCGTAATACAGCTGGTTGAGCCAGCGCCCGTCGGGCAGGCGCGTGCGGGTCAGGTTGCCCAGCTCGTCGTATTCGTGCTGCAGGCTGCCGTCGGCGGCGTGCTGTTCGCGTAACTGGCCGAGAGCGTCATAGGCGAAGCCCAGTTCCTGGGGCGCGGCATCCGACCCTTCGAAGCTCACCCCGGTCAATTGGTCCAGTGGTGTGTAGCGGTAGCGGGTCAGGCCGTCAGCGGTGTGCTTGGCCACCAGTCGCCCCAGCGCATCGCGCTCCAGGCGCTGCTCCAGGGGGGCCGTGGGTTGCTCGGGAAGCACAGCCAGGCCGGCGCCGTGGGGCGCGGGCAAGTGGGTGAGGGCGGTCAGGTTGCCCAGGGCATCGTAGGCGTAACGCCGTGCACTGGCGTCCAGGTCCTGCTGTTCCACCAGGCGGTCGCCGGCGTCCCAGCGGAAGCGGTAGTGCTCGCCGTTCTCGTTGCTCAGGGTTTGCAGGCGGCCATAGGCGTCGTAGTCGAAACGCACCGGGTGGCCGAGCGGGTCGATGCGTTGGCGTACCAGGCCGCGTCGGTCATAGCTGTAGCGGGTGGCATGCCCGGCCGGGTCGATATAGCCGGTGAGCTGGCCGGCGGCGTCACGCTGGAACTGCTCGATGCGCCCGTCAGGCAACTGGATGCGCAGCAGACGACCCTGTGCATCGTGCTCGAACTGCGTACGTTCGCCCAAGGCGTCGGTGAGGGTCTGCAGGTAGCCGCGGCGGTCATAGGCATAACGGGTGGGGTAGCCGGAGCAGTCGGTGTATTCCTGCAACTGGCCGCTGGCGTTCCAGCGCAGGGTCTTGCTGCGCCCGGCGGCATCGATGATCTCCACCACCTGCCCCAGGTCGTCGTAGCGATAGCGGGTCACCTGGCCGAGCGGGTCGGTCTCCTGCGTGCAATTGCCACGCGCGTCGTAACGGTAGCGCCACTGGCCGCCGGCCTTGTCGGTCTCGGTGCGTGGCAGCGACCAGTGCTCCAGCCACGACACCGCTTCGGTCTGGCCCAGCGGGTCGCGGCTCTCCGCCAGGTTACCGGCTTCGTCGTAGGTGAAGCGCCATTCGCCGCCCTGCGGGTCGCGAGCGCCCAGCCACTGACGCTCGTCGTTCCACTCGAAGTGCCAGGTATGGCCCAGGGTGTCGGTGTATTCGGTGATCTGCTGCTGGGCATTCCAGCGGCGCCCGCTGACCCGCCCCAGGCCGTCGCGAACCTGCGTGCTGCCGACTGCCAGGTCGTAGTCGAACCAGTATTCGTCACCGGCATCGGTCCAGTGATGCACCACGCGCCAGTGGCCGTCGGCACCCTGTGCCCAGTCGTAGCCGCAGCGCAGCCCGCTGGGCAACTGATGCTCGACCAGGCGCTGCCCCGCGTCATAGGCGAAGCGCCGTTGTACCTCGCCGTTGGCGTCGCGCACTTCGGCCAGCTGGCCCTGGGCGTCCAGGGCATAGCGCGCCAGTATTTCGTGCTGGCCATCGGCGTACTGGCGTTCGATATGGCTGAGCCGGCGTGGCCAGGCGGCCGAGTAATGCAGCGCCAGCGTCACCTGGTCGAGCCCGTCACGCAGGCCACGGATGCGCCCTTGCTCGTCGTAGTCGAGCAGGATGCGGTTCTCGTTGCGGTCGCTGAGCAGCGCCAGGCGCAGCCGCGAAGGGTTCAGCGGCGAGGGCTCGAACAGGCGGTACAGGCCGTCTTCGCTTTCGATCAGCAACTGGCCACGGGCGTGGCGCTTGACGCTCAGGCCTTCGCCGGCGCTGAACACCGCGCCACCCAGCGGGATCACACCCATGTCGATGCGTCGGCCCTGTTCGTCGGTGTACACCAGCCGCTCGCCGCCCTCTGGATGCGCCTGGATCTCCACGCACACTTCATAGGCCACGCTCCAGCCAACGCCGAACAGGCCGTCATGGCGTTCGTCACGGCTGTTGTAGAAACGCTGCCATTCGATGGGCAGCAGCGCCGGCAGGAGGAAATCCAGTTCGTCATCGCCACTGAGCACCTTGGCGCCCGTAGCGGCATGCACCGGGTTGGGCGAGGCGCTGGTGGCGCGTACCACGGCGTTGGTCGCCGCGCTCACCGCATAGCTGTTGACCATGCCCAGGGCCATGCACGGCAGGTTGCTGAGGAACTTGCCCTTGCTGCCCTTGAGCATCATCAGCACGGTGACCGCCAGGCCCACGCCGGGGGTCTTGCCGCTGCGGATCTCGCGCACCACCAGCTTGTCGCCACCGATGCGCACGTCCGGCGAGATCGGCCCGGCCGACACCACCACTGCCTCGCAGGTGCTGCGGTCGCCGCTGCGCACCGCGGGCTGACCGTTGATGGTCACCTTGTCCGAGCCCTCGGCCAGGTACTGCTCGGGCATGGGCGTGTGCTTGCTGCACAGCACCTTGTCTTCCGGCAGCGGCTCGGCGCCCGGTGCCGGGGTGGCGACGGTGGGCCGCCACATTTGCGCGAAGATGTTCTTGGCGATGTCCCAGTAGCTGGCTTCGGCCTCGGGGGCCTGTTCTTCACTGACCTGCACGCCGGGCGGCACCCAGCCGGCGGCGCGGGCTGCAGGCAGGTTGTTGGTGAGGGTGTCTTTCGAGCCCGTGGCGATGGTCGCCTGGATGCTGGGCGGGAAAAGGCCATTGCCGATGCTTTCGCACAAGCGCGACAGGCCGGTGTCGGCGCCGGTCTTGGCCATCACCACACCCACCACCAGGCCGACCACCGCGCCGAGGACGCAAGCGCCCAGGCCGCCGGTGGCGACGGTGATACCGGTGGCCGCTGCCACGGCAGCGGTGGCCAGGGCGCCGATGGCCACAGTGGCGGCCACTTCCAGCACACCGCCGACGATGTCGGCCATCATCGAGGTGTGCTCCAAGCCGTCGCCCAGGCGGGCGGCCCAGATGGCGGCGTCAGACATGGCGGTTCATCCGTACTGCAAGGCGTCGTTCCATGACGTCAGGTCCTGTTGCATCGGCTCAGGGGAGGGCTTTCAGGCAATCGCCGGCCAGGTCGACGACCTTGCCCAGCAGCGCTTCCTCTTCCAGGGAAAAGTCGCCGTACTGGGCCATCGGCATGCAGGTCGCCAGCGCCTGCAGGTTGTCGCGTACACCAGCATCGCCCGGGCTGGCCTGGCGCAGTTCGGCGGCGCGGTCGGCAAAGAAGGCGGCCGGCGGCTTGCCGGCTTTGTTCAGGGCCTGGATCAGGGTGTCCAGGGCGTCGAGCAATTCTTGCAAAGGCATTACCAGGGGACTCCTGTGGTCTTGAGCACCCACGCGCGGGGCAGGTTGGTGATGACAGCCTGATAGCCGCCACCGGGGTAATCGAGGCCTGGACCCTGCAGGGCCGCCGGCCCTTCGCTGACCCAGGTGCCCTTGGGCACTTCGAACTCCGACACCTTGGTGATCTTCACACCCCAGTCGTGGCGGATCGCCAGGTCGCGGCGCAGGGCGTCCTCGGAGGTGTACTTCTGGTTGGTCAGCCACGACACCTTGCGGCCGGTGCGGTTATCCACGCCATGGTACTTGTAGTAGCGCTCGTTGCGGGTCAGCTGGCGGTTGGTGTACTTGCCGTTGGTGAAGCTGTCGGTGGTGCGCTTGTCCAGGGTCGGCCCCGGTGGCCGTTTGCGGCTGGAGGTGCCGCACTTGCTCAGCCCCAGCGGGTCGGCCCAGCCCAGCGGGTTCGGTGCGTAGGCGTAGAGGTTCAGGCCGCCGGCCAGGCCGATGGGGTCCTGGGTGGTGAAGCGGCCGATGTCCGGGTCGAAGAAGCGCAGGGTGTTGTAGTGCAGGCCCGTCTCGCGGTCCAGGTACTGGCCCTGGAAGCGCAGGTTCTGTTCTTCGACGTAATGCGCGGCGCGGGTCTCGCGCAGGGTATTGCCCCATACCTGATACTGCGCCTGCCAGACGCTCTGGCCGTCGCGGTCGGTCAGCTGCTGCGGCAGCCCGCTGGGGTCGTTGTGGTAATAGCGCACCCGTTGTTGCGCGCCCAGTCCGTCGACCCGCGCCAGCGGTTCGAAGCTGCCCTGGTTGTACAGGTACAGGCTGGTGAGGTGGTTGCGCTGCTCCTGCAGCAGGCGCATGCCATCCCAGATGAAGCGGGTTTCGCCGAGCACCAGGCCGCTGGCGTGCAGCTCGGTCTTGGCGATGCGCCGGCCCAGCGGGTCGTAGTGCATGCGCACGCGGTTGCCGTTGGCGTTGCGCACTTCCACCAGGCGGCTCTGCGCGTCGTAGCTGAACTGCTGCACGCCATGCCGGGCACTGCGTTTCTCGACCATGCGGCCGAAGGCGTCGTAACGGTAGCGTTTGTCCTGGTAAGTGAGCAGACGGTTATGCCGCACCAGGCCGCCGCTGCGCGGGGCATCCAGCAGGTTGGCCGCGGCGTCCCAGGCGAAGGTTTCGCTATAGCCGCTGGGGCTGTCCTGGCTGGCGATGATCCGCCCGGTGCTGTCGTAGCCCAGCAGTTGCCGAGCATCGCCGGGCGCCTGGCGGTCACGGCGTTGCTTGCCCACCAGGTTGTCGATGGCGTCGTACTGGTAATCGTCTTCGGCCTGGGCCGGCAATTGCGGGGCCTGCATGGCCGGGCCGCGCAGCCTCGAACGCACGCGACCGGCGCGGTCGTAGAGGCTGCGGGTGGTCAGTTGCCCCTGGGTACGCAGCACTTCGCGGTGCAGGCGGTCGCGCTCGAAGTCGCTGATCACCTGGCCGTCGAGGTTGATCTGGTGCAGGTGACCGCTGCCGTAGTACAGGCGGTTGAGCAGGCGGCCATCGGGCAGTTGGGTCTGGATCAGGTTGCCCAGCTCGTCGTGCTGGTGGCACAGCGTTCCGGCGCCACTGCGCTCTTCGACCAACTGGCCAAGGGCGTCGTAGGCGAACCCGAGGGTCTGCGTTTCGCCGGCCAGGTCGGTGAAGGTCACCTCGGTCATGCGGTCCAGCGCGTCATAGCGATAGGTGGTGCAGCCGTCGGCGTTGCGGCGGCGCAGCAGGCGGCCAGCGGCATCACGTTCCAGGGTCTGCACCAGAGGCGCCGGTACAGGCGCGACGGCCACCGCGACGGCGCTGGCCAGCGCTGCGGGATGATGCTCGACGCGGGTCAGCTGGTCACAGGCGTCATAGGCGTAGCAACGCCGCGCGCCGTCCAGGTCGTGCTGCTCGACCAGACGGTCGGCGGCATCCCAGGCGAAGCGGTAGTACTCGCCGTTCTCGTTGCCCAGCGCCAGCAGCCGCCCGTAGGCGTCGTAGTCGAACTGCACCTGGCGGCCCTGGCTGTCGAGGCGCTGGCGCACCTGGCCGCGACGGTCATAGCGGTAGCGGGTGGTGTAGCCGGCGGCATCGGTAAAGCCCACCAGTTGGCCGCTGGCATCGCGCTGGTACTGCTCGGTGCGGCCGTCCGGCTGTTCGCTGCCCAGCAGGCGGCCCTGGGCATCGTGGTGGTACAGGGTGCGCTCGCCCAAGGCGTCGGTGACGCTTTGCAGGTTGCCGCGCCGGTCGTAGGCGAAGTGCGTCGGGTAACCCGAACAATCGGTGTGCTGCACCAGTTGGCCGAAGGCGTTCCACTGCAGCTGCTTGCGTTTGTCGGCGGCGTCGATGATCTCCACCACCTGGCCGTGGGCGTCGTAGCGGTAACGGGTGGCCTGGCCGAGCGGGTCGGTCTCGCGAATGCAGTTGCCGCGCGCATCGTAGCGGTATTGCCAGGTCTGGCCGGCGGCGTCGGTTTCGGCCAGCGGCAGGGCCCAGTGTTCCAGCCACAGGGTCGAGGTGCGGCGGCCCAGCGGGTCGAGGCTGGCCGTGAGGTTGCCGGCGTCGTCGTAGTCGAAGCGATACTGGCCACCCTGTGGGTCGGTGGCGCCGATCAGCTGGCGCTCGTCGTCCCAGTCGAAGCGCCAGGTATGGTCGAGGTGGTCGCGGTATTCGGTCACCTGGTGCTGGGCGTTCCACACCCGCGTGCTGCTGCGGCCCAGGCCGTCGCGTACGGTGGTACGCCCGGCCTGCAGGTCGTAGTCGTAGTGGTACTCGTCGCCGTCATCGGTCCAGTGCCGCACCACCCGCCATTCACGGTTGTCCACCCAGCCCCAGGTGTAGAAGCAGCGCAGGCCGCCGGGGCGCTGGTGCTCGATCATCCGCCGGCCCTGGTCGTAGGCGAAGCGGCGGCGCAGCTGGCCGTTGGCGTCGTATACCTCGGCGAGGTCGCCCTGGGCGTCGTAGGCGTAGCGGCACAGCACCTCGCGCTCCTGGTCGGGGTACAGGCGCTCGATGTGGCTGACCCGCCCCGGCCAGCGCTCGCTGTAGCCCAGTTCGACCTGCACCTGGCTGTGGTTGTCACGCAGGCGCCGCAGGCGGCCCTGGTCGTCGTAGTCGAGGTGGATGCGGTTGTCGTTGCGCTCGCCCAGCAGGGTCAGGCGCAAGCGGCGAGGGTCCAGCGGGCTGGGTTCGAACAGCCGGTACAGGCCGTCATCGCTCTCGATCAGCAATTGGCCGCTGGCGTGTCGACGTACGCACAAGCCCTCGCCGGCGCTGAAGGTCGCGCCGCCCAGGGGGATGACGCCCATGTCGATGCGCCGGCCCTGTTCGTCGATGTACAGCAGGGTCTCGCCGCCGTCGGCATGTGCCAGGATCTCTACGCTGACTTCGTAGGCGACGCTCCAGCCGGCGCCGAACAGCCCGTCGCAGCGTGCGTCGTGGCTGTTGTAGACGCGCTGCCAGTCGATGGGCAGCAGCGCCGGCAGCACGAAGTCCAGCTCGTCGTCTTCGCCCAGCACCTTGGCGCCGGTGGGTGCATGCACCGGGTTGGGCGAACCGACGATGGCGCGGGTCAGCGCGTTGGTGGCTTGGCCGACCACGAAGGCGTTGACCGCGCCCAGCAGCATGCACGGCAGGTTGCTGAGGAACTTGCCCTTGCTGCCCTTGAGCATCATCAGCACGGTGACCGCCAGGCCCACGCCGGGGGTCTTGCCGCTGCGGATCTCGCGCACCACCAGCTTGTCGCCACCAATGCGCACGTCCGGTGAGATCGGCCCGGCCGACACCACCACTGCCTCGCAGGTGCTGCGGTCGCCGCTGCGCACCGCTGGCTGGCCGTTGATGGTCACCTTGTCCGAGCCCTCGGCCAGGTACTGCGGCGGCATGGGCGGGTGCTTGGTGCAGGTGATCTCGTCCTCGGGCAGCGGTTGCGCGCCGGGTGCCGGTACAGCGACGGTAGGCCGCCACATCTGCGAGAAAAAATTCTTCGCCATGTCCCAGTAGCTGGCGTCGGCCTCCGGGTCTTCTTCCTCACTCACCTGCACGCCCGGCGGCACCCAGCCGGCGGCGCGGGCTGCAGGCAGGTTGTTGGTGTGGGTGTCTTTCGAGCCGGTGGTGATGGTTGCCTGGATGCTGGGCGGGAACAGGCCGTTGCCGATGCTTTCGCACAAGCGCGACAGGCCGGTGTCGGCGCCGGTCTTGGCCATCACCACACCCACCACCAGGCCGACCACCGCACCCAGCACGCAGGCACCCAGCCCGCCGGTGGCCACGGTGATGCCGGTGGCGGCCACCACGGCAGCGGTGGCCAGGGCGCCGATGGCAACGTTGGCGGCCACTTCCAGCACACCGCCGACGATGTCGGCCATCATCGAGGTGTGCTCCAGGCCATCGCCCAGGCGGGCGGCCCAGATCGCGGCGTCAGACATGTACGAGGCTCATCACGGCAGGCGGCTGGCGGTTCAAGGACTGACGTCGAAGTTCAGCGATTGCTTGATGGCCGCCCAGTGCGCCGCCTCGGCACTGCCCAGCGGCTGCGCCTTGACGTAGCTGAGGGCGAGCATGCGCCGGGTGCCCGGCAGCACCAGCGCCAGCTGGTACTGGAACACCTGCTCGTTGCCCTTGCTGAACTGACTGCGCCATTCGAGGGCTTCCACTTCCTGCTGGCGGCCCACATGCAGGGTCTGCACCGGGTCGTGGCGCAGATCCTGGACCTGCTGGCCGAGGCGTTCGAGCTGGGTGGCGAAGTTCTCCTGAAGGCTTTCGCCGTCGGCCAGCAGGCTGCGGCTGACGATCAGCGAGGTACCCAGTTCACCGAACTTGAGAATGTTGATGGTCGAATCCTGCACCTGGTCATCGGGCAGGGCGAAGCTGAATTCGTTGAGGCGGTACGTCATCGAAGCGGATTCCTGTGCGGGTTACTGACCTTTGGGCTTGGGGAACATCTGCTGCACGGCGGCGTCGATCTTGCTCTGCTCGCCCTGGCCATTGGGACCGGTGCCCTGGCCGCTGCCGTTGTTCAGGTGCAGGATCTCGCCGGTGTTGAACAGCGCCGTTTCGCTGGCGTAGAAATTGATGTTCACCCCGGTCAGGTTGATCTGCCCGCTGGCGTTGAGTTCCAGCACGCTCTTGCCACACACCAGGCGCAGGTTCTCGCCAACCTCGATCAGGTAGCTGCGGCTGATGCTGTCGCTCTTCGCCGCACCCACCAGCAGCACGTCATCGTGCTTCACCGCACGCACGCGGTTGACGCCGATGGTGACGGTCTCGGTGTGGTCGACCACCTTGGTGCGGTTGTGACCCACCCAGTGGCTTTCGTCGTTCTCCACCTCGATGTCCTGGTTGCGCTCGGCGTGGATGAACAGCTGCTCCTGGCCCTTCTTGTCCTCCATGCGGATTTCGTTGAAGTTGGCCGGCGTGCCACCCTTGCTGGAGCGGCTCTTGATGCCGCTCTGCGTGGCGTTGGCGGGCAGGTCGTAGGGCACGGTCTGCTCAGCGTTGTACACCCGGCCGGTGATGATCGGCCGGTCCGGGTCGCCTTCCAGGAAACTGACGATCACCTCCTGGCCGATGCGCGGGATCTGCATCGAGCCCCAGTTCTTGCCGGCCCAGGCCTGCGACACGCGAATCCAGCACGAGCTGTTCTCGTTCGACTGGTCATGGCGGTCCCAGTGGAAATGCACCTTCACCCGGCCGTACTGGTCGGTCCAGATTTCCTCGCCGGCGGGTCCGACCACCCGGGCGGTCTGCGGGCCCTGCACCAGCGGCTTGGTGGTGGTAGCCAGGGGTTTGAAACTCTGCTGGGCGTCGATGCAGGTCAGGGCCACTTCGACCTGTAAACCGCCGCCTTCGCCGGTCTCCAGGCTTTCCTGGGCGATGAAGTACTGCGCGGTGACCACCAGGTACTCGCGGTTCTGGTCCTGGCGGCCGAAGCCGGTGAGGCTGAACAGATGGCCGGCGCCGATACCGCGGGCGTTACCGCCCAGCTCGACACGCTCGTGCAGGCTCTGCAGGGCTTCCAGGCGGGTGCGGGCGTAGTGCTCGCCGTCCTGGTTCTGCACGTAGGCGCCGGGGTAGTCGTACAGCGGGTAGTCGCTGGCGCTGTGCGGGCGCGGCATGGCCGAGCGCACTTCCATGCGCGCGCTGGGGCGCTGGAAGTCATAGTCGTTGAGTTCCAGCGAACCGGGCTGGACTTCCTGGGCCAGGCGCCAGTGGTTGAAGTGGTCACGCTCGCGGTGCTGGCCGTCCGGTGGAAAGTAGGGCACCGAGGCATAGCCCGGGGCGCTCTGGTGCGCACCGTAGGCGTCGGCCAGCACCAGCACGTGGCGGTCTTTCTCGTGGCGGAAGAAGTAGTAGATGCCTTCCTGCTCCATCAGCCGGCTGACGAAATCCAGGCTGGTCTCGCGGTACTGCACGCAGTACTCCCACTCGCGGTAGGGGCGGCTAAGGGCGTCTTCGAAGTCGGAGAAGCCCAGGTCGCGGAACACCTGCTTGATGATCTGCGGCACGCTCTGGTGCTGGAAGATCCGGCAGTCGGAGGTGCGGCTGAGCAGCCACAGCCAGGGCTTGAGGGTCACCTGGTAGCTGGCGAACTGGCCCTGATCGGCGTTCTGGCTGCAGCGCGCGACGATACCGTGGAAATGCCGCTGGCCACCGCCGGGCAGTTGCAGCGACAGGCTCATGGGCTTGCCGAGCAGCTGGTTGAGGTCCAGCGAGCCGTCACGGGCGGTGAGCTGCAGCTCGTAATGGAACAGCCGCCCCAGCTCGTCGCCGCCGGTCATGTCCTTGAGCAACAGCACATCCGGCCCGAGCGGGCTGGTGATCTGGGCCATGCGGGTGAGTTGCTGGAAATTCATCGGTTTTCTCTCATCGAGGAGCGCTGTAGTGCTGGCAGTGATGCCCCGGCAGGTGCGGCTTCAGCCGCAAACCATTCCGCGGCTCACGAGTCCAGCCAGGTGTCGTGGATGCCTTTCGAGCGCCGGTACAGGTAAAGGCCGACACGCCCGAGCAGCATCAGGGTGATGACGATACCGGCGGGCCACCAGGTGCCGGGCAGGTAGTATTCCAGCGCGCTGTAGAGGATCGCGAACGGCAGACCGACCACGAACACGATCAGAAACTGTTTGAGCATGATTATTCGCACTCATTACTCATCACTCATTGCACATCAGCGAATTCGTAATGCAGTTGCCCGTCGCGCTGGCTGATGCGCACGCCGGCCAGTGGCTGGCCTTCGAGCATGCGGGTCAGGAACTCGCGGCTCATGTCCGGCAGCAGGGTGTTGGTCAGGATCGCATCGATCATCCGCCCACCGCTTTCGGTTTCGGTGCAGCGCGAAACGATCAGGTCGATCACCGAGTCGTCGTAGTCGAACGGCACCTTGTGGGTGCTCTCCACGCGCTTCTTGATGCGCCCCAGCTGCAGGTCGGTGATGGCCTTGAGCATGCTGTCGCTGAGCGGGTAGTAAGGGATGGTCACCAGGCGGCCGAGCAGGGCCGGCGGGAAGATTTCCAGCAGCGGCTGGCGCAGCGCCTTGGCGATGTCCTCCGGGTCGGGCACGTTCTGCGCGTCCTGGCACAGGTGGGCGATCAGCTCGGTGCCGGCGTTGGTGGTGAGCAGGATCAGCGTGTTCTTGAAGTCGATCAGGCGACCTTCGCCGTCTTCCATCACGCCCTTGTCGAACACCTGGAAGAAGATCTCGTGCACGTCCGGGTGGGCTTTCTCCACCTCGTCGAGCAGTACCACGCTGTACGGCTTGCGGCGCACCGCCTCGGTGAGTACGCCGCCTTCGCCATAACCCACGTAGCCCGGTGGCGCGCCCTTGAGGGTGGACACGGTGTGGGCTTCCTGGAACTCGCTCATGTTGATGGTGATGACGTTCTGTTCGCCGCCATACAGGGCTTCGGCCAGGGCCAGGGCGGTCTCGGTCTTGCCCACCCCGGAGGTGCCAGCGAGCATGAACACGCCGATCGGCTTGCTGGGGTTGTCGAGGCCGGCGCGGGACGTCTGGATGCGCTTGGCGATCATCTGCAGCGCATGGTCCTGGCCGATGATGCGTTTCTTCAGGTGCTGGTCGAGGTTGAGCACGGTTTCCAGCTCGTTGCGCGCCATGCGCCCCACCGGAATGCCAGTCCAGTCGGCCACCACCGAGGCCACCGCCTGGTAGTCCACGGTGGGCAGGATCAGCGGGTTCTCGCCCTGCAGCGCACTCAGGCGCCGTTGCAGCTCGACCAGTTGCTCGCGCAGCGCCTGGCCTTGTTCGGCCGGGGTGTCGCTGTCCACCACGCCAACGCTGTCGCGCAGTTGCGCACGCAGGGCCAGCAGTTCGTCGACCAGGCCCTTTTCTTCGGCCCAGCGCGCTTCCAGCCCGACCAGCCGTTCGCGCTCGGCGTCCAGCAGCGCCTGGCTGTTGGCTTGGCGGCTGCCCGTGTCGACGCCGATGGCGTGCTCGCGGGCGATGATCTGCAGCTCGGTTTCCAGGGCCTCGATGCGCCGACGGCTGTCGTCGACCTCGGCCGGCACCGCATGCAGGCTCACCGCCACGCGGGCGCAGGCGGTGTCGAGCAGGCTGACGGATTTGTCCGGCAGCTGGCGCGCCGGGATGTAGCGGTGCGACAGCTTCACCGAAGCTTCCAGGGCCTCATCGAGGATCTGCACCTGGTGATGCTGCTCCATGGTCGAGGCCACGCCGCGCATCATCAGCAGCGCCTTGTCTTCCGACGGCTCGTCGACCTGCACCACCTGGAAGCGCCGGGTCAGGGCCGGGTCTTTCTCGATGTGCTTCTTGTACTCGGCCCAGGTGGTCGCCGCCACGGTACGCAGGCTGCCGCGGGCCAGGGCCGGCTTGAGCAGGTTGGCGGCATCGCCGGTGCCCGCCGCGCCACCGGCGCCGACCAGGGTGTGGGCTTCGTCGATGAACAGGATGATCGGCTTGGGCGAGGCCTGCACGTCTTCGATGACCTGGCGTAGGCGCTGTTCGAACTCGCCCTTCATGCTCGCCCCGGCCTGCAGCAGGCCGACGTCGAGGCTGCGCAGTTCAACGTCTTTGAGCGCCGGCGGTACGTCGCCGGCGACGATGCGCAGGGCGAAGCCTTCGACCACGGCGGTCTTGCCCACCCCGGCCTCGCCGGTGAGGATCGGGTTGTTCTGCCGACGGCGCATGAGGATGTCCACCAGTTGGCGGATTTCCTCGTCGCGGCCGACGATGGGGTCCAGCTCGCCGTTGCGCGCCTGCTCGGTGAGGTCGATGGTGAATTTCTTCAGGGCTTCCTGCTTGCCCATCGCGCTCGGTGCCATGGCGCCGCTGGCTTCGCCCGGTGCGGCACCGGCATTGAAACCGTCGGTGGCGGCGAGGGCATTCTCCGGCGAGTCGCCAACGTACTCGTCGAAGCGCTCGGTGAGGCTTTCGATCTTCAGCTTGGCGAACTCGCCAGACAATCCCAGCAGCGCATTGCGCAGGCTCGGGGTCTTGAGGATGCCGATGAGCAGGTAGCCGGTACGCACCTGGCTTTCGCCGAACATCAGGCTGCCGTACACCCAGCCGCGCTCCACGGCTTCCTCGACGTGCGAGGACAGGTCGGTGATCGAGGTCGAGCCGCGTGGCAGGCGGTCCAGCGCGTCGGTCAGGTCACGGGCCAGGCGTGCCGGCTCGACGTTGAACTGGCGCACGATGCGGTGCAGGTCGCTGTCTTGCAGTTGCAGCAACTGGTGCAGCCAGTGCGCCAGCTCCACGTAGGGGTTGCCGCGCAGCTTGCAGAACACCGTGGCGGCCTCGATGGCCTTGTAGGCGACGCTGTTGAGTTTGCCGAACAGCGCGGCACGACTGATTTCACTCATCTTGTTCAGGTCCTTGAGGTGGGTGTCGCGCCGCTTTGGTCGGCGTAGTGGCGGGCCAGGATCAGGTCGTCAGCGTCCTTTTCCGGAGTGCCCAGCCAGGTGTTGAAGCCCAGCCGCTGGCGGCCGTTGAGTTGCAGGCGTGGAACCTCGGGTTGTTCCAGCACCAGGTTCAGGTCCCAGTCCAGTTCGTGGCCCAGGTACTCGGTGACCCAGGCCACCAGTTCACGGAACGGCTGGCCGTCGGGCAGCATGCCCATGTAGTCGTCGAGCTTCAGCGGCCCCAGGCGAATGCGGAACTTGTGCTGGCGGTCCCAGACATGACTGCCCAGGCACAGGTCAATGCCCAGCCGGTTGGACGTCACTCCGACCCGGCTGCGTTCAGGCAGTTCCAGCCACTGGCCGACGTATTCCTCGATGCTCACCGGCAGCCCGAAGTACTCGCCGAGAATCGCCCGCAGGCCGTCCGGGTAGCGGGTCTGTGCTGCCAGGTGGCCGCTGTAGTGCAGCATCGCGGTGCCCGGCAGTTCGCCCTGCTCCAGTTGCCCCGGCAGGCCCCGGCCACACAGCGCGGCCAGGCGCCCCGACCAGTAGTCGTCGTCCGGGCGGTCGTGGCTGACGGTAGGCCGGGCCTCGGCCCAGGCGCGGTAGAACAGGCTAAGCAAGCGGTGGTGGAAAACGTCGAGAAAGCGCTTGCTGGCGGTGTCGGCATGGTTGCGCTGGCGCTCGCGCACGTACTCGGTCAGGTGCAGCGGCAGCGGGCCGTTGGGGCCGCCAAGGCCGAAAAAGAACTGCTCCAGGCGCGCGGCGGCGTCATCGCTGGCGGGCTGCGCACTGGCCAGGGTCGAGGGCGCAAAGGTACTTTCCTGGCGCTGGCCGAGGCGCACCGGGTCGTCTTCCAGGCGCAGCGAATGGCCCAGGCGTGGCAGGTCGGGGTTTTCGCACTCGATGCGCCGCAGGGCCTGGAAGAAGTCGTACTCCCAGGGCTTGTCCTGCATGGCCTCCAGCGTGTTCATAGGGTCGGACGCCGACCGGGCTTGGCTTTCCATCGCATGATCTCGCCGCGTTCGGTGCTGCGCAGCACCGTTTCGGTAAAGCTGTTGATCGACACGTAGCGTGCCAGGAAGCGTTCGAACACGGCCCCGAGCAGGAACACGCCACTGCCGCGAAAGGCGTTCTCGTCGAATTCCAGGGTGATCTCCAGGCCGCGACCGAAGACGATCGGCCCCGGCATCGGCAGGCGGCGGGTCACCGGCTTGCTGCTGACCTCGCGCAGGCCCTCGATCTGCAGTTGCAGCGCGGCGTCCTGGTCATCGCCGTACAGGCGCAGCATTTCGCGCAGCGCCGCCGCGCCCTGGCCCTGTTCGGCCAGTGACAGGTGATTCAGTGACAGCTGGCTGATCAGCCGCCAGGCCTTGTTGTCGTGGGCATGGCTGGCACGCGGGCGACTGGGGCCGGCCAGGCAGCGAATCGCCGACACCGGTGCGCTGTCGGCCAGGGTGAAATCGCTGGCGCCACCGAGGCGCATGAACAGCGGCAGGTCGCGGTTGGTGCACAGCGCCGTCAGGCCCAGCTGGCGCAGGTCGTGGCGCCATGGCGCTTGCTGGCTGTCGACCAGGCTGACGAAGGTCTCGCTGCCCACGTAGCTGGAGCGCGTGCCGCTGCGCTGCTGTTCGCTGGACAGCACGCGGGGTTCGCGGCGCAGGATGTAGTAGGCCTTGTCGCGGCCATAGCGCGACGGGTCGCGCACCGCGTAGAACGGCAGGAACGGTTGGTCGGGGCCGGTACCATGCCCGGTGACCCCGGTGATCGAATGAATCTCGAAGTCCATCGGCCGGGTACGGTCGGCGATGGCATGGTATTCGTGCACCCGGTCGCTGAGGTGAATGCGGTCGAGGCGTCGCGGGAACAGGTTGATCGCCGGGGTGCAGAAGGGCACCAGTTGCTCGCGGCCGACGCTGTTCTCCAGGTTCGGGTCCAGGCGGTCGAACAGCACGATCAGTTCCAGCTCCTGGCCGTTGCAGCGTTTGACCGCGCGCTCCAGGCCGCTGAAGTCGACGAACAGAAAGCGTTGCGGCAGGGCGAAGTACTCCTGCAGCAGGCGGTAGCCCTGGAAGGCCTGGGGCACCACCGGCAAGGCGGCCTCGGCGTCGTCGAAACCGCAAGGGCGCAGGGTATCGATCGGCAGGCGCTCGACCCAGTCGCTGCCCGGTTGACGGGCGAACACCGCGCAGGCATTGCCCAGCAACTGCTCGTAGAGGCGGTGCGGCAGTTCGTCGGCGCCGTGGAGGTACAGCGGCAGGTTGGTCAGCGCCAGGCTGTTGAACGGCAGCTCTGCGCCGGTGCGCAAGGTGAAGCGCAGCGCCGCCTTGGCCTTGGGTTCACTGGCGGCCAGGCGCCCCAGCACGGTGGCTGGCTGGGCGAAGTACTCGGCCTGGCTGACCTGCAGCGGCCACAGCTGCACCTGCTGGGTGGTGCGGTATTCGCAGGAGGTCTGCGAGTCGCGGCCCAGGGCAGCACGCAGCACGCTGCCGCGCGGCAGCGGGAAACCGTCGGCCAGCGAACCTTCGTCCGGGTCGGCGTGCATCTGCACCACGGTCATCGACGGGGTCGGTGCCAGGTAGTGCGGGTAGGCGATTTCCAGCAAGTTATGGGTGAAGGTCGGGTACTCGGCATCGAGCTTGAGCTGCACCCGCGCGGTCAGGTAGGCGAAGCCTTCCAGCAGCCGCTCCACGTAGGGGTCGGCGCAGTCCAGGCCGGCCAGGGTCAGGCGCCCGGCGATCTTCGGATATTCACGGGCGAATTCCTGGGCGCTCTCCCGGATGTGCTGCAGCTCCTGGTTGTAGAGCCCGAGCAGGCGTGGGTTCATGAGCGTCTCCGTTGGTCGGCAGGCAGGACCTGCACGTGGCCGGACTCCAGGTCCAGCTCGGTGCGCAGCAGCAGCGGCAGGGCTACCGGCTGCGCCCAGAGGTCACCCTGGATCTCGAAACTCAGGGCGTTGTGGTTCATCTGTTCGTGGCCTAGATGCGCACGCACCCGCACGGTGTGCGCCAGGATGCGCGGCTCGAAGGTGGTGATGGCGCGGTGGATGAGGCTTTCCAGCACGGCGATGTCGACACTCGACACGCTGGTGCCGGACAGCGCCGGCAGGCCGTAGTTGACCACCGAGGTGCCGGCCGGGGTGTTCAATGTGTCGTCGGCATCCAGCAGCGAGGTGGTGTTGAGCAGCCAGGTCAGGTCGCGCAGCACCGAGGCCTTGAGCTGATTGAGCGAGAGCACGCGGCGGTCGGCACTTTCCTGCGGGTTGCCGGGCTCGTCGTCGGTCAGACGGTCGAGCAGGGAGGGCTGCAGGCGTTCGCGTGGGGTCATGGGGTTTACCAATCGAAGAGCGCCACGAAGTTCTTCTGATCGATCACGCCCTTCATGCACATGGCGTTGCGCGCGACCATCGAGGCCTCCAGCTGCCCTTTCATCAGGCGCACGGCCTGGAACTGGGTGTCGCAGGCATGGCTCGGGGCAGGCTCCGGCACAGCGTGATAGACAATGACGATCTCCGAGCCCTGGTTGAACTTCTCAACCCGTGGCTGCCCGTTGCGGTCCTGGCTGAATGCGCAGGGCCAGGGGATTTCCAGTGACAGCAGGCTGCCGTCGTCCTTGCGCAAGGAGCAGTGGCGATTCTGATCCTGCAAGGTCAGCGTCATGCCGCTCAGAGAGACGGATGCCGACTCATTCAGCGGCGCGTCTTCAGGTTGCCCGGCGCAAGCCGGCAGGCTCAGCGACAAAGCGCTCAGCAAGAGGGCTCCACGAAGGTTGCGGTTCATGACAGCTCCCAGAACCAGACCTGTCTGGAACGAAAAGTCGGGTCATCGAAGGTTTGGGTCTTGCCTCGGTTCCAGACATCGATGTGGTCGCCACTTCTGTTCTCGAAGGACTCTCCCGCGCGGGAAAAGCAATCCTTGAAAAAAATGATGCCGGTTTTCTGAGCGAGCTTTTTCCGTTCTTCGATGCTGCCACCCAGGACTGTCGGGCGGCCCAGGTGGTGTTTCCACAGCCAGTTGGCGAGCGATTCTGCGCCGCGTGCGTGTCCATGAGCGCACTTGGGATCGCTGTAGGTCGACTTGTTCACTCTGATCGTGAGTTCGTCCGATAACGCAATGCTCATTCGAATGGCGCATTGATTATCCCAACCGCCATCACAAGGATTCCCGGCGGGGTACTCCTTCATGATTTTCTGATAGGCGGCCAACAGATTGATGAACGAAGGCTTGGCCATGACGTGTTGTCCTTTCTGCATGGAACCCTGATGCCAATCGCCCCCGGCACACGGCCGGGGGCGAGGGGCTTACATCTTGACGTTGGAGCGGATGTTCCAGCCGTACTTGATCGGGCCGCCTTCCTTCGAACCATCGGCCTTCTGCGGCTGATAGTCGACGCTGACCTTGGCGAAGTTCAGGGTGACGTTCTCGATCAGGCGATCATCGCTGCCCGAGCCGCCGGTGCTCAGCGAGGAAATCAGTACTTCTTCGAGGTTGATGATCAGGTACTCGACCTGGTTGTCGCCGCCGGCCTTGCGCACGGTCAGGGTGACCTTGTCGACGTGCTTGCCGCTGGAGCAATGCATCATCAGGTTGGGGGTCGCCTTGTCGACGTACTTGGTCAGCGACAGGTCCTGGATGCTGACCTTGCCCGCACCGCCGCCGGTGCCGGTGTGCATGTTGCCGGACTGGGACATGCCCCAGCTCCAGTTCAGCACTTCGATTTCGTCCTTGTGAGTCTTGTCCTGAGACTCGCCCTTGATATCACCGATCTTGATGAAAATATCGACAGCCATGGTTTCTCCTGATGCGGCATGGGCCGCTGGGTGAAGTTGTGAACAGGCCTGGCGGGTGCGGTCCGCCAGGCCGGCAGATCATTACGCGCCTTTGGCCGATGGCAGCTTGGACACCAGGCGCAGCGACACGGTCAGGCCTTCGAGCTGGTAGTGCGGACGCAGGAAGAACTTCGAGGTGTAGTAGCCAGGGTTGCCCTCGACGTCCTCGACCACCACCTCGGCGGCGGCCAGCGGGTGCTGGGCCTTGGTGGTTTCGGTGGAGTGGGTCGGGTCGCCGTCGACATAGTTGAGGATCCAGTCCTGCAGCCAGCGCTGCATGTCGTCCTTCTCCTTGAACGAGCCGATCTTGTCGCGAACGATGCACTTGAGGTAATGCGCGAAGCGGCAGGTGGCGAACAGGTAAGGCAGGCGCGCGGCCAGGTTGGCGTTGGCGGTGGCGTCCGGGTCGTCGTACTCGGCCGGCTTCTGCAGCGACTGGGCACCGATGAACGCCGCGAAATCGGTGTTCTTCTTGTGCAGCAGCGGCATGAAGCCGTTCTTCGCCAGTTCGGCCTCGCGGCGGTCGGAAATGGCGATCTCGGTCGGGCACTTCATGTCCACGCCACCGTCGTCGGTGGGGAAGGTGTGCGCCGGCAGGTTCTCGACCTCGCCGCCGGACTCTACGCCACGGATGCGCGAGCACCAGCCGTAGTGCTTGAACGAGCGGTTGATGTTCACGCCCATGGCGTAGGCGGCGTTGGCCCAGGTGTACTTGGCGCTGTCGGCACCGTCGGTGTCTTCTTCGAAGGCGAAGGCTTCTACCGGGTCGGTCTTGGCGCCGTAGGGCAGGCGCGCCAGGAAGCGCGGCATGGTCAGGCCGATGTAGCGCGAATCTTCGGACTCACGCAGCGAGCGCCAGCCGGCGTACTCGGGGGTGGTGAAGATCTTGGTCAGGTCGCGCGGGTTGGACAGTTCCTGCCAGGAGCCCATGCCCATGACGGTTGGCGAGGCGGCAGAGATGAACGGCGCGTGCATCGCCGCGCAGACCTTCGACAGCTCGCCGAGCAGCTCGACATCCGGTGGCGACTGATCGAAGTAGTAGTCGCCGATCAGGCAGCCGTAGGGCTCGCCACCGAACTGGCCGTACTCTTCCTCGTACATCTTCTTGAAGATCGGGCTCTGGTCCCAGGCCGTGCCCTTGAACTTCTTCAGGGTCTTGTGCAGCTCCGGCTTGGAGATGTTCAGCACGCGAATCTTCAGCTGCTCATCGGTCTCGGTGTTGTTCACCAGGTAGTGCAGGCCGCGCCAGGCGCTTTCGACCTGCTGGAACTGCGGGTTGTGGATGATCTGGTTGACCTGGGCGGTGAGCTTGGCGTCGATGGCGGCGATGATCGATTCGATCGACTTGATGGCGTCGTTGGACACCAGGTCGGTTTGCGCCAGAGCCTGTTCGGCCAGGGTGCGCACGGCGGTTTCCACCGCTTCGCGGGCCCGCTCGGTCTTGGGTTTGAATTCCTGCAGCAGCAGCGAAGCGAATTCGCTGGTCTGTTCCTGGGTGGCCGCCTGGGCCTGGTTGTCGCGCAGCTGTTCGGTCATGGTCGTGGGTCCTGATCAGGCGTTGGGCTCGGCGTCGTCCTTGGGCTTGGGCGCACTCGCCAAGGCCTGGAGCAGCGCTGGGTCCTTGATGGCCTTGAGGATGATCTCTTCGGCACCGGTCTTGCCGTCCATGTAGGTCAGCAGGTTGGCCAACTGGGTGCGGGCTTCGAGCAGCTGGTTCAGCGAGTCGACCTTGCGCGCCACGGCGGCCGGGCTGAAGTCGTCCATGCTCTCGAAGGTGATGTCGACGCTCAGGTTGCCTTCGCCGGTCAGCTCGTTGGGGGTGTGGAAGGCCACACGCGGTTGCAGTGCCTTGAGCCGCGAGTCGAAGTTGTCGACGTCGATCTCCAGGAACTTGCGCTCGGCCACGGGCGCCAGGGGTTCGGCGGGCTTGCCGGTCAGGTCGGCCATGACGCCCATGACGAAGGGCAGCTGGACCTTCTTCTCGGCACCGTACAGTTCCACGTCGTATTCGATCTGCACGCGGGGCGCACGGTTGCGCGCAATGAATTTCTGCGAACTGGTTTTCGCCACGTTGCTCCTCCTGGTCGCTGCTGCGACGGTGTTGGCGTCGATGCCTATAACGGGCTGCGCGGCCCGGCGCTGATCCGCTGGGCGGGTCAGTCAGCCTCGGGGCCGCGCAGGTTCTCAAACTGGGACATGCCGTCGGGAATCAGGTTGCGCACGATGCTTGCGAAATCCGCGTTGACCAGGCCCTTGGCGCGGTTCAACAGCACCGGCAGCGGGCTGGAGGGCTCGTGGCGGGCGTAGTAGGCCAGCAGGCGGTCGAGGCTGCGCAGCACGTCATCGCGGTTGTTGATCTCGCCACTGACCGTCGGGCGCGCTGGCGCAGGCGCCAGGGCCGGGCTGTCGCCCAGAGGCTCGGCTGCTGCTGCCGGGGCGGCGTCCGGCTCATCGGCCGGGGCGGCTTCGCCCAGCACCTGCAGGGCCTGGCGCAGCGGCTGCTTGAGCGCCGAGAGGTCCACGCCCTGGGCCGAACCCACCTGCTCATTGACGATGGCTTCGATGCTGGCGGCGCGGGCCAGGGCCAGGCTCAGGGCCTCGCGGGTTTCCTGCAGGCTCTGCGGATCGCTGTCGCGCAGGGCCGCGTTGAAGGTATCCAGGCCCAGGTTTTCGTCAGCGGACACTTGCAGCCCGCAGGCGTGCAGCGCAGCGCGCAGGCTCAGGGTGCCGAAGGCGCGGGAACGTACCAGGGGGCTTTCGCGCAGCAGGCGCAGGTTGGTGTCGCAGGCCAGGCCGGAAAGGGCATTGATGCGCAGGGTCGGGTCGTTGTCGTCATCGGCATCGAGCAGTGGGTACAGCTCGGCCCAGTACTGACGCAGCAGTTGCTCGACCAGTTCGAGGGTGTTGGCCAGGCCGGGTAGCCCGTCCAGGGCCAGCGCGCTCTGGACCAGGTAGTGGGTGATGCGCAGGTCCTTGCTGCGCTGCAGCAGGGCCACGCTGGCCTGCTCCATCTGGCGCCACGGCGGAGGTTCTGCCGGCTGCACGGCATCGCCCATGACGCGCTCGGGCTTGCCCAGCGCATCACGTTCGAGTTGCAGGAAATCCGCGTCGTATTCCAGGTCTTCACCGCAAGGGGAGTTGGCTGAAACAGCGGAAAGCAACAATGAGACATCCACCAAACCTGATCTCCTTATCTACTCAGATGATGTCTTGCAGCCGGTTAAGAAATTTTTTTGAACCATTTTTTAGTGTGGATGTCGCGCATGGTTAGTTAATGGCAACCTGATATCACACAAATAACGGAGTTGTGCATTTTTGAAGTAGCGCACAGGGCTTGTCAAGCCGTGTATATGGGCGATAGGCCAGTGATTGTGATGAGCGTAACAGTGTGCATGTTATTTTGACATCGCGGGTGTCGGCATGATTATCATGGCGCGCCAATTGCCCTAAGTCCTGATCGGGCAAAGTGGGAAATTTATTGAACTTTCGGTTCGAGGGCTTGTCTGGCCTCGATCACGAAGCATTCATGGGCGGCGAAAGTTGATGTGCGATATAGGCAGGGAGGCACCATGTCGCTGTGCTTGACCATAACTAGTTACCACAAGATTACACCGGGTCAATGCGCTGAAAAGAGCATGGACAGCGGTGTGATGGCAATTGGCCGTAGTCAAGAGAATGACTGGGTACTTCCCGATCCAGAGCGGTTGGTATCTTCGCGGCATTGCGTCATTCAATATAAGGACGGCCGCTATTATCTCACCGACACCAGCACTAATGGCGTTGAGCTAGTACAGGCGGGCGTGCGCCTGCGTCGCGGTAACAGCGAAGTATTGCAGGATGGTGAACTCATCCGTATTGGCGAATACGAGATTCGCGTGCGCATCGATTTCGCCATGCACCTGGCCGAGCCCGGTGCCTCGTCTGTTGAAGCGCCGAACAGCTTCGAGGCGTTGATGAGCCGCCAGGACAGCCAATGGCAGCCTTCGTCGGGTGCGCCGGCGGTGACTTCCGGCATGGCGCATCTGCAGGGTGGTTCGGCTCAGGACACATTCCCCGACCTGTTCGATTTCCTCGGTCCTTCCAGCGTGGCGCCGGCGACCCAGCCGGACCATGTACCGGCCCGCCAGCATGACTTCCGGCCGCCCACCCCGGTGCACCTCGACAAGCCTGCAACACCTGCGCCCCCGCCGACTGCCGCCGCGCCTGGCGGTGCCGGGCTGATTCCAGATGACTGGGACCCGTTCGCCGACATCATTGCCCCGCAGCCGCAGCCGCAGCCGCAGCCACCGCAAGTGCCGCCAGCGGCAGCGGAACCGGCGCCGGTTTTCGAGCCTGTGCCTCCAGTGGTTACCGAGCCATTGCCTGAGGTGGCGCCATTGCCGGTCGCCGAGCCGCTGGCCGTCGAGCCCGTTGCGGTAGCCGCTGCACCGCAGCCCGTCAGCCCTCCACCCGGCGCCGGGGCTTCCGATGTGCTGTTGCAGGCCTTCCTGCGCGGTGCCGGCCTGGACCAGCTGCGTGTCGATACTCAGCAGGCCGAAGCGCAGATTGAGGCCATCGGGCGCAGCTACCGGCTGATGGTCGAAGGCCTGATCGACGTGCTGCGCGCGCGCAGCAGCCTCAAGGGCGAGTTCCGCATGCAGCAGACCATGATCCGCCCGGTCGAGAACAACCCGCTGAAGTTCGCCCCCAACGCCGATGAAGCCCTGCTGTTGCTGCTGCGCCATGGCAACAACGCCTTCATGGGCCCGGAACAGGCGATCCAGGACAGCTTCGATGACCTGCGCGCCCACCAGTTGGCGGTGATGGCCGGTGTCGAGGCGGCCATCAAGCACCTGCTCAAGCGCTTCGCGCCTGCCGAGCTGGAGGCGCGCATGGGCAAGCCTGGCGGCTTGTCGGGCCTGTTGGGCGGCTCGCGGCAGGCGCAGTACTGGCAGCAGTTCACCGCCTTGTATGAGCGTATTTCCCAGGAAGCCGAAGACGACTTCCAGGACCTCTTCGGTCGCGAGTTCAGCCGTGCCTATGAAGCGCACAGCGAACGCTTGCGGCGCTCCTGAGAATCCCGCCGTGAGAACCCAGATGCTCGCCTCCGTTGCCCGAATCTTCCTGCTGGCCAGCCTGCTCAGCGCCTGTTCCACGCCCGCGCCCGAGACGCCAGGCGAAGCCGAACGCGCCGTGACCCTCGACCTGCATGCCAGTGCCGCACTCAACCCCGGCGCCACCGGCCAGCCGGCCCCGGTGCGGGTGCGCATCTTCGAACTGAAGAACGCCGCCGCCTTCAGCCGTGCCGATTACTTCGCCCTGGCCGAGCGCGCCGCGCAGACCCTGGGGCCGGACCTGGTGGACCAGGACGAAGTGCTGTTGCGCCCCGGTGAAACCCGCAGCGTGGTGCGCCCGTTGAATCCGGCGACCCGCCATGTGGGCCTGGTGGTGGGTTACCGCGAGATCGACCGCGCGCGCTGGCGCACGGTGCTCGACGTCTCGCCGCGCCAGGGCCAGCAATACCGGATCGACCTCGATGCGCAGGCGGTGCGCAGCGATGCCGTGAACCCCGCAACCCGCACCGCTCAATAAGGCAATCGGAGAAGTCATGTCCTGGAACAATCGTGTGGTCTGGTCGGAAGGCATGTTCATCGGAACCCAGCACTTCCAGCAGCATGACCGTTACCTGGAGAACCTGATCGACGCCCGCAGCCGTCCGCTGTCGGCCGCCGGCTGGGGCTTTTCCGAGCTGCTCATCGACCAGGGCCTGCTGGCACAGGGCAAGCTGGCGATCGTCGCCGCGCGCGGCCTGCTGCCCGACGGCACGCCGTTCAACATTCCCCACGACGACCCGGCGCCGAGCCCGATCGCGCTGGACGACAACGTGCGCGACGGTCTGGTGTACCTGGGCCTGCCACTGCGCCGTGCCGGCGTGCGCGACACCGTGGAAGAGGGCGAGACGCCCGGTGCGGCGCGTTACCTGAGCCAGGTGCGCGAAGTGCGTGACGACAACGCCGCGTTCGAGAGCCGCGTGCCGGTGGCGGTGGGCGCGCGAGCGCTGCGTCTGCTCACCGAGAAGGACGGCCTGAGCGACTACGCGGTACTCGGCGTGGTGCGCGTTACCGAGAAGCGTGCCGACAACGTGCTGCTGCTCGACGAACAGTACATTCCACCGCTGCTGGATGTGGCCGCCAGCCGCCCGCTGAGCGCCTTTCGCAGCGAGCTGCAGGGCCTGCTGCGTCAGCGCGGCGAAGCCCTGGCCGGTCGCGTGGTGGCCTCCGGCGCGGGCGGTGCTTCGGAAATCGCCGACTTCATGCTGCTGCAGCTGGTCAACCGCGCCGAGCCGCTGGTCCAGCACCTCGGCCAACTGGCGCCCCTGCACCCGGAGCGCTTCTACAGCGAACTGGTCAGCCTGGCCGGTGAGTTCGCCACCTTCTCTACCCGCGAGCATCGCCCGCAGGAATTCCCGCGTTACCAGCACGACGACCTGCAGGTCAGCTTCGCACCGGTGATGCAGGCGCTGCGCGAGGCGCTGTCGATGCTGATCGACAGCAAGGCGGTGCCAATCCCCATCGTCGAGAAGGCCTACGGCGTGCACGTGGCGATGCTGGCCGACAAGACCCTGCTGGACAACGCCAGCTTCATCCTCGTGGTGCGCGCCGACATCCCCGGCGAAACCCTGCGCGCGCGCTTCGGCCAGCAGAGCAAGGTCGGCTCGGTGGAGCACATCCGCGACCTGGTCAACCTGCAACTGCCCGGCATTGGCCTGCTGCCGCTGCCGGTGGCGCCACGCCAGCTGCCGTTCCACGTCGGCTCGACCTACTACGAGCTGGACCGCGGCAGCGACCACTGGCAGCAGCTGAGCCGTTCCGGCGGCTTCGCCTTCCACATTGCCGGTGAATTCCCCGGCCTGAACCTGGCTTTCTGGGCGATTCGAGGATAAGACCGCGATGCACCCCACTGACGATCCATCCGGCGGCAACCCCGCCAACGACCGTACGCAGTTCATGCCACGCCCGGGCGGGCGCCCGGCGGCCCCCGCTGCCGCCCAGCCGCAGCCGGCTGCCGAAGTGCGTGGGCCGGTGCTGACGCCGGGGCAGGGCGAAGGCCTCAACCCCCTGGAAGCTGCCGCCGGGCCCTTGCTGGCGCTGCTGACCCGCCTGCGCAACACCATCGCCCACCCGGCGCCGGCCAGTCTGCGCGCCCAATTGCTCGCCCAGTTGCGGCAGTTCGAAGAGCGCGCCGATGCTGCCGGCGTGGCGCGCAACGACGTCCTGCTGGCGCGCTACGTGCTGTGTACCGCACTGGACGAGGCGGTGATGAGCACCCCGTGGGGCAGTGCCAGCGAGTGGGGCAAGCAGAGCCTGCTGATTACCGTGCACAACGAAGCCTGGGGTGGCGAAAAGGCCTTCCAGTTGCTCGAACACTGCCTGCAGACACCGCGCGAGCGGCTGTACCTGCTGGAGCTGCTGTACCTGTGCATGAGCCTGGGCTTCGAAGGCCGCTACCGGGTCATGAACAATGGTCGCAGCCAGCTGGAGGCGTTGCGCGAGCGTACCGCCGCCGCCATTCGCAGTGCCCGGGGCGAGCGCGAGCAGGCGCTTTCGCCGCGCTGGCGCGGCCTGGTACTGGCCCGTGACCGGCTCTCGCAGTTCATGCCGCCGTGGGTGGGCGTGGCGATTGGCGCGGCGTTGCTGTTGCTGCTGCTGTTCGTGCTGCGTGCCATGCTGGCCAGCGACGCCGAACCGGTGTTCAAGCGCATTCATGCCCTGGGCGACATTCCGGTGCAGGCCATCGACCGCCCGGTGGTGCAGCCCAAGGTGGTCGAGCGGCCGCGCCTGGCCGGTTTCCTGGCTGACGAAATCCGCGCCGGCAAGGTCGCGGTGGAAGACGCCGTGGACCGCTCGGTGGTGACCATTCGTGGCGATGAGCTGTTCGCCTCGGGCAGCGCCAGCATCGTCGACGCCTACCAGCCACTGATGCTGCGCATCGCCGAGGCGGTGAGCAAGGTCAAGGGCCAGGTGCGCATCACCGGGCACAGCGACAACCGCCCCATTGCCACCCTGCGCTTCCCGTCCAACTGGGCACTGTCCCAGGCCCGTGCCGAGCAGGTGCTGCAGATTCTGGCTGCGCGTACCGGCCAGCCGCAGCGTTTCACTGCCGAAGGCCGCAGCGACACCGAGCCGGTGGCGTCCAATGCCACTGCCGAAGGACGGGCGAAGAATCGCCGGGTTGAGATCACTGTATTGGCGGAGGGCGTCGAGTGAAGGCGTTTCTGGGGTTTGTCATTCGCTGGGTGGTGCCGGTACTGGGCCTGCTGGCCCTGAGCCTGATCGTCTGGTTCGTCGGCCCGCTGCTCGATGCGCTGGTGCCCGAAGGTCGCCGCTGGGCGCTGATCGTCCTGCTCTGGGCGGCCTGGATCGGCTGGCGGGTGTACCGCATCATCCAGACCCGTCGCGCGGCTGCGCGGGTCATCGAAGGCCTGGCCGCCGAAACCGCACCCGACCCGGCCAGCGTGGCCACTGCCGAAGAGCTGGCCACCCTGCGCCAGCGCATGGACGAGGCCCTGGCGCTGCTGAAGAAGGCGCGCCTGGGCGGTGACCAGCGGCGCAACCTGTACGAACTGCCGTGGTATGTGATCATCGGCCCGCCCGGTTCGGGCAAGACCACCGCGCTGATCAACTCCGGGCTGGACTTCCCGCTCGCGGCGCAGATGGGCAGCGGCGCCATTCGGGGCGTGGGCGGTACGCGCAACTGCGACTGGTGGTTCACCGACCGCGCCGTGTTGCTCGACACCGCCGGGCGCTACACCACCCAGGACAGCCATGCACAGGTCGACAAGGCCGCCTGGCTGGGCTTTCTCGACCTGCTCAAGACCCAGCGGCCGCGTCGGCCCATCGATGGCGCCTTCATCGCCATCAGTCTGGCCGACCTGCTGCAATGCAGCGAAGCCGAGCGCGCCGCCCACGCGGTGGCGATCCGCAGCCGTATCCAGGAACTGCACGACCAGCTGGGCGTGCGCTTCCCGATCTACCTGATGCTCACCAAACTCGACCTGCTGCCGGGCTTCATGGAGTTCTTCGATGCCCTGAGCAAGGAAGAACGCGCCCAGGTGTGGGGCACTACCTTCGCCCTGGACGACGGCAAGAGCGCCGCCGGCCCGTTGCAGGACTTCACCGCCGAGTTCGCGGCACTGGAACAGCGTCTCAACGAGCGCCTGGTCGAACGCCTGCAACAGGAGCGCGACCCGGCCCGGCGCGACCTGATCTACGGCTTCCCGCAGCAGTTCGGCGCGCTGCGCCAGGCCCTTCAGGAGCTGCTGGAAGGCGTGTTCAAGCCCAACCCCTATGAAACCCGCCCGCTGCTGCGTGGCGTGTACTTCACCAGCGGCACCCAGGAAGGCAGCCCGGTGGATCGCCTGATCGGCGTGATGGCGCAGAGCATGGGCCTGGACCGTCAGCACCTGGCGCGGCAGAACGGCACCGGGCGCAGCTACTTCATCGAGAAGCTGTTCACTGCCGTGGCCTTTGCCGAGCAGGGCCTGATGAGCGCCGACCCCAAGGTCGAGCGGCGCCGCAAGTGGATCGCCCGTGGCGTGCTGGCGGCCACCGTGCTGGTGGTGGTCAGCGTGGCCTCGCTGTGGTGGGTCAGCTACCGCGCCAACCAGCAGTACATTGCCCAGGTCGACGGCAAGGTCGCCCCACTGGGCCAGCAGGTGCAGAGCCTCAGCCCGGCGCAGCGCGACGTGCTCGCCGTGCTGCCGCTGCTCGACGCGGTGCGTAACCTGGCTGGCGACCCGCCGGGCTGGTCCGAAGGTCTGGGCCTGTACCAGGGCGACATGCTCGAAGCCGAGTCGGCCAGTGTGTACCGCAAGCTGCTGATTGCGGTGTTCGCGCCGCGCCTGGTCAGCCGTATCGAAGAGCAGCTGCGTTCCGGTGGTTCCTCCGACTACCTCTACGAAGGTCTGAAGGCCTACCTGATGCTTGCCGACCCGGAGCATTACGACGCCGACTTCATCAAGGCCTGGATCAGCCTGGATTGGGAACGCAGCCTGCCGCGCGACCTGCCGACGCAGCAGCGCCAGGCCCTGGCCGGGCATCTGCAGGCGCTGTTCGAACGCCAGCCACCCAAGGCGCGCCTGGACCAGGGTCTGATCGACGATCTGCGCCGCCAGCTGCAGCGTCTGCCGGTGGCGCAGCGCGTCTACGACCGGGTCAAGCGCCAGAAGCTGCCCGCCGGGGTCAGTGACTTTCGCCTCAACGAGGCGGCTGGCCGCGACGCCGCGCTGGTGTTCAGCCGCAAGAGCGGCAAACCGCTGAACGAGCCACTCAGCGGCCTGTTCACCGTCAAGGGTTACCGCGAAGGTTTCCTGCGCGCCAGCCTCAGCCAGGCCGGCACCCTGGCCGAAGAGCAGTGGGTGCTGGGCAATGCCGATAACGGCGTACTCGACGTCGCCAACCTGGCCGGCGAAGTGCGCCGCCTGTACTTCCAGGACTTCCTGCGCGAGTGGGATGCGTTGCTGGCCGACATCGACTTCGTGCCCATCACCAGCGTGGCCCAGGCCGCCGATGTGCTGCGGGTGATCTCCGGTCCCGATTCGCCGCTTAAGAAGCTGCTCGAAGCGGTGGCCAAGGAAACCGACCTGCAGAGCGAAGAGCGCCTGCTGGCCGCCCAGGGCAAGCAGGTCGAAGGCGGCGTAGACCAGCTCAAGCAGCGCCTGGGCAGCCTGCTGGGCCAGGAGCAGCAGGCCAGCAATGCCCCCGCGCAGGCGGCCAGCGAAGACCCGGTGAGTGCGCATTTCGCCGAGATCCGCCGCCTGGTCGGGCATGGCGACAACCAGCCGGCCGCCATCGACGGCCTGCTGGCCGACATGAACGCCCTGTACGTGCAGGTCAGCGCCATGGTCGGCGCCAGCGGCGATGCGCTGCTCGGCGAGGCCAAGAACCAGACCAGCGCGGCCGCGAACCGCGTCAACCTCAACGCCGAGCGCCAGCCGGCGGTGGTGCGCGGGCTGGTCAAGTCGGTGGTCAACTCCACCACCAACACCATGATGGGCGGCGTGCGCAACCAGCTCAACGCGGCCTGGACCAGCGAAGTGGTCAATGTCTGGCGCCAGTCGCTCAGTGGCCGCTACCCGCTGGCCTCCGGCAGCGCGCGGGATGCGACCCTGGATGACTTCGGCATGTTCTTCGGTGTCGGCGGGGTGATGGACAACTACTTCCGCCGCTACCTGCAGCCCTACGTGGACACCTCCACCAACCCCTGGCGCTGGCAGCCGGGCGCGGCGCAGAAGCTGGGCATCAACGCCGGTGTGCTGCAGACCTTCCAGCGCGCCAGCGCCATTCGCGATGCGTTCTTCCGCGCCGGTGGCACCCAGCCGGTGGTGCGCTTCGAACTCAAGCCGGTGGCCATGGATGCCTCGATCAGCCAGTTCCTGCTCGACCTCGACGGCCAGCAGATCAGCTACGACCACGGCCCCAGCCGCCCGGTGGCCATGCAATGGCCCAACCCCGGCAGCATCGGCGTGGTGCGCCTGTCGATCAGCCCGCCCTCGGCCAGTGGCCGCTCCGGCGTGACCCTCGACGGCCCCTGGGCCTGGTTCCGCCTGCTGGAGCAATCGGACCTGACCCCCGGCAACGCGCCGGACCGTTTCAACCTGCGCCTGCGCGTGGATGGCGCGAGCATCGCCTACGAGCTGCGCGCCAACAGCGCCTTCAACCCTTTCAAGAGCCGTGTGCTGAGCGGTTTCAACCTGCCGGAGCGGTTATGACAGAGGTCGGCTTCTACGGAAAACTGGCCAGCCGTGGCGATTTCGTCAGCCGTGGCTTGCCACAATCCTTCATCCAGCCCTGGGACCAGTGGCTGGCCGCCGGAATGACCACCAGCCGCCAGCAACTCGGCGAGGCCTGGCTGCAGGCCTACCTGGTCAGCCCGTTGTGGCGCTTCGTACTGGCGCCCGGTATCTGCGGCCCGCACGCCGTGGCCGGGGTGCTGATGCCGAGCATCGACCGGGTAGGGCGCTATTTTCCGCTGACCGTCGCCGTGGCCCTGCCCAGCGGCAGCTCGCTGAGCCCCTGGCTGCACGACGACCTGTGGTTCGAGCAGGCCGAAGCGCTGATGCTCGACAGCCTGGAAGCCGATAGCCGCTTCGAGGCCTTCGAAGCCGGCCTGCAAACCCTTGCCATGCCGGCCACCGAGCCTTGTGTGGCCACCGAGGTAGACGCCAGCCTGCAGCGTTTCGATGCCAGCAGCGCCCCGGCGCGCCTGGCCGCGCTGGTAGAGAACGGCTATGCCGGGTCGAGCCTGTGGTGGGGACGCGGCAACGAACAGGTACGTCCTGGCCTGTGGCGCTGCCCCGGCCTGCCGGCGGCCAGCGACTTCGCCCGTGCCCTGCTGGGGCTGGAGGGCTTGGCCTGATGTCTATGACCTTCCAATCGGCCAGCTACAGCCATACCGGCATGGTCCGCTCGCTCAACGAAGACGCCTGCCTGGCCCTGGCCGAGCGCGGGCTGTGGGTGGTCGCCGACGGCATGGGTGGCCACGCGGCCGGCGACTATGTCAGCAGCCTGATCGTCGATGCCCTGCGCGGCGTGCCGCCGCTCTCGGCCCTGGGCGTATACATCGATGCCCTGCGCCAGCGTCTGGAAGACATCAACCACGAAGTGCGCGAAGAAACCCTGCGCCGTGGCGTGAAGATGATGGGCAGCACCGTGGTGCTGCTGGCGGTGCGTGACGCCGAGGGCGCCTGCCTGTGGGCCGGTGACAGCCGCCTGTACCGCCTGCGCGACGGCGTGCTGGAAAGCCTGTCGCACGACCACAGCTACGTGCAGGACCTGGTCGACAGCGGCCTGCTCAGCGAGGCCCAGGCCCGCGTCCACCCGCGCGGCAACATCGTCACCCGCGCCATCGGTGTCGAAGAGCGCCTGGAGCTGTCGCGGGTGCCGCTGCGCATTCAGGCCGGCGACACCTACCTGCTGTGCAGCGACGGCCTGAACAAGACTGCCGAGGATCACGAGATCCGTGACGTGCTCGGCCACCCCGATCCCTACGAAGTGGTCCGCAGCCTGGTGCACCTGGGGCTGACCCGCGGCGCGCCGGACAACATCACCGCCATCGTCGTCAAGGCCAGTTGAGACCCGCCACATGGACCTACAGATTCCAGGATTCGACATCGAAGGGGAGATCGGCGAAGGCGCGATGGCCACCGTGTACCTGGCGATCCAGCGCTCGCTGGAGCGCAAGGTGGCGCTCAAGGTCATGGCCGCCAGCCTGGCCGACGACCCCAGCTTCTGCGAGCGCTTCCTGCGCGAAGGGCGCACCCTGGCGCGCCTGGCCCACCCACATATCGCGACCATCCACGACATCGGCAATGTCGGGTCGCTGTACTACATGGCCATGGAGTTCCTGCCCAACGGCACGCTGAAAGAGCGCATCGCGACCGGGCTCTCCGACGAGCAGGGCCTGGTGTACATCCGCCAGATCGCCACGGCGCTGGGCTATGCCCATGCCCAGGGGCTGGTGCACCGTGACGTCAAGCCGGCCAACATCCTGTTCCGCGCCGACGGCACGGCGGTGCTGTCGGACTTCGGCATCGCCAAGTCGCTGGACGACCGCACCCAGTTCACCCAGGCCGGCTTCGCGGTGGGTACGCCCAGCTACATGAGCCCTGAACAGGCGCGCGGCCAGGACATCGACGGCCGCGCCGACCTGTATGCGCTGGGCGTGGTGCTCTATGAAATTCTCGCCGGGCGCCTGCCGTACAGTGGCCCGGATGCGCTGTCCACGGCCTTGGCCCACCTTACCGAGCCGCTGCCTGAACTGCCGGTACAGCATGGTCGCTACCAGGACATCCTGGCGCGCCTGCTGGCCAAGGACCCTGCCGAACGCTTCAGCAATGCCCAGGCCCTGGTCGCGGCGCTCGACGAACTGGCGCAGGGCGATAGCGACCGTACGCTGTTCCGCCCGCTGCCCATGCCGGTTGGCGAAGCCGCTGCGGCAGAACCGGCGCCGCCGCCCGCCGATGACCTGGCGGGCCTGACGCCGGTGTCCATCGATATTCCCAAGGCGCCGCCACCGGCCGCTGGGCCCACGCCGCCGCCCCGGCCTGCGCCAAGCCTCGACAAGCCGACGCCAGCGCCGCCAGCGGCGCCGCGCAAACCGGCCATGGGGCTGCTGGCGCTGGCGATTGCCGCTGCCCTGGGGATTGGCGCAGGCGCCTACCTGCTGCTCGGCCACGACAAGCCCGCGACGCCGGAAATGGCCGCCAGCACCCCGGCCACGCCACCCCCGCCGATCCGCAGCCGCCCGCCCGCAACGCAACGCCGAGCACGCCTGCCGTGCAGCAGGCCGCCAGTGACAGCGGCAAGCCGTTGCTGATGGCCGGCAAGAAGACCCTTTATCAGCGCGTGCTGAGCAAACCGGGGGCGCGCTATGCCAGTGAACCCGGCGCCGCGCCGGGCGCTGCTCTGCCGGCCTTCTCGGTGTTGTACGTGTATGAGCGCCAGGAGGTGGCGGGCCAGTCGTGGCTGCGCGTCGGCCCCGGCAGCGATGGGCGCAGCGAAGGGTGGCTGCCCGGTGATCAGGTCGCCGACTGGAAGCAAAGCCTGGTGCTGAAGTTCACCGAACGCTCCGGCCGTTCGCCGGTGATGTTCCTACGCGACCCCGGCAAGCTCGAACAGCTGGCGGCCGACCCGGTGGCGGCGCGCAAACTGCTGATGCAGGCGCAGAACGACGGCCAGGACAACAGCCAGGTGCTGGCCCTGGAGCCGGCGGCCAGCGCCGTGCCGCAAGACCAGTTCTACCTGCTGCCGATCTTCGATTCGAAAGAGAGCTTCGACGAAGACGGGCAGCCGGTGCAGCTGCTCAACATCGCCTCCATCGACCCGGGCAACCTGCCGCAGAAGACCGGCGGCGATCAGCCGCGCGCGGTGGCCAGCGCCAATGCCTTCCGCACCGCCGTGGTGCTGGTGGTGGACACCTCGGTGTCGATGCAGCCGTACATCGACCAGGTGCGCGAGGTGGTGCATCAGCTGCAGGAGAAGATCGCCCAGCGCGGCGAACTGGACAGCGTCAGCTTCGGCCTGGTGGGCTTTCGCAACAACACCAGCAAGACCCCCGGCCTGCAGTACCTGACCAAGACCCTGGTGACCCTCGACCAGGGCCGCGACCCGCAGCGTTTCCTGGAGCTGGCGCGGCAGGTCAAGGCCACCTCGGTGTCCAGCCACTCGTTCAACGAAGACGCCTTCTCCGGCATCATGCAGGCAGTGGACGGCATGGACTGGTCCGACTACGGCGGGCGCCTGATCCTGCTGGTCAGCGATGCCGGCGCGCTGCGCAAGAGTGACCCGCTCAGCGGCACCCACATGAACGAGGCGGAAGTGCGCCAGGCGGCGCTGGCCAAGCAGATCAAGATCTACGCCCTGCACCTGCGCACCGACGCCGGCAGGAACAACCATGCTTCCGCCGAGCAGCAGTACCGCGTGCTGACCGCCGACGCCAACCCGCGCATCGGCGACCTCTACGTGCCGGTGCCCGGCGGCGACGTGCGCCAGTTCGGCGAGCGCATCGGCGAAATCGGCACGGTGTTCGCCGATCTGGTCCACCAGGTGCGCAGCAACCAGCCGCAGCCGGTGCCGCTGCTGGCCAAGGCGCCGAGCCTGAGCGAGAAGTCGGCAGCGGTGGGTTACGCCATGCACATGGATTTCCTGGGCCGCAAGAGCGCCAGCCAGGCACCGCAGCTGGTCAGCGCCTGGGCCGCCGACCGCGACCTCACCAACCCGACGCTGCCGGCTTTCCAGGTGTGCGTGATGCTCACCAAGCTGCAGCTCAACGACCTGCAGCAGTCGTTGAAGCTGATCGTCGATGCGGCGCGCAAGACGCGCACCTCGCCCAAGGATTTCTTCCAGGAAATCGCCAGCGCCAGTGCCTACATGAGCCGCGACCCGCAGGCCCTGCGCAACGGCGGCAACCTGGCCGCCGGCGGCGTGCTCGGCGAATACCTGGAGGGGCTGCCGTACCGCAGCAAGTCGCTGAACATGACCCAGGACCTGTGGCTGTCGCTGAGCGTCGCCGAGCAGGAGGACTTCATCGACGAGCTGGAGTCGAAGATCCGCTTGTACGAGACCTTCCACAACGACCTGGCCAACTGGGTCCGGTTCGGCGATGCCGAGCCGGGTGATGCGTTGTACCGCGTGCCGCTGTCGACCCTGCCGTGATGCTCAGCCTGCGAGATGTGCGCAAGACGCGCGGCAGCGGCAGCCAGCGCTACAGCCTGGTGATTCCGCGCCTGGAGCTGCAGCGCGACCAGCACTGTGCACTGGTTGGCCCCAGTGGCTGTGGCAAGAGCACCCTGCTGGATCTGCTGGCCCTGGTGCTGGCGCCGGACCACGCGCAGCGCTTCGACTTCGCCACGGGCCAGGGTGAGTTCGACATCGGCCGGCTGTGGCGTGACGACCGCCAGGACCAGCTCGCCGCCTTGCGCAGCCGGCACCTGGGCTATGTGCTGCAGACCGGAGGTCTGCTCGGTTACCTGGATGTGCGCGGCAACATCGAACTGTCGCGCCGTCTGTTGGGTCTGAGCCGTGATGGCACTGTGGAACGTCTCGCTGAACAGCTGGAAATCGCCGACCAGTTGGGCAAGAAGCCCGCCGCGTTGTCGGTCGGCCAGCGCCAGCGCGTCAGCTGCGCACGGGCCCTGGCCCACGGCCCGCAACTGTTGCTGGCCGACGAGCCGACCGCAGCGCTGGACCCGCTGAACGCCGGGCGGGTCATGCAGTTGCTGCTGCGCCAGGCGCGGCAGCAGCGCGCCTGCTGTGTCATCGCGACCCATGACGAACAACTGGCTCGCCAGTCGGGCCTGAAGGTGCTGCGCATCGAATGCCGGCGGGATGAAGACGGCGGGGTGACCGCGATGGTCGGGGAGTGGGCGGCATGAGTCTGGCACTGGTGGCCGGCATGGCCTGGCAGGATTACCGCGCCGACAGTCGTCTGTCGGCGTGCAGCGTGCTGGCGCTGGTGGCAGTGATCGCGCCGCTGCTGGTGCTGTTCGGCCTCAAGTTCGGCCTGATCGGCAGCCTCACCGAGCGCCTGGAGCAGGACCCGGCGGTGCGCGAGATCATTCCCCTGGGCGGCGGACGCTTCAGTGCGGCGGCCATCGATGCGCTGGGCAGCCGCGCCGACGTCGCCTTCGCCGTGCCGCGCACCCGGCAGATCGCCGCCACCGCCGACCTCAGCCGACCCGGTCAGGCGCAGCCCCTGAATGTCGAGATGATCCCCACGGCGTCCGGCGACCCGCTGCTGGGCGCGCTGTCGGCACCGGAGGGCCTGGAGCGCCTGCTGCTCAGCCAGACCGCCGCCGAGAAACTGCAGGCGCGCCCTGGCGATTGGCTGGAAGTGGCCTTCACCCGCCAGGTCGCCGGGCGTGTCGAAGCCCGGCGCCTGCGGGCGCAGGTGGCCGGGGTGCTGCCGTTGCAGGCTTTCCAGCGCGATGCGCTGTTCTCCAGCCTGGCCCTGCTGGAGGCCGCCGAAGATTACCGTGATGGCCGCGAAGTGCCGGCACTGGGCTGGCCCGGCGAAGCGCGCGGCGACCAGGCGCTGCGGGTCTACCCGGCGTTTCGCCTGTACGCCCGTGGCCTGGACGATGTCGAGCCGCTGCGCCAGCATTTCGCCGACAGCGGCGTGCTGGTGGCGACCCAGGCCCAGGCCATCGCTCAGGTGCAGTCGCTGAGCCGCAACCTGACCATCGTGTTCTGGGTCATCGCCGCCCTGGCCATGGCCGGCGCCTGCGCAGCGATCTTCGCCGGCACCCTGGCGGCCATCGAGCGCAAGCGCCGCGAGCTGTCGGTGCTGCGCCTGCTGGGCTTCGGCACCGGCGCGCTGCTGGCGTTCGTGATGCTCCAGGCGCTGTACAGCGGCGTGCTCGCCGCCGGCCTGGGCGCGCTGCTGTATGCGCTGGCCGAGCTGGGCCTGAATCGTCTGTTCGTGCAGGTGGCCGGCGAGTACGCCAGCCACCTGCTGCCTCGTCATTACCTCGTGGCCCTGCTGGCCGTGCTGGGTGCCAGTGCCTTCGCGGCGGCCCTGGGCGGTTGGCGGGTGTCGCGAATCCAAGCTTCGGAAGGAATCAGAGATGTTTGAGTTGCGCAGGGCCCCCCGGGCGCTGGCCATCGCAGCGTTGTGCCTGGCTGCCCTCGGCGTGCAGGCCGAGGAAGTCGAGAACAAGCTGGACAACCCCAAGCCGCTGCCCGATGACGTCAGCCTGCCGCTGCCGTGCGGCGGCGAAATGGTCATGCGCTATGTGTACATCCTGGCCTCTGGCAGCCTCGACGACCGCGAGATCAGCCTGGGCTACCCGTTCAGTGAGGGTGAGCCGGGCTACAAGCAGTCGTTCATCTCCGGCTACCGACGCGACTTCATCAACGGCCAGTTCACCGTCGACGACCTGGCGCCGGCCTGGCGCAAGACCATTGCCCCGCTGTTGCCCAAGACCGACAAGAGCACACCGCTCAAGCCGATGATGTATTTCATCGGCAAGTACGAAGTCACCCAGCGCCAGTACGACCAGGTGATGTCCCAGGCGCAGTCGCTGGCCAGCGGCGAGCCGGCACCGGCCTGCGAAGCCCAGGAGGGCATGGCCGGGCGCCTGCCCAAGGTCAAGCTGTCGCGCTTCGAGGCCGAGCGCTTCGCGGCGGTGTACAGCGCCTGGCTGATGAAGTACCACCGCGACCTGCTGCCGATCAGCGGGCGCAGCAAGGACAGTGAAGACGGCGGCGTCGGTTTCGTGCGCCTGCCCACCGAAGTGGAGTGGGAGTTCGCCGCCCGTGGCGGCCAGGCGGTCAGCCGCCAGGAGCTGGAGGGGCGGTTGTTCCCGCGCCGCGTGGAAGGTGCCGAGAGCGATGGCCCATTGGCCGACTGGGCGGTGTTCAACCAGGTCGCCGGTGGCACCGGGCAGGCCGCACGGTTGATGCCCATCGGCACCAAGCTGCCCAACCCCATCGGTATGTTCGATGTGATCGGCAACGCCGCCGAGATGGTCCAGGAGTCGTTCCAGCTGGTCCATGCCGGGCGGCGCCAGGGCACCTATGGCGGCTTCGTGGCCAAGGGCGGCAACTACCTGGAAGGCGAGGGCACGCTGTTCACCGGCATGCGCCGCGAATACCCGCTGTTCGCCGCCGACGGCACCGAGCAGCGCAACGAGACCACCGGCTTCCGGGTGGCGCTGGGCGCCTTGTCGGCGCCGCGCTCGCGCTACAAGGAACTGTTCGAGCAGTGGGAGAAGGACGGCCGCCTGGCCGCGCTGACCGATGACATCGACGCGGTCAGCGACCCCACCAAGCGCCTCGACAGTCTCATCGGCACCACTGCCGACCCGCGCCTGCAGGCCGAGCTGGGACTGGTCAACGAGGAACTCAAGCGCAACGTGGCGCTGATCGCCATGCAGCGCGAAGAGGCGGCCGGCAACCTGATCCAGTCTGCCGCTTTGGTGGCCGAGACCATCAACAACTACAACATCCGCCTGACCAACCTGGAGAAAAGCCAGAAGCAGGCCGAGGCCGCCAAGGACCAGGCCAGCGCCGGCATGTTCGGCGCGGCCATCGCCAACGGGCGCAGCGCCCTGGACGGCGCGGTGGCGATCTACATCGACAACCTGGCCACCGGCACGCGCTACACCGATGCGGTGATCCAGGCGCAGTTCCAGCGGGTCAGGGAAGAACTCAATCGCAAGCCGGTGATCGGCAAGAGCCTGGTCAACCGCGCCACCTTGTTCGTGCGCCATATCGGCGAATACCGCAAGAACCAGCGCGCCGACCCGCAGGAGATTCTCAAGCAATTGCTCGCCGCGGCCAGTACCCAGTGACGGGCCGTGACCGGCATGTATAGCAACACCCCGGCGGCAGGGGCCGTATCGGGCTACTCAACCCTCAAGAAGAGAACGCAGCCATGTTTTTGTCTCGTAAACCCCTCGAAGCGTTAGCCAAGAGCCGCACCCTGTTGCTGGCCACCGCCGGTTTCGGCGCTGTCCTGCTGACCGGTTGCGCCAATTCGCCGGTTTCCAAGGTCGGCGCCACCACCAAGGTCGAGTACTACCCGAGCTGCTATGAGCCGGTACAACACCTGCGCCAGACCGACTCGGACATGACCCACTCGGTGGTCACCGGTGCGGCGATCGGTGCGGTCGGTGGTGCCCTGGCCGGCGCCTTCACCGGCGACTCCTCCAAGCGTGGCCGCAACGCCGCCATCGGCGCCGCCGGTGGCGCGCTGGTCGGTGGTGCAGCGGGCTACTACACCGAGCGCCAGAAGCAGATCGCCGATGACAAGCAGCGCATCGCCTCCTACGCCAGCGACATCGACAAGAGCTCGGCCGACATCGACCGCAGCACCGCCTACGCCAAGGCCTCGCAGTCGTGCTACCAGCGCGAGTTCGCCAGCCTGGTCAGCGCGCGCAAGGCCAACACCATCAACGACACCGAAGGCCGCAAGCGCCTGGCCGAAATCGTCGCCGGCCTGAAGGAATCCAACGACCTGATCGTCGCCGTCAATGGCCGCGCCAGCGAAGACCTGAACAACTACACCCAGGCCTACGAGAAAGACCTGCAGCAGGTCGGCGTGAAGCGCAACGACGTGGCGGTGGTCGCACAGGCCGACTCGCCGGTGGTGACCACTTCGACCGGTACCAAGAAACCGCCGGTGAAGAAGACCGCCAAGGCCAAGCTGCCTGACGTGCCGAAGGAAGCCGTGGGCACCGAGAAGTCGCTGCAGACCGCGAAGACCAAGCAGGACGAAAGCAAGCAGGTCGCTGCGGCCGGCCAGACCCAGGTCAACAGCATGTGCAAGAACCCCGACGTGGGTGACTGGGCCCCGGTGCCTTGCCCGAACGTCTGATGACCAAGGGCTGACCCGCTGAGCACGCGGCGCGTCGGTGCCTTGCCCCGGTTCTTCTGGAGCGAGGCACCGACGCCGACCGTGACACCCTTTACGGAGGACCCATGGCCGATTACCTGATCGGATTACGCAACACCCCTGCGCAGAACCTCGCCCGGCTGAACATCGAGAGCCGGGTCGACACGCGCAAGCTTTTCGCGGCCATCGATGCCGACCCGGCTGTCTCCGGCGCTGGCGTGGTGTACATCGATGCCGACTTCAACGTGGTGACGCTGCGCGAGTTCCGGCCGATCTGCAGCATCAAGCCCAAGCGCATCATCATTCGTGAGGCGCAGCGCAACATCTCGCCGCAGCAGTTCGCCCAACAGGTCAAGACCAACCCGCGCGAGTCGCGGTTGCTGGCCGAAAGCGTCAACACTTCGCTGTCTTGCGCCGGTGCGGTGCTGGGCTGGATCGCGGTGATCGGTGGCACGGCCATCGTGCCCTTCACCGGCGGTGCCAGCCTGTTCATCGCCGGCGTCGGCCTGGCCGCTACGGCGGCGGGGACTGCGCAGTGCGGTATCGGCATGGCGCGGGTGGTCAACGAGATCAACCACCCGGAGCGCAATGACGAGCTGGACAGCGAAGAGTGGTACCAGAACGTCTCCAAGGCCCTGGATATCGTCTCGCTGGCCGGCGTGGGGGCCACCGGGGCGACCATCGCCAAGGTGATGACCATGCGCAAGGCGATGACCGGGCGCAGTTGGTTCCAGAGCCTCAAGGGACTCAACCGCCAGGAGCGCCGTCGGCTGACCAACGAGATTCTGGAAAACCGCAACCCGGCCCTGACCCCGGCCATGCGCAAGGCCCTGCAGCGTACCGGTGAACTGCCCAAGCGCATGCCGGCCCGCGAGATTTCCTCGGCCCTGGCGGTCAACATCAAGGACGCCTTCAGCGTGGGCTTGGGCCTGGTGGGCAGCAACATGGTGCAGACCTACGCCATCGGCTTGTACGAGGAACTCGAAGAGTGAACCAGGGCCTGGATTTCCTGACGATACTGCGCCGGCACTTCCCGGTGTTCATCAGCGCCTTCCTGCTGGCGCTGTTCGCCCTGACGCTGACCTTGATCCTGCTGTTCGAGCTGTACCCGCCGGCCTTGCAGGACTACCCGGCGTACCTGATGGCGGCCAACCTGGGAATGGCGCTGTACCTGTGTATCGCCAACTTCCTGGTGATTCGCGGCCGCCCCTGGGCGGTGTGGCTGATCGTCACCGCGTTGCTGGTGTGCATGTTGGTGGTGCTGGGCCATTGGGGGCGGCGCATGCCCCAGGCGATTTACGTGCTGGGCCTGCTGCTGCCGCTGTGCAGCCTGCTGGTGATCAACAGCCAGCGCTACCGGGCGATGCTCGTGGCGATGGTGCAGGTGCGTGGCCAGCGCAATGAGCTGCGCAAGAACAAGCGCGGCCGCTAGCCGCTTACCGCAGCGTCACCCCTGATTCGCCAATTTTCCGGAAGCCTGTCCCATGAAGTTGCTCAAGCTGGTTGCCCTGTTGATTCTGCTGCCCTTGGGCATGGCCCTGTTCGGTGCCTGGGAGTTGCAGCGCAGTGTCGCCACCCAGCAGGAAAACGCCGACTTGCAGGTGTTCATCACCGAGATCCTGCCGACCCTGCGGCAGGCGGAAAAACAGCCCGGTATGCAGATGGTCGAGGTGGGTGAAGAACGCATTCCGGTTTCGCTGGCGCTGCAGCGTGCCGAGAAGGTGGCCGACGAGATGGACACCCTGCATACCGTAGACCGCGTCCGCCATGGGCTGGCCGTCACAGTGATCAGCCTCAGCCTGCTGGCCATGCTGATCGGCCTGGCCGGGCTGCTGGACCTGCGCCAGGCAGCGGCCCGGGCGCAGCGCTCGCGCGAGCGTTTGCTGGAAAGCTTCAGCCAGGTGCGCAAGCGCCTGCCCTTCGTGCTGGTGGGCCACGTGCTGGCCATGGGCACGGTGATGGCGGCGATCTTCGCCTTCGAGGGGCTGGGCATGTGGCATGCCGGGCGCATGTCCTCCGGCGAGTCCAAGCTGCTGTTCATCGCTGGTCTGGCGGCGCTCGGTTGCTTGTATTCGCTGTGGCGCGTGGCCCGGCAACTGCACCTGATGCTGCACCTGTTCGAGCCCGTGCCGCTGACGGTGCTGGGGCGCAGTGTCAGCCGCGAGCAGGCACCGGGACTGTGGCGCTTCGTCGAGACCCTGGCCGAACGCCTTGGCGCCTTGCCGCCGCAGCATATCGTGCTGGGCATCGCCGAAGGCTTCTACGTCACTTCCAGCGACGTGCAGCTGCAGCCCGAAGACGCCCTGCTGTCCGGGCGTACCCTGCACGTGCCGGTGACTTACCTGGGGCTGCTCGACAGCGATGAGATCAGCGCGGTGATCGGTCATGAGCTGGGGCATTTCGTCGGCGAAGACACCGAGTACAGCCTGCGCTTCCTGCCCATCTACGACGGTATCGGGCGCAGCCTGGAAGTGCTGGCCGGGCACATGCTGCAGGGCGACCCGCTGCAACGCGCGATCCTGCGCCCCGCGTTGATGCTGGGCGTGTATTTCATGGAGCGCTTCGACCATTCGGTGCATCACTGGAACCGCGTGCGCGAGCTGGCGGCCGATAGCGCCGGTGCGCGGTTGGGCGGCAATCTGGCGGCGGCCTCGGCGCTGGTGCGCATTTCGGTGCTTGAGCCGTTGCTGGTGGAGCGTATCAACGAGCACATTCGCCAGGCCATCGAAGAACCCGATGAGGGCGGACACCGCGACCCGCTGCCGGTGTGCCTGATCCGTGAGCTGGCACAGAGCCCCCTGGTGCTGCCAGCTGAAGAGATGGCCGTGCAGCTGCCGCACCCTTCCGACACCCACCCGTCCAACGGCGAACGCCTGGCGGCCTTGCAGGTCGACGCCGCCGAGGCGGTGAACCGAGGCACCCGGCCCATCGACGCGGCGCAGGCCTGTGAGGCGCTGGAAGCCTTCTTCAGCGACCCGCAGGCACTCTGTATGCGCCTGGGCCAGGACTGCCTGGGGCATTTCGTGGAGCAGGACGCGGAGATCATCCGCCAGTTGCAGGAGGATGTCGGTCAGGTCAGCGGCGATGTGCCTCTGCATGAAGGCGGTCGCGTGCGGGGCGTGGCCACTGGCTTCACCTTCATCATGGTGGCAGCGGCGGGCATGCTGTTGCTGGTGCTGCCGTGGATGTCGCCGGAGCGCACCGCCGACGTGCGGGGCACCCTGTGGGCGGTGGGCGGCATACTGGCCAGCCTGGGCTTGATGATGTTGCCGTTGTCGATTCGTCTGGTGCGGCGTGCCCATGAAACGGCCTTGCTGCTGACGCCCGAGCACCTGGTATTCGCCAACCTGGAAAAGCCCGTGCCGATCCGTGATATCGCCGATTTCAACTTGGTGATGAAGCCGGCGCCCAGTTTGCAGTTCCTGATCGAAGATCACGCGCCACTGCCGCAGACCCGTTTTCGCTCGTTCTTCAGGCCCTGTGTACGGGTGCTGGAAAAAAAACGCATGCTGGACCTGACGCTGGTGCAGTTCTGCCGTGACAACAAGGCCCTCAAGCCTCAGGAGTTGATGCTGCTGGTGGTGACCTACCTCAACGCGGCCAATGCCCGGCATTTCCTGCAGCAGCGGGAGGCCGGGCAGGGCGAGATGCCGGCAGAGGAGCCGGCACCACCGGAGCGCGGGCAATAAAAAACCCGCCGAAGCGGGTTTGTGCCAAGACCATTCCAACTCCCTGTCAGCAGCATCCTGGCATGGTCGATCGTCCCTGATCCTGGCGAACTCCCTGTTCGCCAGTGGTTGGATCCAATCATAGGCATGCTTTAGCAGTCGGAAAATGGCCATTGCCCCCGACCGCGTGTAAGCCTTTGGCTATTCGCTTACACCGCTCGTCGCCCGGGCATACGGGCATTTTTCTGCAGGCATGAAAAAACCCGCCGAAGCGGGTTTGGGTATCCAAAACCATCCAACTCCCTGTCGGTAGCATCCAGGCAAATGGTTGATCGTCCCTGATCCTGACGCGCTCCCTGCGTGTCAGTGGATTGGATCCAATAGTAGAGAGTCGTCAGGGTATTTCAAATAGCCAAATCGCCATTCGGCGTGTAAGACATTGGCTATATATGAAATTGATTCTCATTTTTGACTTTGCCGAGTCATTGCTGCTCGGGCGGCTCGTCGGCTTCTTCTGCGGGTGATTCACCTGTCTGGCTGGGCGCTTCAACCCTGAGTGGCGGGGCGATGTCGGCGGCATGGCGGCGCAGTTGCGACAGCACCAGGCACAGGCTGAGCGCCGCCAGCAGGCCGCTCAGCAGGATCATGGCGTAGGGACGCGGCGGGCGTATCGGGCGTGGCAAGGCCTTGCCGGGGTGGCTGCCCAGCACGATATCCACGTGGCCCGGTGTCAGGCGATTGATGCGGATGACGCCGTCGTCCGTCTTGGATGGGCGCTGGGATTCCATTCCGACTCCAGGGGTGCAGGGCCATGGGCTTTCGCGAGGCTGGCCTGCAGCGTGATGAGTGATGGCCAGCGTATCGGCGTACCGGGCTGTTTCTGTAACGTAGGCCACTTTCCCGACGCTGCGAGCCTGCCGCCATGCCTGCCGATCTACCGCAATACAGCGACTACCCCTACGTCCAACCGGTCACCCTGCGCTGGCAGGACAACGACCTGCGGGGGCATGTCCACAGCGCCGCCTACTACAGTTTCTTCGACAGCACCGTGAATGCCTGGCTGGTCGAGCGTGGTGGGGTCGATCTCCACGAAGGGCCGTGCGTGGCGTGGGTGGTCAGCTCGGCCTGTGATTACTTCAGTTCGCTGAGCTATCCCGCAGTCGTCGAAGTCGGCCTGAGGGTTACCCGGCTCAGTGGCAGCACGGTGGAGTTCGAGCTGGCGGTGTTTCGCGTCGATGAGCCAGAGCCCTGTGCGGTAGGACGTATCGTGCAGGTGCTGGTCGACCGCCAGACCGGCCAGCCGGTCGTCATTCCCGACCCATTGCGCGTCGCCCTGAAGGGTTTACAGCCGTCCTGAATGCAAACGGGCCGCTCGATGAGCGGCCCGTGTCCTGCAGGGTCATGCAGCGGTAGGGATCAGCGATGACGCCAGTGGCGGTCATGCTTGTAATGACCGTGCTTGCGCGGGCCATGGCCATGACGGTATTCGCGATGGTCACGGCCGCCACGGTAGCGACGGTCGTCGTCACGACTCTCGTTACCCATATAGTTGCCCAGTGCGCCACCGGCCCCGCCGCCGGCCGCCGCACCGATCAGGCTGCCGGTGTTGCCGCCCACGCTGCGGCCGATCACGTTGCCGCCGGCGGCACCCAGGCCACCGCCAATCGCCGCTTCGGTACGGTTACGACGGTCGGCACCGACTGCGCCACCGGCGGCACCACCCAGGCCGGCACCAATGGCCGCACCGGTATTACCGCCAACTTGCTGGCCGACGACTGAGCCAAGCACTCCGCCCAATGCTCCGCCAACGCCCGCTTCCAGGTTGCCCGCCAAGGCGGAACCGGTCACGAGAGAAAGAGACAACAAAAGAACCGAGGAGAACTTCATGTGGGGAATCTCATAGGGATGACGGCGCGATCGTGCAATTAACTTTTTATTCAGGCAACGCCAATCCGACGAATAACACGATTGTTTCAACAATCGCCAAGTTATTGTTTTGGCTGGGGAACTTAGTGTTGATTACTGAGTCTCATGCTACTTGATTCGCAGCGTTCAGGCCCGTAGGGCCGGCCATTGCAGCCGTTTTCATGCAGAAGTATCAATCACCTTCGGGGTGGTTGGAAATATTTTTAAATATATATTTCCCGTTCGGCAAGTGAACTTTCAATTTTAAATAGCATAACGGCGCCCTTGGGCGCCGTTATTGTTTTGCCTGAATGATCTGTTGCGCGCGTCAGGCGATGCGTGCGGTTTCGCTGGCGCGTTCAAGGCGCACGGCGATGAACTTCGAGGTCGGGGTATGGCTGCCGGCGCCGACGCTTTCCAGCGGCACCAGCGGGTTGACCTCGGGGTAGTAGGCCGCCGCCTGACCGGCCGGAATGTCGAAGGCCAGCAGGGTGAAGCCCTTGACCCGACGCTCCAGCCCGTCGCCCCACAGCGAGACCAGGTCGACCTTCTGACCCGGCTGGAAGCCCAGGCGCATGATGTCCGCCTCGTTGGCAAACACCACCTCGCGCTGACCCTTCACGCCCCGGTAGCGGTCGTCCAGGCCGTAGATGGTGGTGTTGTACTGGTCGTGGGAACGCATCGACTGCAGGATCAGGTCAGGCTTCTGCCCCGAGGCCAGCATGCGCTCGTCGATCAGGCTGCCAGGCAGCAGGTTGGCCTTGAAGTTGGCACGCTCCGAAGCGGTGTTCCAGCGCCGCGAACCGGCCGAGTTGCCCAGGTAGAAGCCGCCTGGCTGCTCCAGGCGCTGGTTGAAGTCCTTGAAGCCGGGAATGGTGTCGGCGATCAGGCTGCGGATACGGCTGTAGTCTTCCACCAGCCACAGCCAGTCCACCGGCTTGTTGCCCAAGGTGGCGTGGGCGATACCGGCGACGATGGCCGGCTCGGAACGCATCTGCCTGGACAGCGGCTGCAACTGGCCGAACGAGGCGTGCACCATGCTGAACGAGTCTTCCACGGTGACTGCCTGTGCGCCGCCGGCCTGCTGGTCGACGTCGGTACGCCCGTAGCAGGGCAGGATCAGCGCTTCTTTGCCGTGCATCAGGTGGCTGCGGTTGAGCTTGGTGCTGACCTGCACGGTGAGGTCGCAGTTTTTCAGTGCCGCAGCGGTGCGCGGGCTGTCCGGCGTGGCCTGGGCGAAGTTGCCGCCCAGGGCGATGAACACCTTGGAGCGACCTTCGGCCATGGCGTGGATCGCCTCGACCACGTTGTGGCCATTGTCACGTGGCACCTTGAACTTGAAGCGCTGCTCCAGGGTGTCGAGGAGGAACTTCGGCGGCCGCTCGTTGATGCCCATGGTGCGGTCGCCCTGCACGTTGCTGTGGCCACGCACCGGGCACAGGCCTGCGCCCGGTTTGCCGATGTTGCCGCGCAGCAGCATGAGGTTGGCGATTTCCTGGATGGTCGCCACCGAGTGACGGTGCTGGGTGATGCCCATGGCCCAGCACATGATGACGTTCTTGCCCTTGGCGTACATGCGCGCGGCGCGCTCGATCTCGCCGATCGGCAGGCCGGACTGCTCGATGATGGTCTCCCACGAGGTGTCGTCCACCGCCGCCAGGTAGTCCAGCAGGCCATCGGTGTGCTCGTTGAGGAAGGCGTGGTCGAACACCGGCTCGCTGTTGCTGGCCTGGGCGTCACGCTCCCACTGGCGCAGGAACTTGGCCATGCCGCGCAGCACTGCCATGTCGCCGCCCAGCGCCGGGCGGAAGTACGCGGTGTTGGTCGGCTTGTCGCTGTTGGTGAGCATCTCCACCGGGTGCTGCGGGTGCTGGAAGCGTTCCAGGCCGCGCTCCTTGAGCGGGTTGATGACCACCACCTGGGCGCCACGCTTCACTGCGTCACGCAGCGGGTCGAGCATGCGCGGGTGGTTGGTGCCGGGGTTCTGGCCCCAGACGAAGATGGCGTCGGCGTGTTCGAAGTCGTCGAAGGTCACCGTGCCCTTGCCCACCCCCACGCTTTGCGACAGCGCCACGCCACTGGCTTCGTGGCACATGTTCGAGCAGTCGGGGAAGTTGTTGGTGCCGTAGGCACGCACGAACAGCTGGTAGAGGAACGCCGCTTCGTTGCTGGCCCGGCCCGAGGTGTAGAACTCGGCCATGTTCGGGTCGGGCAGGGCGTTGAGGTGCTTGGCGATCAGCGCGAAGGCGTCGTCCCAGGCGATGGGTTTGTAGCGGTCCGATTCGCGGTCGTAGACCATCGGCTCGGTCAGGCGGCCCTGGTACTCGAGCCAGTAGTCGCTCTGTTCGAGCAGCCAGCTGACGCTGTAGCGCGCGAAGAACGCCGGGTCGACGCGACGCTTGGTGGCTTCCCAGTTGACCGCCTTGGCGCCGTTCTCGCAGAACTTGACCATGCCGCTTTCCGGCGAGTCGCCCCAGGCGCAACCGGGGCAGTCGAAACCGCCGTTCTGGTTGGTCTTGAGCATTGCACGCAGGTTCTTCAGGGCGTTGTCGCTGCCCAGCCAAGCCTGGGTCACGCTGATCAGTGCGCCCCATCCGCCGGCCGGGCCCTTGTACGGTTTGTAACGGGGAGTCGGTGTCTTGTCGGCTTGATGATGAGTCACGATCGGTTCTCCATCGCAGGGCTGTAGACCCGCGGCGCACTGTGCTGCGGCAGGTGAATCAGGTTGAGGTTGTGGCGGCGCGCCCATTGCAGGGCCAGGCCGGTGGGTGCGGACAGGCTGACCAGGGTCTGCAGGCCGGCGCGCAGGGCTTTCTGGATCAGCTCCAGGCTGCAGCGGCTGGTGACCACGGCCACGCCACCGGCCAGGGGAATGCCCTGGCGCACCAGCGCACCAATGAGTTTGTCCAGGGCGTTGTGCCGGCCGATGTCTTCACGGCTGAGCAGCAGTTCGCCCTGGTCGTTCATGAACAAGGCGGCATGCACGGCGCCGCTGTGCCGGCCCAGGGGCTGGAAGTCGCTGATGCGCTGGCGCAGGCCGTCGAGCCAATGGGCCGGCGGCAGGGCGGTGGCGGGCAATACCTGAAGTTCCGGCAGGGCCTGTTCCACCGCTTCGACCCCGCACAGGCCGCAGCCGGTGGTGCCGGTCAGTTGCCGGCGATGTTCCTTGAGCGCCCAGAAGGCGCGGCTGGCGATTTCGACCTCGGCTTGCATCGACGAGCCGCAGCCGCTCAAGCGGAAGTCGTAGATCTCGTCGGGCGAAGCGATGATGCCGCTGCCCAGGCTGAAACCGACGATGAAGTCTTCCAGGTCGCTGGGGCTGACCAGCATCACCGCCTGGCTGATGCCGTTGTAGGCGATGGCCAGGGCGACTTCTTCGGCCAGCGCGGTTTCGGCTGCTGCGCTGCCCTCGAGGTTCGAGTACTGGTAGGACTGGCTGGCGCCGAGCGCGGAAGCATCGGGAACTGACGCCGCGCCGACCGTGCGCTTGGCGTGCATGGGTTGGTATACCGGCAGATTGATAGCTCTAAGCCTAGGCCGGTTGTCGGAATCCGTCTAATCGCTAGTTCCGATGCTGCGATAGATGACGTCGATCAATGCACGACAGGTCGATTTCTGCCTTGTCGACGCGCCTCAGGCATCCGTCGCCAGCAGCTCGAAGCACACCTCTGCAAGGGTCGAGCGCGGTGCGCCACGGCGCATGATCAGCCCCAGGCTGGCCAGGGTTCGGGCATCTTCGATGGGGTGCAGGTGCAGGGAGTCGCCCAGCTGTTCCAGGCCGCCTTCCAGCGGCATGATCGCGCAGCACAGGCCGCCGCGTACCGCCTGCAGCAACTGATGCACCGCGTCGGTCTGCAACAGCGGCTGCGGTTGCAGGCCACGGCTCTGGAAGTTGTGGTCGATGGACTGACGAAAATGCATGCCGCCGGTCAGCAGGCCCAGCGGCAGGTCGATCAGGTCGGCCCAGCCCAGTGCTTGCTCGCCGAACTGGAAATGCCGCACGTCGTAGAGCAGGCCCATGCGCGTCTCGCCCAGCGGCAAGGTCTCGAAGCGTTGCTCGTCGAGGCGCTCAAGGTAGGACACGCCCAGGTCCAGGCGGTTGCTCGACAGCTGGTCGAGGATCTGTTCGGAACTGAGCGACGACAGCTCGAATTGCAGGTGCGGATGCAACTGGTGCAGGCGCTGCAGCAGCGGCAGCGGGTCGAAGCTCGACAGCGGCACCACGCCCAGGCGCAGCGTACCCACCAGATGCCCCCGGCATACGGCGGCCTCGGCCTGCAGGCCGTCGTAGGCCGACAGCACCGTGCGTGCCCAGGCCAGGATACGCTCGCCCGGTGCGGTGAAACCCTCGAAGCGCTGGCCGCGCTTGACCAGTTCCAGCCCCAGCTCCTGCTCCAGATTGCGCAGGCGCATCGACAGGGTCGGCTGGGTGATGTTGCAGCGCGCTGCCGCCTGGCCGAAGTGCCGGGTCTCGTCGAGGGCAATCAGGAACTTCAACTGCTTGATATCCATCGTCACTCCGGATGGGGGCATTCAGGGGCTCGATTCTACGCACTCGTCCCGACATTCATAGGCCCTGACGCTGGTCGGAAGGCCTGTCGCGCGCAGGGGCGGCAACTATCGTTGTTGTGCGGGCACGAATCGGACCGCAAGGAGGTGCAACCATGGGACTCTTCGATTTCGTTAAAGATGCAGGCGAGAGCGTTCTCGATTTTCTGACACCGGGCCGGGCTCACGCCGATGATTTGAAAAAGCACATCGAGAACGTCGGCCTGGGCAATCCCAACGTTCAGATCAGCGTGGAGGGCGACCGCAAGGTCGTGGTCAGCGGCCAGGTGGCCAGCCAGGAGGAGAAGGAAAAGATCCTGCTGGCGCTGGGTAACATCAAGGGCATCGAGCAGGTCGATGACCAGATCACCGTCGGCGGCGGCGGGAGTGGGAGTGGCGGCAGTGGTGGCGGTACGCCAGAGCCGCAGCCGCGCTTCGTCACGGTGAAGTCGGGCGACACCCTCGGGGGCATTGCCAGGGCCGTCTATGGCGACGCCGGCCAGTTTCAGAAGATCTTCAAAGCCAACCAGCCCATGCTCAAGAGCCCGGACCGCATCTATCCCGGCCAGGTGCTGCGCATTCCCGATTGACCTCGAAGCCAGGGGCGGCTTGAGCCGCAATACTGTTCGGTTAAGCGCTTTGCGGCTTGGAGTAGGAGCGGCTTCAGCCGCGAAGCGACCGCATGTTCGCAGCAAATGCAGTGAGTTTCCTGGCGCTTTCGCGGCTAAAGCCGCTCCCACCAAGCCACATAACGACTAATTGACCAGTATTGGCTTTAGCCGCAATGTCTTTTCGCGGCTGAAGCCGCTACCGGGTTCGGCATGGCGGCTCAAGTCGGGCCGGCAAGGTTGTCGATCAGTGTCAGGTAGCTGTCCACCGCCGCGAACTCCTCGGTGTCTTTCGGGCCCTTGCGGCTGTCAGGCTCGCGGACCGCCAGCAGGTGTGCCACGCCGTAGGTGCGGGCGCTGCGCAGGATCGGCAGGGTGTCGTCGATGAACAGGCTGCGTGTCGGGTCGAAGCCGGTGTCGGCATGCAGGGCATCCCAGAACTGCGGGTTTTCCTTGGGGAAACCGTAGTCGTGGGAGCTGATCAGACGCTCGAAATAGGGCGCCAGCTCAATGCGTTCGAGCTTCAATGACAGCGAGTCGCGGTGCGCATTGGTGATCATGATCACCCGCTTGCCGGCCTTCTGAATGGCGGCCAGGAAGGTCTGCGCGTCGGGGCGCAGGGCGATCAGGTGGGCGACTTCCTGCTTCAGCTCGCGGATCGGCAGCTTCAGCTCGCGGCTCCAGAAATCCAGGCAGTACCAGTTCAGCGTGCCGGCGTTGTCGATGAACAGCGGCTTGATCTCCAGCCAGGCCATGGCCTCGCTGATGCCGTGGCGTTCGGCGTAGCGGCGCGGCAGGTGGTGCATCCAGAAATGCTCGTCGAAATGCAGGTCGAGCAGGGTGCCGTCCATGTCCAGCAGGACGGTGTCGATGGCGTTCCAGGGCAAGGCAGGCATACCGGGTTCTCTATGGCTCACTGAAGGGAATATCCGGGAAAAGCCACGTATAGTACTGCGCTCATGCCCAGGAGTCTGTCATGCGCCAGAAACCCGCCGTACTTGCCCGTGAAATCGTTGCCAGCAGTCACCTGTTCCGGGTCGAGGCCGTGCAACTGCGCTTCAGCAACGGCCAGGAACGCATCTACGAGCGGCTGGTAGGGCGTGGCACCGGACATGGCGCGGTGATGATCGTGGCCATGCTGGATGCCGACCACGCGCTGCTGATCGAGGAATACTGCGGCGGTACCGAAACGTACGAACTGTCGCTGCCCAAGGGCCTGGTCGAGCCCGGTGAAGACGTGCTGGCCGCCGCCAACCGCGAACTCAAGGAAGAGGCCGGCTACGGCGCACGGCAACTGGAGCACCTGACCGAGCTGTCGCTGTCGCCGGGCTACATGAGCCAGAAAATCCAGGTGGTGCTGGCCAGCGACCTCTATGAAGAACGTCTGGAGGGCGACGAACCGGAGCCGATTCGCGTCGATAAGGTCAACCTGCGCGACCTTGCCCTGCTGGCCCAGAACCCCTGCTTCAGCGAAGGCCGTGCCCTGGCCGCGCTGTATCTTGCCCGTGATCTTCTCACCCAACGTGGACTGTTCCTGCCATGAGCCTGATGCCCGACAACCTGCCCCATCCCTTGCTGGCCCCGGTGATCGACCTGGCGCGGCGTGCCGGCGAGGCGATCCTGCCATTCTGGCGCAGCGACGTGGCGGTGACCGCCAAGGCTGACGATTCGCCGGTCACCGCCGCCGATCTGGCGGCACACAAGGTGCTGGTCGAGGGATTGCGTGCCCTGGCCACGGACATTCACGTGCTGTCCGAAGAGGACGCCGACATCTCTGCCAGCGAGCGCGCCACCTGGGAGCGCTGGTGGCTGGTCGATCCGCTGGACGGCACCAAGGAGTTCATCGCCGGCAGCGAAGAGTTCACCGTCAATGTGGCGCTGGTCGAAAATGGCCGTGTGGTGTTCGGCGTGGTGGTGATACCGACCAGCGGGCGCTGTTACTTCGGTGGCGCCGGGCTGGGTGCCTGGCGCAGCGAGGCGGGGCAGCCTGCCGAAGCGATTGCCGTGCGCCAGCAGGGGCCGGCCGGGCAGGGCTTCACCGTGGTCGCCAGCCGGCGTCACAGCAGCGCGCAGCAACAACGCCTGCTGGCCGGCCTGGCCGAGGAAGTGGGGGAACTGCAACTGGCCAATATCGGCAGCTCGCTGAAGTTCTGCCTGCTCGCCGAAGGCGCCGCCGACTGCTACCCGCGCCTGGCGCCGACCTCGCAGTGGGACACCGCCGCCGCCCAGGGCGTGCTGGAAGGCGCAGGCGGCGTGGTGTTGCAGCTCGATGGCCAGCCGTTCAGCTACCCGCCGCGCGAGTCGCTGCTCAACCCTTTCTTCCTGGCCCTGCCGGCCGAGGCCCCCTGGCGCACCAAACTGCTGGAGCTGGCCCAAGGCTAGGTCGATCTCGATTAAGCGCTGTGCGTCTGTAGGACCGGCTTCAGCCGGGATTGCGAGTTCAGTTAGTCGCTATATGGCTCGGCAGGAGCGGCTTTAGCCGCGAAAGCGCCAGGAAACCCACTTTATCTGCTGTGAACAGGCGGTCGCTTCGCGGCTGAAGCCGCTCCTACCCGGCCTTTTAGCCGCAAAAGAGCCAGAGTGCGCCCAACTCACCTGTAGCGCTTCAGCGATGCACCACGAACTGCCCGGTGAAGCGCACCGCTTCGGCGTCGTTGTCCGGGGCGGTGATCACACTATGCAATTCCAGGCGGGCGCGGCCACGGCGCTGGTAGGTGGCCAGGAAACGCTCCCAGGCAGCCTGCTCAGGCGCCTTGCAGCAGGCGATGGCATCACCGCGCACCGGCAGCGGATAGCTGATCTGCCCGTCCTGAATCACGATATGCCCATCCTCGACCCCCGCTTCGCGCAGGCGCAGGTGCAGCCAGCCCCAGCCGGCCAGCACCGCGCCGCAATACAGGCTGCCGCCGAACAGCGTGCTCTTGTGGTTCACGTTGGGCGCCAGCGGCAGGTGCAGGCGCAGCCGATGGTCTTGCCAGTCGATGACCTTCACGCCCATGTCGCGGGTCAATGGAATGTCGTGGTGCAGCAGTTGCTCCAGGTTCAGGGCTGCTGGCGTATTCATTCGGTGTCCTCCGCATGGCTGTCACCGAAGGTCAGGCCATGTTTGCGCAGTTTGTCGTGCAGGGTCTTGCGTGGCAGCCCCAGGGCTTCGGCCAGGCTGCGCACCGAACTGTGTGGGCGGCTCAGCTCGGCGGCGATCAGCGCCTTTTCGAAGCGCTCGACCTGTTCGCTCAGGCCGCCGGTGCTGCTCGGTTCCTGGGCGCTGGTCATGCCTTCGAGTTCCAGCTCCAGGCCCAGGGCGAAGCGTTCGGCGGCGTTCTGCAACTCGCGTACGTTACCCGGCCAGGTGTGACGCAGCAGCAGGGCGCGTTGCGCCGGTCCGAGTTCGCGCTTGGCAATGCCATGGCGCTGGCTGGCCGCCTCGGTGAAGTGCTCGAAGAGGATCAGTGCGTCCTCGCCGCGCTCGCGCAGTGGCGGAATGCGCAGCGAGGCGACATTCAAGCGGTAATACAGGTCGGCGCGGAAGCGCCCCTGGTCGGCGGCCTGGCGCAGGTCTTCCTTGGTCGCGGCGATCACCCGGATATCCAGCGGGATCAGCTGGTTGCTGCCCATCCGCTCGACGGTGCGCTCCTGCAGCAGACGCAGCAGCTTGACCTGCACGTCGAGGCTCATGCTTTCGATTTCATCGAGGAACACGGTGCCGCCATTGGCGAATTCGAACTTGCCGATGCGGCGCTTCTGCGCGCCGGTGAAGGCTCCGGCTTCATGGCCGAACAGCTCGCTTTCGACCACCGATTCGGCCAGGGCGCCAGCATTGATGGCCACGAAGGGGCCATTGCGACGCCCGGAGAGGTCGTGCAGGGCGCGGGCCACCACTTCCTTGCCGGCGCCGGTTTCACCGAGGATCAGCACGTCGGCGCGGGTCGCGGCCAGGGCGCCGATCTGTTCGCGCAGGCGCAGCAGTGGCGCCGAGTGACCCACCAGCCGGGTACTCAGCTGCTGGCGGTCGCTCAGCGCCAGGCGCAGGCTGCGGTTTTCCAGCACCAGCTGGCGCAGGGCCAGGGCACGGCGCACGCTGTCGAGCATGGCATCGCTGGGGAAGGGCTTTTCCAGAAAGTCGTAGGCCCCGGCGCGCATCGCCTTGACCGCCAGCGGCACGTCGCCATGGCCGGTAATCAACAGCACGGGCAGCTCCGGGTCCTGCTCGTGCAACTGTTCCAGCAGCTCCATGCCGTCCATGCCGTTCATGCGGATATCGCTGATCACCACGCCGGGCCAGTCGCGGCCGATGCGCCGGGCCAGCCCGGTCGCCTCGGGCAGGCTCAATACGTTGAGGCCGGCCAGGTCCAGGGTCTGCTTCAGCGCCTGGCGCAGGAACGAGTCGTCGTCGATCAGCACCACCTGAACCTGGCTGTCGATGGTGGTATCCGGAGTCATGCAGAAAGGTCCTCGGGGGGTTGAAGGTTGGCACCGGACGCGCCGCAGCGCAGGCGCAGGGTGATCAGCGCGCCGCCACTGGGGTGGTTGGCGAACTGCAGCTCGCCACCCAGGGCGTGCATCAGGGTATCGCAGATCGCCAGCCCCAGGCCCAGCCCCTGGGTGCGCGTCTTGGTAGTGAAGAACGGCTCGCGGGCGCGGGCCAGGGCTTCCTGGGAAAAGCCGGGGCCGTTGTCGCGGATGTACAGGCTGACGCCCTCCGGGCTGCTCTCGGCACTCAACCACAGCTTGCGTGGCGGACCTTTTTCGGTGAGGGCATCCAGGGCATTGGCCAGCAGATTGCCAAGCACCTGGCGCAGGCGGGTCTCACCGGCTTGCACCCACAGGGTGGCGGCCGGCAGGTCGCGGATCAGCTCCACGTCCATGGCGCGGCGGCGCTTGGCGACCAGCGCCAGGGCATCTTCCAGTGCCGGTTGCAGGGCCACGCTCTCCGGGGCGTGGGCGTCGCGGCGGGCGAAGGCGCGCAGGTGGGCGATGATCGAGGCCATGCGCCCGGTCAGTTCGCCGATCAGCTTGAGGTTACCGCGCGCTTCGTCGGTGCGCTGGTGGTCGAGGAGGATCTCGGCGTTTTCCGCATAGCTGCGGATCGCCGCCAATGGCTGGTTGAGTTCGTGGCTGATGCTCGCCGACATGGTGCCCAGCGCCGACAGTTTGCCGGCCTGCACCAGTTCGTCCTGGGCGCGTACCAGTTCCTGCTGCGCCTGTTCGCGCTCCAGCACTTCCTGGCGCAGGCGGCGGTTGAGGCCTTCCAGGTCGCTGGTGCGCTCCATTACCCGCTGTTCCAGCTGGCGGCGCGCCTTGCTCTCGAAGGCCAGGCGGTCGAGGTAATGGCGACGGCGCTGCATGGTCAGGCCGAGCACCAGCATGACCACCAGCAGCGTGGCCCCGCCCACCGCCACCACGGTGCGCACCGGACGGTCGATGAGCACGCGCGGGGCCATGACGTTGGCCGTCCAGCCGGTTTCATCGATGACCTGGGTCTGGGTCAGCCAGGCGTTGGCATCGAGCTTCAGCGGGCGCGGGTCGCGGGTCGGGTAGGGCTGGATGGCGACGATGGCTTTCTTTTCGTCTTCCGTCAGGGCGCGGGTGGCGTGGAAGCGCCATTCGGGGTTGGAAGTGAGGATCACCACGCCGTTCTGGTCGGTGAGCAGCAGTTGCACTGGCGTCTTGCCCCACAACGACTCGGTGTAGTCCAGGTCGACCTTGATCACCAGCACGCCGACCACTTCGTCGCCGTCGCGTACCGGTGCGGCGAAGAAGTAGCCGCGCTTGACCGAGGTGGTGCCCAGGCCGAAGAAACGCCCCAGCTTGCCGGCCAGAGCGTCGTTGAAGTAAGGGCGGAACGAGAAGTTGCGACCGACGAAGCTGTCGCGCTGGTCGTAGTTGGAGGCGGCCAGGGTGCGGCCTTCCTTGTTCATCAGGTAGATGACGTCGGCGCCGGTCTGCTGGGTGACGTCATGCAGGGCGCGGTTGGCACCCTCGATGGCCGAGGCGTTGGCCGGGTTGGCCAGCGCGGTGCGCAATGCCGGCAGGTCGCCGAGGATCGGCGGCAGCGACTCGTAGCGGTGCAGGGTGCCGAGCAGGTTGGCCACGTACAGCGCCAGGGTCTGGCGGTTCTGGCTGGTCAGTTCGCTCTGGTAATAGCGCTCGGCCAGATGCTCCAGCGGCCACAGCAGCGGCGCCAGGCAGATCGCCAGAAGGGCGAGGCTGCGCCAGCGGGGGCGGCGCGCACGGGCGGAGGTCTTGATCATGGTGGCGGCATCTGGGCGGTCGATGGGACCCCCGGCGCGGGCCGGGGGCATCAAGACCGCATTATGCCTGCCGTTGCGCCGCCAGGCACTCCAGCAGCGCGTCGTGCCAGTCGGGCTGGCTGACGCCCCATTGCTGCGCCAGGCGGCTGCAGTCCAGGCGCGAATTGAGCGGCCGGGTGGCCGGCGTGGGGTAGGCGCTGGTCGGGATCGGCTCCAGGCGTGCGCAGGGCTTGCCCTGGGCGGCCAGTTGCGCGCCGATGGCCTGGGCAAAGCCGAACCACGAGGTCTCGCCCTGTGCCGTGAGGTGGTAGACGCCCCACTCACCGGCCTGGCCGTCGCGCCAGCGCTCGATCAGTTGCCGGGTGCTGTGGGCGATGCTGCCGGCCCAGGTCGGCGCGCCGATCTGGTCGGCGACCACGCGCAGTTCCTCGCGCTCCTGCAGCAGCTTGTGCATGGTCAGCAGGAAGTTGCGGCCCTGCAGCGAATAGACCCAGCTGGTACGCAGGATCAGATGCTGGCCGCCGACCGCCTGGATGGCCTGCTCGCCGGCCAGCTTGCTGGTGCCATAGACGCTCAGCGGGTTGGGCGCGTCCTGCTCGGTGTAGGGTGCGGGTTTGCGCCCGTCGAACACGTAGTCGGTGGAATAGTGGATCAGCGGCACGCCCAGCTCGGCGGCGGCCTCGGCCAGCAGGCCGGGCGCGGTGGCGTTGAGTGCGTGCGCCAGGTCGGGCTCGCTTTCAGCCTGGTCCACGGCGGTGTGCGCGGCGGCGTTGACGATCAGGTCGGGGCGCTCGGCGCGCACCGCGGCGAGAATCTGCCCGCTCTGGCCCAGGTCCAGGCGTTCACGGCCCAGCACGCACAGCTCGCCCAGATCGGCCAGGCTGTGCTGCAGGTGGCGGGAAACCTGGCCGTGCTGACCGGTGATGAGGATCTTCATATGAACAGTTCGGCCTCGCTCAGGCGCTTGCCCTGCTGGTCCTTGGCCGACAGCAGCGGCGTGACGCCCTCCAGCTGCCAGTCGATGGCCAGCTCCGGGTCGTCCCAGCGGATGCAGCGCTCGGCCGAGGGGGTGTAGAAGTCGGTGGTCTTGTAGAGGAACTCGGCGGATTCGCTGAGCACCACGAAGCCGTGGGCGAAGCCTTCAGGAATCCACAGCTGGCGGAAGTTGCTGGCCGACAGGCGCACCGCCACCCACTGGCCGAAGTTCGGCGAGCCGCGGCGGATGTCCACCGCGACGTCGAGCACTTCACCGGCGGTGACCCGCACCAGTTTGCCCTGCGCGTTTTCGATCTGGTAATGCAGGCCGCGCAGCACGCCTTTCTGCGAACGGGAGTGATTGTCCTGGACGAACTGCGGATTCAGCCCGGTGGCTTCGCTGAAGGCCCGGGCATTGAAACTCTCGTAGAAGAAGCCCCGGTCATCGCCGAACACCTTGGGTTCGATGATGACGACCTCGGGCAACTGTGTGGCAATCACATTCACTGGTTTTCCCCTGCAAGCTTGAACAGATATTGACCGTAACCCGTCTTGCCGAAGTAATCGGCGCGCTTGAGCAGCTGCGCGCGATCGATCCAGCCGTTCTGGTAGGCGATCTCCTCAAGGCATGCGACCTTCAGGCCCTGGCGATGTTCGATGGTCTGCACGTAGGACGAGGCGTCCAGCAGGCTGTCGTGGGTGCCGGTGTCGAGCCAGGCGAAACCGCGGCCGAAGCGTTCCACGCGCAGGTCACCGCGTTCCAGGTAGGCGTTGTTGACGTCGGTGATTTCCAGCTCGCCGCGTGGCGACGGCTTGACGTCCTTGGCGATGCGGATCACGTCGTTGTCGTAGAAGTACAGGCCGGTGACCGCGTAGCTGGACTTCGGCGCCTTGGGCTTCTCTTCGATGGACAGCGCACGGCCGTTCTCGTCGAAGTCGATCACCCCGAAGCGCTCGGGGTCCTTGACCCAGTAGCCGAACACCGTGGCGCCGGAGCTGTGCGCGGCGGCCTTGAGCAGTTGTTCGCTGAAGTGCTGGCCGTGGAAGATGTTGTCGCCGAGGATCAGGCACACCGAGTCGCTACCGATGAACTGCTCGCCGATCAGGAAGGCCTGGGCCAGGCCGTCCGGGCGGGGCTGCTCGGCGTACTGGAAACGCACGCCGAACTGGCTGCCGTCGCCCAGCAGGTTGCGGTACTGCGGCAGGTCCTGGGGCGTGGAGATGACCAGGATGTCCTGGATGCCGGCGAGCATCAGCACCGAGATCGGGTAGTAGATCATCGGCTTGTCGTAGATCGGCAGCAATTGCTTGGAGACGCCGAGCGTAATCGGGTGCAGACGAGTGCCGGAGCCACCGGCGAGTACGATTCCCTTGGTCATGCAATCAGATCCTTGTGGTCAGTGAAGCCCAGTCGTTGGCCTTGGTAACTGCCATCCTGCACCCGGCGACACCACTCCAGGTTTTCCAGGTACCAGGAAACCGTCTTGCGCAGGCCGGATTCGAAGGTCTCTTCGGGAACCCAGCCCAGTTCTCTTTCGATCTTGCCGGCATCGATGGCGTAGCGCAGGTCATGTCCGGGGCGGTCCACCACGTAGGTGATGAGGTCGGCGTAGCGTTGCACGCCCTCGGGATGCTGCGGCGCCAGTTCTTCGAGCAGGGCGCAGATGCCTTGCACCACGTCGATGTTCTTCTGCTCGTTGTGCCCGCCGATGTTGTAGGTCTCGCCCACCACACCCTCGGTAACCACCTTGCACAGCGCCCGGGCATGGTCTTCGACGTACAGCCAGTCGCGCACCTGCAGGCCGTTGCCGTACACCGGCAGGGGCTTGCCCGCCAGGGCGTTGAGGACCATCAGCGGGATGAGCTTTTCCGGGAAATGGAACGGGCCGTAGTTGTTCGAGCAGTTGGTGACGATCACCGGCAGCCCGTAGGTGCGATGCCAGGCGCGTACCAGGTGGTCGGAGGCTGCCTTGCTGGCCGAGTAGGGCGAGCTGGGCGCGTAGGGCGTGGTTTCGGTGAACAGGTCGTCGACGCCATGCAGGTCGCCGTACACCTCGTCGGTGGAAATGTGATGGAAGCGAAACGCCTTGCGCTCGGCCTCTGGCAGCCGGGTCCAGTAGGCACGGGTGGCTTCCAGCAGGGCATAGGTGCCGACGATGTTGGTCTGGATGAATTCCGCCGGGCCGTCGATGGAGCGGTCGACATGCGACTCGGCGGCCAGGTGCATGATCGCCTGTGGCTCGAAGCGCGCCAGCACGGCGCTGACCGTGGCCTGGTCGGCGATGTCGGCCTGCACGAATTCGTAGCGGGTGTTGCTGGCGATACGGCTGAGGGATTCGAGGTTGCCGGCGTAGGTCAGCTTGTCGAGGTTGAGGACTTCGTGCTCGGTGTTGTCGATCAGGTGCCGGACCACGGCTGATCCGATGAACCCAGCGCCGCCGGTGACGAGTATTCGCATGTGCTGGCCTTTCTTCCTTGTGAAGTGGGCGTGGAATTTATGCAGAAGCATAGCTTGTGGGGGCCACGCGATGTGCGCAAGCAGGATCAGGCCAGACAGTGGCCCCTGGTAATGAAAATATTCGATGGCCGGCCCCTGTACCGCCGTAAACCTGCCGTCGCCGTTCCGCTGCGGGTGAGGGCGGGTGTAGCCTGCAATCTATAGTTACTCGATTGCATCGCCGTTCCGCTGCCGAGGTCGCCCATGCCGATTGCTACCCTGATCCGCCGTTCCAGCTTGCCCTGCCCGCAGGTGAGCAACGACCAGGCCCTGTCGCTGCTGCAGGCGCATTACGGCCTGGGCGGCGCGCTGCAGGCGCTGGGCAGCCAGCAGGACTGCAACCTGCTGCTCGACACCGGGGCGGCCCGCTATGTGCTGAAGATCTGTCACGGCGACTACCGCCGCGAGGAGCTGCAAGCCCAGCATGCCGCCCTCGAACACCTGGCCGGGCGGGTCGGGGTACGGGTACCGCAGGTCATCCCGGCGCGCGATGGCGAGACCTTGCTGTCGCTGACCCTGGGCGGCCAGGCCGTGCATGCGCGCCTGCTGGAGTTCATCGATGGCCAGTCGCTGGGCGATGCCGGTCACCTGGGCCTGGACGTGCTGACGGCGCTGGGCGAGTTGTGCGCCAACGTCGACCGGGCCCTGGAAGACTTCAACCATCCGGGCCTGGAGCGCATTCTGCAGTGGGACCCGCGCCATGCCGGTGCGTTGGCCCGGCACCTGCTGCCGGTGATCGAGGATGGCGACGAACGCCTGTGCCTGCGCGAAGCGGCCGACCAGGCGCGTCACTGCCTGGCGCCGCTGATTCCCCTGCTGCCGTTGCAGGCCATCCACCTGGACATCACCGAAGACAACGTGGTGTGGGCTCGCGACGAACAATGCCGGTGGCAGCCCCAGGGGCTGATCGACTTTGGCGACCTGGTCACCACCTGGCGGGTCGCTGACCTGTCGGTGACCTGCGCGGCGCTGCTGCACCATGCCGAAGGCGACCCGCTGTACATCCTGCCGATCATCCGCGCCTACCATGCGCGCAACCCGCTGCGGGTCGAGGAACTCAAGGCGCTGTGGCCGCTGATCGTCGCGCGCGCCACGGTGCTGGTGCTCAGCAGCGAGCAGCAGGTCAGCGTCGAACCCGGCAATGCCTACATCCAGGGCAACCTGGACAGCGAGTGGGCGATCTTCGACGCCGCCACCTCGGTGCCGATGGCGCTGATGGAAGCGGCGATCCTGGCCGCCGTGGGTCTGGAATCCGATCCGGCGCCGCAGCCCGCCTGGAGCCTGCTGCTGCCCGGCCTGCGCGACCGGGCCTTCTGCGGGGTCGACCTGGGGGTGTTGAGCGAGCATTTCGAGGCCGGTAACTGGGAGCAGGACGGCATCGACGAACGCTTGCTGGCGCAAACGGCGCGGCAGACCGGCCTGGCCACCAGCCGTTATGGCGAATACCGCCTGTCACGCACCCAGCCTGACAGCGCCCGCGAACCGGACACCTTCGCCCTGCATGTCGAACTGCACATCCCTGCTGGCACCCCGGTGCATGCGCCGTTCGCCGGGTATCTGCGGCAGACCGCCGACGCCGCCCTGGTGCTGGTCGGCGATGGCTTCCAGCTGCGCCTGTGGGGCGTCGGCAGTGCACTGCCGTGCGACACCTCGCTGAGCGCCGGGCAGAGGCTCGGCGAGTGCAGCGGCATCCTGCTGGTGCAACTGTGCCGCGAGGCGGGGCTCAACGCGCCGTTGTTCTGCACGCCCGCCTGGGCGTCGGCCTGGCGGCAGCTGTGCCCGTCACCGGCCGGCCTGCTGGGCTTCGACTGCGACGCCCGGCCGCTGCCCGACCCGCAGGCGCTGCTGGCCCGGCGCGACGCCAGCTTGGCCCGCTCGCAAAAGCACTACTACCAGGCGCCGCCGCAGATCGAGCGCGGCTGGCGCAACCACCTGATCGACATGCAGGGCCGCTCTTACCTGGACATGCTCAACAACGTGGCGGTGCTTGGTCACGGTCACCCGCGCATGGCCCGTGAAGCGGCGCGCCAGTGGTCGCTGCTCAACACCAACTCGCGCTTTCACTACGCGGCCATCAGCGAGTTTTCCGAGCGCCTGCTCAAGCTGGCGCCGCCGGGGTTCGACCGGGTTTTTCTGGTCAACAGCGGCACCGAGGCCAACGACCTGGCGATTCGTCTCGCCTGGGCGTTCAGCGGCGGGCGCGACATGCTCAGCGTGCTGGAGGCCTACCACGGCTGGTCGGTGGCCACCGATGCGATTTCCACCTCCATCGCCGACAACCCCCAGGCCCTGGAAACCCGACCCGACTGGGTCCACCCGGTCACGGCGCCGAATACCTATCGCGGCCCCTATCGTGGGCCGGGCAGTACTTCCGACTACCTGCGCAGTGTCGAGCAGACCCTGGCCCGGCTGGACGCGCAAGGCCGCCAGGTGGCGGGGTTCATCTGCGAGCCGGTGTACGGCAACGCCGGTGGCATCGTCCTGCCGCCGGGCTATCTGCAAGCGGTCTACGAGCATGTCCGCGCCCGTGGCGGGGTGGCCATCGCCGATGAGGTGCAGGTCGGCTACGGGCGGCTGGGCGAATATTTCTGGGGCTTCGAAGAGCAGGGGGTGGTGCCCGACATCATCACGTTGGCCAAGGGCATGGGTAACGGTCACCCACTGGGTGCGGTGATCACTCGCCGGGAAATCGCCGAGGCGCTGGAAGCCGAGGGCTATTTCTTTTCCTCGGCTGGCGGCAGCCCGGTCAGTTGTCGGATCGGCATGGCGGTGCTGGATGTGCTGGAGCAGGACAGGCTGCGCGACAACGCGCGGGTGCTCGGCGCTTACTTCAAGGCACGCCTGCAGGCCCTGGCCGAGCGACACCCGCTGGTCGGCGCGGTGCACGGTATGGGCTTCTACCTGGGGCTGGAACTGGTGCGCGACCGCCAGACCCTGGCGCCGGCCACTTCCGAGACCGCCTACCTGTGCGAACGCCTGCGCGAGCGGGGGATCTTCATGCAACCTACCGGTGACCACCTGAACATCCTCAAGATCAAGCCACCCATGTGCACGCCCCGGCACAGCGTGGACTTCTTCGTCGACAGCGTGTCGAAGGTGCTGGACGAGCTTTAGGCGCAATACCGTTCAGTTAGACCGGGTAGGAGCGGCTTCAGCCGCGAAGCGACCGCCTGTTCACAACAGATGCGGTGAATTTCCTGGCGCTTTCGCGGCTAAAGCCGCTCCTACCGAGTCCCATGACGACTCACTGAACTGTATGGGCTTCAGGAGGGTCGTTCAGAGGATGGATGTACGATTTATATCGATCAACCTGGCTGGTTGATCTTTGTTTTTGAAAAACCTTGATGCATATACCGATATTTATCGGCTATAAAGACGGTTCATTTCATCCCTGGCCGCCGGGCCGGGGTCATGTACGCAGTCAGACGCTTCCATGGAGCCCCGATGACCATGACTACCCTCGACAGCACGCCCCGCGCCGATGGCTTCCACATGCCCGCCGAATGGGCGCCCCAGACCCAAGTGTGGATGATCTGGCCCGAGCGTCCGGACAACTGGCGCCTGGGCGGCAAGCCGGCGCAGGCCGCGCATGTCGAACTGGCCAAGGCCATCGCGCGTTTCGAACCGGTGACCGTCGGCGTCTCCGCGGCCCAGTACGACAACGCCGTGGCGTCGCTGAACGTGCCCAATATCCGGGTGGTGGAACTGAGCAACGATGACGCCTGGGTGCGTGACACCGGTCCGACCTTCGTCATCAACGAGCAAGGCGAAGTCCGCGGCGTGGACTGGGACTTCAACGCCTGGGGCGGTTTCGACGGCGGCCTGTACTGGCCGTGGCATCGTGATTCCCAGGTGGCCAGCAAAGTCCTCGGCATGGAGCGCTGTGCGCGCTACGTCACGCCAGGCTTCGTGCTGGAAGGCGGCTCGATCCATGTCGATGGTGAGGGCACGGTCATCACCACCGAGGAATGCCTGCTCAATCGCAACCGCAACCCGCACCTGACCCGCGAGCAGATCGAAGCGGTGCTGGGCGACAACCTGGGCGTGGACAAGGTCATCTGGCTGCCTGAGGGGCTGTTCAACGACGAGACCGACGGTCATGTGGATAACTTCTGCTGCTACGTGCGTCCCGGCGAGGTGCTGCTGGCCTGGACTGACGACCCGCAGAATCCCAACTACCCGCGCTGCCAGGCCGCCATGCAGGTGCTGGAGAACACCCTCGATGCCAAGGGCCGCAAACTGGTCGTGCACAAGATGCCGATCCCTGGCCCGCTGTATGCCACGGCCGAGGAGTGCGCAGGTGTCGACAAGGTGCAGGGCAGCCAGGAACGCTCGCCTTCGGTGCGTCTGGCCGCTTCCTACGTGAACTTCCTGATCGTCAACGGCGGCATCATCGCACCGTCCTTCGACGACCCGCTGGATAACACCGCCCGCGACATCCTGCAGCGTGTGTTTCCGCAGCACGAGGTGGTCATGGTGCCCGGCCGCGAGCTGCTGCTCGGCGGCGGCAATATCCATTGCCTGACCCAGCAGCAGCCTGCAGGGCGCAGCGCAGACGCCTGAACGGCAGCCGGTTGGTCCTGATCTTGCTGAGCAAAGCCCATCATTCGATGGGCTTTTTTCATGGGTAACGTTTTGTAGCCATTGCTTCGCCGTTGACGGTCTATTCTCTGAACAAGCGGTGCAGCGATTCGTCTGCCTGTAACAAAGCCTTCGTACATTTGGCCGCTCATGACGCAGGAGGTGTCTCCATGAACGCTGGTCTCCGCCCATATGCCCCGCGTGCAATTGCCGCCAGTAACCAGGCCCGAGAGATCCTGGCCGCCTGGCTGAAAGTCAATCGCGCCCCCAAGGCCAAGGCCGACCCGCGCCTCATGCTGCTGCAGCGCTACCCCCTGGGCCTGCTCGACGAAGCCGAGCTGGAAGCGCTGCTGAAAATCCTCTACGAATGACCTGCCAGCAGGGCCGATGGCTCTGGAACAGGCTTGTGCGCGTTTGACACCCCGCCGGGCGGCGACTAGCATTCGCCCCCCACCGGCTGTGGCCTAGCGCCATGTACGTGCATCAGTAGTCCACTGCGATGATTGCGTGCGGTCTCCCCGCTCTCCCGAGGCAGGAAGCCCAGGTGCGGCTCTGCGGATTTTCCGCAAGCGGCTGCGACCACAGCGCGGTTTTGATCCGCACTTCGCACAAGGAAAACAAGATGCTCGCTACCCGAATCAGCCTGCTCGCCCTGGGCGTGCTCGGCGCTTCCCAAGCCATGGCGCAAGGCCAGGCGGACGCCAATGGTTTCGTCGAAGACAGCCACCTGACCCTGAACATGCGTAACGCCTATATCAGCCGCGATTACAAGCATGGCAACCAGGACAAGGCCGAGTGGGGCCAGGCGTTCATGGGCAACTTCACTTCCGGCTTCACCCAGGGCACCGTCGGAGTCGGCGTGGACGCCTTCGCCCTGTACGGCGTGCGCCTGGACGGCGGCAAGGGCCGCAGCGGTGCCGGTGGTATCGACTTCTTCAAGCGTGGCGACAGTGGCCAGCCGGCTGACGACCTGACCCGCGTAGGCGCTGCGGTCAAGGCGCGCATCTCCAACACCGTGATCAAGTTCGGCGACCAGATGCCTGAGCTGCCGGTGCTGAGCTACGACAACAGCCGCCTGCTGCCAGAGAGCTACCGCGGCACCTACATCAGCTCCAAGGAAATCGACAACCTGGAACTGGTCGCCGGCCGTTTCACCAGCGAAGTGCGCAAGAGCGCCGAAGGCCATGACAGCGGTGGCCTGAAGAGCATCAACGTCTACGGTGCCAAGTACAAGTTCAGCGACGCCTTCAGCGCGGCAGCCTATGCCTCGGACAACGAGGACGTGTTCAAGAAGCAGTACGTGAACCTGAACTACGTGCTGGCCATGCCGGACAACCAGTCGCTGACTTTCGACTTCAACGGCTACCACACCAAGCTGGATCGCGATTACTCCGCAGCGGCGGCCGCCGGCGAGCGTGACAACAAGATCTGGAGCCTGGCCGCGACCTGGGCCGTGGGCATCCACAGCTTCACCCTGGCGCACCAGCGCAGCACCGGTGAAACCGGCTACAACTATGGCGGCTACCGCAATGCCGGTGGTTTCGGCGATGGCGGCAATACCATCTACCTGGCCAACTCCTACTGGTCGGACTTCAACGCCAAGGACGAGCGCTCCTGGCAAGTGGCCTACGACGTCGACCTGTCCAGCGTGATCCTGCCGGGCCTGAGCTACAAGGCGGCCTTCGTGCGTGGCAGCAACATCGACGACGGCACCAACCGTGGCAACGGCTCGGAGCGCGAAATCTTCAGCCAGGTGAAGTACGTGGTGCAGAGCGGTCCGGCCAAGGACCTGTCGCTGCGCCTGCGCAACTCCTTCCTGCGCGTGTCGAACAACGCCAGCGCCTACAACGACGACGGCAACGAAGTGCGTATCTTCGTCGATTACCCGATCAACGTTTTCTAAGCGCACACGACAAGGCCCGCATCAGCGGGCCTTGTTCTTTGTGGCGTTGCAGCTCTGTGCTGTCCTCGCTCAGCGGGCGCTCAGCGCCGCGTAGCTGTTCATCAGGTTGCGGTAGTTGGGAATCCGCTGGCTCAGCAGGTTGCCCAGGCCTTCGATGTCGTTGCGCCAGTCGCGGTGCAGCTCACAGGCCACCGAGAACCAGTTCATCAGTTGCGCGCCGGCCTGGCTCATGCGGTTCCACGCAGCCTGCTGCACGGTCTCGTTGAAGGTGCCGGAGGCGTCGGTGACCACGAAGACTTCGAAGCCTTCCTGCAGGGCCGAGAGTACCGGGAAGGTCACGCACACATCGGTCACCACACCGGCGATGATCAGCTGCTTGCGGCCGGTGGCCTTCACCGCCTTGACGAAGTCGTCGTTGTCCCAGGCGTTGATCTGGCCGGGGCGTGGAATGTACGGCGCGTTCGGGAACTGCTCTTTCAGCTCGGGAACCAGCGGGCCGTTGGGGCCTTGCTCGAAGCTGGTGGTGAGGATGGTCGGCAGGTCGAAGAACTTGGCCAGGTCACCCAGGGCCAGCACGTTGTTCTTGAACTCGTTGGGCGAGAAGTCCTGCACCAGGGAGATCAGGCCGGTCTGGTGGTCGATCAGCAGTACGGCGGCGTCGTCTTTGTTCAGGCGGTTGTAGGTGAAGTTGGTCATGGTGTCGTTTCCTTAATCTGAGAAGTTTTGTGGGGTAAGGCGTGTCGTTCAACTTGGGCACAGATTAAGGATTTACCCTGGCGTGATAAATCGGCTTAAAAGCGTTTTACTGTCAACCAAGATGAGACAGTCTGCGCACAGACCTACAAGGCGCCACGCTGAGATTTCCGCTACCCTGCGCAGTTATCTTCCACCTCCGTGACGCACCATGGCCCTTGCCGCCCCACCCGACCTCAGTGACCCGGCCGTACCCGTGCAGCCGCTGGCGCGCACCTATCCACGCGGTCTGTATATCGAGCCGCACCTGCATGCCTGGGGCCAGGTGCTGTACGCCGCCTCGGGAGTGATGTGGGTCGAGACGCCGCGCGAGGCGCTGGTGGTTCCGCCACAGCGGGCAGTGTGGCTGCCGCCCGGCGTGGAACACGGCATTCGTGTGGTTTCCGACCTGGAGATGCGCAACATCTACCTGCGCCCGGCCATCGCCGAGACCCTGGAAGGCACGGTGCAGGTGTTCGAAGTGGACAACCTGCTGCGCGAACTGATCATCGCCCTGGTGGCACTGGACCGTGAGGCCGAGCCGCATTACTACGACGCGCTGGTCAGCCTGGCCCTGCTGGAGTTGCAACGCGCGCGGCGCTCGCTGATCCGCATTCCCATGCCCGACGGCGCCGACCGGCGCCTGATGAACCTGTGCCAGGCAGTGATCGACGACCCGTCGCTGGACATCCCCTTCGAGCGCCACGCCGAGCAGGCCGGTGCCAGCGTGCGCACCCTGGCGCGGCTGTTCCAGGCCGGCCTGGGCATGGGCTTCGCCGAATGGCGGCGCCAGGTGCAACTGGCCACCGCCGTGGCGCAGCTGATCCAGGGCCAGCCGGTCAGCGCCATCGCCCGACGCCTGGGCTACTCGCCGAGCAGCTTCACCGACATGTTCCGCCGCGCCCTTGGCGTGGCGCCTTCGCAGTATCTGGCCGGCCTGTTCTGACTCTGCAGGGCTTTGCTGCGCATTGTCCGATTCAGTTACCAGCCGCGCTGGGCAACCCGGCCAGGGCGCGTTACTTTACCGGGCTGTCTGGCGAGCTGGAAAACGGATGATCCGTGGTGGCCGGCCAGATGCATGGGCGTACAAACACAGGTCATGACGCTCGTTCCGTCCAAAGCTTTCGAGTACGCAGGCAGGTAAGCCAGGGCCTGAAGAACAAACGGCTCATTATCATGGTTTCGTCCACCGTTTATGGTGAAGAGGAGCTTCTGGATCGTATCTATACCTTGCTGACCGGATTTGGATACGAGGTCTGGATGTCCCACAAAGGAACGATTCCGGTCTCGTCCCAGCAAACGGCGTTTGAAAGCTGTCTGGCAGCCGTGGAACAGTGCGATCTGTTCTTGGGCATCATCACGGCGCGCTTCACCAATGCTGCCGATGTTCTGCTTGCCAGTGATCCGGCCATGCGCCATCCCCAGACTCGGGTTCGTGCGGTGTGCTATAGCCACAAGGCGGCAGACCAGTATCAGGACCTGCAGCATTTCTCGGGGCCGATTGCCGAGGTCATCGATCAGGTCTTCACCTTCGTCATGCGCAATACGCCAGCGCGAGCGAGGTTTCACAGGCGTCGCGCAGATCGTGAAGACGCTCCGGTCTACCCGGCAGAGGCAATTCGAGAAGGCATCGTCAACGCGTTCGCTCACCGCGACTACAGTGGTTTCTCCGGAGGTATCAAGGTCGAAATCAGTCCGACGGGGGTAGAGATCTGGAATTCTGGCGAGTTGCCCGAAGGTGTTGAGGCAGGCCGATTGGATCAAGCGCATATTTCAGTATTGCGAAATTCCGACATTGCACACGCCCTCTACCTTATGGGTTATATGGAAAAGCTCGGGCGTGGCAGCCTGATGATCGCCCAGTCATGCAAGGAGGCCGGTCTGCCGGCCCCAGTCTGGGAATCGGGAAAATCGACGGGTGTGGTCCTCAGGTTCTTCGCCCCGGAAGTCACCCCGGAAGTCACCCCGGAAGTCACCCCGGAAGTCACCCCGGAAGTCGAGAGGATTACACGGGTCCTGAATGCCGAGGCCAGTCGCGCAGAACTGCAGCGGTTACTAGGGCTCAGCGACGCAGAGCACTTTCGCAAGCACTATCTCAATCCTGCCCTGGAACAGGGCGTGGTGGTGCGGACCCTGCCAGACAAACCCACCAGCCGTCACCAGAAATACCGCCTCACCGCCTTGGGAAGAAGCCTTCGCCGCACTGATCCGTGATCGGACAGTCAACCTGTCCGATATTCAGAAGTCCTTGGCCGGTCGCCGCGCCGGCCTGTCCCTAGACTCTGCGCCATTCCCTGATTGGCCTGGAGTCCTCTCATGAGCTTCGTCATTTCCCTCGTCATCGGCATTGCGGTCGGCGTGCTCTACGGCGCCCTGGATTTCCGTTCGCCCGCACCGCCCACCGTGGCCCTGGTCGGTCTGCTGGGCATGCAGCTGGGCGAGAAGGCCTGGCCGATGGGCAAGCAACTGCTGGCCTCCTGGCTGTCCTGATTCCTTTTCTTGCGACTGGAGCACACGATGAACGCATTGCAATTTTCCCGTACCGGCGACCTCGCCGCCCTGGAGTACCTCGAACTGCCCACGCCGGTGCCTGCCGAAGGCGAGGTGCTGGTGCAAGTGAAGGCCGCCGGCCTGAACCCCAGCGACGTGAAGAACGTGCTGGGCCGCTTTCCCTACACCGTACTGCCGCGCGTGCCCGGCCGGGATTTCGCCGGCGTGGTGGTGGAGGGGCCGCAGGCGCTGGTCGGTCGTGAAGTGTGGGGCACTGGCAAGGAACCGGGCTTCTTCCGCGATGGCTCGCACGCCCAGTGGCTGACCCTGCCGGCCAGCGGCGTGGCCCTCAAGCCCGAGGCGTTGAGCTTCACCCAGGCGGCCAGCCTCGGTGTGCCTTACACCACCGCCTGGGATGCCTTGCAGCGCAGCCAGGTGGGGCAGGGCACGCGTCTGCTGGTGATCGGCGGCAACGGCGCAGTGGGCAGCGCGGCCCTGGCCTTGGGCCGGGTGTTGGGGGCCGAGGTCGTCGGTGCGGTGCGACGCGCCGACCAGCAGTCGGCGCTGGCTGCCAAGGGTTTCGACAGCTTCGTGCTGGGCGCGGCCGATGAGCTGGCCGGCCAGGTGGGCGGCTTCTTCAAGGGTGGCGCTGACGTGATCTTCGACACCACCGGCTTCTGGCTGCCGGCTTCGGTGGCGGCGCTGGCGACCTGGGGGCGCATCGCGATCATCGCCGCACCGGTGGACGGCCAGGTGCAGTTGCCGTCGCTGGCGCTGTACCGCAAGGGCGGCTCGGTGGTCGGCATCAACTCGCTGCTCTATGACACCCAGGCCTGCGCCGCGATGCTCGAGCAGTTCGGGCGCTTCTTCGACCAAGGCCGCCTGGCGCTGCCTGAAGGCCTGGTGGAGTCGCCACTGAGTGAAGGGCTGGCGCGCTACGCCGAGGTCAATACCGGGCGCAGCGACAAGGTCATCCTCATTCCCTGACCTCAGCTGTCCAGGGTGAGGATCTGCATGAACAGCGCGAAGAAGCCGAAGAACACCCAGAAAATGCTGAACAGCCAGGGCGCGCGCTTGGAGAACAGCAGGGATTTCTTCGGCCCGGTCTCGCTGGATTCCCAGTCGCAGAACAGCGGCGAGTCGTCGTAGGTCAGGCCGATGACCGGCTCGCTGCGCAGCAACTGCGCCTGCTTGTGGTGCCAGTGCTGGATGATCTCGCAGGCGGCACGGATGCCAGGCCAGGCGCTCAGGGTATTGAGCAGGCCGAGCAGGGCCAGCATCGGTGGGATGACCAGGGTGAACATCATCCCCCAGTCCGGATTGGCGTTGGCCATCGACGAGGCGTAGGCGATCACCATGAACGACTGCGCGGTGAGGTAGGCGTTGGTGCGGTTGGACAGGTTGGTGGTTTCGTACTGGATCTCGCGACGGTAGAAATCCAGCCGCTCCTTCGGCGAACCGAACAGCTGGGTGCTTTGTTCCTGCACCACGTGTTCGGGCGTCTCGTGGGTAATGATTCTGGGCACACCGGGGTCCTGGCAGGCTGGGTTCGCTCGGTAGACTGTGGCCTGCCAGGGCGGTTCGAACGATGTGCAAGTGACCGGGTGAGCGGTCGTTACAGGCAGAAAAAAGGCTCTCCTGAGGGCAGGAGAGCCTGAAGAGGTGCCCTGCGAGGCACATTCGGAGCATCCATCCATGGATGGAGGAAAGCGTGTTGCTGGCAGGCAGTGTGCGCCGCCGTTTTCCATTCATCCAATCAATAATGATGAGCTATCAATCAACTTTCGTTGATATCAATTGCGATCTGCGCCTGTCAGAATGCGTCCTTCGCCAGCTCCGAGTCGCCGTATATGGACATCGACCTGACCCGCACCTTCCTGGCCATCGCCCGGCACGGCAGCTTCATAGCCGCCGCCGAGCGCCTGCACATCACCCAGACCGCCATCACCGCGCGTATCCAGAAGCTGGAAAGCCACCTCAACAGCACGCTGTTCGTGCGCAACCGCGCCGGGGCCAGGCTGACTCCGGATGGCGAGGCGTTTCTTGTCTATGCCAACCAGATGCAGCAGACCTGGGAAGCGGCGCAACGCAACCTGCCATTGCCCGAGGGCTTCGACCGGGTGCTGCGCATCGGTGCCGACGTGAGCCTGTGCAACCCGCTGATGCTGCACTGGGTGGGGTTGATGCGCCGCCACATTGATCAGCACGCGGTACATGCCGAGGTGCACGACGCTGCCTACCTGCTGCGCCAGCTGGAGATCGGCGCCCTGGACGCCGCGCTGGTCTATCAGCCGCACTACTGGCCGGGCCTGCAGGTGGAGCAGTTGCTGGAAGAGAAGCTGATCATGGTGCAGGTACGCGACCGCGATCCTTACGTGTACATCGACTGGGGTGAGGCCTTCCGCCAGCAGCACGACCGCGCCTGGCCTGAGCTGACGCGGCCCTCGGTGTCGTTCAACCTCGGCCCGCTGGCCTTGCAGTACCTGCTGGAAAACGGCGGCTCGGGCTACTTCCGCACTCGGGTGGTGCAGAGCTACCTCGACAAGGGCGTGATGACCCGCGTGCCGCGCGCGCCGGAGTTCAGCTACCCAACCTACCTGGTGTACGCCCGTGAACGCGATTGCCCGGCCCTGCAGGATGCCTTCGCCCTGCTGCGCGCGTTTCTGCGCGACGACCCGGACTGGTCGCAGCGCTGGGACCCGGCGCTGTGATCAGGCGTCAGGTTTTGTACGAAACGTCGGCCAGCCAGGCTTCGCGGCTCAACTCCCACACCTGTTGATCCATTTCGCCACACACGAACCGGCCCTTGCGCACCTCGACCAGGCGCATGCCTTCGCGCTCGGAAATACGCCGCGAAGCCCGGTTGTCCACCGCCTTCGGCACCTGCATCAGCGGCTTGCCCAGTGTCTGGAACCAATAGCGGTTGATGACTGCGCAGGCCTCGCTCATGTAGCCCTGGCCTTGCCACTGCGGCGCCAGCCAGAAGCCGCGGTGGTTGCCCGGTTCGTCGTACAGGGAAATGCTGCCGATGCTCTGGCCGCTTTCGGCCAGGCGGATCATCCAGTGCCATTCCTTGCCCTGCGTCATGGCCGGCAGCGAGCGGTCGCGTACATGGCACAGCGCGCCGTCGGCCGGGTAGGGCCAGGGCACCAGGTGGGCGAGGTAGCGCACCACCTCCCAGTGCGGAAACAGACGCTGGATGTCCGCCGCATCGGCCAGTTGCAAGGGCGTGAGGGTCAGGCGCGCGGTGTGGAAGGTCGGGAGGCTGTCCATGGCGGGGTTTCCTGTGAATGAACGCGGAGTATCCAATAGCAGGACGAACGAGGCGACCCGGGAATCAGGGAATGGATCGAGCAGGGCTGCCCGTTGCCAGATGTAGCCGCAATATTGTTCGCTTAAGCGGCATGTGGCCGGTGGGAGCGGCTTTAGCCGCGAAAGCGCCAGGAAATTCACTGCATCTGCTGTGAGCATGCGGTCGCTTCGCGGCTGAAGCCGCTCCTACCCGGCTGTAGGCGCCGCTTCAGCGGCGCAGCGGAATCCACACTTCCACGCAGAACCCTCCCTGGGTGCGGTTGAAGAAGTTCAGAGTCAGGCCCAGGCGGCGGCAGATCATGTCGACGATGGCCAGGCCAAGGCCCGCGCCTTCGGGGTTGTCGGCGCTGTAGAAACGGTCGCACAAGCGCTGCAACGCGGCTTCGCTGACGCCAGGGCCCTGGTCGAGCACCTGCAGGCGCAGGCGCTGGTCCGCTTCACGGCGGAGCTGCACACGCACCTCGCTGCCGGCCGGGGAAAAGGCCAGGGCGTTGCTGATCAGGTTCTGCGCCATGATGGTCAGCGAGGCCGGCTCGCTGTGCAGCAGGCAGTCGTCGTGGCTGTCGAGCACCAGCTCGACATCCTTGCGCAGCGCCAGCGGGGTCAGTTCGGCAAGTTCTTCGCGCATCAGCTCGGTCAGGTTCAGCGCGCGGATTTCCTGGTGCTCGGGTTCCAGGCGGGCCATGGTCAGCAGTTGGCTGGCGATGCGGGTCATGCGTCCCACACCCTGTTGCAGGTAGGCCAAGGCTTCGGCGCGGTCTTGCGGGTCGGGGCTGTTCTGCGCGTTGCGCACATGGATATCCAGCACCGCCAGCGGGGTGCGCAGTTCGTGTGCAGCATCGGCGATGAAGCGCCGTTCGCGCTCCAGGGTGGCGCGCAGTTGGCTGAGTACGTGGTCCAGCGCCGCGCGCATCGGCTCCAGCTCTGGCGGCTGCGGGCCGGTGGGCAGCGGGTCGAGGCTGTCGGCAGGACGATTGCGCAACTGTCGCGCCAGGCGTTGCAGCGGGCGCAGGCCCCAGCCGAGCATCGCCCAGATCAACAGGGTCAGCAGTGGCAGGCCGATGAGCATCGGCAGCAGGGTGGTGTGGGCGATCTTCTGGATCAGGTCCTGGCGCAGGTCGTCGCGCTCGCCAACCCAGATGCGCAGGCCCAGGCCGGCATCGTCGAGCAGCACGCCACACCAGTCCTGGCCCTTGTACAGCAAGTCGTGCAGGCCGGGGCCGGGTATGGCGTCGAGCACCGGCGCGTCATGCGAGCGCAGCAGCAGGTGGCCGTCGACGCTCCAGATCTGGAACGCCAGGTTCATCTCGTAGGGGTGGTCGAGAATGCCCTGGCCAGAGCGGGTGAGGGCGGCATCCAGGGCCTGTTCCAGCGCCGGCCAGTCGCGCGGTTGCGGGCCTTGCTGAAGAACGCCCTGCAGCAGCCGGGCAGCCTGCACCAGTTGTGCGTCGTAGACGTTCTCGATTTCCCGATGCCCGTCGCGCAGGGCCAGCCAGGCCAGGGTCAGGCTGCCGAGGAGCAACAGCAGCAGGGTGGGGGCGAGGATGCGCGTACGGATGGCGATCACGGTTGCTGCTCCACCAGGTAGCCGACGCCGCGTACGGTGCGGATCAGGCCGCTATGCAGCTTCTTGCGCAGGTTGTGGATCAGCACCTCCAGGGTGTTGCCCGGGCCGCTTTCCTGCCAGCCATACAGCGCGTTGCTCAGCCGCTCGCGGGTGACCACCACGCCGGGCCGGGCCAGCAGCTGGTGCAGCAACTGATATTCCATGGGGGTCACGGTCACCGGTGTGCCCTGGTAGGACACCTGCTGGGTGGCTGGGTCGAGGCTGACCCCGGCGTATTCCAGGCGCGGCTGCGCACGCCCCTGGCAGCGGCGCAGCAGGGCGCGGATGCGTGCCTTGAGTTCATCGAGGTCCACCGGCTTGACCAGGTAGTCGTCAGCGCCGGCATCCAGGCCCGCAACGCGGTCGGCCACGGCGTCGCGGGCGGTGAGGATCAGCACCGGCACGTTGCCCTGCGCCTGGCTGCGCATGCTGCGCAACACCGCCAGCCCGTCGCGACGGGGCAGGCCGAGGTCCAGCAGCACCAGGTCGAAGCGCTCGCACTGCAAGGCATGCTCGGCTTCGGCGCCATCGGCGACCCAGTCGAGGGTATAGCCTTCGCCGCGCAGCGCTACGCGGATACCCTGGGCCAGGGCGCGGTCATCTTCCACCAGCAGCACACGCACGGTTCGGTCCTCTTGTTGCGGCCGGCTCATCATCGCGATTCAGCCCGCACCCGCCAGTAAGCAAATGTTACACGGCGTTTCTCATTAAGACTCCATTAAGCTTGGCCACGCATCTTGAGGCTCCCGACAACAAGGAGAGCCCAACCATGTCCCGTTCGCTGCGCTTCACCCTGCTTCCGGCCCTGCTGCTGGTCAGCGCCGGCGCCATCGCCGGCCCGCAATGCACCACTGCCGACCGCTCCACCTGGCAAGACGCCGAGGCGTTCCAGGCCAAGCTGCGTGAGCAGGGTTACCAGATCAGCAAATTCAAGATCACCGACGGCAACTGCTACGAGATCTACGGCTTCGACAAAGACAAGCGCAAGGTCGAGATCTACCACGACCCGGTCAGCGGCAAGGCCGTGAAGAGCGAGATCAAAGGCTGATGGACCGCGCCGCCAGGACGACGGTACGCCTGTGGGACCCGCTGGTGCGGTTGTTCCACATTTCCGTGGCCGGGGTGTTCTTCGCCAACTACTTCTTCAACGAAGCGGGCGACGACTGGCACACCTGGCTGGGCTACTACGCCGCCGCCTGGCTCACGGCGCGCACTGTATGGGGCTTCGTGGGCCCGCGCAGTGCGCGCTGGTCAGACTTCTGGCCGACCCCCACACGCCTGCGCAGCCACGTCACGGCGCTGCTGCAGGGCAAGGATATCCATCGCCTGGGGCACTCGCCGCTCGGGGCGCTGGTGATGGTGCTGATGATGACCGCCATCGGCTCGCTGGCGCTGACCGGCTTTCTGATGCAGGAAGTCGATGCCTTCTGGGGCGCCGAGTGGCTGGAGAACCTGCACCGCTGGATCGCCAACGGCCTGGCCGGGCTGGTGAGCCTGCACATTCTCGCGGCACTGGTGGAAAGCCTGCGGCTGCGCGAGAACCTGCCGTTGTCGATGGTCACGGGGCGCCGCCGCCTGCCGCCCGACCAGCACTGATTTGAGCACCCTCTTCAGGACACTGCCGATGTTGACCCCGTTGCGCTCTCCTGCGCCGAGCGGCGCGCGCCCGTGGCTGACGCTGCTGGCGCTGACCACCCTGAGCTGCCTGCTGTTGTTGGCCGACGACTTCCTGCAGCAGCTGTATACCGCCAATAACCGCGCTGAACTCGAAGCGGCCTATGTGGCCGGCCTGTGGGTGTTCTGCCTGGCTTTGTGGCTGTGCAACCTGCGCTGGCTGGTGGCGGGCATCTTGGCGGTGTTCGCGGTGATGCAGACCCTGCAACTGGCCAATATCAGTTTCTTCGGCGAGCCGCTGAATGCCATCGACATCCAGGCCATGCTCGGCGACAGCGCCGAAGTCGGCCACACCGTCCTGTACAGCTTCGCCCAGCACTGGCCGGTGTTGCTCTGCGTGCTGGTGCCCTACGCGCTGCTGCTGGTCCTGCACCTGCGTCTGCCGGGGCGCGTAGCGTTGCCATCCAGCCGTTGGGCGGTGCTGTTGATCGCCGTGGTGTTGTTGTCCAAGCCGTACCGCGCCACCTACCGCAACCTGGATTCGTTCGTCGCCAGCGCCAGCCGCAGTGGCCTGCACAACAGCCTCAACGCCTTTTCCGCGTGGGCCGTGCGCCTGGCCCTGCGCCCCGAGCCGGTACTGCCGCCCACCCACTACGCGCCCTACCGCATGACCGCCGTGTCCAGCACGGCACGCCATGTGTGGCTGGTGGTCGCCGACTCGCTGCGCAGCGACCGCCTGGGCATCTTCGGCTATGCACGCAACACCACACCGCGCCTGCAGGCCTACCTGCGCGACCACCCCAGCGCGCTGCTGCGCCCCGGCATTTCCGCAGGGGTCGCCACTGACGTCAGCCTGCCGTATCTGCTCAACCCGATTCGCGAGCCGGGCCAGGACCAGCTGATGCGCAGCGGGCAGATAAACCTGTTCCGCTTCGCCCGCCAGGCCGGTATGCGCACCCACTGGATTTCGTCGCAGGAATCCAAGCTGCTTGCCCACCTGGGCAGCCGCTACCTGGATGTGTCGATCACCCGTGAAGACCACCCGCTGCGTTTTCTGCAACGCCAGGACCGTGCCCTGCTGGACATCCTCGACCAGCAGCAGTGGGGCGAGCGCAACTTCGTGGTGATGAACCTGCGCACCGCGCACCTGCCCTATGCGCAGAACTACCGCCACGACCCGACCCCACGGCCCTGGCCGGACAGCGGCCCGGACGGCCAGGCCAACGCCTACGACAATTCGGTGCATTATCTGGACAGCCTGCTGGGTGAGATTCTCGCCGACTTCGACCGCCTGGAAGGCGAGCGCTACCTGGTGATCACTGGCGACCACGGCCAGCGCCTCGGCGAAGACGGCAAGTGGGGGCACAACGACCTGGTGCCGGAGGTCAGCGACGTGCCGGTGATCGTGGTCGCCGCCGGCGCGCCGGCGAACGCGCTGGACGCCATGCAGGACGAACGCTGGATCAGCCACAACGAAGTCGGCACCTGGCTGGCTGGCCTGCTCGGCACCCGCATCGACAACCCCAACCTGCGCCCAGGCGAACACTTCGTGCACGGCAAACTGCTGTTCAGCGACAACTTCATCCAGCGTGTTTGCGAGTCGCCCAAAGGGCTGGTGCATCATGAGCCGAAGCAGTTGAGCATGATGCTGAACAAGGCGTCGCCCGCGCCTTGTTCCTGATAAAGGTGCCTGGCGCAGCGACGCGTGACACAGGCATTGCAGACGCTCCATGACCGTTCGGCGGCCTGCGACGAAATGCCCCTTTACCCAGCTCGTCTGCTTCTATCTTTTGCCCGCGCGCCGCCTTAGAATCCGCGCCCGATTTTCGGATGCACAATTGCCAGATCATCGACAGAACGGCTGGGTTCACAGCAAACCCAAGCACCGGCTGCCTCGTCAAACAATTGCACGCATCGATGTGTTGATTGTTTGCAAATTGCAGAGGGCGTTGTGTCGCGTAAATTATTGGCGTTGGTCCTTGGGCCACTGCTCGGTCTGTTCATTGTCAGCCTCGGTAACGGCTTCATCTCTTCCCTGACCTCGCTGCGCCTCGACAGCGCCGGGGTGTCGAAGACCATGATCGGTCTGGTTTCAGCTTCCTACTTCTTTGGCCTGGCGTTGGGCGCGGTGCTCGGTGACCGGCTCATCGAGCGCATCGGCCATATTCGGGCCTACAGCAGCTTCGCCTCGCTCACCGCCGTGACCTTCCTGCTTCAGGCGCTGGTGTTCGATCCCTGGGCGTGGCTGGTGTTTCGCCTGATCAACGGCCTGGCCATCGTCGGTATCTTCCTGGTGGTGGAAAGCTGGCTGCTGTTGTCTGGCGACCACAAGAGCCGTGGCCGCCTGCTGGCGGTGTACATGATTTCGTTCTACGGCGCGGGCATGTTCAGCCAGCTGCAACTGGGCGCGATCAACGCCCTGGGCGACACCGCGCCGTTCATCGTCGCCGGCATGTTGGCCTCGCTGTCGGTGCTGCCGATGGTGATCCTGCCGCGGGTGGCGCCGGAGACTGGCAACGTCGAGCCGCTGCTGCCCCAGGACCTGCTGCGCATCACCCCCACCGGGGTGCTGGGCACCTTCGGTTCGGGCATCACCATCGCCGCCATGTACGCGCTGCTACCGATCTACCTGCAGCGGGTGGGCATGAACATCACCCAGGTCGGCTACCTGATGGCCTGCGTGATCTGCGGCGCGATGCTGCTGCAGTACCCGGTGGGGCGCTGGTCGGACCGCCAGGACCGCCAGGTGGTGCTGATCGCCCTGAGCGTGATCTGCGCCGTGCTGTCGCTGCTGATCCTGGTGCTGCCCAGCTCGATGCTGCTGCTGGCGGTGCTGCTGTTCCTGCTTGGCGGCGGGGTGTTCACCCTGTACCCGGTGGCGGTCAGCCACGCCACCGACAACGTGGCCGCCAACGAGCTGGTACGGGTCATCCAGGGCATGCTGTTGATCAACTCGGTGGGCTCGGCGCTCAGCCCGCTGATCATCTCCCCGGCCATGGAGCGTGTGGGCGATAGCGGCTTCTTCTGGTCGTTCGTGCTGCTCAACCTGTTCATGGCGGCGTTCTTCCTGTGGCGCCGCAAGGTGCACCCGGCCGCCACGCCGACCGCTCCGTTCGAACCGAGCGTGCAGATGTCGCCGGTGGGCGCGGAGATTCGGGTGACCGACGAACTGGTGCAGGCCACGCTGGAGCGTGAGCATCATCAGGAGGAAGTCAGGGCCGCGCCCGAGGCGAGCGCGCAGCACGCCTGAGAAACGGGCGGGGCCGACTTTTTCGGACTGAGCAGTTTCGAGCCTACAGGCAATACTGTTCGGTTAGACCGGGTAAGGAGCGGCTTCAGCCGCGAAGCGACTGCATGTTCACCGCAGATGCAGTGAATTTTATGGCGCTTTCGCGGCTGAAGCCGCTCCTACTGCGTCACATAACGACTAACCGAACTGTCTTGAGCCTACAGGCCTTTCTCAAGCCGGAGGCTCATTTCCTTGATGGCGATGGCGTGGATGCTACGCAGTAGACGAGCTTCGCCAGCCAAGGTCGCGCCTAGCTCCGGCCTTGCCTGCCGCAACGCTTCGTTGCGCTGCAGCGTCTCGTCCAGAAGCCTGGTTGCCTCCTGTCGCACGCTGTCGATCAAGCGTCGGACGATGCTGCGCGACGTGACGGGTTTGATGCCCATCGTTGTACCCGCTTCGATCAACAGCGTCAGGGTGATCGAAGCCAGGTGCTGAACGCCGTGGACGGGCCAGGCCAAGTTAGCCTGGGCAGGCCAGCGATCCTGACCATAGGCTTGTGTGCCATACACTGCCGTGCACAGCAGGTCGTAAAACGGTGCCAGTCCCACTTTGCTTCCCGGCAGCAGAAAGCTCAGGTTTTTCAGGTGTGCATCTTCGTTGCCCACCAACGTATTGAAGACCAGCCACTGGAACAAATACTGTCGAGCGAGCAGTGCAGGTTGGCATCGGCTCGCCAGGCCTGCCAGGCGCTCGATGTTGCCAGCGCTGTATTTGAACTCTCGGGAAAGCCCTTCCAACTGACAGGCATCGATACAGTGCAGGCGTTCCCAGCCGCTCGATGTCTTGCGGCGATCAAAGCGTTCGATCAGGAAGACCGGTTCGGGTACGTAGATCCGATGAACCTCCGGTACCGGTAAGCCGACTCTGCCTGCGAGGGTCATCACGAACCATTCATTGATAACCGAGTGCGGCCAGGCTTCGTCTGGATGATCAGGCTTGAGAATATGCGTCGAAGCCTCGCTGCCGACGGGTTCGAACAGCTGGCCGTTTCTGTAGATGACCGCCACCTTGTGTTGCGCGCCGGCCAGGGACATTTTCTTCGCTGCCTGCTCAGCCAGCGGGATCCGTGGCATGGCCTGGATGCGCTTTGAAAGCTCGGCATAGGACAGCGCCAGGGTCGTGCCCGGCTCCGGCTTCCGGTCTGGTGGTAGCAGAGTGAGGGAACCGGCAGACTCGGCACCGAAGTGCTGCAGCAGAGTGAAAGCATCCTCGATAGCCGCCCCGGCAGCCTTGGCAATCAACTGGCGCTGGCCTTCCTCTGGCAGCAAATTGTCGAAATACCACTGCACCGGGCGATGGGTGGCGCCGTCCTGATGCTCTTGCGCTTGCAGAGGCAAAGTCGGGCATAGCGGATGGGCTGCTGGGCTGTTCAGCCATTGCGGCTCGTAGCGGAACGCCCACAGTCCGTTTAGCTCACGCAAACGCCCCACCTGTCGCTGGTCGATCCAGACATTGAGTGATCGCTGCATGGTCAGTCAGCCTCTTCGCTGGACGCTAGGGTATTTCCGCGTGTCTTCCGGGGACGTTTATCTCGCCCTTGCTTGGCATCTGAAAGAATTTTCTCGACTGCGTCGCCATAGGGCTCCGGTATTTCTACCGAGATTGCAAGACTCAGCTGCTGGAGCACCTGCAGCAGCTTGCCCCATTGCACCGTGTCGGCGCCGCTTTCGACCTTGCCCAGAAAGTTTTCCGAGACCCCTATGAGCCCCGCTGCATCATCCTGACGGACCTTCATTGCCTTACGGCTGGCGCGGATGACAGCGCCCAGCTCGGCTGTCGAACCAATGTCGATTTTCATGGTGAAACCTCATGACCGTGAGGATTATCCCTGAGCCTAGCAATAACTCGACAAAAACCTCAAGAGCGTGCGGATTTTTGAGGAAAATAGGTCTTGCTCGGAAAGTCCTCATGATCATGAGGAAAATCGGCGTTGTGAGGGGCGGAATGAAGGGCTTACAGCGATGCCGGTTGGCCAGGCGCCTGCCTGAGCAACCGGCTTGGGGCGGGTTGTGAGGCTGGAGTTACTGCTTGGCCGCATCCCCGCCATGCTTGGCTGCCAGCTCCTTGGCCTTGGCCAGGTGCGCCTTGAGCTTGGGCAGGGTGGCCTCGGCGAAGGCCTTCAGCTCGGCGTCCTTGCTGTCCTTGGCTTCTTCCTCGAACAGCTCGATGGTCTGCTCGTGGGCCTTGACCTGGTTGTTGGCGTAAGAGCGGTCGAAGGACTCCTCGCGGATGTCCAGAATCATCGCCTTGGCCTTGTCCATCAGCTGGGCATCGTCGCTGACCTTGAGCTTCTTCTGCTCGGCAATGGCTTTGAGCTTGGCGTTCGCGGCGGTGTGATCGTCGATCATCATCTGCGCGAAGGTCTTCACGTCGGCTGACTGGCTCTTCTGCAACGCCATCTTGCCCGCCTCGATCTCGGCGATGCCTTTGGCCGAAGCCTCATCGACGAAATCCTCGGGGTCGGCGGCAAACGCCGTGGCACTGGCCATGGCCACCATCAGACTCAAGGCGCCAGCACGAAATACCTTTCTCATAATGAACTCCTTCCAGGGGTTATAGGCTTGCCTATCAGAGACTGGGGAGCGGGAAAGGGAGTTCAAAGAAATTGCCGAGAGCGGGACGGTTGGCTTAGGTGATTCACGGTGATAGGCCGAAGGGCGCGCAGAGGTGTTTCGTCGGGCGCGCGACATTGGGGCTTGTTCATTGAAGAAGCATGCGTCATCGTAAAGACAAATGTCATTACGACGAGCAACCCATCATGGCTTCCATCAATGTAAGAATCGACGATGAGCTCAAGGCTCGTGCCTATCGTGAGCTCGAACGACTGGGTGTTACGCCCTCCGAGCTTATGCGCCAGGCACTTCAATACGTTGCCGAGCGCGGGCAACTGCCCTTCAAACCTGTACTGTTGACAGAGGAAGACGAAGCTTTGCTGGCGACTGTGCGCGAGCGCTTGGCGGCCCCCCAGCGAGTAAAGGTTTCGCTGGATGAGCTATAGCCTGGAATTTGATGCGCGGGCGTTGAAGGAGTGGCATCGCCTGGGCGATACGGTTCGTCAGCAACTGAAGAAAAAACTGGCTGCGATACTGCTCAACCCGCGAATCGAAGCCAATCGTCTGCATGGCTTGCCGGACTGCTACAAGATCAAATTACGCAGCAGCGGGTATCGCCTGGTTTATCAGGTGATCGAACAGGAAGTCGTGGTGTTCGTGATCGCTGTGGATAAACGCGAGCGCGACACGGTTTACCGAAAGGCCGGCGAGCGGCTGGGCGAGTGAGCCTGAGGCTACGCCCGACCTAGCCCTATGCGCTTGCCCCCCACACCCCGACGAACGGTTGAACTTGTCGTCGATCTTCGGTCAAAGAGGGCGCTCGCCGGTCGGCGCCTGGCAGTTTGCCCATCGTTCGCGCCTTCTTCGCTTGCCACAACCGGTAAATGGACTGCTCCGGTGCATCTACGGGTTGAGCCTGCACAGCTGAATGCGCGCGCACCCTGAATCACGTGTTCACAACGAAGTACTTGCCGGTCGCTGGCCGAGACAGCCAGTTTTCTACCCACATTGAGGAATACCTGATGCGTTACTTGCAAGGATGCGCAGTGCTACTGCTGTGCCTGATCTTCACCGGTTGTGCCCATGTCCAGCCACCCGTGGAACTGGACCAGCAGTTCTGGAACGACAAGCAACCGGTCATCGGCGTCGCCATGACGCCAGTCCCTCCTTCGCAACTGATGCTCATCGGCCAGCAAGGCCTGCTCGACATCGCCATCAACAAATCGGTGAACAGCGACCTCAGCGAGCATGTCAGCACCTGGGACGTGAGCGACCTCACCACCTTGCCCGACGCAATCATCGCCAGGCTCCAGGCCAAGGGCTACAAGACCAAGCGCATCGATGAACGCATCGACCTGGGCAAATACAAGGAAACCAAGTTCAAGGAAGGCTACATGGAGCGTGACATCACCGCCCTGAAAGCCACCTACGGTATCGACCGCCTGTTGCTGGTGGCCATTGACAGCGCCGGCGCGGCGCGCAGCTACCACAGCGTGGTGCCGACCAGCGCACCGATCGCGGTGGTTTCCGGTCGCGCCATCCTCGTCGATGTGCCCGACAGCCGCCTGCTGTGGTTCAAGCGCTTCGAAGTCACCCAGCCCGCCCAGGGCGAATGGGACCAGCCGAACTACGTCAACCTGTCCAACGCCTTCTACCAGGCGGTCGACGACAGCCGCCAAGTGTTCCTGACCCCGTTCACACCATGAGGCGCGCGCTGCTGCTGGTCGCGCTGCTCAGCGGCTGCGCCCAGCAGGCGCCTCGCCCGGCCGATATCCACGACCCCACCGCGCTGCGTTACCTCAACCAGCACGGCGCGCGGGTCGAGGTGCAGGTGCCGCCGCAAGGCTGGGTGGATGCCAGCCTGATGATCGACGCCAAGGCCGCCGAACAAGCGCGTGGCACCAACCAGCGCATGACCCAGAGCGCCATCGCCAGCGGTGGCATTCTCGGCGCGGCGCTGGCCAGTGCAATCAACACCCAGGTCGGCGAAGCCTCGCTGCAACGCGAAGCCGCCCGCGACGCCCAACAGGCCGCGCAACCCCTGGCCGTGCTGCTCTCCGACCACCCCTACAACGGCAAGCTCCAGCAGCGCTACCAGCAAGCCGCCGCCAACGCCGGGCTGCGCCCCTCCAGCGGCGCCATCACCGCCAGCCTGCACATCACCCCCAAGATCGTCCTCAGCCCCGACCGCGGCAGCTTCCTGCTGGCCAGCGCCATCGACCTGCAAGACATCGCTGGCCTGTCGCTGTACCGCACCCGCATCGAAGTGCAGAGCCTGTCTGTGCGCCGCTGCGGCGAACAGTGCATCGACGACGGCGGCCTCGACCCGCAGAAGATCGACGCTTTGCTGAACCTGTGCATCGACGAAGCGATGCGCACGCTGGCGATGGATTTGCAGCAGGGGCCGGATGGGCAGCGAGGCAGAGAAAAGACCATTCGGTATTGGCTGGATGGCCGGCGGGTGGTTGAGCGGGGCAGGGTATTGGAAGGTTCTGAGGGATACCTGCGGTATCGGAATCTGGACGGAGCGCTGAAGGTGGTGCCGGTGGCGATGGTTGAGAAGGATGGATGAGCTTTGGCGGGCCAGCGCAGCGTAAGGTCTTACACAGCGAAAGCGCTTTCATGCTAAGCAGCCATACATGAAAACCCGCGCAATACAGTTCGATTAGATCGTTGGAGCGAGCTTGCTCGCGATGGCTGCGTCACGTTCACATCAGATCCAGCGGTTTTGCCCCTTTTCGCGAGCAAGCTCGCTCCAACAAAAGCACAAAAGCGCTTAACCGAACTGTATGGTTATCAGGCGTGCCCGCTAGCGGACCTTTTCAGTCTCGCGCATGAACTGCGCCAGTTCCTTGCTGTAGAACTTCGCCATGCTGGTAGTGCCATGACCACGTGTTTCTGCACTGGCAGGGATAAGCAGCAGCCGTCCGTGTTTGACTTCTTTCATCGCCGCCGTCATCAGCCCGGTCTCTGGCGGGTTGCGCTCGTCATCCGCCGCATTGATGGCCAGCACCGGTGCCTGGATCTTGCTCAGGCCGGGCGTGGCATCGAAGTCAGCAGATGATTGCCACTGGTAGATGAAGTCATTGGCGTCGGCTGTTTGCGGTGCGCTGAGGCGCTCATCGACCAGCTTGTCGGCCAGGGCGTGGGTCGGGGCGGCGGCCTGATAGGCCAGGGTGCCGCCACTGGTACCGATGCTGTACATCGCATTGGCCAGGCGCAGTGAGGGTGGTTGCTCGGTGTAGTTGCCGTCGTTCCAGGCCGGGTCTTGCTTGATCGACTCGACCAACAAGCGACGCATCATCCAGTTGCGCGAGGACATGGCGGTGGGTTGCGACGCCATGGGCACTAGGGCGTCCATCATCTGCGGCCAGTTCTGGCCCCACATCCAGGTTTGCATGCCGCCCATTGAGTTACCGATGACCAGCCTCAGATGCTTGACCCCAAGCCCTTCGGTCACCAGCCGGTATTGGGCTTGCACCATGTCGGCGTAGTTGTACGCCGGAAACTTCATGCGCAGGCCGTCAGAGGGCTTGCTGGATTTGCCGACGCCAATGCCATCGGTGGAAATGATGTAGTACTTGCTCGCATCCAGCGGTTGCCCCGGGCCGAACAACTCCCCGCCAAAATCCTTGCTCAGCACATCGCTGCCCGGCCGGTAAGTGCCGTGCAAGTAAAGGATGGCAGGGTTCTTCGGGTTGCCAAGGGTGGTGTAGTGCAGTTTGAGGTTGTCGAGCTTTTCACCGGTATGGAAGGTGAACTGAGGGGCGACCCAGTCGCCTTCGGTCGCGGCTGGCAAGGAGGCGGCACTGACGGCGGAACCCGTAAAGGCCAGCGCTAACGACAGCCCGAGCGCGGGCTTTGAACTGAATCTTTGCATGCATAGGTCCTGTTTTTTGTTTTTCTAGCCTGACGCCAGGGTAGGCAGGCTTGGGTCATTGCAGGCAGATCGTCATACCTGTGGGTCGATCATGCGCCAATGAACAGGTTATGTGAAGATGCTTGTTAGTATAACATTATTTAACATCGCAGGGGCATGGGGGCGGCGTTGCTTCGATTGTTAGATATGCCTGCGATGCAAGCCTCGACGGCTCAAGCAACCGAGTCAGCCAGAGGTATTTCGAAGCGCTACGGCAAGACACCCAGCGGAATCCAGAAACGAAAAAACCCGCCAGAAGGCGGGTTTTTTTGAGCATCCGAGGTGTTCATGAGAACACGTCAGAGCTGGAGATGGTGCCGGCACCAGGAACTATAGGAGTCGAACCGGGGCGTGGCGGCCAATGAATCCGGGCCCATCCGCGTGTGGGGGGCGAGAGGTTACCACACGATTACCACCGAGCAATATGACTACTCAGAGATGGAACAGAGGAAAGTCATCCAGTACTGACTGCGCAGTCGCGAGAGGGGCATGGGCTAGATGCAACACATCTATCGCCTTGGTCGGCGTGCCTCCCCGTGCAAGCGAGATCAGCGATGCGGCCTCATAATGTCCTTCAACGTTGGCACCTTCAAAGGAATTGAAATGAGCGTAAAATCTGAAGGCCGCGCCCTGCAAAACTATTTCGATAAGATACTTAAGAATGTTGGCTTCAAATAGCGGCTGGTAAAGTCGATCGCTTCGAATTGTACGTTTAACAGCAATAGCGAAAAGAAAACCTTCGGCGGCGATCCGCCCCTCTAATAGTTTATAAGCGTCCTCTAAAGACGCTCGGTTTTCATCCGAGAGGTTTTCTACAGGGTTGAGAAAAACTTCAAGCTCCGGAGGTAGGGGGTGAGTAAGTCGTACGCCTACGATATCTGGGCTAGATAAGCCAAGAGACATTCCTCGTTTTTTTAAAGCAGCTTCATGCGCTTGGATTCGGCTACGCACATCTGGTTTAAAAAGCTTGGTTGCATCATACCCTCTAGGAAGCGTCACAGCTGCAATCAATCGCGTGGGAGTCGCGATACTATCTTTCGGCTGTTGAAAAACTTTAGAGTCCCACACGCCTGTTGTCATGAACCGGTTCCAAGCCGCAGCTGCACCCCAGAGCGCTCCTGCTTCTAATAGCTCGAAAACGTCACCTTCAACTTTTGCGATTGCAGCGCCTTTTACATCGAACTCGGAGAACAGCATTTTCCCGGCTGTCATAGCGTTCAGGCGAAACTGATCAAGGTATAGGTTAAAAGGCCTATCTGGTTCTGGATCGCTCTCACTGCCTGGAAGATACTCGCCAAAAGTGCAGCTCATAGCCGCCCCCTGGCGAAACCGGAACTTTGTTTCTCGCCTTGCAACAGGATTGAGCCGACGATCTTCGAAGCAGCCACCATGCGGGCAGGCATGGCATATCTGTTTGTGATCAAACTCGAAGGGCACTTTATTTCTCCTGCCGCACGGATAGCTCTCGGGCGGTCGCGAAAATCACATCTAAATCGCTGCCAAGTGCCACAGCGATGCGTTGCATGACACTTAGGGTAGGGTTTCGGATGCCCCGCTCAACACCGCTGATATAGGTGCGATCAATTCCTGCTCGGTCTGCCAAGGCTTCCTGGCTGAGACGGAGCAGTTCTCTGTGCCGACGAACGGCTTGGCCAAACTGAGAGGCGAGATCCATAGGGGAAAGCTACCTTTCAGTGGACTATCAGACCACGGACTATGAGTCACAACTGGTGACACTCCAGCACAAAATGTGCATAATAATCACCTTAGATTAGCCTTGATGGACTTCCACGATGCCGAAGAGTCACGCGAATACGCCGGCACCTATAGCGAAACCCCAAACGTACAGCGCTGTCTCCCTCTTTTCTGGGTGTGGCGGGTTTTGTGAAGGTATAGAAAGCTCCGGCGTGAAATTGCGCGTTGCGGTCGAATTCGATAAGTTTGCCTGTGAAACTTATCGTCACAATTTCCCTTCAACACCACTCTTTGAGGGGGATGTGCACGACTTCTTGATCGAAGGTTCAGATCATGAAAAGCAATATCGCCTTGCCGGTACAGATTTCGTGTTTGGCGGGCCGCCTTGTCAAGGCTTTAGCCAAATAGGTGCGAGGAAGCTCGATGATGAAAGGAATGAGCTTTACAAGCAATATGCTCGCGTCGTAGAGAAACTGCGCCCAAGGATGTTCTTCATGGAGAATGTCCCAAATTTAGCGCTCATGAACAAGGGGTATTTCAAGCATCTCATTTTGGCTCACTTTGCCGAGTTGGGGTACAAAAATACTACAATGCTCCTGCTCTCTGCGGATGATTTCGGTGTGCCACAAACTCGGCAAAGAGTAATTTTTGTCGGGACACGTGACGACTTGGCCTTTCCATATGATCTTCATACTTTTTGCGAGAGTGCTCTCGACAAGTATCGAGTAGAGAAAGTGGTTACTGTTGATGAGGCGATAGGTGACCTGCCCGCGGAGATCGTCCACAGTGGGGAGGTTATGGATTATCCATCTCGTAAGTCTCCAAGTAGCTTTATGCGTGATATGCGGCTCGACTTCGACGGTGCTCGATATACTAAAGCTTTGAAGCGTAGAAGGGGTATCGGGAAAGAAAGGTCAGAACTGCATAATCATCATACAAAAGAGATTTTGGCTCGCAGAGCGAAGCTGATTTCATTGCTTGAGCAGGGAAAAAAAGCTAACAGTTTGCCTAAAGAAATTTGGGATGGAAAACGACCTGAGAAGTGGCGACGACTTCATCCTCAGCTGCCCTCGCATACTATCTTGGCTCAAATGCATCGAGACATGAGCGAGTGGATTCACCCTCATTTGAATCGATGGATTACTGTCAGAGAGGCAGCCCGGCTACAATCGTTTCATGACGGATTTGTATTTGTAGGTAGCGAGTGGCAACAGCTCAAGCAAATCGGCAACGCTGTTCCTCCTCTTCTCGGATATGCCCTTGGGAAGCTGGCACAGACAGTCCTAGCTACTATTGATAACAATTCTTCTCCTCCTAGCTCGGAGCGTTCGCCTTCCGTACAGGGAGAGTTGTTGTTACCTGCATAAGCAGCCCGGTTTCAAAGCTCAGAAGGAGCGCCAGCAGCCAGTCACAAATGTTCATGGCAGATCTGCTGCAGGTGCAAAAAACAGATAGCGAAACGCTTACGTCTCAGTATCTTGGCGCGCCTTCACGAGCCTCAGTAGCGTACTCCTCGAGGCACCTGTGGCCGCACAGACCTCAGACCAGCTGCTACCCCGATCTAGCATCGCCAGAATGGCAGTGTTGCGCTCATGGTTCGCTGGTCGGCCTTTGTAGGCTCTCTCAGCCTGGGGCTTGAGCTTGTCGCGTTCCTTGGCCTGAGCGATGCCCTGAGTGGTCCTGCGGCGTCTGTCCTCGTAGTCCTTGCGGGCAATGGCAGCCAGCATGTCCAGCATCATCGAATTAAGAGCGTCCATCATCCTCATGGTCATCTCGTCCTCCGCCTTCACCATCGTGTGGGAGGTGGGAAGGTCGAGGGCGACCACACGAACCTTGCGGCCCAGCAGCTCAGCCTTGAGGCGATCCCAATCCTCGGCATTGAGGCGAGAAAGGCGGTCCACCTGCTCGGTCAAGAGCACATCTCCCGGGTGACTATCGGCCAATAAACGGAACAGCTCAGGACGCTTGAGGTTGGCTCCAGACTCGTTCTCTGCGTACCAGGCTGCGATTCGCAAACCGCGCTCCTGGGCGAACGCTTCGAGGTCTGCTCGGGCTCGCTGAGCATCTTGGTCTTGGGTAGAGGCGCGGAGGTAGGCGCGAATGTACATGGAACGGCTCCGGTTCGCTTTGGATGGTTCGCATAATGGAGGTTCGTTTTGATTGGTCAACCATTAATTATCGAACCAGTTCCGAAACCGACTCGCTTGGTTCGCTAAAAGCATACCCATTACGAACCATTCACTAATCGGGCTAAGCACACCGGGATTCCGATGAGTTCTTGGCCCAATCAACGCAGCCGCCGAAGCTCTCGGAGGGCCATCCTGCGAATATCCTTCTCCCGTTCGACCAGGTGAGCAACGGCCTCTGCCACAGACACGCGACGAAACCCGTTGCCCTCTAACTCCAGCCACCGCTTCACGATCAAGTTACTCAGAGCGTAGCTGTACCCCGCCAGCAGCGTGAAGGTGAGCTCCTTGTCCAACAACAAGACTGGTCGCAGTTGTCCTTGAGCATCAGGCATGTGGGTCTCAACCCACTTCGGATCCCAGCTCAAATCTGAGCCGGGGTGTCGCTCAGCCTCGGCCAACTGGCCCAGCATCTTGCGAATGTCGCGGAGTACGTTTTTGTGTTGTCGCCCGGTGATCTCAGCAATCTCCTGGGACGACATAGCAGGCATTCCGCTGATGGTGGTCAGGGTCGTGCCTGCGGCGATGTGTTCGATGTTCATGGTGTAGCATTTCCTTATTGAGAAACCTTCTGGCCGACCTCCACAGCCCGGCTCCAAGTCCCCGCTACGGGGCCTGGGCTTGGTTCCAGAAGGTTTGCCAATGAGGCTTGGGATTGCGAGTGATGACCAGTAGCCTGGCGGTCGGGCCGGGAGTGGTCAGGTAGGTGGTGGGATGCGCCTGAGATCCAAGGGCGTAGTGTTGCGGGTGCCGCTCAGCGGGAGCGCATGGGGCTCATGGGGGGTATCGCGGGCCAGCCACTTTCGAGGTGGGCTTTCAAATTTTTTCAGAAAAAACTATTCGCTCCAGGACGATGATACTAAGTCTTGGTAGGGCGACCCCCTCATTAGTCTGTAGCTCATCGCTGCCAGCCAGGCCTGGCGCTTGGGCATGGGCTCAAGCCGAGCATGCGTAGACTTCTGCTACGCTCCGTTCTCAACGAACAAAGGAGGTTCTATGAACGTTAAACGCCGCCATCCCCTACCTAAAGGTGCAACTGAAGCGCAGTGGGTGATATCAATGAGCGATCAGGGTATCTCCAAGCCGGACATCGTTGCGAACTTCAAAAAGCTCTGCGGCCCACTGCTGCACAAGGGGCAAGATGTCACTGACCTCGCTGTGTCCTACTGGCTTGGCGAAAAGGGGGAGGAGGACATCGAGTTCCTTTACACCCCACGCCCGTACACGCAAGTAGCTTTCGGCAGCAAGGTTTCAGATGGTTACCTTCTAACCCTCCAAGACGATGAGGGCAACAAGTCAGATACGCTACTACGCACACCTGGGCTTGAGGAGAGCGTAGTCAGGAAGCTAATCAGTGCACGCACTTCGGAGCTCTGCCACCTGGCGTACAAGAATGAGCATGAAGGCTACCCATGGGGCTATAGCTGTGAAGGGGATTCCCCCGTCACTCAGAGAACCGCAAGCTCGGGAATCAGCTACGCCGACATCCACCAGATGCTGGTTTGACGCGCCCCTAAATTGCCGCCCATCCGAGTATGCACCGTTGTGGGCGGCCCATTCCACGGGCCATGAATTCCTTAGTCAATCTTCTAGGCAGTCTATTCATTGTCTAGCGCCATGTGGCTGCCTGTACGCCCCCGCCATCACAATGCATCGAACTGGTCACGATGGAACTGGGCCCGCCGTGTGCGGTATGAATGCTGAACATCACCGTAGACACACCCCAGGGATGCCCTAAGGGCACTACCCCATGATCGACCAGCAGGAGCCCCAGTATGCCCCCCTACCCCCCATGGCTGGTGGTGTAGGTGGTCCGTGGTCTCAGTGGTCGCTCAGGGACAGTTGGCCCATGATCTGACGCAGCGAGGATGCGCACAGTCCGGAACAAGTCCGGCACCACGTTGAACGTGATGAAGCCCCCGGATCACGGTTGGGTGATCCTAATGTGGTCCCTCGGGGGTTACGGTAATGCAGCCACCCACTTTTGGGTCTGCTTAATAAGTTCGTATACGGCGGTGTGAGATCTCTTGGCCATACCAGAAAAATAGGTCACCCCCTCCCGAATTTTGAGCGTAAGGTGAACGGAGTTACGATTATTGCGGATGGTGTGCAGGTTGGTAGCGAGTTTGGAGTCTATGATTTTCGACTCTTCGGCAACCTTGATGCGCCACTCGAATGTCGTTTTATGGATTGATGCCGTAGGGTCTGCAACAGCCCAGTTCATTGGCCGCTTCTGGCGGACATCGAAAAATTGATACTGGGTTCCCAAGAGCTTGCCGCTTATGTGTGCTTGGGCAATCATGTCGGCTAAGAGGGCTTCGCAGATTGACGCATAGTCGATTACCTGAACCCTGACATGGGCGGATTGCTCATCGCCATTAGCCAACAGTGCAAGCCCTAGCTTGTATAGCCAGCGAGCGCCATATAGTGTTTCCGCGAGAGCTTTCTTAAGCTTGATATCTGACACATGCTTGAATTCTTCGAGTTCGAGCTGCGCAGGGGTGTCGATTTCTTTCTTCGCAAATCGTGCTACCGCATCAATCAGTTCTTGGCCGAATTGCTCTTGGATGGATTTTGTCACAAAGGCTCTTCCGTTGAGCGTGGGTGGATGCCCATCCTATGAAACTGGCCTATTGATATCAACCGGTAAGCTCAACCTTTAACAGCCAGTCTCGCATCACAAGCAGGGAATACCCTTTCCCATACTTGCTCGCCACATCCGCGCTAGCCCATCCGCCAATGCTCTTACGAATGTCCTCGGGGCACTGAATCTCCCGGAGTCGATCAGCCATGGTGTGACGAAGCTCATGCGCGGTGTGCTCAATACCTCGGCCCCTGAGCCACTTGGCGATGGTGGCGGAAGCGCTGGTGGCCTTACAACCACTCTCTGAGGTGTACTTTTTGAATGCAAAGCGGGAGCCGGGTATAGCTGTATCTACGACCCGCTGCGCGGCCCACAGAGACGCGCCTACCAGAGGCACCACGCGCTTACTGTCCTTGTTCTTGAGTGATCGCCAAGGATGCTCCTGAATGATGATGTGAGCACCTCAGCGTCCAGCACGATGTCGCTCAGCGGGAGGCCGACAATCTCAGCCAAGCGAGCTCCAGTGTCAGCGATCATGGCCGTAATCCACCGGGGCTCGTCATCCATTTGTTTACAGAGAGCCACGGTCTTGCTTAGCGCATCGAGGGAGAACGGCTGGCGGTCCTTTGTATCCTTGCCTTCACCCACAATCTTTAAGCCGGAGAATGGATTGGGCTTCGCTATCTCATGCTCTCTGGCGTACTGGGTGAATACCGCGATGATGGTGGACAGGCGTCTTCTGATGCTGGTGGTGACAGCGCCCCTGGCAAGTTCGGCATCCACAAAGGTACGAGCATCAGCGCGCGTGACGGCTTCAAAGGGCTTGTCGCCAACCACCTTAGTCAGACCATCCATCACACGGCGGGCATCTGCGGAAAACTTGGCTTCGTCCCGCTTAGGGTGGGTGCTCAGGTAGAAGTTGGTGGCATCGCTGATGCGCTGCTTGACCGTCCCTGCCAGCAGCTTTGTGGCTTCGCTTTCGACTGGCGTCAGGTGGTCTGTAGGGTGCCCGGTGCCCTGATCGTGATCTTCGTCATACATCTCGGCAGGCCGCTTAGCGTCCAAGTAGTCAAAGAACGCCTCAAGCACAGAGGAGTCATTCTGGGCGGGTGCGGCTGACAGTCCCCATTGTTTGAGGAGTGCAACGGCGTGGGTGCGTAGGGCTTGGGGGGAGGAGGTTGGTTCAGCGCGCAGGCGTTGCCAGTCGGCTTCGGCTTCACGGTTCAAGCGGTCAATCTCACGTCCAGCTACCACAATGTCAGTGGTATCGAGCTTGATCTTGATGAGCTTTTTGCCGTAGCGCGATTGGAGATCTTTCGGGATTGGGCGCTGGTAGTACCAGGTTCCATTACGGGAGTAGGCGTATCGGAGTGTCACTTGGAGAGGGCCAAAGCTTGCTTTCATCGGTAGTTACCACAAAGGTTACCACGCGAAAGCAGCTTTGAGAGCCGCAAACCCTTTGTTTTCAAGGGTTTGGGAGCGAATAATGGTGCCGGCACCAGGAGTCGAACCCGGGACCTACTGATTACAAGTCAGTTGCTCTACCAACTGAGCTATACCGGCAATGGCGGCTGAGTATATAGACTCTGGCGCGCTTGTAAAGCCTAGCTGCCTGATTCGCCTGGATAAATGGGCGGGGTGGGCCGTCCGTCGAGCGGTCGGGGTGGTGGGGCGTTCGGGGGGCTGAAGGTCTGGCGTTTCGGGCCGATACAGTGGGGTTGGCATGCGGCCATGGACCACAGGTGCAATGCAGAAGACCCTCACCCATTACGAGCAATTGAACGTTGCCCGCGATGCGTCGCCCGAGCAGATCAAGCAGGCGTATCGCAAGCTGGCGCAGCGGCTGCATCCTGACCGCAATCCGGCGGCGAATGCCGCGGAGCTGATGAGCCTGGTCAATGCTTCGCACTCGGTGCTGGCGAACCCGGAGAAACGCGCGCGCTATGACGCCGAGCTGGCCGAGCAGGAGCGGCGTCAGCGCCAGGCCCAGGCTCAAGGCCAGGCAGTGGCCGGGCAGGCGCGCCAGGGGGCGGCGGTGTATGCGGCGGCGGCCCCGTCCGGCGCAGCCGGCTGCACAGGCGAAGCCTCAGCCCCAGCCTCAACCTCGCGCGGCCCAGGCGCGTGCGGCGTCGCGGTCCCAGGCCAAGGGCACTGCGCGGCGTCGGCGGCGTGGGCTGGTGCGTTGGGCGCTGCTGTTCATGACCTTCTGTGCGGCGGGTGCCTGGATGGGTTACGACCGCAATGCCAGCCTGTCCTACATGCCCACCGATACCTTGCCGGCGCAGGCCCGCATCAAGGCCGAGCCGCCCTTGGTGCAGGCGGCGCTGCCGGCAGCGCAGCCCACTCCGGTAGAGGCGGAATGCAGTGTCCCGGCGCTGGACCCGACCGGCGCGCCGTGGCCCAGCGCGGCGGGGTATCTGTCGGGTATGCCGCTGCTGCGCCAGAACGGCTGGTCGCAGATCATCATCGACAACTCCGGTGGCGACTCGGCGGTGTACGCCAAGGTCACCGATGCGGTGGGGCGCAACGCCTACCGGCATGCCTACATCCCGCCCGGCGGGCAGTTCAGCTTCTCGCGCATGGACGCCGGTTACTACCTGCTCAAGTACCAGATGCTCAAGACCGGCTGTGCCTTCGCCTCCAGCCGCATCCTGCTGGAAGAAACGCCCATGGGCAGCCAGATCAAGTCCAGCGTCTACAAGCTCACCCTGCGCAAGTTGCAGAGCCAGGGCGTGCCGCCGGGGCGCCTCAAGCTCGATCAGTTCTGAGCCGCGCCGTGCCTTCTGCGTAGGCATGTTTGCGGCTTTATTCACAAGTTCCATGAACTTGCATTTTTTCTGACGTGCGGAAGCCGAGCGGCCAGGCGGTCGCACGTAAATACGCGATCTAGAAGCTTATTGACTTTGCCGGCAGCGCGTTGCGGCGGCCCGTTGGGGCGATTTCAGCGGGTGTTTTCCCCAGGCTGCGGATTTTCATCAACAGAGTTATCCACAGGTTGTGGATGCCTTTTGTCGGGCAATCAGCAGCAGGTTGCGGGGGGTTAGAGCGGTGGAGCAGAAGCTGCCCAGCTGCACGTCGTAGCCTCGTTCTTGCAGGTAAAGGGCGCGGTCGAGGACCAGCCACACTTCCAGCGGGCGGCGGAACAGGTTGCGCAATAGCTCGAGATTGCGGACTTCCGCCAGACGTTGCCATCCTTTTGCCTCTAGCTCGGGCCAATACTGCTCACCGAGGGCGGGCAGGTGCCTCAGCCGCGCCAGTTCCTGGCAGTAGTCGGCGTAGGGGCGGGCCAGCCAGGCGACGGGCAGCGAAGGGGTCGGCAGATAGTTGTCCACATGGCGCAGGCGGCGTTGCAGCAGGTCGAAGCCCAGGCGCCGGGCCATGGACTGGTCGCGCTGGCGACGCACCCGCGCCGGGGCGGTGACGGTTTCGCTGAGCGGCAGGCCCAGGTCGTCCTTGGTCAGTTGCAAGGCCGAGGCCTGCCCGGCGCGGGACAGCGCCTGGTAGTGCTCGGTGGTGGTGCGGTTGTAGCAGCACGGCGCGATGGCCAGCTGTGCACAACCCGCCTGGCTGGCCAGCTGCAGCAGCCGCACGTGCAGGTCGCCGCACGCGTGCAGCGCCACCGGCGTGTGGGTGGGAAGCAGTTGCCCGGCGCAATCGGCGGCCATCACGTCCTGCAGGTGGTGTTCGGCATCGATAGCATGGCGAGCGCTGAGGGCCTGGCCGGCCTCGACCAGTGCCGGGTCGTATTCCAGGCAGGTCAGGTGCTGGCCGGGACGGGTCAGGCGACGGCCCAGGTGGCCTTTGCCGGCGCACCAGTCCAGCCAGTGGCTGGGGGCGGGCGTGAAGGCCAAGCGGCTGGCGAAGGCTTCGATCTGCTGCCACTTGCGGCCCGGCACGTCGACGCTCAGGCGCGTTGGCACCGGGGCCAGGGGCTGGGCGGGGAGTTCGTCGACCTGTGCCAGCGCCACCGCTTGCGCGGCCAGTTGTGGAAAAGGCGCGGGGGCGGCCAGCTGCTCGGGGTGGTTATGCGCGGCTTCGGCCTGTTCCAGGCTGCGGTTGCGCAGCCAGGTGGCGAGCTGGGGGTGCTGCTGCTCCCAGGCCAGTTCACGCTCGGTGAAGGGCTTGGGCCGCCACAGGTCCTGGTGCTCGCTCAGGAAGCGGTCCAGGGCCTGGAAGCGGCTGAGCAGGTCGCGGCTCACGGGGTGCCGTTCAGCGGCCTTGGGTCATGTCGACCCGCAGGGCTTTTTCCAGCAGCTTGAAGCCCTGCACCAGCACGAACGACATGAGCAGGTAGAACAGCCCGGCGGCGAAGAAGATCTCTACCGGCAGGTAGGTGCGGGCGATGATGGTGCGCGCCATGCCGGTCAGTTCCAACAGGGTGATGGTGCTGGCCAGGGCGCTGGCCTTGAGCATCAGGATCACTTCGTTGCTGTAGGCCGGCAGGCCGATGCGCACGGCGCGGGGCAGGATGATGTGCAGCAGCGCCTTGTGCTTGGACATGCCCAGCGCGCGGGCCGCTTCGATCTCGCCGGTGGGCACCGCCTGGATGGCACCGCGCAGAATCTCGGCGATGTAGGCAGCGGTGTGCAGGGTCATGGTGATCACCGCACACCAGAACGGGTTGCGCAGGTAGGGCCACAGTACGCTCTGGCGCACCGCGTCGAACTGCGCCATGCCGTAGTACACCAGGAACAACTGCACCAGCAGCGGCGTGCCACGGAAGAAGAAGATGTAGGCGTAGGGCAGGGCGCGTACTGCCGGCAGCTTCGAGGCGCGGGCAATCCCTAAGGGAATGGCCAGGATCAGCCCGGCGATGACGGATATGGCCACCAGCTCCAGGGTCAGGGTCGCGCCCTGGGCCAGGCGCGGCAGCCATTTGATGATCACTTCCCAGTTCATCAGGCGCTCCTCGTCAGGCCGCGGGCGGCGCGTTTTTCCAGAAAGTACATCGCGGTCATGGCCACTACGGTCAGGCCCAGGTACATGAAGGCCGCCACCAGGTAGAAGGTGAAAGGCTCTTTGGTGAAGCCTACGGCGATCTGCGCGTGGCGCATGATTTCTTCCAGGCCGATCACCGACACCAGCGCGGTGTCCTTCATCAGAATCATGAACAGGTTGCCCAGGCCGGGCAGGGCGATGCGCCACATCTGCGGCATCACCACGCGCAAGAAGATCCGTGCGCGCGACAGGCCCAGGGCCAGGCCGGCTTCGCGATGGCCCTTGGGCACCGCCAGCAGGGCGCCGCGAAACACTTCGGTGGCGTAGGCGCCGAAGCACAGGCCCAGGGCGATGACCCCGGCGGCGAAGGCGTTGAGTTCCAGGTCGGGAATGCCCAGCCAGTTACCCAGGGCGCGCATGCCGTTGACGGTGCCGAAGTAGATCAGCAGCACCCAGAGCAGTTCGGGTACGCCGCGCACCAGGGTCGAATAAGTACCGCCGAGCCATTGCAGGGCTCGGTTGGACGAGGTCTTGGCCAGGGCGCCGAGCAGGCCCAGCACCAGGCCGAGGCACAGCGCCGCAAGGGCCAGCTGCACCGTCATCAGCATGCCGGCAGCGAGCGCCGGGCCGAATCCGTGGAGTTCGATGTTCATGGGCAGGTGGTTTCAGGCAGCCGTCCGGCCAGCGCCGCCCCTCGGGGAGCGCTGGCCGGAGGGTGGATCAGAGAATGCTGAACGGGAAGTACTTGTCGTTGATCTTCTTGTAGGTGCCGTCAGCGATGATTTCCTTCAGGGCGGCGTTGAGCTTTTCACGCAGCGGGTCGTCGCCCTTGCGTACGGCGATGCCGACCTTGTCGTTCTCTTCGACCGGCTTGCCCTTGAACTCGAAGTTCTTGCCCGCGTCGCTCTTCAGCCACTCGTAGGAAACGTACTTGTCGGCCAGCAGGGCGTCGGTGCGGCCGGCAGACAGGTCCAGGTAGGCGTTTTCCTGGGTGTCATAGAGGCTGACGTTGGCGTCGCTGCCCATGTTGTCTTCCAGCCAGGTGCTGGCCAGGGTTGCGCGCTGGGCACCGATGGTCTTGCCCTTGAGCGATTCCTTCAGCTCTGCAGCGCTCTCGCCCTTCACCTCGGTGGTCTTCGGCGCGATGAACTGCAGCTTATTGGAGTAGTAGGGGTCGGTGAAGTCCACGGCCTGCTTGCGCTCGTCGGTGATCGACAGCGAAGAGATCAGGAAGTCGAACTTCTTGGCGTTCAGCGCCGGGATGATGCCGTCCCAGTCGGAGGTCACCGGCTGACACTCGACTTTCATCTTGGCGCACAGGGCCTGGGCGATTTCATAGTCGAAGCCCACCACCTGGCCGCTGGCATCCTTGTTGTTGAACGGTGGGTAGGCAGCCTCGATCCCGAACTTCAGGGTCTCGGCGAACGCGTTGCCGGTGATTGCCAGAGTGGCGGCGGCGGCCAGCAGTAACTTCTTGTACGTCTGCATGGGTGTTGCTCCGTTAGCGATTGCTCGACATGAATTGTTGACACCGTACCGAACGCGGGGCCTCGAAGACTTGCTGGGGAGTGCCCTGTTCTTCGATCTGCCCCTGGTGCAGAAAGACTACTTCACTGGATACCTGCCGGGCGAAATTCATTTCATGGGTGACCAGCAGCATGGTCCGGCCTTCCTCGGCCAGGCCGCGAATGACGTTGAGCACTTCCTGGACCATTTCCGGGTCCAGGGCCGAGGTCGGTTCGTCGAACAGGATGACCTTGGGCTGCATGGCCAGGGTGCGGGCGATGGCCGCGCGCTGCTGCTGGCCGCCCGACAGCTGGGTGGGGTAGGCGTGGCGCTTGTCGGCGATGCCGACCTTGGCCAGCAGCGCCTCGGCCACTTCGGTGGCTTCGGCCTTGCTCTGCCCCAGTACCCGGCGCGGTGCCTCGATGATGTTGTCGAGTACGCTCATGTGCGGCCAGAGGTTGAAGTTCTGGAACACGAAACCGACCTCGCTGCGCAGGCGGTTGATCTGCGCGTTGTCGGCCGCGACCAGCTCGCCATTGCGCGCCGGCTTGAGGCGCAGCTCTTCGCCGTTCACCAGAATCTGGCCCTGGTGCGGGTTCTCCAGCAGGTTGATGCAGCGCAGCAGGGTCGACTTGCCGGAACCGGACGAACCGAGAATCGAGATGACATCGCCGTCACGTGCGGTCAGGGAAACGCCCCGCAGCACGTCGAGCTTGTCGTAGCGTTTGTGCAGGTTGCGGATTTCCAGGGCGGGCGTGGCCTCGGCCATGTGGGGTCCTCACAAAAATTGATGCGTGCGCGGGTTGGCGATCTGCCCGGCGCTGAGCATAGCCCTCTATTGGGGCGGCGCAGCCGCTTGCATGGGGGGCAGGGAGTGTCGCCGCAACGGCAACGGCCAGCGCGGAAAAGGCTCTCCAAGGCCGGCGGTTTGGCGCAAAAGGGCGCGATGTTGCCAGTTTTGCCGGGGGCTGAAAAGCATTTAGGGCCAAATGGCAGTCCATGTGTTGCACTTGTTTGGTGCTCGTTACGACAAAATGTTTCCGTGTGGTGCGTTTCATCGGGAAATTCTGAGGCGTTCGGTAACAAATCCTGCACGGGCTGTAAAAAATCCCTTTCAGCGATTCGTCTGTAAGCCGCGCATTCTCTACGCGACGTCGTTTTCAGGATGTTTCTGGCGCGGATCTTGCGTAAAGGATAAAGAACACCGCCGTAGCATTCTTTTTACGAGGGCGCGCCGGTGTGTATGGCTCGATTCGTAAAGGTGCTTTCCATGAGCAATTCCGCAAATTCCTCCACGCTTGATCAGGGCCTGAAACCTCGGCACATCACCATGCTGTCGATTGCCGGCGTCATCGGTGCCGGGCTGTTCGTCGGCTCCGGCCACGCCATCGCCGCTGCCGGCCCAGCCGTGCTGCTGGCCTACGCCGCTGCTGGCACCCTGGTCGTTCTGGTCATGCGCATGCTGGCTGAAATGGCCGTGGCCTCACCGGACACCGGGTCCTTCTCCACTTATGCAGACCGCGCCATCGGGCGCTGGGCCGGTTTCACCATCGGCTGGCTGTACTGGTGGTTCTGGGTACTGGTGATTCCACTGGAAGCCAACGCCGCGGCGGCCATCCTGCATGCCTGGTACCCGCAGGTGTCGTTCTGGGTGTACTCGCTGGTCATTACCCTGCTGCTGACCGCCACCAACCTGTTCAGCGTGAAGAACTACGGCGAGTTCGAGTTCTGGTTCGCGCTCATCAAGGTGCTGTCGATCATCGCCTTCGTGGCCCTGGGTGTGGCCGCGATCTTCGGCCTGCTGCCGATCAGCCAGGTCAGCGGTGTCAGCCACCTGTTCGACACCGGCGGCTTCATGCCTAACGGCCTGGGCGCGGTGCTGGCAGCCATTCTCACCACCATGTTCTCGTTCATGGGCACCGAGATCGTCACCATTGCCGCTGCGGAATCCAAAGACCCCGCCAAGCAGATCACCAAGGCCACCAATTCGGTGATCTGGCGTATCTGCCTGTTCTACCTGGTGTCGATCTTCATCGTCGTGTCGCTGGTGCCATGGAACGACCCGAGCCTGGCGCAGGTGGGTTCCTACCAGACCGTCCTGGAGCGCATGGGCATTCCGAACGCCAAGCTGGTGGTGGACATCGTGGTGCTGATCGCCGTGACCAGCTGCCTGAACTCGGCGCTGTACACCGCCTCGCGGATGCTCTACTCGCTGGGCAAGCGCGGTGACGCGCCGGCCATGGCCAGCCGCACCACCGCCGCCGGTACGCCGCATTGGGCGGTGCTGCTGTCGACTGCCGCGGCCTTCCTGACTGTGATCGCCAACTACGTGGCCCCGGAAGCGGTATTCCAGTTCCTGCTGGCCAGCTCGGGCGCCATCGCGCTGCTGGTGTACCTGGTCATCGCCGTGTCGCAACTGCGCATGCGCCGCAAGCTGCTGGCCAGCGGTCAGCCGCTGACCTTCCGCATGTGGCTGTTCCCCTGGCTGACCTGGGCGGTGATCCTGTTCATCTCGGCCGTGCTGATCACCATGCTGTTCATGGAGAAGCACCGCATGGAGATCGTCGCCACGGCGCTGCTGAGCATCGGCGTGATCGCCACCGGCCTGCTGACCTCGCGCCGCCGCAAGGCAGCCGCACAGCAGGGCGCTACCGTTCTGAACTGATGCAAAAAGGCCGCTCCAGCAGGAGCGGCCTAATCCGCGATAGATTCGCCACCGTCATCCCGGCTGAAGCCGGTCCTACCGGTCTTTCGTCGGTGCTGGTGCGAGCGGCTTCAGCCGCGAAGGGCTTGTCGCCGCCATCCCGGCTAACGCCGGTCCTACCGGGCTTTCATCGGTGCTGGTGGGAGCGGCTTCAGCCGCGAAGGGCTTGTCACCGCCATCCCGGCTAAAGCCGGTCCTACCGGGCTTTCATGGGTGCTGGTGGGAGCGGCTTCAGCCGCGAAGGGTTTGTCACCGCCATCCCGGCTGAAGCCGGTCCTACCGGTCTTTCGTCGGCCTGGTGGGAGCGGCTTCAGCCGCGAAGGGCTTTTCACCGCCATCCCGGCTGAAGCCGGTCCTACCGGGCTTTCATTGGTGCTGGTGGGAGCGGCTTCAGCCGCGAAGGGCTTTTCACCGTCATCCCGGCTGAAGCCGGTCCTACCGGGCTTTCGTCGGCCTGGGGGGAGCGGCGTTAGCCGCGAAGGGGTTGCCACCGTCATCCCGGCTAAAGCCGGTCCTACCGGGCTTTCGTCGGCCTGGTGGGAGCGGCTTCAGCCGCGAAGGGTTCGCCACCACCATCCCGGCTGAAGCCGGTCCTACCGGGGCATCCGGTCAACCGCGCAGCAGGGTCTTCCAGGCTTTGGTCTGGGCCACGGTCAGGGCCTGGCGTACGCGCTGTTCGAGCACCTCGTCGCTGATGTGCGCGTGGGCCAGTTCTTCCAGCTTGTTCAACTCGCCATACAGTTGGTCGACCTCAGGCAGTTCCAGCACGTCGCGAGCCCAGTGCATCCAGGCCTGGATGCGTTCGATGCGCGGCAGTTGCTCGGCCAGGTCTTCAGGCTGCTGCTGGTAACGGTCCAGCTGCAGGGCGGTGGCTTCCGCTTGCAGCAGGGTCGGCAGCCAGTTGCCCAGCGGTACCGCGCCCAGGCGTTCGCCGCGCTTGTTGCGCTCGACCGTCCAGCTGCGCGCCAGCAGCCAGCGCGAAGTGTTCAGCGAGAACTCGCCCCAGCGGGTGTCCTGCAGCTCTTCGAGGAACTGCTCATGGGCGGCGGCGCGCACGTCGGCGTCGTCCTGGCCGGCCTGCACCAGCGGGCGCCAGTCTTCGAGCAGGGCGTCCAGCGCCTTGCGCAGGCTGGCGGTGGTGGTGCGTGGCGCGCACTGGCCCAGGCTGGCGGTCAGGGCGCGCAGTTCAGCCAGGCGCTCGACCCAGTCCTTGAGCAACCGCCAGTGGCCATTGAAGCGATACTGCTCGGCCAACCGCTGGCTGCTGCCCAGCAGGTGCCAGGCCAGGGCGGTGTAGGCATCGTCCAGCGGCAGTTCGGCGTGCAGTGCCGGTGCCTTGAAGCTCAGCGAATAGCTGTCGGCATCGAACAGACGGTAGCCACGCTCGGCCTTGCTGATGTCGCAGGGCATCAGCGGCAGGCTGGTGGCCAGTTCGGCGGCCAGTTCCAGCAGGGCATCCGGCTCGCCTTCGCGCAGTTCCAGCTCCAGCTCGCAGATTTCTTCCTTGTGCTTGCCGGCCACCACCTGGCCCAGGTCCAGAGCGGCTTCGATGACCACCTTGGCCTTGCCACGACCCCAGGCGATTTCGGCCTTTTCACGCACGAAATCGGTGGTGAACAGCGGCTTGATGGTTTTCTTGTCCAGCTCGGCCAACTGCTCGGGCCAGCATTGGCCGTCGAGTTTCTTCAGGTCCAGCTTGGCCTTGGGGATGTCCCAGTTGAATTCGTTGCGCTCGGACAGGCCGGCGACGCTCTGGCCACGGGTCTTGAGGGTCTGGATGAGCTGCTCGCCGTCGCGGCGGATGCGCAGCGCGACCTTGGCGCGGGCCAGGTCACGTTCCGGGGTGTCGAAATACTGGTTGGTCAGCTCCAGGCGCTCCCAGCCGCTCTTGTTGCGCTTCTTCAGCAAGGGGTGCTCGCGCAGGGCGGCAAGGGTCTCGCGGCTGACGCGGAGTTTGATTTCGGTTTCTTTCTGCATGGCCGGGGCGATCCAAACGCGGGGGGTACGGGTGAACGGGCAGCCGCACGGGCTGCATGGAGCGGCAGTCTACAGGACATGGGCGGTTTATTCCTGGCGCGTTATGGCCCTATGATGGTCGCTCAGCCCGCGAGGAGCCGTTGCCCATGCCGTTGCCGTCCTTGAAGGAGCAGTTCGCTGCCCTGATCGCCACCCCCTCGGTGAGCTGCACCCAGCCCGCGCTGGACCAGTCCAACCGCCCGGTCATCGACCTGCTGGCCGGCTGGCTGGGCGACCTGGACTTCAGTTGCGAGATCCAGACCATTTCCCCTGGCAAGTTCAACCTGCTGGCCAGCTACGGCAGCGGCCCCGGCGGCCTGGTGCTGGCCGGGCACAGCGACACCGTGCCCTACGACGAAGCGCTGTGGCAGAGCGACCCGTTGAAGCTCACCGAGGTCGATGACCGCTGGGTCGGCTTGGGCAGCTGCGACATGAAGGGCTTTTTCCCGCTGATCATCGAGGCCGTACGGCCACTGCTCGACCAGCCGTTCAAGCAGCCGTTATTGATTCTCGCCACCTGCGACGAAGAGTGCTCCATGGCCGGTGCTCGCGCCCTGGCCGAGGCCGGGCGCCCGTTGGGCCGCGCGGCGGTGATCGGCGAACCCAGCGGGTTGCGGCCGATCCGCCTGCACAAGGGGGTGATGATGGAGCGCATCGACATCCTCGGGCGCAGCGGCCATTCCTCCGACCCGAGCCTGGGGCACAGCGCGCTGGAAGCCATGCACGACGTGATCGGCGACCTCAAGGGCCTGCGGGCGCAGTGGCAGGCCGAGTACCGCAACCCGCAGTTCAGCGTGCCGCAGCCGACCCTCAACCTGGGTTGCATCCACGGCGGCGACAACCCCAACCGCATCTGTGGCCAGTGTTCGCTGGAGTTCGACCTGCGCCCGCTGCCGGGCATGGACCCGGAAATTCTCCGCGGGCTGATTCGTCAGAAGTTACAACCACTGGCCGAACGGCATCAGGTGAGCATCGATTACCGGCCTCTGTTCCCCGAGTGCTCGCCGTTCGAGCAGCCGGCCGATGCGGAACTGGTGCGTCTGGCCGAGCGTCTGACAGGCCATACGGCCGAAGCGGTGGCATTTGGTACCGAGGCGCCTTATCTTCAACGCCTCGGTTGCGAGACCCTGGTGCTGGGCCCCGGTGATATCGCCTGTGCCCATCAGCCGGGCGAATACCTCGAAATGTCACGTTTGCAGCCTACCGTGCGTCTGTTGAGGCAACTGATCGAACACTACTGCCTGAGCCCGCAATGAGCGGGCCGGCCCTATCACTCAGCCCAAGGAGACCGCGCGTGTTGCCAGGCCTGTTCCGACGATGACCGCCACCATGTCGTGAGTGTGTTTCTGTCTTTCGTCCACTTCCACACAGGCTTTTGCGTTCATGCCCGAATACGTCAACTGGCTTCGCCACGCTTCCCCTTACATCAACGCCCACCGCGACTGCACCTTCGTGGTCCTGCTGCCGGGCGATGCCATCGAACACGCCAACTTCGGCAACATCGTCCATGACTTGGTGCTGCTGCACAGCATGGGCGTGCGCCTGGTGTTGGTCCACGGCACCCGCCCGCAGATCGAAAACCGCCTGGCGCAGCGTGGCCTGCAGCCGCGTTTCCACCGCGACCTGCGGGTGACCGATGCGGAAACCCTGGAGTGCGTCATCGACGCCGTGGGCGGTCTGCGCATCGCCCTGGAAGCCAAGTTGTCGATGGACATCGCCAACTCGCCGATGCAGGGCTCGCGCCTGCGCGTCACCGGCGGCAACCTGGTCACTGCACGGCCCATCGGCGTGCTCGACGGTGTCGACTACCTGCACACCGGCGAAGTGCGCCGCGTCGACCGCAAGGGTATCAACCGCCTGCTCGACGAGCGGCACATCGTGCTGATGTCGCCGCTGGGTTACTCGCCCACCGGTGAGGTGTTCAACCTGGCCTGCGAGGACGTCGCCACCCGCGTGGCCATCGACCTGGGCGCCGACAAGCTGCTGCTGTTCGGCGCCGAGGCCGGTCTGCTCGACGAGAGCGGCAAGCTGGTGCGTGAACTGCGTCCGCAACAGGTGCCGGCGCACCTGCAGCGCCTGGGCATGAGCAACTACCAGGCCGAACTGCTCGACGCCGCCGCCGAAGCCTGCCGCGGTGGCGTAGGCCGCAGCCATATCGTCAGCTACGCCGAGAACGGCGCGTTGCTGGCCGAACTGTTCACCCGTGACGGCAGCGGCACCCTGGTGGCCCAGGAGCAGTTCGAGCGGGTCCGTGAGGCCGGCATCGAAGACGTCGGCGGGCTGATCGACCTGATCACCCCGCTGGAAGAGCAGGGCATTCTGGTGCGCCGCTCGCGGGAAGTGCTGGAGCGCGAAATCGAGCAGTTCAGCGTGGTCGAGCGCGAAGGCATGATCATCGCCTGCGCCGCGCTGTACCCCATTGCCGACTCCCAGGCCGGTGAGCTGGCCTGCCTGGCGGTGAACCCGGAATACCGCCACGGTGGCCGGGGCGATGAACTGCTCGAACGCATCGAGGACCGCGCCCGCGCTCTGGGCATCACCACGCTGTTCGTGCTCACCACGCGCACCGCGCACTGGTTCCGCGAGCGTGGCTTCGAGCCCAGCAGCGTCGACCGCCTGCCCAGCGCCCGCGCCTCGCTGTACAACTACCAGCGCAATTCGAAGATCTTCGAAAAGGCGCTTTGAGGTTTCTTGTTGACGCGTGCTCGCGACGGGCGGGCAAAGCCGCCCCGCTGTGGGGAACGTGACGACTTGATCGCGAACAAGCTCGCTCTACGAGGCCCTGCCACTTCTGCCAGTGTCTTGCGCCGTGGCTTTCCCGCACCCTGGCGATGCATGCGGTGCGGCGGGAGGCAGCCATGGCCACAGTCTTTTATCGCTACGACGCCCTGGACCGGGTGGCTCGCCGCTTCGGCGCCAAGGCCGAGGCGAGTCGGCGGCCGTACCAGGGCCTGCGGCGGCCTGCCGGCTTCAACGGCGAGTATGCCGAGCCCTTCACCGGCCATTACCTGCTGGGCAACGGCTACCGCGCCTACAACCCGGTGCTGATGCGCTTCAACAGCGCCGACAGCCTCAGCCCGTTCGGCGAGGGCGGCCTGGGTGCCTATGCCTATTGCCGGGGCGACCCGCTCAATCGCCGCGATCCGAGCGGGCATTTCGATATCGGCGAGTTGGTGCGTGACGTCTTGCCCTACGTGGTACTGGTCGGTTCGGCGGTCAGTTCGGGGATGATGTACAAGCTGACCAAGGTCAGGTTCGCCAAATGGCGTGCAGGCACCGCCTCCAGGGCTGACAAGGTCATGTCAGTCGGCGCCATCGGTTTCATGTCATCGGCGGCAGTGGCGGGTGCCGGTGGCGTAGCGAGGATCGCCGATCCGCAATCCGATGTCGGCTATGTGCTGGGCGTGCTGGGGGTCATCGCCGGTATCGGTTTTCAGGGCGTGCGTTACACCGGTTACAAGATGAACAAACCGGTGCCAAGGCCTGTGCCGAAGGGCCTGCCGGTCAGGCGTAGCCTGGTCGAGCGGCCGCTTGTCGAACCCCGCTTGCGCGGTTTACCGGTGCGCCACAGCCTGGTTCATCGATCCACCTCGAATGTCACTTCGATCCGCCAGTCACAGGCTTGAGGGCAGCCGCTCGGTTTCACCCTGTAGCGCAAGGAACCCTTGCGCACCTTGCGCAGTCGCATATTCACATCATCCCGTTCCATTCCCGTTTTCCCGGCGTCCGCTAAGGAGTCTGCATGCCCGTTGTCCCTGCAAGGCTGGTCGGCGCAGGTCTGGCTGTCGTGTTGTCGATGGCCGGCTGCAGCCAGGAGCAGCCTGAGGCGCCCAAGCTGCCGCGCGTCTTCGTACAGGCCGTACAGCCGACCGAGTTCGCCGCCAGTGTGTCGCTGACTGGCGACATCCAGGCACGGGTACAGACACCGCTGTCGTTTCGGGTGGGCGGCAAGATCATCGAGCGCCACGTGGATGTCGGCGACCGCATCAGCGCCCGCCAGGTGCTGGCGCGTCTGGACCCCAAGGACCTGCAGGTCAATGTCGACTCCGCCCAGGCGGCGGTGATCGCCGAGCAGGCGCGGGTGACCCAGGCCAAGGCCGCATTCTGGCGCCAGCAGCAGTTGCTGCCCAAGGGCTACACCAGCCAGAGCGAATACGACGCCGCCCAGACTCAGCTGCGCGGCAGCGAAAGCGCGCTGAAGGCGGCCCAGGCGCAGTTGGCCAATGCTCGTGAGCAACTGGGCTATACCGCGCTGGTCGCCGAGGCACCCGGCGTCATCACCGCGCGCCAGGCCGAGGTCGGCCAGGTGGTGCAGGCCACCCAGCCGATCTTCCAGCTGGCCCGCGACGGCGAGCGCGACGCGGTGTTCAACGTCTACGAGTCGCTGTTCGTACAGCCGCCAGGCGACCAGCCGGTGCAGGTCAGCCTGCTGGAAAATCCGCAGATCAAAGTGATGGGCAAGGTGCGTGAAGTGACCCCGGCGGTGTCGGCGCAGACCGGCACGCTGCAGGTCAAGATCGCCCTCGAGCCGCTGCCGCCAGGCATGGACCTCGGCTCGGTGGTCAGCGTGGCGCTCAACCCGCCGGCCCGGCCGCGGGTCGAGCTGCCGTGGGCGGCGCTGACCAAGAATATCGGCCAGGACATCGGCCAGCCGGCGGTGTGGGTGGTGGATGCCGACGGCAAGGCGCAGCTGCGCACGGTCAAGGTCGCGCGCTACCTCACCGGCAAGGTGATCCTCGATGACGGCCTGCAGGCCGGCGAAAAGGTGGTCACCGCCGGCGGCCAGCTGCTGCATCCGGACATGCAGGTGGAAATCGCCGAGCCCAAAGACACCGCCAAGGGAGGCCAGCCATGAAGCCTTCGTTCATGCTGTTGCTCTGTGCCGCGCTGCTGGCCGCCTGCGGCAAGGACGAGCCACCCGCCGAAGTGGTACGGCCCGTGGTGTCGGTGCGGGCCGAGGCCGAGTCGCAAGCGGATTTTGGTCGTTTCGCCGGCAACATCCAGGCGCGCTACCAGAGTGTGCTGGGTTTCCGGGTGCCGGGGCGCATCGCCCAGCGTGCGCTGGACGTCGGCAGTGAAGTGCAGCAGGGCCAGTTGCTGGCGCGCCTCGACCCCACCGACCAGCAGAACACCCTGCGCAACCGCGAGAGCGACCAGGCGCGGGTCGAGGCGCAGTACATCAATGCCCAGGCCAATGCGCGACGCCAGCAGATGCTGTTCGACCGGGGTGTCGGCGCGCAGGCGCAGCTGGACAACGCGCTCACTGACCTGAAGACCAGCCAGTCTTCCCTGGACCAGGCCCGTGCCGCCGCGCAGCAGGCCCGCGATCAATTGAGCTACAGCGAACTGCGCGCCGACCACGATGCGCTGATTACCGAGTGGAAGGCCGAAGTCGGCCAGGTGGTCACCGCTGGCCAGGAGGTGGTGACCCTGGCCCGGCCTGACGTCAAGGAGGCGGTCATCGACCTGCCTGCCGACCTGCTCGACCAACTGCCGCCCGACGTGCGTTTCATCGTGGCCAGCCAGCTCGACCCCAGCGTCAGCACGGCGGCAACCCTGCGGGAAATCGAACCGCAGCCCGACCCTTCGACCCGCACCCGGCGTGCGCGCCTGACCCTCGCCGAGCAGCCGCCGGCGCTGCGCCTGGGTACGGCGATCAGCGTGACCCTGACCTCACCCATCACCCCGCGCGTGCGCTTGCCGCTCAACGCCCTGCAGCAAGCCGACGGCCAAAGCCGCGTGTGGGTGGTGGATGCCGCCAGCCAGACCGTCAATCCACGGCCGGTGCAGGTCGTCAGCCGCGACGACGACAGCTTTCTGCTACGCGACGGGGTCAAGCCCGGCGAGCAGGTGGTCAGCGCCGGGGTGAACAGCCTCAAGCCGGGGCAGAAAGTCAAAATCGATAAGGACGCGCCACGATGAAGGGCAGCTTCAATCTCTCGGAGTGGGCGCTGCGGCACCAGTCCTTCGTCTGGTACCTGATGTTCGTCGCGCTGCTGATGGGCGTGTTCTCGTACATGAAGCTGGGGCGCGAGGAAGACCCTTCGTTCACCATCAAGACCATGGTCATCCAGACCCGCTGGCCCGGCGCGACGGTGGACGAAACCCTCAACCAGGTCACCGACCGCATCGAGAAGAAGCTCGAAGAGCTGGACTCGCTGGACTACGTGAAGAGCTACACACGGCCCGGCGAGTCGACCATCATGGTGTTCCTGCGCGACACCACCGACGCCGCGGCGATTCCGCAAATCTGGTACCAGGTGCGCAAGAAGGTCGACGACATTCGTGGGCAGTTTCCCCAGGGGCTGCAGGGCCCGGCGTTCAACGACGAGTTCGGTGACGTCTACGGCTCGATCTACGCCTTCACCGCCGACGGCTTCAGCATGCGCCAGCTGCGCGACTACGTGGAGCAGGTGCGCGCCGAGATCCGCGACGTAGAGGGGCTGGGCAAGGTCGAGATGGTCGGCCAGCAGGATGAAGTGCTGTACCTGAATTTCTCGACCCGCAAGCTGGCTGCCCTGGGCCTGGACCAGCGCCAGGTGATGCAGAGCCTGCAATCGCAGAACGCCGTGACGCCCGCCGGGGTGATCGAGGCCGGGCCAGAGCGCATCTCGGTGCGCACCTCCGGGCAGTTCGCCTCGGAGAAGGACCTGGCCGCAGTGAACCTGCGCCTCAACGACCGCTTCTACCGGCTCAGCGACATCGCCGACATCGAGCGCGGCTTCACCGACCCACCGGAGCCGTTGTTCCGCTACAACGGCCAGCCGGCCATCGGCCTGGCCATCGCCATGCAGGACGGCGGCAACATTCAGGAATTCGGCAAGGCCCTGCACGCGCGCATGGACCAGGCCACCGCCAACCTGCCGGTGGGCATTGGCGTGCACAAGGTTTCCGACCAGGCCGAAGTGGTGGACAAAGCGGTGGGCGGCTTCACCAGCGCGCTGTTCGAGGCGGTGGTGATCGTCATGCTGGTGAGCTTCGTCAGCCTGGGCATTCGCGCCGGCCTGGTGGTGGCCTGCTCGATTCCGCTGGTGCTGGCGCTGGTCTTCGTGTTCATGGAATACAGCGGCATCACCATGCAGCGGATTTCCCTCGGTGCGCTGATCATCGCCCTCGGCCTGCTGGTGGACGACGCGATGATCACCGTGGAAATGATGGTCACGCGCCTGGAACTGGGCAAAAGCAAGGAAGAGGCGGCGACCTACGCCTACACCTCCACGGCCTTTCCGATGCTCACCGGCACCCTGGTGACGGTGGCCGGCTTCGTGCCCATCGGCCTGAACAACAGCTCGGCGGGCGAGTACACCTTCACCCTGTTCGCGGTAATCGCCGTGGCCATGCTGGTGTCGTGGATCGTCGCGGTGCTGTTCGCGCCGGTGATCGGCGTGCACATTCTTGGCAACCATGTGAAGAAGGACAACGACGAGCCGGGGCGTATCGGCCGCGCGTTGAATGCCAGCATGCTGTGGTCCATGCGTCATCGCTGGCTGGCCATCGGCTTCACCATCCTGTTGTTCGCCCTGGCGCTGTTCTGCATGCGTTTCGTGCAGAACCAGTTCTTCCCGGCCTCGGACCGCCCGGAAATCCTCGTCGACCTGAACCTGCCGCAAAGCGCCTCGATCAACGAGACGCGCCAGGTGGTCGACCGCCTGGAAGCGACCCTCAAGGACGACCCGGACATCCTGCGCTGGAGCACCTACATCGGCCAGGGCGCCCTGCGTTTCTACCTGCCGCTGGACCAGCAACTGCAGAACCCGTTCTATGCCCAGCTGGTGATCGTCAGCAAGGACCTGGAGGCCCGTGGTGCGCTGACCGAGCGCCTGCAGAAGCGCCTGCGCGAGGACTTCGTCGGCGTCGGCACCTTCGTGCAGCCGCTGGAGATGGGGCCACCGGTGGGGCGGCCGATCCAGTACCGGGTCAGCGGCCCGGACGTCGACCGTGTGCGCCAGCACGCCATCGAACTGGCCGCGCTGCTGGACCGCAATGATCACATCGGCGAGGTGGTGTACGACTGGAACGAGCCGGGCAAGGTGCTGCGCGTGGAGATTAACCAGGACAAGGCCCGGCAACTGGGCTTGTCGTCCGAAGACGTGGCCTCGGTGATGAACAGCGTGGTCAGCGGCACCACCGTGACCCAGGTACGCGACGGGATCTACCTGATCGACGTGGTGGGGCGCGCCGAGGACGCCGAACGCGGTTCGCCGGAAACCCTGCAGAACCTGCAGATCGTCACCCCGCAGGGCACTTCGATTCCGCTGCTGGCGTTCGCCAACATCGACTACGAGCTGGAGCAGCCGCTGGTCTGGCGTCGCGACCGCAAACCGACCATCACGGTGAAGGCGGCGGTGCGCGACGAGATCCAGCCCACCGACCTGGTGGCGCAGCTCAAGCCAGAGATCGAAAAATTCAGCGGTGGGCTGCCCAGCGGCTACTCGGTGGCCACCGGCGGCACTGTCGAAGAAAGCGGCAAGGCCCAGGGGCCGATCGCCCAGGTGCTGCCACTGATGCTGTTCCTCATGGCGACCTTTCTGATGATCCAGCTGCACAGCGTGCAGAAGATGTTCCTGGTCGCCAGCGTGGCGCCGCTGGGGCTGATTGGTGTGGTACTGGCGCTGGTGCCCACCGGCACACCGCTGGGCTTCGTGGCGATTCTCGGGGTGCTGGCGCTGGTGGGCATCATCATTCGCAACTCGGTGATCCTGGTGACCCAGATCGACGCCTATGAACAGGCCGGCTACCTGCCTTGGGATGCGGTGGCCGAAGCCACCCGCCACCGCCGCCGCCCCATCCTGCTGACGGCGGCGGCGGCGAGCCTGGGCATGATCCCCATCGCCCGCGAGGTGTTCTGGGGACCGATGGCCTACGCGATGATCGGTGGCATCGTGGTTGCCACGCTGCTGACCTTATTGTTCCTGCCCGCCCTGTACGTGGCCTGGTACCGCATCAAGGAACCCTCCGAACAGCAGCGGCGCGAAGCCCGGGCGCCAGAGCCGGAGGGCGCCTGACGCGGCTGAAGGCAGGCCGGTATGGCGTGCTCAGGCCGCGCGTGTCGAGGCGCAGATACCGGTGACCTGTACGGGCGCGCTTGCCGGGCCCTGTTCATCGACCTTGCGGGCGTTGATGATCTGGATGTACAGGCTCTCATGGCGGGCGGGGAACGGCTGGATGCCTTGGTAGGTGAAGGTCTGCCACTGCTCGGTCAGCTGGGCGGTATACGAGGTGTCGAGATAGAACTCGTCACCGACCCGGCTGGAGAACATCACAAACAACGCGCCGCCCAGGTGGGCCTTGGCGTCGATGCGAGCCGAGAACGTCCAGTCGAGCAGGTAGTCACCGCTTTCGCGGGTCTCCAACTGTTGTTGTATCTCGGTGTTGGGTTCCAGCTTAAGGCTGTAGCCGCCAGGCTTGGCGGGCTCGAAGACCGGGTCATGGATGGCGTTGGTGGTCCATGGCGCCAGCTGTTGAGTGGCGAAGTCGCCGTTGACGATGAGATTTTTCACGGTTCTTTTCCTTGAAACAGAGTGTTCGATTCCATTTGAACCCTGGCCGACAGTCACCGCCGGCAGGGTCGGTGCTTGCCAATCTTGCGAGGTCAGAATGCTGACTGGCACTGCCAGAACTGACAGCTGTTGGGCACGTAATCGGTCTCTGCTTTGCTCGTCAAGCCACTTCTGTTCGGCGTGGAGCGAATGAAACCAGGATAGGACCGGTAGTTTTCGTGAGACATCTTCGGGCGGCATGTGGCCCGGAAGGAGCGGCTTTAGCCGCGAACGCGCCAGGAAACTCGCGGCATCTGTTGTGAACAGGTGGTCGCTTCGCGGCTGAAGTCGCTCCTACCCGGCCTAGCTGATCAGCATTGGCATCAACCGCGCCGCCAGACGCTGGCCAGCCACGGCTGCTGGTCGCGGGGCAGGCCGGCGGGGCGGTAGTAGTGTTCCAGCTCGCTGAAACCCGCGCCGGTCATCGCCTCGCGCCAGGCCTCCAGGTCATGCCAGGCACCGTAGCGCGGGCCGCTCCAGCCCTCGCGGTTGTCACCACGCGGGTTGGAGCTGAACAGTACACCCGCGGGCTTGAGGCAGTCGTGCAACTGGCGCAGTACACGGGGCAGCTCCTGGCTGGGTACATGGAACAGCGAGGCGTTGGCGAAGATGCCGTCGAAGCGTTGCGCCGGCAATTGCAGGGCCAGGAAGTCCTGGTGCCAGACTTCGCAGCCGCTGTCGGCACGAGCCATCTCGACGAAGCGCTGGCTGCCGTCCAGGCCCACGGCCACGTGCCCCAGGCGGGTGAAGGTCTGCAGGTCGCGGCCGGGGCCGCAGCCGAAGTCGAGGATCTGCCAGGGTGTCGGCGCCTGGATGTGGCGCAGCAGGGCCTCGATGTTCTGGCTCACGTCGTGGTCGCGCGTGCCTTCGCGGAAACTCTCGGCACTCTGTTCATAGTGGGCGAGCGTGCCGCGGGTGATCTGGTCGAGGTCCTGGGGGGCAAGTTTCATGGGGGGCGGTCCGGCAGGCTGAGGATGCGCCACTATAGCCTGTGGGCCGATGTGTGTGGCGCGGCCGCTCAGTCGTCCCCGTCATGCAGCGGTATTTCCCGGGGCGGCGCCCAGGATGAATTGTTGCCGACCCGGTCGATGATGCAGTAGGTCGCCTCCAGCGACGGCTCATCACCCGTTTCACGCAGCAGCGCGGGGGGGACCACGAACTCCACCGGCTCGCCGATTTCCTCGACCCGCAAGGGCGGCAGGTCCATGCGCGTGTCGCCCCAGCGCAGGGTGATCTCGTCGTGGGGCGCCATGTTCGGATAGGGCTCGATGCTCAGTGGCAGGCCGCTGTCGCGATGCCTGGCGGTGATGCCGCGGCGCAGCACCGAGGCGGGCAGCGACAGTGGTGCCAGGCCCTGGTTTTCCGCCTCGTCAGGGCCGAGCAGGGCACCGCCCGGCGCGTCGAGCTTGACCCACAGCTTGCGGCAGGCAGAGGCCTGCGGCGTGCCACCGACTTTCATCACTCGGTAGCTGGCGCGTGCCTTGCCGTTCTGCAGGAAGCTTTCCGGCACGCGCAGCGCCACCGGCTGGTGCAGGTCGCTGGCACTGAGAATCTTCGAGGCGACGTAGCAGTCGTTCCAGAACAGTTCGATCAGGTCGCCTTCGTCCATGTCCGGGTACACCGGGATCTGTACCAGCAGGCGTGGGGCCAGGCGAATGCCGATGCCATGCCGGCAGGTCTGGGGAATGTCGGGAGCGGCCAGCTTCGGCTGACCGTAGATGCAGCTGGGGTGGCTCATATACAGGTACTCGCAGGTTCAAGTCAGGCGACCGGGCCATGGAATACGGCGCACGGGTCGTGCTCTGGCCCTCGCTGGCGGCCGGCCGGGCACCCCGGCACAGGCCCGTTATACGAGAGGTGAGAGCATGCCGAACGTCGTGTTGCGGTCGAGATAATGAGCTTTGCCGAGGGGTGTCAACACGGCGGAAGGCGGGTTGGCGGCGTTTCTGGAAAATCAGAAACGTCCTACAAAGGCGCGGTAGGGCTTATGGCTGGCACGGTCTCGACTGGCTGACCCTGGCCGGTAACCGCGAGAAGCGCGGCGCCGGTTGGCGCCGCCGAAGATCAGAAGCGGCTGCGTTCCAGGAACTGCCGGGTGCGTTCCTGCTGCGGGTTGGCGAACACCGCTTTGGCCTCGCCCTGTTCGACGATCACGCCCTTGTCGATGAAGATCACCCGGTTGGCGACGTCGCGGGCGAAGCTCATTTCATGGGTGACGATGACCATGGTGCGCTGTTCTTCGGCCAGCGCCCGGATGGTGTTGAGCACTTCGCCGACCAGCTCCGGGTCCAGCGCCGAGGTCGGTTCGTCGAAGAGGATCACCTGTGGTTCCATGGCCAGCGCCCGGGCGATCGCCACCCGTTGTTGCTGGCCGCCGGACAGGCGGCGCGGGTAGGCATCTTCCTTGCCCGCCAGGCCGACCTTGGCCAGCAGCTGGCGGGCCAGGGCGATGGCTTTCTCGCGGGCGACCTTCTTGACCACCACCGGGCCTTCGATGACGTTCTCCAGCGCGGTGCGGTGCGGGAACAGGTTGAAGTTCTGGAACACGAAGCCGACCTGCTGGCGCAACTGGCGGATCAAGCCCTGCTGCTGGCTCATCGGCCGGTTGGCGTCGATGTGGATATCGCCGACCTGCAGGCTGCCGCCGGAAGGCTCTTCGAGCAGGTTCAGGCAGCGCAGCAGGGTGGTCTTGCCCGAGCCGCTGGGGCCGATGATCGCCACCACTTCGCCGGTTTCGATGCGCAGGTCGATGCCCTTGAGCACCGTATGGCCCTTGAAGGCCTTGGTCAGGCCCTTGATTTCGATCATGCGTCAGGACTCCAGGTCATGGCGGTTGACCCGGGCTTCCAGGCGGTTCTGCAGGTGCGACAGCAGGGTCGCCAGCACCCAATAGATCAGCGCCGCAGCCAGGTACATGGTGAAGATCTCGAAGGTCCGCGCGGTGATCAGCTGCGCCTGGCGGAACAGCTCCGGCACCTGGATGGTGGCGGCCAGTGCGGTGTCCTTGACCAGCGAGATGAAACTGTTGCCCAGCGGCGGCAGGGCGGTGCGCGCGGCCTGTGGCAGGATGGCGCGGCGCAGGGTCTGCCAGCGGGTCATGCCGATACTGGCGGCGGCCTCCCACTGCCCACGTTCCACCGCACCGATGGCGGCACGCAGGATTTCGCAGGCGTAGGCGGCCATGTTCAGGGAAAAACCGATCAGCGCCGCCGGCAGCGGGTCAAGCTCCAGACCCAGTTGCGGCAGGCCGTAGTAGATCATGAACAGCTGCACCAGCAGCGGCGTGCCGCGGAAGAACGACACGTAAACGCGGGCCAGCCAGCTCACCGGCTTGATCAGCGACAGGCGCATCAGGGCCAGGGCGAAGCCCAGGATCAGCCCGAAGAACATGCCGCCCAGGCTGAGTACGACCGTGTAGTACGCGCCCTTGAGCAGAAAGGGCGCGGACTCGATCGCGAGATTGAGGCTCTCTTCGATCATTTCGTGACGTCAGCCCCGAAGTACTTCTCCGAGAGCTTGGCCAGGGTGCCGTCGGCGCGCAGCTTGGCCAGCGCGTCATCGACCGCCTTGAGCAGCTCGGGCTCGCCCTTGCGCAGTGCCACGCCGGACTCCTGGCGAGAGAAGGGTTCGCCGGTCACCGCCAGGGAATCCTTGGTCTTCTTCACCAGCTCCAGGGCGGCCAGGCGGTCGACCAGAATCGCGTCGATACGGCCTACGCGCAGGTCCTGGTACTTGGTCGGATCGTCGTCATAGGTCTTGACCACGGCGGCTGGAACATTGGCCTTCAGCCACTGCTCGTAGTTGGTGCCCAGGCCGACGCCGACCTTCTTGCCGGCCAGGTCTTGCGCGGTCTTGATGCTGCCGGCGTCCTGCTTGCGGGTCAGAGCCTGGATGCCGGAGACGGTGTAGGGGGTCGAGAAGTCGTATTTCTTCTTGCGCTCTTCGGAGATGGTCACCTGGTTGACCACCACGTCGAGGCGCTTGGATTCCAGTGCCGCGAGAATGCCGTCCCATTTGGTCGGCTGGATCTTCGCCTTCACGCCCAGCTCCTTGGCCAGGGCTTCTGACAGCTCGACCTCGAAGCCGGTGAGCTTGCCGTTTTCATCCACGAAGCTGAACGGTGGATAAGTGCCTTCCAGGCCCACGTTCAGGGTGCCGCTGTCCTTGATTTTCTGCAGTTGCTCGCCAGCCATGGCCTGCCCGGCCAGGCCGGTGCCCAGTGCCAGAGTCAGTGCAGAGAGAAGCAGGGTACGACGAATAGCGGAGATGTTCATGCAAGCCCCTTGTGTTGGTGCGGTAGCGGACAGGAATCAGACCGCGCCCCGCCTGGCGAAGTGCCGTAGACGCGGGAGTCTACAGGCACTGGCGCAGTGGAGCACGTCTGCTGGAGCGGCACTATAGGAGACGTGCCTTATTGTTAAAAATATTAAATTCCGAGCTTTATATGTGTTTTTGCTCTATCTGTCGGGCACGCCGCGCTTACCCGCTGAACGCCTGCGAATAAGCGAACAGCGCCGGGGCGCCGCCGGTGTGCAGGAACAGAATCGGCCCCTCGTCGAAGCGCTGCCGACCGATGCCATCGAGCAGCCCGGCCATGGCCTTGCCGGTGTACACCGGGTCGAGCAGCAGGCCTTCCTGGCTGGCCACCAGCTTGATCGCCGCCAGGGTGCCGGCATTCGGCTCGCCATAGCGTGGCGCATAGTACTCGTCCCAGAGGTACACCTTGAAACGTTCCGGCAGCGACATGCCCAGCAGCTCAGCGGTGCGTTCGGCCAGGCCTTGTACCTTGGGCAGTTGCGCTTCTTCGCTGCGCGACACGGTGACGCCGATCACCGGCAGCTCGGGCAACTGGTCGGCCAGGGCCAGCGCCAGGCCGCTGTGAGTACCGGCACTGCCGGAGGCGGTGACCACGGCGGCGAAGGTTTCGCCGCTGGCGGTGATCTGCTCGGCCAGCTCCAGGCCGGCGCGTACATAGCCCAGCGCACCCACCGGGCTGGAGCCGCCAATCGGCACCAGGTAGGGCTTCTTGCCGCTGGCGTGCAGGCGCACGGCCAGGGCCTGCAACTGTTCGTCGGCGTTATCCAGGCTTTCGACCAGCTCGACGCGGGCATCAAACAGGTCAAGCAGCAGGCGGTTGCCGTTGTGCAGGTAGTTGGGGTCTTCGCTGGCGATGGGGTTTTCCAGCAGCGCCACGCAGCCCAGGCCCAGGCGCGCGGCGAGGGCGGCGGTCTGGCGTACATGGTTGGACTGGATGGCGCCGGCGGTGATCAGCGTATCGGCCCCCTGGGCCAGCGCGTCGGCGGCGAGGTATTCGAGCTTGCGCACCTTGTTGCCACCCAGGGCCAATGTGGTGGTGTCATCGCGCTTGATGTAGATGTCGCGGCCGACCCAGGCGGAGAGGCGTTCGAGCTTTTCCAGCGGGGTAGGGGCGCCGATCAGGTCCAGACGGTTGAAACGGTCGAGCTGTTTCTTGAGCATGGGGTCGAAGGTATCCCTATAAACATTCGGTGGACTATAGGCAGACGCTTCCTGCACGGCAACCGATCTAGTCTTATGCTTCTGACGGCGTTTTCCCACCGAAATTGGTATTTTTTCAGGCCGATCATTTGCCGTAGAGTGGGCGCCGGGGCGGTTGCGGCGGTGCCGTCCGCGTCCTTGACCAGCAGGAGAGTCCAGCGTGAGCGATATTCCAAAGGGTTCGGCCGAGGGCCGCACCAGCCACTGGCAGTTGCAACGTATCGTCGGCCAGCTGCGCGAGGCGCGGGACGATTGGCGCACCCGCAACCGCCGGGTCAGTGGTGAACACGGCGGCCGCGAGCTGCCGTCGCGCGATGCCATGGGCGAGATCCTCGAAGCCCTGGCCGGTGCGCTGTTCCCCATGCGCCTGGGCCCGGTGGACCTGCGCGAGGAAAGCGAAGACTTCTACGTCGGCCACACCCTGGACGTCGCCCTCAACGCCCTGCTGGCGCAGGCGCGCCTGGAGATGCGCTACGTCGCCCACCAGCAGGGCGCGAGCATCGAAGGTGTGGACCAGAAGGCCCTGGAACTGATCCAGGATTTCGCCAGCGCCCTGCCGGGCATCCGCCGCCTGCTGGATACCGATGTACTGGCCGCCTACCAGGGCGACCCGGCGGCGCGTAACGTTGACGAAGTGCTGCTGTGCTACCCCGGCATCCTGGCGGTCATCCACCACCGTCTGGCCCACCACCTGTACCGCGCCGGTCTGCCACTGCTGGCGCGTATCAGCTCAGAGATCGCGCATTCCGCCACCGGTATCGACATTCACCCTGGCGCGCAGATCGGCCCGAGCTTCTTCATCGACCATGGCACCGGCGTGGTGATCGGAGAAACCGCGATCATCGGCGAGCGGGTGCGCATCTACCAGGCGGTGACCCTGGGCGCCAAGCGCTTCCCGGCCGACGAGGACGGCAACCTGCACAAGGGCCACGCGCGCCACCCGATCGTCGAAGACGACGTGGTGATCTACGCCGGCGCCACCATTCTGGGGCGCATCACCATCGGCCAGGGCTCGACCATCGGCGGCAACGTGTGGCTCACCCGCAGCGTGCCGGCCGGCAGCAACCTGACCCAGGCCAACCTGCTGCAGCACGACGACGGCACCCAAAAGTAACGCTGATCCGCGTAGGAGCGGCTTCAGTCGCGAAGTCCTCATGTTCACTGCAAATGCAGTGAACTTGCGGCCCATTCGCGGCTGAAGCCGCGCCTATCGGCTGGCCGCAAAAGCCGCTGCAGCGCTGCGCGCCGGGGTTACGGAACGTTTCACTGTTCGCTTGCGTCCTACTGGTGATCCGGGCAATTCCTACCACCTCGATTGGTCATTTCCGGCCTTATCGTGTTTAAATTGAACGTTCAATCAAATTTGAACGGTGGTTCGCTGCCCGCTCACAACAGGAGGCCAACCCTTGCACTATCCATGTTTCGTCGCCGTTTCACGGACCCTGGAGGCGCATCCCGCATGAACGTCGCCACCTCTTCCTCGACCAGCCCGGTGCGCATGAATGGCCCGGTGTTCTATTTTGCCGCGACCTTCATTCTGCTCTTCGGCATCATCGTCATCAGCTTCCCCGAAGCCGCCGGCCAGTGGCTGCTGGCCGCACAGAACTGGGCCGCCAACACGGTCGGCTGGTACTACATGCTGGCCATGACGCTGTATCTGGTCTTCGTGGTGGTCACCGCCTTGTCCGGCTATGGCCGGATCAAACTCGGTGCCGACCACGACGAGCCCGAATTCAGCTACCTGTCCTGGGCCGGCATGCTGTTCGCTGCCGGTATCAGCATCACGCTGTTCTTCTTCTGCGTCTCTGAACCGCTGACCCACCTGATGCAGCCGCCGCAAGGCGAGGCCGGTACTGCCGATGCGGCGCGCCAGGCCATGCAGCTGCTGTTCCTGCACTGGGGTCTGCATGGCTGGGGCGTGTTCGCCTTCGTCGGCATGGCCCTGGCCTACTTCGCCTACCGCCATAACCTGCCGCTGGCACTGCGCTCGGCGCTTTATCCGCTGATCGGCAAGCGCATCAACGGTCCGATCGGCTATGCAGTCGATGGCTTCGGCATCATCGCCACCATCTTCGGCCTGGGGGCCGACATGGGCTTCGGCGTACTGCACCTGAACTCCGGCCTCGACTACCTGTTCGGCGTCGCCCACACCCACTGGGTGCAGGTCACCCTGATCGTGCTGATGATGGGCGCGGCAATCGTCGTGGCGGTGTCTGGCGTGGAGAAGGGCGTGCGGGTCATGTCCGACATCAACATGCTGCTGGCCTGCGCGCTGCTGCTGTTCGTGCTGTTCGCCGGACCCACCCAGCACCTGCTCAATACGCTGGTGCAGAACATCGGTGACTACCTGGGTGCGCTGACCACCAAGAGCTTCGATGTGTATGCCTACAAGCAGCAGGCCGACGGCTGGCTGGGCGGCTGGACCGTGTTCTATTGGGCCTGGTGGATCGCCTGGGCGCCGTTCGTGGGCCTGTTCATTGCGCGTATCTCGCGTGGCCGCACCATCCGTGAATTCGTCTTCGGTGTGCTGTTCATTCCGCTGGGCTTCACCCTGGCGTGGATGTCGATCTTCGGCAACAGCGCCATCGAGCAAGTGCTGGCGCACGGCATGAGCGCACTGGGCCAGTCGGCCATCGACGACCCGTCCATGACCCTCTACCTGCTGCTGGAAACCTACCCGTGGAGCAAGGTGGTCATCGGTGTAACGGTGTTCATCAGCTTCGTGTTCTTCGTCACCTCGGCAGACTCCGGCACCGTGGTACTGTCCACCCTGTCGGCCAAGGGCGGCAGCGCCGACGAGGACGGCCCGAAATGGCTGCGGGTGTTCTGGGGCGCAGCCACCGCGCTGGTGACCAGCGGCCTGCTGTTCTCCGGCAGCATCGACGCGCTGAAGTCGGCGGTGGTGCTGACCTCGCTGCCGTTCTCGCTGATCCTGCTGACCATGATGTGGGGCCTGCACAAGGCCTTCTACATGGAGTCGCAGCGTCAGCTGGCGCAGCTTTACTCCCTGGCCCCGGCCTCCGGCGCACGGCGTGGCGGCTGGCGCCAGCGTCTGAGCCAGGCGGTGCATTATCCATCGCGTGACGAGGTGTACCGGTTCCTCGACCAGACCGTGCGCCCGGCCATCGACGAGGTGACCGCCGTATTCGTCGAGAAGGGCCTGAGCGTGACGAAGCCGGACGATCCCGCACCGGATTCGGTGAGCCTGGAAATCGGCCACGGCGAAGAGCGGCCGTTCATCTACCAGGTGCGCATGAAGGGCTACTTCACCCCGTCGTTCGCCTTGAGTGGCATGGGCTCGCGGCACCTGAACAACCGCCGCTATTACCGCGCCGAGGTGCACTTGAGCGAAGGCAGCCAGGACTACGACCTGGTGGGCTACACCCGCGAACAGGTCATCAACGACGTGCTCGACCAGTACGAGCGGCACATGCAGTTCCTGCATCTGGTGCGCTAGTCACGTCCTCAACAGCGCTGCATCTTGCCGATGCAGCGCTGTTCAGCTCGGCTCCCGACGTCGATCTTCCCGGGGGCAGCGGGTAAACCGCGCCCGGTAGCGGCGGGTGAAGTACGACGGCGACTCGAACCCACAGGCAATACTCACCTCCAGCACGCTCATGTCGCTCTGGCGCAGCAGCTTGCGGGCTTTTTCCAGGCGCAGGCCCAGGTAGAAGTTGCTGGGCGTGTCGTTCAGGTGCAGGCGGAACAGGCGCTCCAGCTGGCGCCGGGTGACCTTGATGGTTTCTGCGAGCGCCAGGGTGCTCAAGGGCGGCTCGGTGTGTTGTTCCATCTCGCCGATCACCTGCACCAGCTTGCGGTTGTTGATGCCGTAGCGGGTGGCGATCTGCATGCGCTGGTGGTCCTGGCGCGGACGAATGCGGCTGATCACGAACTGTTCAGACACCTGAATCGCCAGCTCCGGGCCGTGGGCCTGGGCAATCAGGTCGAGCATCAGGTCGATGCAGGCCGTGCCGCCGGCGCAGGTGATGCGTCGGCGGTCGATCTCGAACAGCTCCTGGGTCACGGTGAGCTGTGGATAAGACTCCTTGAAGGCGTCGATGGCTTCCCAGTGCAGGGTCAGGCGATGGTCATCGAGCAGGCCGGCTTCGGCCAGCAGGCAGGCCCCGGTGTCGATGGCGCCAAGGGTCACGCCTTCATGGTCCAGGCGCCGCAGCCAGTGCATCAGTGCCGGAGTGGCGAACTGCAGCGGCTCGAAGCCGGCCACCACCAGCAAGGTGGCGCCTTTTTTCAGCGGCTCCAGGGCGGCGTCGGCGTTCACCGACAGGCCGTTACTCGCCACCACCGCGCCGCCGTCGCTGCTCAGCACATGCCAGCGGTACAGCTCACCACGAAAGCGGTTGGCCACCCGCAGCGGTTCCACCGCGCAGGTGAAGCCCATGGCCGAGAACCCCGGCATCAGCAGAAAGTAGAAATCCCGAGACATGGTGGCGCTCTGGCAGGGTGGGCGGCATGGCGCTGTGATACTCCCGTTCAGGGGCAGATTCAAGAGGCCAGGTCGACGCAGTGCAAGAGTGCGTCGCCGCCGTGCGTGTTGGCAGCCCCCCAGGAACGTAACGTGGTGCCACGGTGCACAAAGACACCGGCCCCCACAATAGTGACCTGCCGAGGGATCCACCATGAATCCACTGATCAGCCGCTGCGTGCTTGCACTCGGCGCCAGCGCCATCCTCAGCACCCCTGTCATGGCCGCCGATGCCGCTGCCTGCCAGAACGTGCGCATGGGTGTAGTGAACTGGACCGATGTCATCGCCACCAGCGCCATTACCCAGGTCCTGCTCGATGGCCTCGGCTACCAGACCAAGCAGACCAGTGCCTCGCAGCAGATCATCTTCGCCGGCATTCGTGACCAGCGCCTGGACCTGTTCCTGGGCTACTGGAATCCGCTGATGACCCAGACCATCACGCCGTTCGTGGAGGCCGGGCAGGTCAAGGTGCTGGACAAGCCCAGCCTGGAAGACGCCCGTGCGACCCTTGCCGTGCCCACCTACCTGGCCGACAAGGGCCTGAAGACCTTTGCCGACATTGCCAAATTCGAAAAAGAGCTGGGCGGCAAGATCTATGGCATCGAGCCGGGTTCGGGGGCCAATGCGCAGATCAAGGCGATGATCGCCAAGAACCAGTTCGGCCTGGGCAAGTTCCAGCTGGTGGAGTCCAGCGAAGTCGGCATGCTCGCCGCCGTGGAGCGCTCGGTACGCCGCAAGGAGGCGGTGGTGTTCTTCGGCTGGGCGCCGCACCCGATGAACGTCAACATCGCCATGACCTACCTCTCTGGCAGTGATGACGTCCTGGGCCCGAACGAGGGCAAGGCCAGCGTGTGGACGGTGACCGCGCCCAACTATGCCCAGCAATGTCCCAACGTGCACAGGCTGTTGAGCAACCTGACCTTCAGCGTTGCCGACGAGAGCCAGATGATGCAGCCGCTGCTGGACCACAAGGACCCCCTGGAGTCGGCCCGGCAGTGGCTCAAGGATCACCCGCAGGACCAGGCTCGCTGGCTGCAGGGTGTGACCACCTTCGACGGCAGGCCCGCCGCCCAGAACCTGCAACTCAGCGACCGATAAGCCCCGTTTTAATCAGCCCTTCGCAGCCTTGAGCGGCTGCGAAAGGCACCCTCACGCCTGTAAGGAACCGCCACATGAACAACGACGTCATCATCACCTGCGCACTCACCGGTGCTGGCGACACCACCGCCAAGAGTCCCCACGTACCGGTCACCCCCAAACAGATCGCCGCCGCCGCCGTGGAAGCCGCCAAGGCCGGCGCCACCGTGGTGCATTGCCATGTGCGTGACCCACAGACCGGCAAGTTCAGCCGCGACGTGGCGCTGTACCGCGAAGTGATGGAGCGCATCCGCGAGTCCGGCGTCGACATCATCGTCAACCTCACTGCCGGGATGGGCGGCGACCTCGAGATCGGCGAGGGCGAAGCGCCGATGGCGTTCGGCCCTGGCACCGACCTGGTCGGCCCGCTGACCCGCCTGGCGCATGTCGAAGAACTGCTGCCGGAAATCTGCACCCTGGATTGCGGCACGCTGAACTTTGGCGACGGCAACAGCATTTACGTGTCGACCCCGGCGCAGCTGCGTGCCGGGGCCAAACGCATCCAGGAGCTGGGCGTCAAGGCCGAGCTGGAAATCTTCGACACCGGCCACTTGTGGTTCGCCAAGCAGATGATCAAGGAAGGCCTGCTCGACAACCCGCTGTTTCAGCTGTGCCTGGGCATCCCGTGGGGCGCGCCGGCCGACACCACCACCATGAAAGCCATGGTCGACAACCTGCCCAGCGACGCGGTGTGGGCTGGCTTTGGCATCGGTCGCATGCAAATGCCGATGGCGGCTCAGGCGGTGCTGCTGGGCGGCAACGTGCGGGTCGGCCTGGAAGACAACCTGTGGCTGGAAAAAGGCGTGCTGGCCACCAATGGCCAGCTGGTGGAGCGCGCCGTTGAAATCATCAGCCGTCTGGGCGCCAGGGTCCTGACCCCGGCGCAAGGGCGCCTCAAGATGGGCCTGACCCCGCGCGGCTGACCCCACCGATCAACGACCCCCAAAGGAACGTCGCCATGAGCTTCATCACTGAGATCAAAACCTTCGCGGCCCTGGGCTGCGGCGTCATCGGCAGCGGCTGGGTGTCGCGGGCCTTGGCTAACGGCCTGGATGTGGTCGCCTGGGACCCGGCACCGGGTGCCGAGGCAGCGCTGCGCAAGCGCGTGGCCAACGCCTGGAGCGCCCTGGAAAAACAGGGCCTGGTTCCCGGCGCCTCGCAACAGCGCCTGCGCTTTGTCGCCACCATCGAAGAGTGCGTGGAAAACGCCGACTTCATCCAGGAAAGCGCGCCGGAGCGCCTGGAACTGAAACTGCAGCTGCACAGCACGATCAGCGCGGCGGCCAAGCCTGAGGCGCTGATCGGTTCGAGCACCTCCGGGCTGTTGCCCAGCGAGTTCTACCAGCGGGCGATCCTTCCGCAGCGCTGCGTGGTCGGCCACCCGTTCAACCCGGTGTACCTGCTGCCGCTGGTGGAAGTGGTGGGCGGCGAGCACACCGCCCCCGCAGCGATCGAGGCGGCGATCAAGGTGTATGAAGCGCTGGGCATGCGCGCATTGCATGTGCGCAAGGAAGTCCCGGGATTCATCGCCGACCGCCTGCTGGAGGCGCTGTGGCGTGAGGCGTTGCACCTGGTCAACGATGGTGTGGCGACCACCGGTGAAATCGACGACGCGATTCGTTTTGGCGCCGGCTTGCGCTGGTCGTTCATGGGCACCTTCCTGACCTACACCCTGGCCGGTGGCGATGCCGGCATGCGCCACTTCATGGCGCAGTTCGGCCCGGCCTTGCAGTTGCCCTGGACCTACCTGCCGGCCCCGGCGCTGACCGACAGGCTGATCGACAACGTGGTCGAAGGCACCCGTGAACAGCTGGGCAGCCACAGTATTGCTGCCCTGGAGCGCTATCGCGACGATTGCCTGCTGGCGGTGATGGACGCTGTGAAGGCCACCAAGGCCCAGCATGGCATGAGCTTCAACGAGTAACCCCTGGGCGCCTTTCCGAACGAGTATTGCACCATGCCTGCACTGACCACCTACCGCACCGATGTATCGCCCGACTGGGTCGATTACAACGGCCACCTGCGCGACGCGTTCTACCTGTTGATCTTCAGTTATGCCACCGATGCGCTGATGGACACCCTGGGCCTGGACAGCGCAAACCGCGACGCCAGCGGTCACTCGCTGTTCACCCTTGAATTGCATCTCAACTACCTGCACGAAGTGAAGCTCGGCGCCGAGGTCGAGGTGCACACCCAGCTGATCGGCTACGACGCCAAGCGTCTGCACCTGTTCCACAGCCTGCACAGGGTGGGGGACGCGACGCTGCTGGCCGGTAATGAGCAGATGCTGCTGCACGTCGACCTGGCCGGCCCGCGTTCAGCGCCGTTTACCGAAGCCACGCGGCAACGGCTGGCTGCGCTCTGCGCCGAGCAGGCCGAACTGCCGAGGCCTGAGCTGCTCGGCCGGGTCATCGGCCTGCCGTAGGGTATCGCTCAGGCCAGGCCGCCGTTGGCGCGCAGCACCTGGCCGTTGATCCAGCCCGAATCCGGCCCGGCGAGAAAGGCCACCACGCCGGCGATGTCCTCGGGCTGGCCGAGGCGTTGCAGCGGCGGCAGGCTGGCGAAGTGCTGGATCTGCTCTTCGCTCTTGCCAGCCAGGAACAACTCGGTGGCCACCGGACCAGGGGCGACGGTGTTGACGGTGATGTTGCGCCCGCGCAGTTCCTTGGCGAACACCGGAGTCATGGCTTCCACCGCCGCCTTGCTGGCGTTGTAGATGGCGTAGCCAGGCAGCTTCAGGGCCAGGGCGGTGGTGGAAAAGTTGATGATCCGCCCGCCGTCGTTGAGGCGGTTGGCGGCTTCGCGCAGGGTGTTGAACACGCCACGGGTGTTCACCGCGAAGGTCTGCTCGAACAACTCGTCGCTGGTTTCGGCCAGCGGCAGGGTCTTGAGGATACCGGCGTTGTTGACCAGCACGTCGACCTTGCCCAGGTGGTGTTCGGTGGCATCGAACAGGCGGCGCACGTCACTGGCGTTCGACACGTCGGCCTTCAGCGCAATGGCATGATGGCCGGCGCCCAGCAACTGTTCGACCAGGGCGTCAGCTTCGGTGGCGCTGTTGGCGTAGTTGATGACCACGGCGAAACCGTCGGCGGCCAGGCGCTGGGCGATCTCGGCACCGATGCCGCGCGAGGCACCGGTGACGATGGCGACTTTACGAGAAGTCATGAGGCGTTTTCTCCTGTCAGGTTGGCAAGGTGATCAGTATTGAACATTGGGCGCATCTGGTTGAGCAGGCGCTAGCTGCAAAACTGTTCGGTCAGACTGGGTAGGAGCGGCTTCAGCCGCGAAAAGAGCGCATGTTCACAAAAGATGCAGTGAATTTCCTGGCGCTTTCGCGGCTAAAGCCGCTCCTACCGAGCCACCTAACGACTAACTGACCAGTATTGGCGCTGGCTGGCACCCTGTAGCGGTGACAGAGCTCAGCCCTGGGTACTCTCTCGTTCGATCACCCGACAGTCCAGCCGGTTCAGGTGCCGGATGCCGTCTTCATCGAGCGGTAACATCTCCAGGCTCTGCAATACCCGCTGCGCGGCCAGTACGCCGATTTCCAGTGCCGGCGGCTTGATGGTGCTCAGGCTGGGCAGCAGCATCTCGGCGAAGGCGTAGTCGCCGAAGCCCATCACGGCGCAGTCTTCGGGAATCCGCAGCCCGGCACGCTGGCCGGCGAGCAGGCCGCCGGCAGCCAGGTTGTCGTTGGCGAAGAAGATCGCGTCCGGGCGTTGTGGGCCGCTCATCAGGGCATGCATGGCCTGCTTGCCGGCCTCGAAGGGCGCCAGCCCGGTCTGTGGGGTAAACACCCAGGGGGCCAGGCCGAGGGCCTGCACGGTATCGCTGTAGCCCTGGCAGCGCTCCAAGGCGCTCAAGTCGCCGGCCATGCTGTTGAGCACGAAAGCGATGCGTCGGTAACCCTTGTCGTGCAGGTAGCGGGTGGCGGTGACCCCTACCTGATGGTGGGAAAAGCCGATCTGGATCGGCGCGCGCTCAGGCTGGTAGTCCCAGGTCTCGATCACCGGCATGTCGGCCTGGGCGATCATGCGTTCCGTGGCCGGAGTGTGGAAGCGGCTGGTCAACACCAGGGCGGCCGGTGACCAGCCGAGGAATGCGCGTACTGCGCTCTCTTCCTGTTCGGGAGAAAAGTAACTGGAAGCCAGCAGCGGCTGCAGACCGTGCTGGCTCAAGGTGTCGCTGAAGCCCTGGATGGTGTTGGCGAAGATCGGCCCGGAGATGTTCGGCACCACCATTGCCACGACCTTGCTGCGCGCCGAGGCCAGCCCGCCCGCCACCTGGTTGGGCACGTAGCCCAGAGCCTCGACCGCCGCCGCAATGCGCTCGCGCAGTTCGGGCGAGACCTGCCCAGGCTGATTGAAGTAGCGGGAAACAGTGATCGCCGATACGCCGACGTGCCGGGCCACGGTGTTCAACGTCACCCGTCCGGCACCGCGGCGTTTACGCGGTGGGCTGGATTCATCGCTCATGAATGCGGGCGCCTTAATAGCTTTAATGCATATAAAAGTAATTTTTCAGTATTGGACGCTCTATAGGGAGCTTCCTGATACTGGCGATGTTAGCGCTAACGTCCAGGGCTGTCTGCTACTCGCCGCCGCGAATGCCGAACCCGGTTAGCCCGACCTTCAAGCATCGGTGCGTGGGGCACCGATACCACTCGGCATATTTCAGGCAGGCACGCAGATGCACAGCACACTTGGCGGCGGCACCACACACTCTCTTCTGGCTACGGCGATCGGCCAGGCCAACCGCACCACGCAGCGTCGCTGCGCCTGGCTGCTGCTGGGCTTGAGCAGCCTGCCGCTGGCGCCTGGCGTGGCGCTGGCCGAGACCGGCAGCAACGCCAGCGAGGCGCCGGTGCTCAACGCCGTGACGGTTACCGCCACGCGCCGCGAAGAGTCCCTGCAAAAAGTGCCCGTGGCGGTGTCGGTGGTCGACGGCGAACAGCTCGAGCGCGACAACCGCAACGGCGTCGCCAGCCTGGTGCAGCAGGTGCCGACCCTGAACTACCGCACCGGCGCCTCGAACAAGGACACCTCACTGTTCATTCGTGGCGTCGGCACCATTTCCACCTCGCCGGGCGTCGAGCCTACCGTAGCCACGGTGGTCGACGGCGTGGTGCTCGGCCGCCCCGGCCAGGCCACCCTCGACCTGCTCGACCTGGAGCGCATCGAGGTGCTGCGTGGCCCGCAGGGCACGCTGTTCGGCAAGAACGCCTCGGCAGGTGTGTTGAATATCGTCACCAAGGCGCCCAGTGAAGAAACCCACGGCTACATCGACCAGTCGTGGTACACCGGCAACGAAAGCCGCACCCGCTTCGGCATTGGCGGTGCGCTGATTCCTGGCACCCTCAAGGGCTCGGTCACCACGCTGTTCGGCAGCTACGACGGCAATGTCGACAACAAGCTCAACGGCCAGGAGGTCAACGGCTACAACCGCAAGGGCGTGCGCGGCAAGCTGCAGTTCACTCCGAATGACGACATCACCTTCACCCTGATCGGCGACTACCAGCAGGCCCACGACGATGCACCCAATGGCGTGGTCAGCAAGGCGCTGACGCCAGCCTTCGCCAGCGCCCTGGCACCGGTACGCGCCAGCAACGACAACCGCGACGTGGTCAGCGACTACCGCAGCCATGTCGACGACGTGAACAAAGGGCTGTCGGGGCAACTGGACTGGCAACTGGGCGACTACACCCTGACCTCGATCACCGCCTGGCGTGGCTGGGACAACACTCAGTACCAGGACGGCGACCGCCTGGGCACCATCACCGCGGCGTTCCCCGGCACCGAGGACAAGGGCCAACTGGAGTACAACCAGTATTCCCAGGAGCTGCGCCTGGCCTCGCCCAAGGGCGAGTTCGTCGAGTACGTCGGCGGGCTGTTCTACATGCATGGCAAGAGTGACGAAACCTACCGCCGCACCTTGATTACCCCGACCAGCCAGGACCGGGGCGTGGCCGACTACAGCACCACCAACGACAGCTACTCGGTGTTCGGTGAAACCACCTTCAACTTCACCTCCGACCTGCGCGCTATCGCCGGCCTGCGCTGGACGCATGACGACCTGAAATACGATCACCGCCGCGTATCGACCTCGGCGGTAACGGTCAGCGGCATCCAGCCGGGCACTGCCAGTTCCGGCTCGGTGGACGAGGAGGGCAAGTCCGGGCGCCTGGGCCTGCAGTACGACCTCAGCGACAGCGTGACCACCTACCTGACCTACTCGCGCGGCTACAAGGGCCCGGCCTACAACGTGTTCTTCAACATGCAGCCGCGTGACACCAACGCGCTCAAGCCGGAGACCTCCAACACCTGGGAGGCGGGTATCAAGGCCAGCGCCTGGAACAACCGGCTGACCACCAACCTGGCGGTGTTCCACAGCGACTACGACAACTACCAGGCCAACTTTTTCGACAGCGTGGCGGGCCAGGTGGTGACCCGCCTGATCAACGCCGGCAGCGTCAAGACCGAAGGCGTGGAGCTGGACTACGCCCTGCAGGTGACCTCGCAGCTGAAGCTCTCCGGCGCGCTGGCCTACACCAAGGCACGCATCGACAGCTTCGCCTGCCCGGCCGGTGCGGCGGCGTCCTGCAACGTCGACGGCAAGCCGCTGCCTTACAGCCCGGACTGGAAAAGCTACGTACGGGCCGACTACAGCATCCCGCTGGACAACGGTCTGGATGTCGAGCTGAGCACCGATTACAGCTGGCAGAGCGAAGTGCAGTACGACATCAGCCAGAACCCGGACACCCAGCAGGGCGCCTATGGCATCTGGAACGCCAGCGTGGCCCTGGCCGACTACAACGCCGGCTGGCGCGTGGCCCTGCTGGGCAAAAACCTCGCCGACAAGTCCTACTCACCCATGCTGGCCACCGGCGGCAACTACGTGTACCGCGCCGTCCCCCGTGATGACGAGCGCTACTTCGGCGTCCAGCTGCGCAAGGATTTCTGAGCCATTGCGTGCAACAACCTCAGACACCTTCAAGGAGTGGTAACCATGAGCACACCCGCTCGCCAACTGAAACTGGGCGCATTCCTGATGGCCACCGGGCACCACGTCGCGGCCTGGCGTCATCCGCAGGTGCCCGCCGACGCGGGGCTGGACTTCAAGCACTACCGGCACCTGGCGCAGGTGGCCGAGGCCGCGTGCTTCGACACCCTGTTCGTGGCCGACAGCGTGGCGGCGGCCAGCGGCGACATCGCCAGCCGCATGGCCCGCTCCGATCACTTCGAGCCGCTGACCCTGCTCTCGGCACTGGCGGCGGTGACCGAACGCATCGGCCTGATCGCCACGGCCACCACCACCTACAACGAGCCCTACCACGTGGCGCGCAAGTTCGCCTCATTGGATCACCTGTCCGGCGGCCGCGCCGGCTGGAACCTGGTGACCTCGGACGCCGCCGCCGAGGCGCAGAACTTCGGCCGTGACGAGCATGTGGGGCATGCCGAGCGCTACAGCCGGGCCAAGGAGTTCCACGAGGTGGTCACCGGCCTGTGGGACAGCTGGGCGGATGATGCCTTCAGCCGTGACAAGGCCAGTGGGCAGTACTACGACCCGGCCAAGCTGCATGTGCTGGATCACCAGGGCGAGCACTTCCGGGTCAAGGGGCCGCTGAACGTGGCGCGCTCGCCCCAGGGCCAGCCGGTGGTGGTGCAGGCTGGCTCTTCGGAGATTGGCCGCGACCTGGCAGCGCGCACTGCCGAAGTGGTGTTCACCGCGCAGACCTCGCTGGCCAGTGCCCAGGCGTTCTACGCCGACCTCAAGGGGCGCCTGGCGGCCTACGGGCGCCAGGCGGATTCGTTGAAGATCATGCCCGGCGTGCTGATCGTCGTGGATGAGAGCGAAGCGCTGGCCCGCGGCAAATTCGAAGCCTTCCAGGACCTGGTCGAACCGCAGGTGGGCGTGGCCCTGCTGGGGCGCATGCTGGGCAACTTCGATTTGTCGGGCTACCCGTTGGACGGCCCGCTGCCCGAGCTGCCGCTGACCGACAGCGGTCAGCGCAGTCGCCAGGCGCTGCTCACCGAACTGGCGGCCCGGGAGCACCTCAACCTTGGGCAATTGGGCCGACGCATCGCCGGTGGGCGAGGGCACTACAGCCTGGTCGGCACCCCCACGCAGATCGCCGATGAACTGCAGAACTGGTTCGAGAACGGCGCAGCCGACGGCTTCAACGTGCTGGTGCCGCACCTGCCCGGCGGCCTGGAAGACGTCGCGCGGTTGCTGGTGCCGGAGCTGCAACGACGCGGGCTGTTCCGTACGGCCTACGAGGGCACGACCCTGCGTGAACACCTGGGCCTGCAGCGGCCGGCCAACCGTTTCGAATCCACCGCATCCCTCCGGCAGGAGGGGTGAACCTATGACAGGACTGAGCATGAAACCACTGGCATTGTTCGCCGCCGCTCTGGCGTTCTGCGGGCTGATCGACACCGCCGCAGCCGACCCGGACACCTTGCGCATCGGTTACCAGAAGGGCTCGATTCCCCTGGTGCTGGCCAAGGAACAGGCGCTGCTGGAAAAGCGCTTCCCACAGACGCAGGTGAAATGGATCGAATTCCCTGCCGGGCCGCAGATGCTGGAGGCGCTGAACATCGGCAGCCTGGACATCGCCTCGACCGGTGACATCCCGCCGATCTTCGCCCAGCTGGCGGGCGCCGACCTGGTGTACATCGGCGCCGAGCCGGCCAAGCCGGCTGCCGAGGTGATTCTGGTGCGCCAGGACAGCCCGCTGCACAAGGTCGAAGACCTCAAGGGCCGCAAGGTCGCCCTGCAGAAGGGTTCCAGCGCCCACAACCTGGTGTTGCGTGCGCTGCTCAAGGCCGGGTTGGCCTTCAAAGACATCCAGCCGGTGTACCTCAGCCCCGCCGATGCCCGTGCCGCGTTCGAAAATGGCAGCGTCGACGCCTGGGCGATCTGGGACCCGTACTACTCCATCGCCCTGGTCGAAGGCCACAGCCGCCTGCTCGCCGACGGCACCGGCCTGGGCCTGTCCGGCCCGGTGTATACCGCACGGCGCCGCTTCGCCGAGCAGCACCCGGCGTTCGTGCAGCAGGTCCTCGACCAGTTGACCGGCGCCGACGAACTGACCCGCAGCCAGCGCGCGCAGAGCATCGAAATCCTCAGTCGCAGCATGGGCCTGCCCGCCGAGGTGATCGGCCTGTACATCGACCATCGTCCAGTATCGCCGAGCCTGCCGATCAGTGCGCAGATCATCCAGGCCCAGCAGGCCACCGCCGACCTGTTCTTCGACAGTCGCCTGCTGCCCAAAAAAGTGGATATCAGCCAGGCGATCTGGCGGCCCGCAGACCGGTAGGAGCGGCTTTAGCCGCGAAAGCGCCAGAAAACTCACTGCATCTGCTGGGAACATGCAGTCGCTTCGCGGCTAAAGCCGCTCCTACTCTGCCTTCATGAGGTAACACGCAATGACCTACATCGCTGCACCCAACCGCTACGACGACATGCTCTACCGCCGCACCGGAACCAGTGGCCTGCTGTTGCCGGCGCTGTCGCTGGGGCTGTGGCACAACTTCGGTGACGCCACGCCCATCGACACCCAGCGCGCCATGTTGCGCACCGCCTTCGACCTGGGCATCACCCATTTCGACCTGGCCAACAACTATGGCCCGCCCTACGGCAGCGCCGAGGTGAACTTCGGCCGCCTGTTGCGCGAGGATTTCCACGCCTACCGCGACGAGCTGATCATCTCCACCAAGGCCGGCTGGGACATGTGGCCCGGACCGTACGGCCAGGGTGGCGGGTCGCGCAAGTACGTGCTGGCCAGCCTTGACCAGAGCCTCAAGCGCCTGGGCCTGGATTATGTGGATATCTTCTATTCGCACCGCTTCGACCCCGACACGCCACTGGAGGAAACCGCCAGTGCCCTGGCCACCGCCGTGCAGCAGGGCAAGGCGCTGTACATCGGCATCTCCTCGTACTCCGGGGCCAAGACCCGGCAGATCGCCGAGCTGCTCAAGCAATGGCGGGTGCCGCTGCTCATTCATCAGCCGGCCTACAACCTGCTCAACCGTTGGGTGGAAAAGGACCTGCTGGACACCACCGGCGAGCTGGGTGCCGGCGTCATCGTGTTCACCGCCCTGGCCCAGGGGCTGCTGTCAGACAAATACCTTCAAGGTGTCCCGGAGGATGCCAGGGTCAACCGGCCGGGCGGCGGCTCGCTGAGGGCCGAGCACCTCTCGGAGCAGAACCTGGCGCACGTGCGCCAGCTCAACGAGATCGCCCGCCGCCGTGGCCAGAGCCTGGCGCAGATGGCCCTGGCCTGGACGCTGCGCGACCCGCGGGTGACTTCGGCGCTGATCGGTGCCAGCCGCCCGGAGCAGATCGTCGAGAACGTTGCCGCCCTGCAGAACCTGGCGTTCAGTGCCGAGGAACTGGCCGAGATCGACCGCTACGCCGTGGAAGGCGGTATCAACCTGTGGGCCAGGCCATCCTTGGCGCAGTGATTGCCGAAGCGGCGCTGGCCAGGCGCAGCAAGGGCGCGCTGTCATGGTATTGCGGGTAGTGCGCCTGGAAATCCAGGGCGGCCTGCACCAGCGCCGCATCGCTCAGGTGCGGCCCGCAGAACGCCGCGTTCAGCGCCCCCGCGTCGGCGCTCAGGCCCACCGGGAACGTGACCATCGGCCAGCCCGGCAGGTTCGGCAGCCGGCCGCCCTGGGGCAGCAGCAGGATGAAGTCCAGCGCCTGTTCCGCCAGCACCGCGTCCCAGCTTTGCGGATGGGCGGCAAGCTCGACCAGTTGTGCGCCCAGTTCGGCCAACTGGGCGTACAGGCGTTGCAGGATCTGCTCGGTGAACAGCGCGCCGAGCGTATCGGTCGGGCAGGGCACACCGATCCTTACGGCTGTGAGTGGGCGGGCCTGGTCGCGGGCGCTCACCGGCCAGCGCACCGGCGCGGTACTGGCCGGGCTGCCGGTGATGGCTTCCAGCACCAGGGCGGCGTCGCGCACCGAGCGGGCGATGCTGCCCGGCACGTCCCAGCCCATCGCCAGCCCCAGCGAGGGCTTGATGCCGCTGGCGCCATGCGCGGCGGTGGGAATCATGAACGCCTCGTCAGCGGTTTCGCCCAGTGCCGCTGCGCACAGCCGTGCGACAGGCGAAATGGCGCTCAGGCCGGCAGCATTGCCTTCGGCGTGGGTCGGGTCACGCAGCGGACCCAGCAGTACCGCACCCTGGTCCAGCAGGCGTGTAGCCAGAGACGAGTCGGCCAGGCGCCAGGGACTGTTGCGCCGTGCCGGTACCGCCAGCGATTCGCGGATGCCCAGCACGATGCCGCACAGCACCGGGGCCGGGCCGCGTGGGTCATCGGGATTGTTCAGCCATTGATCGGCCAGCCGCGCGCGGGTCAGCGCCTGCTGGGCGTCGATGTGCAGGGTCAGGCAATAGCCCTGGTCGGCACCACAGGCGCGCAGGCGGTCTTCGAATTCGTAGAGGCGCGCCAGATAGGCGATGGCCAGCTGTTCGGCACTCAGCTCACCGGTGCGCAGCAGCACGGCCATTTCGGCCAGCTCGTAGTCCACCACGCGATCACGCTGGCGCAGGGAGGCACGTGGCGGCAGGCAGGGAGGCAGGTGGCGGCAGCCACCGGGCGCAAGGCGTGGGTCCATCGCAGTCAGCTCCATGTGGCCTTGCCGGGCAAGGCCTTGGACCGGAGCTAATCAGCGAATACCAGGGGCGTAAACTGACAGAAATGACAGCGCAGGCTGCCAGCCCTTGAGGGCCGGGCCTGCCCTTTCGTCAGCTCTCTTCGCCGTCGTCCTCGTCGCTGCCGTCGACCTTCATGCCCAGTTCCTTGATCTTGCGGGTCAGGGTATTGCGGCCCCAGCCGAGCAACACGGCGGCATCGCGACGGCGACCGGCGGTGTGCTTGAGGGCCGTCTCGATCATGATCCGCTCGAAGGCCGGCACGGCGCTGTCCAGCAGGCTGGACTGGCCGCGCGACAGCGCCTGGTCGGCCCACTGGCGCAGCGCCTGTTCCCAGTTGGTGACCGGCGCGGCGTCCTGCGGCACGTTGAGCAGTTCCGGCGGCAGGTCGCTGATGTGCACCTCGCGGCCCGAGGCCATGACGGTGATCCAGCGGCAGGTGTTCTCCAGTTGCCGCACGTTGCCCTGCCAGGGCAGGTGCTTGAGGTACTCCTCGGTCTCGGCCTTGAGCAGCTTGGGCTCCACGGCCAGTTCCTGGGCGGCGCGGCTGAGGAAGTGACGGGCCAGGGTCGGAATGTCCTCGCGACGGTCGGACAGCCGCGGGATGTGGATGCGGATGACGTTCAGGCGGTGGAACAGGTCTTCACGGAACTTGCCGGCGTGGACCAGGCCTTCGAGGTTCTGGTGCGTGGCGGCGATGATGCGCACGTCGACCTTGACCGGGGTATGGCCACCCACGCGGTAGAACTCGCCGTCGGCCAGTACGCGCAGCAGGCGGGTCTGGGTGTCGGCAGGCATGTCACCGATTTCGTCGAGGAACAGCGTGCCGCCGTCAGCCTGCTCGAAGCGCCCGCGCCGCAGGTTGGCCGCGCCGGTAAAGGCGCCTTTCTCATGGCCGAACAGCTCGGACTCCATGAGGTCCTTGGGAATCGCCGCCATGTTCAGGGCAATGAAGGGGGCGATCGAGCGCGGGCTGTGGCGATGCAGGGCATGCGCCACCAGCTCCTTGCCGGTACCGGACTCGCCGTTGATCAACACGGTGATGTTGGAGTGGCTCAGGCGGCCGATGGCGCGGAACACCTCCTGCATCGCCGGGGCTTCACCGATGATCTCCGGGGTGCGGGCCATCGCCGGTGGCGTGTCGAGGCCCTGCTGTTCCTGGGCGTGCTGGTTGGCACGCTTGACCAGCGACACGGCTTCGTCGACGTCGAATGGCTTGGGCAGGTATTCGAAGGCGCCGCCCTGGTAGGAGGCCACGGCGCTGTCGAGGTCCGAATGCGCGGTCATGATGATGACCGGCAGGCGCGGGTGCTGCTCGCGAATGCGTGCCAGCAGGTCCAGGCCGCTGGCGCCGGGCATGCGGATGTCGGAAATGATCACGTCCGGCTGTTGCCGCGCCAGGCGGCTCATCACGCCATCGGCGCTGTCGAAACTCTGGGTGGTCATGCCTTCCTGTTGCAAGGCCTTCTCCAATACCCAGCGGATGGAACGATCGTCATCGACGATCCAGACAGTTTCGCTACGGCTCATGTCGAGGCGGCTCCTTGTTCCAGCGGCAGGAAGATCGAGAAGGCCGTGTGGCCGGGATGGCTTTCACACTCGATCAGGCCCTGGTGCTGGCTGATGATGTTCTGGGTAATGGCCAGGCCCAGCCCGGTACCGTCGGGGCGGCCGCTGACCATCGGATAGAAAATGGTGTCCTGCAGTTCGGGCGGGATACCCGGACCGTTGTCGATGATTTCCACCTTGGCCACCAGGCGATGCCGCACGTGGCCAATGGTGAACTGGCGAATGGCCCGGCTGCGCAGGGTGATACGCCCCAGGCGCAGTTCGTTCTGCGTGTTGATCGCCTGCATGGCGTTGCGCACGATGTTGAGCACCGCCTGGATCATCTGCTCGCGGTCGATGAGCACGTCGGGGATGCTCGGGTCGTAGTCGCGCACCAGGATGATGCGTCCCTGGCTTTCGGCTTCTACCAGGTTGCTGACCCGCTCCAGTACCTCGTGGACGTTGGTCATGGCCAGCGATGGCAGTTTGTTGGAGCCGAGCATGCGGTCGACCAGGTTTCGCAGGCGGTCGGCCTCTTCGATGATGACGTTGGTGTAGTCCTTGAGGCTTTCCTCGGGCAGCTCGCGGGCCAGCAGTTGCGCCGCGCCACGGATACCGCCCAGGGGGTTCTTGATTTCGTGGGCCAGGCCGCGCACCAGCATCTTGGTGGTTTCCTGCTTGGACAGCTGCGCTTCTTCCTTGGTGATGCGCAGCAGCCGGTCACGCGGGTGGATCTCCAGCAGCAGCAGGGTCTCGCCCTTGCTGAGGATCGGCGTGACGGCGTAGTCGACGGTCAGGGTCTGGCCGGCCAGCGCGGTGAGCATGGCCTCGCGCTTGGTGAACGGGTGGGCCTGCTCCACGGCCTGGCGCAGCGAACTGAGCGCTTCGGCAGACTCGGTGAACAGCTCGCTGATGAACTGTCCGTGGCTGCGCTGGCCGCTGATGGCCAGGAGCATTTCCGCGGCGGGGTTCATGTACTCCAGGCGCAGGTCGGCATTGAGCAGAATCGTCGCAGTGGTCAGGTTGTCGAGTAACAACCGGTGCAGCGCATCGCTGATAGTCATGAATCCGGGTGACCTCTTCTGGCACTTTTCATCGTGTGGCATGGGCGTCGGGTGACGTCCTTGGCATCGGCACGATCATGGGACAGTGCTTGGCAGGGTGCTGTGCCGGTCAAGGTTGCAAGAACCAAACCAAGGCTCCGAAAAGAAGCGTATGGCGCATGAAAACCGGGCTTTTTTTGTGCCGTTGTGGCCTCACAGCGACGCACGATTGCCTGCTTTGACCCGAAGTGGGGCCGATCAAGCCAAGATAGGACGAGTTGTGCACCAGTTTAGTGCATTGTGGCGCCGGGGTGGGCGCCTGCCCCAAATACAGACACTTTGCCTGCTCTGATTAGAGGAACGGCACCCAGCTGCGCTTTTCTTCCGGTTTGTCCTTGAGCGGGCACTCGGGACGCACACCGTACTCTTCGGCCTTGCAGGGGTTGGCCAGGCGTTTCTGGTTCAGCGAGATGCGTTGCAGGTGGAAAGGCTGGTTGGGGGTCTTTTCCAGCAGGCGGCCCAGTTCGTCGTAGATCTCCACGGAAATCTGGTGCGTGCCGCGATCGAGGTTGTCCAAGGCGAACACCGGGCTGCGCCCTGGCGCGCCCACTGGCTGGCCATCGAGCAGCAGAAGGTAGCGATGGCCGTCCTGCAGGGCAGGGTCGCTGCTGACCGTGACGATCACCTTGCCTTCGCCGCTGCGTACCGTGCTGTCCGGCTCCGGCACCAGGATGCGCAGCAACTGGTAATGGAACATGGGCTTTTTAACCGGTTGTGCAGGGCCGATCTTGACGTCCCGGGTGCGCGGCGTGCTGCTCATGTTGTTTGTGGGGGTCACGTCCAGGCGCTTGGCGTTCTTGCGCGGCTGGTCGGTGAAGACCCGATTGCCCTCGGCATCGATGTAGGTGTAGATCGGTGTGGCCACGGCCGGCAGCGCCGCCAGCAGCAGGCACGACAACAGGGCGCGCAGGCTGGGCATCTCAAGGCCTTCCTGCGGCGGCGCGCAATACGGTCAGGGTCACGGTCGGGCTCTGCTGGATGACCCGGCGCACATCATGCACCAGCACCGCGAAGCGGTGCTCGCCGCGGTCGAGATTCACCACCTGCAATTGCGGCACATTGGTGGGCTGGCCGTAGGGGGTGCCGTCTACCAGCAATTGCAGGCGATGGCCGGGCTGCAGCTTGGGCACGATCTTCACGCCGATGCTGAAGGTGCCGTCATTGGCACGGATGGCGCCCTCTTCGGGCAGGCCGGTCAGGGCCAGCTCCTGATAGGTGAAGGTTTCGGCCGCTGCTGGCGGCGCGGGCTGCGCGGCAGCTGATGGCGATGAAGCGGCCGGGGCAGGTGGCGTGGGGATGCTGTTGAGCGGTTTAAGCTCCACCGACTCTGCACGTGTGCCGTCGGGGGGCTGGTTACTGTAGGCGGTGTTGCCGTTGGCGTCGGTGTACTTGTAGATCTGCGCCATGGCGGGCAGGCAGATCAGCAACGACAGGCAGGCAAGGCGACGGCGCATGGGAGTCTCTAAAAGCGGGCAGGCGATGGAGCCTCAGCATAATGCAGATCGCCCGCCGTTGCCTGGCGGGGTGTCAGTAATCGCGTACCTGGTCGAACCACGCCTGCGCCCGTTCGGCGCTGACCCCCAGGCGCATGGCATGTTCGCTCTGGCTGAGTTGCCAGATGGCCTCGCCCAGGTCATCGCGCTCGCTGCTCTCGATGCCCTTGAGCGAGTTGAAGTGTCGGGCGAAGGCGCTGAATGCCGCTTCTGCCTGTACCGCGTCTGCGGCCAGTGCCAGGCTGGCCAGGGCCTGGTCGTAGGCACCGTTGGCGATCTTGGCCAGGCGCTTGGGCCAGGCGGAGAACGGCCGGCCGTACTCCGCCTCCCACCACAGCGGCTTGCGCAGCTGGCTGACCGAGGCGTGGCCGTTCCAGCCCCGCACCCGACCCCGTGCCTTGACCTGCTGGCGCAGACGCTTGCCGGTGGCTTCCTCGACATTGAAGGCGATGAAACGCTCCAGGGCCGGCCAGCTGTCCAGTGCCGGCAGGCCCTGAAGGTCGGGCATGAAGCGTAACTCCAGGGCTTCGAGCCGCGGGTGGCGGGCCAGCTCCTGCAGGTCGCAGAAATGCCCCCACAGGTCGAGGCTGCGCAACTGGGTGAAGCGCCGCAGGCACTTGAGCGAAACCGGTTGGGCCATCGGGCCGTTTTGCAGGGCCAGGTGTTCGACCTGATGCAGGATGCCCAGGTCTGGCAATTCGAAGGGCGGCCCCTGACGGCGCGGGCTGGTGCGCGGTGCCAAGGCCAGTGACCAGGGCAGGTCGCCCTCGGCCACGAAGCGTGACAGTTCGCCGTTCAGGCTGAGATGCCGGTAGGCCCAGGTGGTGTGGCTGGGCAGGGTCATGCGCAGGCGGCTGGTTGCAGGCGCCAGGTGGATCGCCAGGCGGTGCAGGGCGGCCTGGCTGGCATCGACCCAGGTGTCTTCGGCTAGTAGCGGCGTCCAGACCATTTCCTCGATGGAGCGCTGGCTGGCCCAGCTCACGAAGCCGGTGTCACCGCCGGTATAGCTGAGAAAGCGTGGCCAGGGTGAACCGGCCTGAGTGGCGAAAGGATCGAAGGCATTCCAGGCGAGCCGCTCGTGGGCCTCGGCGTGCAGGTCGGCCTTCTTGCCGAGCGCCGCCGGGCCAATGCGCAGGCTGCCGACCCCAGGCTCCATGGACAGGGTGTGGCTGCGGGGGCCGGTAAGGTCGATGACATGCCGCCCTTCAGTGTGCACGGGCACGGGGGCGTCGATGGCGGGGTCGTGGTGGCTCATGCTGAACGTGGTATTTCCCTGTCTGAATCGTTCCTGTGCCGGTGCGCAGCCCTGGCGGGGAATGATTTTGCCATCAGATGCGGAATAAGGCGGCGCTGATTTTCGACTATTTGCAGGCCGCCTGAGTGTTGCCCGGTCACCCTGCTAGCGGGCGCAAAGGCTGGCAGTCGCCTGGTGCCAGGCCTGCAGGTACGAGGCGTCGCCCTGAACCTGGCGTTGCCGATCGGCGAGCCATTGCCGACAGGCGCCATCGGCGCGATACGGCGCAAAGTGCGCCATGTCCTGGAGCATGCGTTCCTGCAGGTCATCCAGGGCCGGGCGAATCTGTGTGGCGAGGTTCAGGCGTGGGGTCTGCGGCGCCTGGCCCTGGCGTTTCCAGGCGTCGAGGCTGGCGTGCTGGCTGATCTTGCTGGCTTCGATCTGGTCGGCGAACAGTTGCCGTGCCCAGGCCGGGTCGACCTGCCACTCGCGGGCGCGCTCGGCGGCCCGGTCAATCACCTGGCGCTCGCGGGGGCGGTCTTCGACCGGCTGGCCGCTGTCCCATTTGCTCAGCGCCACGGGGGTAGCCAGGGCCAGGCGCTGCTCGATATCGCCCAGCAGCGGTGCCAGGGCTTCGGGGGGATGGCGGGTGCTGGTACAGGCTGTCAGCAGGCTGAGCAGTGCCAGTGCGGCAAAACCCAGGCGGGAAGGGCGCGGCAGGCAGGACGAAAGCATGGAGAACCTCCAGGAAATCGGAACGGCGATGCAGCATGGCACAGCCGGATGACGGGTGTGCGATGAATATCTATTGGTCGCCTCCCGGCCCTTGCGCGGTTGAAGCCGCGCAAGGCCAGGATGCCCAGCTGTTCAGGCAGGACCGGCTGCGGCAGGGCAAAAAAAAGGCCACCCGAAGGTGGCCTCTCGATGCGCCGGCAGGCGGCGCAACAGGAATCAGCAGCTGTAGTACAGCTCGTATTCCAGAGGGTGTACGAAGGTACGGACCTTGATTTCTTCTTCCGACTTCAGCTCGATGTAGGCATCGATGAAGTCGTCGGAGAACACGCCGCCCTTGGTCAGGAACGCACGGCCTTTGTCCAGCTCTTCCAGGGCCTCTTTCAGGCTGCCGCACACTTGCGGGATTTCCTTGGCTTCTTCTGGTGGCAGGTCGTACAGGTTCTTGTCGGCGGCATCGCCTGGGTGGATCTTGTTCTGGATACCGTCCAGGCCAGCCATCAGCAGGGCGGCGAAGGCCAGGTATGGGTTGGCAGCCGGATCCGGGAAGCGGGCTTCGATGCGGCGGGCGCGTGGGCTGGAAACGTATGGAATACGGATCGAGGCCGAGCGGTTACGGGCCGAGTAGGCCAGCATCACCGGAGCTTCGAAACCTGGGACCAGACGCTTATAGGAGTTGGTCGACGGGTTGGTGAAGCCGTTCAGGGCCTTACCGTGCTTGATGATGCCGCCGATGAAGTACAGGGCGGTGTCGGACAGGCCGGCATAGCCTTCGCCGGCGAAGGTGTTCTTGCCGTCTTTGGCGATGGACATGTGCACGTGCATGCCCGAGCCGTTGTCGCCGTACAGAGGCTTCGGCATGAAGGTCGCGGTGCGGCCGTAGGCGTCGGCAACGTTGTGGACCACGTATTTCAGGGTCTGTACTTCGTCAGCCTTCTTGACCAGGGTGTTGAACTTCACGCCGATTTCGTTCTGACCGGCGGTGGCCACTTCGTGGTGGTGAACTTCGACGACCTGACCCATCTCTTCCAGTGCGTTGCACATGGCAGTACGGATTTCGTGGTCGTGGTCGACCGGTGGAACCGGGAAGTAGCCGCCCTTGATGCCTGGACGGTGGCCCTTGTTGCCACCTTCCACGTCCTGGTCGGTCATCCACGAGCCTTGCTCGGAGAAGATCTTGAACATGGAGCCGGAGATGTCGGACTTGTACTTGACCGAGTCGAAGATGAAGAACTCAGGCTCCGGGCCTACGAATACGGTGTCACCGATACCGGTGCTCTTCAGGTATTCCTCGGCGCGGTGGGCGATGGCGCGTGGGTCGCGATCGTAGCCCTGCATGGTGGACGGCTCGATGATGTCGCAGACCAGGATCAGGGTCGGCTCTTCGGTGAACGGGTCCAGTACGGCGGACTCGTCGTCCGGCAGCAGGATCATGTCGGAGGCTTCGATGCCTTTCCAGCCGGCGATGGAGGAACCGTCGAACATCTTGCCGATTTCGAAGAAGTCGTCGTCCAGCGCATCGCGTGCCGGCATGGTGACGTGCTGCTGCTTGCCTTTGGTGTCAGTGAAGCGCAGATCAATCCATTTAACGTCATGATCTTTGATGAGTTGAACCGACTTCGACATAGTGTCCTCCGGGTGGGTTGAGGCCGATGCTTTTGTAGGGGCCTCTGAATTTGGGTGATGCCGGCGCAAAATACTCTGCCATGGCTACCTGCCTCACAAGGGAGCAATTTGCATGCCAGTGCCCCGAGATGGGCTGGCCGCCCCAAATACAAGCGTTTACGTCGCATCCACGAAATTCCTGGAAAAATATTGCACCTTATTGATGCTTATTTTTCCGAGTTTGACCCTTTTTGGTGCGCTGACAATCGGATGTACGATAGTTGGTCAAAGCTTGAGCAATTTCCGCTATAATCCGCGCCCCTCTTTTTTTGTCGGCCCTTCACGCACTGTTTCCATGAAGCTCATCGTCAAAGTTTTCCCAGAAATCACTATCAAAAGCCCGCCGGTGCGCAAGAAGTTCATCCGCCAGCTGGCCAAGAACATCCGCACCGTGCTGCGCGAGCTGGACGAAAACATTGTCGTGGGCGGCGTCTGGGACAACCTGGAGGTCGAGACCCGGGAAACCGATCCGAAGATCCTGCAGGGCATCACCGAGCGGCTGAGCTGCATGCCCGGCATCGCCAACTTCCTGCAAGTGGCCGAATACCCGCTGGGCGACCTCGACGACATCGTCGCCAAGTGTCGGCAGCATTACGCCGACCTGCTGCCCGGCAAGATCTTCGCGGTGCGCTGCAAGCGGGCCGGCAAGCATTCCTTCAGTTCCATGGACGTCGAGCGCTACGTCGGCAGCCAGTTGCGTCGCGAGTGCGGTGCCGCCGGCATCGACCTGAAGAATCCCGAGCTGCTGGTGCGCATGGAGATCCGTGACGACCGCCTGTTCGTGGTGCACAGCCAGCACCAGGGCCTGGGTGGCTACCCGCTGGGTGCACTGGAACAGACCCTGGTGCTGATGTCCGGTGGCTTCGACTCCACCGTGGCGGCCTACCAGATCATGCGTCGTGGCCTGATGGCGCACTTCTGCTTCTTCAACCTCGGCGGCCGTGCCCATGAATTGGGCGTGATGGAAGTCGCGCATTTCATCTGGAAGAAGTACGGCAGCTCGCAGCGCGTGCTGTTCATCAGCGTGCCGTTCGAAGAAGTGCTGGGCGAAATCCTGCAGAAAGTCGACGACGGTCATATGGGTGTAGTGTTGAAGCGTATGATGTTACGCGCAGCCTCGGCGATGGCCGAACGCCTGGAGATCGACGTGCTGGTCACCGGCGAGGCGATTTCCCAGGTGTCGAGCCAGACCCTGCCGAACCTGGCGACCATCGACTCGGTGACCGACAAGCTGGTGCTGCGTCCGCTGATCGCCACCGACAAGCAGGACATCGTCAACCTGGCGACCCAGATCGGCTCGGCCGATTTCGCCCGGCACATGCCCGAATATTGCGGGGTGATCTCGGTCAACCCGAAGACCAGCGCCAAGCGCTACCGCGTCGAGCACGAAGAGACGCGCTTCGACATGGCGGTCCTGGACCGTGCCCTGGAGCGCGCCAGGCTGGTGGCGATCGACCGGGTGATCGACGACCTCAGCCAGCAGGTCGCGGTCGAAGAAGTCCACCAGGCCCTGGCCGGCCAGGTCATTCTCGACATCCGCCATCCGGATGCCCAGGAAGACCAGCCGCTGGACGTGCCTGGCGTTGAAGTACAAGCCGTGCCGTTCTATGCACTGAACAGCCGCTTCAAGGAACTGGATGGCAACCGCCAGTACCTGCTGTATTGCGACAAAGGCGTCATGAGCCGCCTGCATGCTCACCACCTGCTCAGTGAGGGGCATGCCAATGTGCGCGTATATCGACCGAGCTAAACGCCCGGGGCTGTTTGCCTGTGGCTTGCGTCACCGGCCCCCCGACGCTGTCACGGCCGTACCTGAAGATTTCCAACGTTAATCGCCGCCCGCGTCCGGACGGCAGACCGAATCCTCTGATCGAGATACACAAGTGATCGAAAATCTCCGCAACATCGCCATCATCGCGCACGTTGACCACGGTAAAACCACTCTGGTCGACAAGCTGCTGCGTCAGTCCGGCACTCTGGAGCGCAACGAGCTCAACGACGAGCGCGTGATGGACTCCAACGACCAGGAAAAAGAGCGCGGCATTACCATCCTGGCGAAGAACACCGCCATCCGCTGGAACGACTACCGCATCAACATCGTCGACACCCCCGGCCACGCCGACTTCGGTGGTGAAGTAGAGCGCGTGATGTCGATGGTCGACTCCGTGCTGCTGCTGGTCGACGCCCAGGACGGCCCGATGCCACAAACCCGCTTCGTGACCAAGAAGGCCTTCGAAGCCGGTCTGAAGCCGATCGTCGTGATCAACAAGGTCGACCGTCCAGGCGCGCGTCCTGACTGGGTTCTGGACCAGATCTTCGACCTGTTCGACAACCTCGGCGCCACCGAAGACCAGCTGGACTTCCAGGTCGTCTACGCCTCGGCCCTGAACGGCATCGCCGGTCTGGACCACACCGCCATGGGCGAAGACATGACCGCGCTGTACCAGGCCATCGTCGACCACGTTCCGGCGCCAAGCGTCGACGTCGACGGCCCGTTCCAGATGCAGATCTCCGCTCTGGACTACAACAGCTTCCTGGGCATCATCGGCGTGGGCCGTATCGCCCGTGGCCGCGTCAAGCCGAACACCCCGGTGATCGCCATCGACACCGAAGGCAAGAAGCGCAACGGTCGTATCCTCAAGCTGATGGGTCACCACGGCCTGCACCGCGTCGACGTCGAAGAAGCCACCGCTGGCGACATCGTCTGCATCAGCGGCTTCGAAGAGCTGTTCATCTCCGACACCCTGTGCGACATGAACAACGTCGAGGCCATGAAGCCCCTGACCGTCGACGAGCCAACCGTTTCGATGACCTTCCAGGTCAACGACTCGCCGTTCTGCGGCAAGGAAGGCAAGTTCGTCACCAGTCGTAACATCAAGGAACGTCTGGACAAGGAACTGCTGTACAACGTGGCCCTGCGCGTTGAAGAAGGCGACTCGGCCGACAAATTCAAGGTTTCCGGCCGTGGTGAGCTGCACCTCTCGGTTCTGATCGAAACCATGCGCCGTGAAGGCTTCGAGATGGCCGTGGGCCGTCCTGAAGTGATCATCCGCGAAGTCGACGGCGTCAAGCAGGAGCCGTTCGAGAACGTCACCATCGACATCCCTGAAGAATCCCAGGGCAAGGTCATGGAAGAGATGGGTCTGCGTAAGGGCGACCTGACCAACATGGTGCCGGATGGCAAAGGCCGTGTGCGTCTGGAGTACAACGTTCCGGCCCGTGGCCTGATCGGTTTCCGTAACCAGTTCCTGACCCTGACCAACGGTGCTGGCATCCTGACTTCGATCTTCGATCGCTACGACACCATGAAGCCAGGCCAGATGTCCGGCCGCCTCAACGGCGTTCTGGTTTCGGTCGAAACCGGCAAGGCGCTGACCTACTCGCTGGAAACCCTGCAGGCTCGTGGCAAGCTGTTCATCGAGCACGGCCAGGACATCTACAACGGCCAGATCATCGGTCTGAACAGCCGTGACAACGACCTGGGCGTGAACCCGACCAAAGGCAAGAAGCTCGACAACATGCGTGCTTCGGGCAAGGACGAGGTCATCGCCCTGGTTCCGCCGGTTCGCCACACCCTGGAACAGGCCCTGGAATTCATCCAGGACGACGAGCTGTGCGAAGTGACGCCGAAGTCGATCCGTCTGCGCAAGAAGATCCTCGACGAAGGCGAGCGTACCCGCGCTGCCAAGAAAGCCAAGGCGTGAGACTTAGCCCCGGCTGAATGAAAACGCCCCCGGTCGCAAGACCGGGGGCGTTTTCGTTTGTGCGGGTGGAAGGTTCGGCTTCAGCGCATCAGAAATCCAGCGATACGCGGGTCGGACCACGGCTCACCGCAGAGTTGGCGTTCTTTTCCGCCGGCTTGGGCTTGTAGGCGCAGTAGCCGGGGCGCGGGCCGATCTTCGGGTGGTTGCGGCAGGTGTCCGGGCGCTTGTCGTAAATGGTGCACAGGCGGCTCTTGCGGTCCAGGTACAGGCAGTCGTTGTTGCTCATGCGCTGCAGGGTGAAGATGCCGGTCTTCTGGTTGAAGCGCTCGATGATGCCTTCCTTGAGCAGGCGCTTGGCGATGTTCTTCGGCGGCTCACCCTGTTCGAACTCGTCGACGATGCCGATGCGGATCAGGTCCTTGATCTTCACTTCGACCGGCAGGGTGCAGCAGGTGGACATGCAGCCCCCGCACATGTGGCTGGAGTACTTGGCCCAGGTTTCCAGGCGGTCGAGTTCGGCGGCGGCGATCAGGGTGGGTTTCATTCTGTTTTCTGGGTGGTCATCACGGGCGCGGGATCATACCGGCCCGCCGGGGTTTGCGGTAGGCAGTGCAAGCACCCTTGGTCGCCTGGCAGGCAGAAATCCGGTCACAGAGCGGCTTTAGCCGCAATACCGTTCGACTAAGCGCTGTGCGACCAGGTAGGAGCGGCTTCAGCCGCGAAGCGACCGCCTGTTCACAACAAATGCAGTGAATTTCCTGGCGCTTTCGCGGCTAAAGCCGCTCCCACCGGTTGTCGCGGCTCATGAGGCTTGTAGCACTTCAGCCAGGCGTTCACGGGCTTCCTGGCGTTCGGCCTGGCTGGGTCGCGCATGCGGGTTCAGGCTCGACCATTGCGGATGGGCGCGTGCCCGGCGCAACGGGGCGGGCAGCTTGCCGGTACGCCATTGGGTGTCCTGCGGTGTCTCCAGCTCGATGCGCTGCATCGCCGCATGCCCACGCGCGTCGAGCGCCAGCAGCAATTGCCGCTGCCGCAAGGCCAGCAAACGCAGCACGGCGTCGTCCACGGTCAGCTCACGTTCGCCCTTGAGCTTGCCGAGCAGGCGGTTGCCGTAGCCCTTGGCGGTCAGCAGCGCGCCGCCGGCAATGGCCCCGGCCAGCGCTGCTGCACCCAGGGTCAGGCCGCCGACCAGCAGGTCCACCCCGGCACCGGCTGCCGCCCCTGCCGCTACGCCACCGCCGACCCGTACGCCCAACAGGCGCAGGGTCTCGGGGTTGAACAGATCGTCGCCCCAACGCCCGTCGAGCAGCGGCAGGTCGCCGGTCGAGGCGTCCTGGGGGCGAAAGGCATAGAGCTGCAACAGCGACTCGACGCACTGCTGCTCACGTTGACGCACGGCCTGATGCAGCGCCTCGATGGCCTGGCGTTCGGGGTCGGCCTGCGCCGGCACACTGCGCCGGCTGGCGGCACAGTCGATCAGCAAGTCGGCGATCAGCCGCGCTGCGGCATGGCGCCTGGCCTGGCGCTGGGTTTCCAGGTCGCTGATCAGGCGCTCCAGTTGGGGCCGGGCGTTTTCCAGCAACAGCGCCAGGCTTTCGTACAACCGGCGCTCGCCGTCCTGCGGGGGCGCCACGCTGTCGAAGCGCACCAGGGCATGCAGGCCCAGGCGCGACAAGGCCTCACGCCAGTCCGCTTCGCGGGCCTGGGGGCGGCTGACGAAATTCAGTACCGGCAGCAGCGGCTTGCCACACCCGGCGAGAATCGCCAGTTCGTCGCGGTACTTGGCCAGCACCGGCTCGCGGGCGTCGATGACGTACAGACCGGCGTCGCAGGCCAGCAACTGGCGCAGCACCTTGGCTTCCTGCTCGAAGCGTTGGCGCGCCTCGCTGCCCTGCAGAAAGCGCTGCAACCGCGCCGGGCCGTCCAGGCGCTCGCCCTGGGTGCTGCGCTCCAGGTAGTCGAGCAGGTCGATGGCGTCTTCCAGCCCTGGCGTGTCGTACAGCTCCAGCAGCGCCTGGCCGTCGACGGACAGGCGTGCACCTTCCACATGGCGGGTGGTGCTCGGGCGATGCGACACCTCGCCAAAGCCCACGTCGCGGGTCAGGGTGCGCAGCAGCGAGGTCTTGCCCACGTTGGTGTGGCCGACCACGGCCAGCTTCAGCGGGCGATGTGCGTCAGTCATGGCCGCTCTCCAGCCAGTTCATCGGGGCCTGGGTATGGCCAGGCAGTTGCAGCGCTTGCAGGGCGTCCTGCCAGTCGCCCAGGCGTTCGGTATCCAGCTGCTGCCCGGCGGGGGCCGGCAGCAGCCACACGCGGGTCTGCCCGGCATTGCGCGCCAGTTCGGCGAGCAGCGCCAGGCTGCCGCGGTCGGGTGAGCGGCGCGGATCGCAGGCGATCAGCAGGCGCGCCGGAGGGTTCTGGGTCAGTTGTTCGAGCAGGCGATGGCGCGACTCGCGGCTGTCCAGCACACCGGCGTCAGCCACCTGTGCAGCCTGTGCCGGTGGCCAGGGCTGCTGATCGTCCAGCTCCAGGGCGACCATCAGCGCGCTGCCCTCGGCCAGCTTCGCCGTGGGGCGTGGAACTTCATGCAGCCGGGCCGGTGCGGCGTCGCTGACGCCCAGGCGTTCGCTGGCCGGCATCAGACGCTCGCGCAGGTGCTGGTAGGCCGGGTCGTCGAGGTCCAGGCTCAGGGCCTGGCGACCGCGGTGCCAGCGCCACAGGCACAGCAGGGTCAGCAGCAGGCGCGGCAGGATGCCGTAGATCAGCAGCACCCCGACCAGCCAGCCGGCCCAGACCTGGCGCGCATCGTCTAGACCGGCGGGACCGTTGCCACTGGCGCGAATGGTCTCGGCGTCGGGCACGCTGAAGCCCAGCCAGGCGGGCAGGGTGCCCAGTCGTTGAGTAAGGCTGACGAAGGTGTCGCTGCCCAGAATGGTGGTTTCCCAGACGAAGCCGTAGCGCCGCGTGGCCATCATCGCCAGCAGTACCACCAGTGCGCTGAGCAGCGCCAGCAGCCACAAGCCGTTGCTCAGCAGGCCCAAGGCCCAGCGCTCCAGGCGCTGGCGTTGCAACAGTAGTAAAAGGGCGGGGGCCAGTTGCACGGCCTGGGCGTCACGCGCCAGGCGACCGCTCAGCCACAGCCACAGCTGCCCGAGGCTGGCACCGGCATGCCGGCTCAGCAGCATGCCCAGGGTCCAGGCCAGCAACAGCAGCAGGTTCAGGCCCAGCAGGCTGCCCACGGCGCGAAACACATTGATCGAGCCGGGCGTACCACCCAATGCGGCGAAGGCCAGGCCGGCGCCGCTGGCCAGGGCGAACAGCGCCAGGGCCAGCAGTGCCAGGCGTGCGCCCTGTTTCCAACGGCGCAGGGCCGCGAGCATGCCATCGCGCTCGGCCAGCCAGTGGGCTCGTTGTTGCAGGCGCGTGGCGAAGTCACCACCGGCGGCGCGTGCCTGGCGGCTGGCCTGCTGATCGTCGAGGGGGCCAGCCTGGGCTTCGCGCAGGCGCACCGCTTCGGTCAGCCACAAGGAGTCGAGAGAATTCGGGGCAGTCACACAGCGTCCCTTGGCAGAAAACGGACAGGCAGCATAACCGCTGTGATAGGCCTTTAGGGTACGAGTTCCTTCGCTCTGGTATGCTCGCCGGCATGAACAGACAGCTCCCCCTCAGCCTGATCGCCGCCCTGGGTGAAAACCGGGTGATCGGCATCGACAATTCCATGCCCTGGCACCTGCCGGGGGACTTCAAGTATTTCAAGGCGACCACCCTGGGCAAGCCGATCATCATGGGCCGCAAGACCTGGGATTCGCTGGGCCGTCCGCTGCCGGGCCGGCTCAACCTGGTGGTCAGCCGCCAGAGCGGGCTGCAACTGGAAGGTGCCGAGGTCTATGACTCGTTGCCGGCCGCCGTGGCACGCGCCGAGCAATGGGCAGCCGAGCAGGGCGTCGAGGAAGTGATGCTCATCGGTGGCGCACAACTCTATGCCGAAGGCCTGCCGCATGCCGACCGCCTTTACCTGACCCGCGTCGAACTGAGCCCGGCCGGCGATGCCTGGTTCCCCGCGTTCGATACCGCACAGTGGCAACGGGTCTCGACCCAGGCCAACCCGGCCGAAGGCGACAAGCCGGCCTATCACTTCGAGGTGTGGGAACGCCGCGCAGGCTGATTCACATTTCTGCCATCAAATTGTCGTTTTTGCCGTGTGCTGTCGCTATCGACCATGTCGCTGGCGTATTTGGCAACGAAGCGGTCGTCCAGGCGCGCTAACTGTCATGCAATTTTGTTACGGTCCTGCCTTTGTCATGAAAAGGGGATGTCTGTGATGAAGTTTCAGCCAAGACTGTTAGCCAGCGCACTCTGCCTTAGCCTGGGCTTCGCCCTGGCCGGTCCGGCGTCTGCCACCGAGTTGAAGCATTGGCCCGAGCCGGCCGCCAAGGCGCTGGACGCGATGATCGCGGCCAATGCCAACAAAGGTAACTACGCGGTGTTCGACATGGACAACACCAGTTACCGCTTCGACCTCGAGGAATCGCTGCTGCCCTATCTGGAAAGCAAGGGCCTGCTCACCCGCGAGAAGCTCGACCCTTCGCTGAAGCTGATCCCCTTCAAAGACACCGCCGAGCACAAGGAAAGCCTGTTCAGCTACTACTACCGCCTGTGCGAGCTGGACGACATGGTCTGCTACCCCTGGGTGGCCCAGGTGTTCTCCGGCTTCACCCTCAAGGAGCTGAAAGGCTACGTCGACGAGCTGATGGCCCTGGACAAGCCGATTCCGGCGACCTACTACGACGGTGACCAGGTCAAGACCCTGGAAGTCAGCCCGCCCAAGGTGTTTACCGGGCAGACCGAGCTGTACAACAAGCTGATGGAGAACGGCATCGAAGTCTACGTGATGACCGCCGCCTCCGAAGAGCTGGTGCGCATGGTCGCGTCCGATCCCAAGTATGGCTACAACGTCAAGCCGGAGAACGTCATCGGCGTGACCACCCTGCTCAAGGATCGCAAGACCGGTGAGCTGACCACCGCCCGCAAGCAGATCACCGACAAGAAGTACGACCCCAAGGCCAACATGGACCTGGAGCTGACCCCTTACCTGTGGACGCCGGCAACCTGGATGGCCGGCAAGCACGCGGCGATCCTGACCTACATCGACCAGTGGAAGAAACCGGTGCTGGTGGGCGGCGACACCCCGAGCAGCGATGGCTACATGCTGTTCCATGATGTGGACGTCAACAAGGGCGGCATCCACCTGTGGATCAACCGCAAGGACAAGTACATGAACCAGCTCAACGGCATGATCAAGGCCAACGCCGAGGCCCAGGCCAAGGAAGGTCTGCCGGTGACGGCGGACAAGAACTGGGTGATCGTCAAGCCGGACGAGATTCAGTAACCGCTGTTCGCCTGGGCTGCTTGCTCGGCTGTCGATGTTGTGGGAGCGAGCTTGCTCGCGACGGCTGCGTCACGTTCACAGCAAATACATGGGTTTTGCTGACCTGTTCGCGAGCAAGCTCGCTCCAACAAAAACCGGGAAGTGCTTGATCGAACTGCATCGCGGTTAAAACCAATGCTGTTCGCTTAAGCGGCATGTGACCCGGTGGGAGCGGCTTTAGCCGCGAAAGCGCGAGGAGCCTAACTGAACTGTATTGCGGTTAAACCCACTCCTGCGGGAAACGAGGCATAAAAAAACCGGCGCACCAGGCGCCGGTTTTTCATGTCGCTGCAACCTTACAGGCCGTCGAGCATGGCCTTGTTGCGCACTGCGCCCTTGTCGGCGCTGGTGGCCAGCAGGGCATAGGCCTTGAGCGCCGTGGTCACCTTGCGTGGGCGTACTTCGACCGGTTTCCAGCCTTTCTTGTCCTGTTCCACGCGACGCGCTGCCAGCTCTTCGTCACTGACCAGCAGGTTGATCGAGCGGTTGGGGATGTCGATGAGGATCTTGTCGCCGTCGCGCACCAGGCCGATGGCGCCGCCGGAGGCGGCTTCAGGCGAGGCGTGGCCGATGGACAGGCCCGAGGTGCCGCCAGAGAAACGGCCGTCGGTGAGCAGGGCGCAAGCCTTGCCCAGGCCCTTGGACTTCAGGTAGGAAGTCGGGTAGAGCATTTCCTGCATTCCCGGGCCGCCTTTCGGGCCTTCGTAACGGATGATCACGATATCGCCGGCCTTCACTTCATCGGCGAGGATGCCGCGCACCGCGCTGTCCTGGCTTTCGAAGATCTTCGCGTTGCCTTCGAACACGTGGATCGACTCGTCGACGCCGGCGGTCTTCACTACGCAGCCGTCCAGCGCGATGTTGCCGTACAGCACGGCCAGGCCGCCTTCCTGCGAGTAGGCGTGCTCGACGCTGCGGATGCAGCCGTTCTCGCGGTCGTCGTCCAGGGTTTCCCAGCGGGTCGACTGGCTGAAGGCGGTCTGGGTCGGGATGCCGGCCGGGCCGGCCTTGAAGAAGGTGTGCACGGCTTCATCGTTGGTTTGGGTGATGTCCCACTTGGCAATGGCTTCTTCCATCGAGGCGCTGTGCACGGTCGGCAGGTCGGTGTGCAGCAGGCCGCCACGGGCCAGCGAACCGAGGATGCTGAAGATGCCGCCGGCGCGGTGCACGTCTTCCATGTGGTACTTCTGGATGTTCGGCGCCACCTTGCACAGCTGCGGCACCTTGCGCGACAGGCGATCGATGTCGCGCAGGTCGAAGTCGACCTCGGCTTCCTGGGCGGCAGCCAGCAGGTGCAGGATGGTGTTGGTCGAGCCGCCCATGGCGATGTCGAGCATCATGGCGTTCTCGAACGCCTTGAAGTTGGCGATGTTGCGCGGCAGTACCGACTCGTCGTTGCCCTGGTAGTAGCGCTTGCACAGCTCGACGATGGTGCGCCCGGCGGTGAGGAACAGTTGCTCACGGTCGCTGTGGGTCGCCAGGGTCGAACCGTTGCCCGGCAGCGCCAGGCCCAGGGCTTCGGTCAGGCAGTTCATCGAGTTGGCGGTGAACATGCCGGAGCACGAACCGCAGGTCGGGCAGGCACTGCGCTCGTACTCGGCGACCTTCTCGTCGCTGGCGCTGGAGTCGGCGGCGATGACCATGGCGTCTACCAGGTCCAGGCCATGGTTGGCCAGCTTGGTCTTACCGGCTTCCATCGGGCCGCCGGAGACGAAGATCACCGGAATGTTCAGGCGCAGCGCGGCCATCAGCATGCCGGGGGTGATCTTGTCGCAGTTGGAGATGCACACGATGGCATCGGCGCAGTGCGCGTTGACCATGTATTCCACGGCGTCGGCGATGATCTCGCGGCTCGGCAGCGAGTACAGCATGCCGTCATGGCCCATGGCGATGCCGTCATCCACGGCGATGGTGTTGAATTCCTTGGCCACGCCACCGGCGCGTTCGATCTCGCGGGCGACCAGCTGACCGAGGTCCTTGAGGTGCACGTGGCCCGGTACGAACTGGGTGAAGGAGTTGGCGATGGCGATGATCGGCTTCTTGAAGTCGTCATCCTTCATGCCCGTGGCGCGCCACAGGGCACGGGCGCCGGCCATGTTGCGGCCGTGGGTGGAGGTCTTGGAACGGTAATCAGGCATTTGTAGCACTCCGGCAATACAGGCTAATCAGTCGGGCACCTTTGAAAACCACCGGCGTGGTCATCGCGGCGTTGAAACCAGGCTCGCGCTGACAGCCTCGCCGGTGTTTTCAGGGGTGCCTATCTAGGGGAGTGAGCTTCTGTGGGTCCACACGCACGAGGGCGTTGATCGCATGCAGTGAAAAACCGAAGGCCACGGGATCGCCGTGCACTCGGCCTGAGCTCATAAACCCGCCGGGGATGACTGGCGATGAATGCCGCCGATTCTACACCGCTGGCGCCTGCTTGGCATGACGTCTGATCGACAGGTGAAAATTCACCGAACGACCTGTCGATTTTGCTGGCAGGGCTTTTGCGAAGCGCCTTCAGACACCCCGCAAGACGAGGCTGAGGTGCCCGGAGCGCATCGGGCTCCGGGTGGCTGGAGTGCCGGACGCTCAGCTGTTGGGCAGCAGCCGGCAGGTGATGCTCTTGATGTAGCGGGTCTCGTGGATCGCCGGGTGTACCGGATGGTCCGGGCCCTGGCCGCCGCGTTCGAGCAGCTGCATGTTGCGGTCCAGGTGGCGGGCGCTGGTCAGCAGGATGTTGTGCAGGTCGTCCTCGGGCAGGTGCATCGAGCACGAGGCGCTGACCAGGATGCCGTCCTTGCTGAGCAGGCGCATGGCCTGTTCGTTCAGGCGGCGGTAGGCGCCTTCACCGTTCTTCAGGTCTTTCTTGCGCTTGATGAAGGCCGGCGGGTCGGCAACGATCACGTCGAAGCGCTCTTCAGCGGCTTTCAGTTCCTTCAGGGCTTCGAACACGTCGCCTTCGATGCAGGTGACCTTCTCTGCGAAGCCATTCAGCGCGGCATTGCGCTCCACGCCGTCGAGGGCGAAGCCCGAGGCGTCCACGCAAGTCACTTCACTGGCGCCGAAGGCCCCGGCCTGAATACCCCAGCCGCCGATGTAGCTGTACAGGTCCAGGACCCGCTTGCCCTTCACATAGGGCGCCAGGCGCGCACGGTTCATGCGGTGGTCGTAGAACCAGCCGGTCTTCTGGCCGTCGAGCACCGGCGCTTCGAACTTCACGCCGTTCTCTTCCAGGGCTACCCATTCCGGCACCGCGCCATAGACGGTCTCGACGTAGCGGTTCAGGCCCTCGGCATCGCGGGCGCTGGAGTCGTTCTTGAACAGGATGCCGCTGGGCTTGAGCACCTGCACCAGGGCGGCGATCACGTCATCCTTGTGCTGTTCCATGGTCGCCGAAGCCAGTTGCACCACCAGGATGTGGTCGAAGCGGTCCACCACCAGGCCTGGCAGCAGGTCCGAGTCGCCGTACACCAGGCGGTAGAACGGTTTGTCGAACAGCCGCTCGCGCAGCGACAGGGCCACGTTGAGGCGGTGCACCAGCAGCGACTTGTCCAGTGGCAGCTTGATGTCGCGCGACAGCAGGCGGGCGCAGATCAGGTTGTTGGGGCTCATGGCGACGATGCCCAGGGGTTTGCCGCTGGCCGCTTCCAGCACGGCCTGGTCACCGGCCGCGAAGCGGTTCAGCGGGGTGGCCGCCACGTCGATCTCGTTGCTGTAGATCCACAGATGGCCGGCGCGCAGGCGGCGGTCGGCATTGGCTTTGAGGCGCAGGCTGGGCAGAGACATCACGTCGCTCCGGAAAAAAGGGCGTGATTATAGCGCGTCATCCCGGCCGTTGGCCGGGATGCGGGCAAATTAGCGGGTGTGCCGGTCAGGCAGACAGCGCCTCGATGATGGCGGTGTTGAACGCCTCGATGTCGTCGGGCTGGCGGCTGCTGATCAGGTTGCCGTCGACCACCACCGGCTTGTCGACCCAATGGGCGCCGGCGTTGGCCAGGTCGTCCTTGAGGGTCTTGTAGCTGGTCAGGGTCTTGCCTTTGACCAGCTCGGCGGAAATCAGCAGCCAGCCGCCGTGGCAGATCACCGCAATGGGCCGGTTCTGACCGTTGACCAGGCGTACGATGTGCTGGGCGTCGGCATCCAGACGAATGGTATCGGAGTTCATCACGCCACCGGGCAGCACCACGGCATCGTAGTGTTCGTCCTTGGCCTGGGCGAAAGTGCGGTCCACCGGAAAGTCGTCGGCCGGTTCGTCGTGGTTCCAGCCTTTCACCTGCCCGGCTTTGGCAGAGAGAATTTCCGTCCGCGCACCGGCCTGCTCGAGGGCCTGTTTCGGGCCGGTAAGCTCGACCTGTTCGAAACCATCGGTTACCAGAAATGCAACACGCTTGCCTTGCAGGGAGTTGGACATGGGGATCTCCTGTCTCGGGTGACTGGGGCCTTGACCGGCAGCGGCCAGGGCTATACTCGCAACCATGCACCGTGTGGTGCGTACGTTAATTCCGAAGCGTGGCTACGACCAAAGTTCAGAAAAAATCCCGCCGTTTGATGATGGACCCATTCTCAATATGGGGGCAGAATCCAGGCTTGGTCCCGAGTAATGAGCTATGTCCCAAGAGCTGACCCCCGAGCAGATTCAGCAAGCCCTGCAAGGCATCACTGTTCCCGCGCAACCGCAGATCCTCGTCGACCTGCAGATGGAGCAGTACATGCCCGACCCCGATCTGGGCGTCATCGCCAAGCTGATTTCCCAAGACCCAGGCCTGTCCGGGGCGTTGCTCAAAATCGTCAATTCGGCGCACTTCGGCCTGTCCAACAAGATCGCCTCGATCGAGAAGGCGGTTAACCTGCTCGGCAGCCGTACGGTGATCAACCTCATCAACGCCCAATCGATCAAGGGCGAGATGAGCGACGAGACCATCGTCACCCTCAACCGCTTCTGGGACACGGCCCAGGACGTGGCCATGACCAGCCTGACCCTGGCCAAGCGCATCGGCTCGCAGACCGTTGACGAATCCTATGCGCTGGGCCTGTTCCACGACTGCGGCGTGCCGCTGATGCTCAAGCGCTTTCCGGACTACATGCAGGTTCTGGAAAACGCCTACGCCAATGCCAGCGCCGAGTGCCGGGTGGTCGACACCGAGAACGCGGCGTTCGACACCAACCATTCGGTGGTCGGCTACTACACGGCCAAGTCATGGCGCCTGCCCGAGCATCTGTGTTCGGCCATCGCCAACCATCACAATGCCCTGGCGATCTTCCAGGACGAGTCCAACAGCAACACCCCGCTGAAGAACCTGCTGGGCCCGCTGAAGATGGCCGAGCACATCTGTCAGTCCTTCCAGGTACTGGGCAACCAGGACGTGGACCATGAATGGGATGTCGTAGGGCCGCTGGTGCTCGATTACGTCGGGCTGTCCGAATACGATTTCGAATACCTCAAGGAAAGCATCCGCGAGCTGAGCGGTCATTGATCTGCCAGACGCACCGAATTTCTCATGCCTGAATTGCCAGAAGTCGAAACCACCCGCCGCGGTATCGCCCCGCACCTGCAGGGCCAGCGCGTCAGCCGGGTGATCGTGCGTGACCACCGCCTGCGCTGGCCGGTGCCCGAGGACCTGGATGTGCGCCTGTCCGGTCAGCGCATCGTCGAGGTGGGCCGGCGCGCCAAGTATCTATTGATCCAGGCCGAGGTCGGCACCCTGATCAGCCACCTGGGCATGTCCGGCAACCTGCGTCTGGTCGAGGCCGGACTGCCGGCGCTCAAGCACGAGCACGTGGACATCGAGCTGGAGTCCGGCCTGGCGCTGCGCTACACCGATCCGCGCCGCTTCGGCGCGATGCTCTGGAGCCTGGACCCGCACAACCATGAACTGCTGGCGCGCCTGGGTCCCGAGCCGCTCACCGAACTGTTCGACGGCGCACGGCTGTACGAGTTGTCACGCGGCAAGTCGATAGCGGTCAAACCCTTCATCATGGATAACGCGGTGGTGGTCGGGGTCGGCAACATCTACGCCACCGAGGCGCTGTTCGCTGCCGGTATCGACCCGCGTCGGGAAGCCGGGAGCATTTCCCGGGCGCGTTACCTGAAGCTGGCCATCGAGATCAAACGCATCCTCACCTATGCCATCGAGCGCGGTGGTACGACATTGCGGGATTTCATCGGTGGCGACGGCAAACCCGGCTATTTCCAGCAGGAACTGTTCGCCTACGGGCGTACCGGGCAACCGTGCAAGGTCTGTGGCAGTCTGTTGCGTGAGGTGAAGCTCGGCCAGCGTGCCAGCGTCTACTGCCCGAAGTGTCAGCGCTGAGAGCATGCCGTGACATTTCGCGGGTTCGCTTGTGGCAAAGCGGCCTTGCTTAACCGGGTTGGCTGTTTATAGTTAGCCCTTGCCTGCGCAATGCCTACGCAAAGGAGCCCGCATGAGCCCGTTTCGCCTTCTCGCTGCCACCCTGGCCCTGTCCTTCGGACTGCAGGCCATGCCGGCCATGGCTGCGTTCGACCGCCCCGATGCCATGGGCGACCCGATCTACACCATTCAGAACCCTCCGGCGTACGCCATGATCGGCGACCTGCTGATCGCTCGCCCGCTGCTGATCGCGGCCACGGTGGCGGGTGCCGGGCTGTTCGTCATTGCCCTGCCGTTCACCGCTACCGGTGGTGGCATCGGTCGTACCGGCAAGGCCTTGGTGGTCGACCCGGCCAAGGCGGCCTTCGTGCGCTGCCTGGGCTGTACCGGCGACGGTTACAACAAGCAGGAGTGACGCCCGCTCACTAGGTTTTGTACGAAAAGTCGGCGAGCGAAGGTCAGGCAAGGCGCAACGAGCAAAGCGAGTAACAGCCGCAGGCTGACCCGAAGGGCGAGCGCCAGCGAGTCAAAACAGGCGAGGAACGGTCGGAGTCGCGGGCGACTTTACTGGTGTAAATGAGCATTCCGACCGGGCTGGCGATCCAGCCTGTTTTTAACGCAGCATGGCCGAGCGCAGGCACTTTTCGTACAAAACCTAACGCGGGCCGAACACCTCGGCAACCCCTTCGCCGCGAGGGTCGCTGGCCACCTGCACCTGGCGGCTGTGCTTGTCCCACAGCAATACCTGCTGGTTACCGTAGCTGTCGGCGGTCTGCTTCAGGCTATAGCCACGCTTGCCCAGTTCTTCCCTGATCTCTGCGCTGAGCGCGCCAGGCTCGTACTCCACCACGTCTGGCAGGTACTGATGGTGGTAGCGCGGGGACGCCGCCCACTGGGCAATCGGCTGGCCGTCCAGGTATTGCAGCATCGCCAGCAGCACCATGCTGGGAATACGGCTGCCGCCCGGCGTGCCGAACGCGGCGAACTGCTCGGGGCTTTCCAGGAAGCTGGGGCTCATGCTCGACAGCGGGCGCTTGCCGGCGGCAATCGAGTTGGCCTGGCTGCCAGCCAGGCCGTAGGCATTGCGGCCTTGCGGGTCGGCGGCAAAGTCATCCATTTCGTCATTGAGCACCACGCCGGTGCCCGGTACGGTGAAGGCCGCACCGAATGGCAGGTTGATCGACAGGGTGGCGGCCACTGCGTTGCCTTCGCGGTCGATGACCGCAAAGTGCGTGGTGTGGTCGCCTTCACGCCACTCGGGTGCCGGTGGCAGTTCCTTGCTGGGGGTGGCGCGCTGCGGATCGATGCCTTTGGCCAGGCTTTCCAGATAGCCGCGGTCGAGCAGGTGCGCAATGGGGGCGCTGACGAAGTCCGGGTCGCCCAGTTCGCCCCGGTCGCGATAGGCGCGGCGCAGCACTTCCAGCACGTAGTGGATGCGCTGGCTGCCCTGGGCTTGGCGCCACGGCAGCTGTTCGAGCATGGTCAGGCTCTGGGCCAGGGCCACGCCGCCAGCAGAGGGCGGAGGGGCGCTGACCAACTCGCGCTGCTCGGCCAGCGTCCAGCGCAGCGGCGCGCGGGTAGCCACCTGATAGTCCTGCAGGTCTTGCGCTGTCCAGATTCCGCCGGCCTGCTGCACACCTTGCAGCAGGGCCCTGCCAGTGCTGCCGGCGTAGAAACCATCGCGTCCGTGAGTGGCCAGGCGGTTGAGGGTATCACCCAGTTCGTGCTGCACGATCAGGGTACCCAGCGGCGGTACCTCGCCGTTGACCAGGAACAGCCGGGCACTTTCCGGGTCATCGCGCAACGCGGCCAGGCGCATGGTGGCGCGCTTCTGGTAGATGCGGTCTACGGGAAAGCCGTTGTAGGCCCGGATGATGGCCTCTTTCAGGGTCAGGTCCAGCGGCAGCTTGCCGTAGCGCTCGGCCAGCTCCACCAGTGCGGCGGGCAGGCCGGGGATGGCGGCGGCCAGAGGGCCGTCCAGCGACAGGCGCGGCTGTACTTTGCCGTCGCGGCGGTACAGGTCATAGGTGGCCTTGAGTGGCGCCTTTTCCCGTGCATCGATGAATTGGTAGGCAGGCTTTTCGCCGCCTTCGCGCAGCAGGAAGAAGCCGCCACCGCCCAGGCCCGAGCCATAGGGCTCGACCACCGCCAGGGTGGCGGCAATGGAGATGGCGGCGTCGAAGGCATTGCCGCCCATGCCGATGGTCTGCTCACCCGCCTCGGTGGCCATGGCGTGGGGGCTGGCGATGGCCGCCTGTTCGGGGCGCGGAAACGCCTGGCTGGCCTGGGCGGCGAGGGCGCAAAGCAACAGCACGGCGCCGTGCAGGAGAGGGCGGGGTCGTTTCGGGATCAACAGCATGCGGTCCTTGCTGGGCGGCAGACGACTGGCCGCGGCGGGGGCTCGTTGCCGGTATCAGGCCTTGCCGGTGAGGCGCATGTATTTGGCCATCAGCTCGTCCTTGCTCTCGACATGGTTGTCATCCAGCGGGATGCAATCCACAGGGCAGACCTGCTGGCATTGCGGTTCGTCGTAATGGCCGACGCACTCGGTGCACAGGTTCGGGTCGATCACGTAGATCTCTTCACCCTGGGAAATCGCTTCGTTCGGGCACTCTGGCTCGCAGACGTCGCAGTTGATGCAATCGTCGGTGATGATAAGGGACATGCAACACTCCTGCCGCGGGCGCATCCGGGCATATGAAAACCGATGCGGCGAATTGTGCCGCATTAGGTCTCGGGATGCACCTTGAGGTTTCTACGGGTATTGCCCTGCGCGGCCTGCTTTCAGCTGCGCTTGAAGCGCTCGGTCAGTGCCTGGGCGACCGCCGGGTGGACGAACTTGTCGATATCACCGCCCAACGCCGCGATTTCTCGCACCAGGGTCGAGGAAATGAACGAGTAGCGCTCCGACGGAGTGAGGAACAGGCTTTCGATGTCCGGTGCCAGTTGGCGGTTCATGTTGGCCAGCTGGAACTCGTATTCGAAGTCCGACACCGCGCGCAGGCCGCGCAGCAGGATGTTCGCCCCTTGTTCCTTGGCAAAGTGCGCCAGCAGGGTGGAAAAGCCCAGTACCTGGACGTTGGGCAGGTGACGGGTGACTTCCTGGGCCAGTTCGACGCGTTGTTCGAGGGGGAACAGCGGGTTCTTCTTGGGGCTGGCCGCCACCGCGATGATCACGTGATCGAACAGGCGCGAGGCGCGTTCGACCAGATCGCCGTGGCCCTTGGTGATAGGGTCGAAGGTGCCTGGATACAAAACTCGGTTCATCGCATCGTCCTGCCGGCAGTGCATTGAGGGACTCGGATGGTAGCGCACGCGCGCCCGCGCGGCCAAGTCGCGGGCTTCAGGACCTGTGTCGTATTGCGCCGATTATCGGACAACCTCGAAGCGGCCCATCAGCGCAACAGCAGCCAGCGTACCAGGCGCTGCAAGGGCCCCCCGTAGGGCGGATACATCAGCCGCGCGAGGTTAAGGCGCGGCTTGACCAGCACCGCCTTGGCCTTGCTGAAGGTCAGGAAGCCTTCCCTGCCATGGTAATGGCCCATGCCCGAAGGGCCGATACCGCCGAACGGCAGGTCGTCCTGGGCGACGTGCTGCAGGGTGTCGTTGATGCACACGCCACCGGAGTGGGTACGCGCCAGCACCTGCTGCTGTTCATCGCGGTCGTACCCGAAGTAGTAGAGCGCCAACGGTCGCGCGCGCCGGTTGATCCAGTCCAGCGCCTGGTCGAGGTCGTCATAGGGCACGATGGGCAGCAGCGGGCCGAAGATCTCTTCCTGCATGACCTGCATGTCGTCGCTCACCTCCAGCAGCAGGGTCAGTGGCATGGCGCGCCCTGCCTCGGGCTGCAAGGGCAGGATGCGCGCGCCCTTGGCGGCGGCGTCCTCCAGGTAGCCCACCAGGCGTGCCTGCTGGCGAGCGTTGATGATCGAGGTGCGGTCCGGATTGCCGGCTGTCTCGCGATGCGCCGGGTATAAGCGCTGCAGCGTGTCGCGCAGTGCCCCGACCAGTGCTTCGACCCGCTCTCTGGGCGCCAGGATGTAATCCGGCGCCACGCAGGTCTGGCCGGCGTTGAGGGTCTTGCCGAATACCAGGCGCTCGGCCGCGTCGTGCAGTGGCACGCTGCGTGACACGATGGCCGGTGACTTGCCGCCCAGCTCCAGGGTCACCGGCACCAGGTTCTCGGCAGCGGCACGCATCACCTGCCGACCCACGCTGGTGGCCCCGGTGAACAGCAGGTGATCGAACGGCAGGCGGGAAAAAGCGACGCCGGTTTCGATATCACCGAGCGCCACGTAGACCAGGTCTTCAGGAAAGATCTCGGCCAGCAAGCGCTTGAGCAGCAGCCCGGTGGCGGGGGTGGACTCGCTGAGCTTGAGCATGACCCGGTTGCCGGCGGCCAGGGCTCCGGTCAGCGGGCCGATGGCCAGGAACAGCGGGTAGTTCCAGGGCACGATGATGCCGACCACCCCCAGCGGCTGGTACATGACCCGTGCCGTGGCGGGTTGGAACGCCAGGCCCACATGGCGCCGCGACGGCTTCATCCAGCGCCCCAGGCGGCGCCGTGCATCGCGGATGCCCATCAGGCTGGGCAGCAATTCGGCCAGCAGGGTCTCGTCGGCGCTGCGATGCCCGAAGTCCTGGCTGATCGCCTCGACCAGGGCCTGGCGCTGGGCGCGCAGTTGCCTGCCCAACTGCAGCAGCCATTCACGGCGTTGCGCGGCCGACGGCAGCGACTGGGCGGCAAAGGCCAGGCGTTGCTGGTGCAGGGCGTTTTCCAGGAGGGACGCAGGATGGGGCATGGCAGCTTCCAGGAGGCTAGATGCCAGCACTTTACAACGCCCCGCGCCTGCCTGGCAGCCTGGCGAGCCCGCGCAGACCAAAGGCCAGTCGACGCCAGACCCTGCCGCGGCCTATGCTCGACGCATCGACATGCCGAGGCCGCGCCCGTACGGGATCATGTCAGGCCCGATGCTGTCCCACGTGAATGTGGTTTTCTGCCTACAGGAGTTCGTTCCATGCCGCTTGCGCAATTGATCAGCCCCCGAGAACTGGCTGCCCGGCAGCAGGATCCCAAGCTGGTGATCCTCGACTGCCGGTTTGCCCTGGACGACAGCGACTACGGGCAGCGCAGCTATGCCCAGGGGCATATCGACCGTTCGTCGTTCGCCGACCTGGAGCGCGACCTCAGCGGGCCGGTGATCAAGGGCAAGACCGGGCGCCATCCGTTACCGGCCCCCAAGGCCCTGATCGAGCGCCTGCGTACCTGGGGCATCGATAACGACAGCACGGTGGTGCTCTACGACGATGGCCCCGGTGCCTACGCTGCCCGCGCCTGGTGGCTGCTGGCCTGGCTGGGCAAGCGTGATGGCGTGTTCATCCTCGACGGCGGGCTGAAGGCCTGGCATGCCGCCGGCCTGCCACTGAGCCTGGACCCGCCGGGCAACCAGCCGGGGCACTTCCAGGGCGAGCCGGATGCGGCGCTGGTGTTGAGCGCCGAGCGCCTGCACAAACGTCTGGGGCGCGCGGGGCTGACCTTGATCGACGCACGTGCCGAGCCGCGCTTTCGTGGCGAAGTGGAGCCCATCGACCCGGTGGCCGGGCACATTCCCGGCGCGCAGTGCCTGCCATTCACCGACAACCTCGGCCCTGACGGGCGCTTCCTGCCGCCTGAACGGCTGCGGGAGCGTTTCGCCGCCGCCTTGGGTGAACGCTCGCCCACCGAACTGGTGGCCTACTGTGGCTCGGGCGTAACGGCCTGCCACAACCTGTTCGCCATGGCCCTGGCCGGCTACCCGCTGGGCACGCTGTATGCCGGTTCATGGAGCGAGTGGATCAACGACTCTTCCCGGGAGATCGCCACCGGCGCCTGAGCGAACTTCTGTAATCGGACGGTATTGCGGCTCAAGCCGCTACCGGTCTTGCTGCAGGCTGGCCTGCAGCCACTGCGGGATGCGCCGTTCCAGGTAGTAGCCGGGCTGTTTCAGCGAGCCTTCGACAAAGCCCACATGGCCGCCCTTGGTCTGCAGTTCGAAGTCGATGCATGAGGCCAGTTCCGCTGGCTCCGGCAGGCTGTGGGCGAACACGAAGGGGTCGTCCAGCGACTGGATGACCAGCGTGGGCGTGCGCACCTGGCCCAGGTAATAGCGGCTGGAGGCGCGGCGGTAGTAGTCCTGGGCATCGACGAAGCCGTGCAGCGGTGCGGTGACCCGACCATCGAAGTCCCAGAAGGTGCGCAGGTCCTCCAGCGAGCCCAGTGCTGCCAGTTCCGCCAGCCCCTCGCTGAGCCCCTCATGCTGGAAGCGGCGCTGCTTTTCGCGCACGTAGGTGATCATTTCGCGAATGAAGTGCCGCTGATAGATGCGCGAAAAGCCCTGGCCGATACGGTTGGCGCATTGGTCGAGGCGAAACGGCACGGACACCGCCACCGCGCCCTGCAGTTGGCTGTTCTCGCCGCTTTCGCCCAGGTACTTGAGCAGGACATTGCCGCCCAGCGAGTAGCCCACCGCGTACAGCGGCGCCAAGGGACGCAGGCTGCGCAGATGGTCGATCACGGCGGCGAGGTCTTCGCTGGCGCCGGAATGATAACTGCGCGGGCGCAGGTTCGGTTCTCCGGAGCAACCGCGCCAGTTCAGCGCCGCACTGGCCCAACCCAGACTCGCCATGGCGCGTTGCAGGCCGACCACGTAGGGCGAATTCGACGAGCCGGTCAGCCCGTGCAGCACCAGCACCAGCGGCGTGTGAGCCTCATGCGGGCCGTGCCAGTCGAGGTCGAGAAAGTCGCCATCTTCCAGCCACAGGCGTTCGCGCTGTCGCGGCAGCGGCGCCTGGCGGCGCAGCAGAGGGCCCCAGAGAGTCTGCAGGTGCGGATTGCTCAGCCCGATGGCGGGGCTGAAGGGGCGGGCGGGGGCATGATGCAGGGAAAGTGCTGGCATGCGGGGGACCGTCTGTTGGGCAAGTGCTCACGTTGCCACCAAAGCGACCCGGTGTCAGCCGACACCGGGCTATCGGTCATGGCAGTGTCGCTTCAGCCGCGCTGCCACAAGGCGTAGTACACCTGGCCGGCTTTTTTCTCACGGTGCAGCCGCCAGTTGGCCGGTAGGCCGGTGGCGGATGGCGGGGTCTCGCTTTCGGTGTAGATCCACGCCCGCTCGTTCAGCCAGCCGCGGCTTTCCAGCAGGTTGCAGGCGTCGGCCAGCAGCCCCTGGTGGAAGGGCGGGTCGAGGAACACCACGTCGAAGGCTTCGGCCGCCGCGCTTTCCAGGTGACGCAGGGCGTCGGCCTGGGCGTACTGGCCGTTCTCGCATTTGAGCAGCGCCAGGTTCTGGCGCAGGCTGGCGATGGCCGCCGGGTTGGTGTCCAGCGCCAGGCCGGCCTTGGCACCCCGCGACAACGCCTCGAAGTACAGCGCACCGCTGCCGGTGAACAGGTCCAGCACTCGCGCGCCGACGATGTAGGGCGCCAGCCAGTTGAACAGCGTCTCGCGCACCCGGTCCGGGGTCGGGCGCAGGCCCGGCCCATCGGGGAAGCTCAGCTTACGGCTGCCCCATTCGCCGGCGATGATGCGCAGCTGGCCCTGGCCGTTGTGCGCTTTTGCTCTTGGGTTGGCCATCAATGCTCCGGAACGCCGACAGGCTGCCGGGCGGGTTTGTCAGTGGGGGGCGGCAGCGGCTTCTGCGCCACGGTCGGGCCGACGGTGACGATCACCATCTTGTCGGCGCTGAGGTGTTTGTTCATCGCCGCTTTCACCTGCTCGACGGTCACCGCTTCGGCCTGGTTCAGGTAGTCCTCCAGGAAGGTCAGCGGCAGGTCGTAGAAGCCGATGGCGCCCAGTTGCGCGGCAATCGCCGAGTTGCTGGCTGCCGACAGTGGGAAGCTGCCAGACAGCTCACGCTTCACGTCGTCGATTTCCTTCTGGGTCGGGCCCTTGTCGAGGAATTCGCGCACCTGGTCCTGCACCAGCTTGAGGGTGTTTTCGCTCAGCTCGGCACGGGTCTGCAGGCCGATGGTGAACGGGCCGGGCACGCGCATGCCGGTGAAGCCGGACGACACGCCGTAGGTCAGGCCGCGTTTTTCCCGCACTTCGGTCATCAGCCGGCTGCCGAAGCCGCCACCGCCGAGCACCGAATTGCCGACGCTCAGCGCCGCGTAATCCGGGTCGTTACGGCTGATGCCCAGTTGCGCCAGCATCAGGTGGGTCTGGTTCGACGGGAACTCGATATGCGTCACGCCCGGCTTGGGCTCGGTGGGCTCCGGCAGCTTGGCCATGGCCGGCCCTTTGGGCAGCGCGGCGGACACCTGCGCGGCGATGGCTTCGGCCTCGCTGCGCGACAGGTCGCCGACCAGGGCGATCACCGCGTTGCCACCCGCGTAGGCCTTGGCGTGGAAGGCCTTGAGCTGGGCCTGGGTAATGGCGCTGATGCTCTTGGGGTTGCCGTCGCTCGGGTGGGCGTACGGGTGGTTGCCGTAGAGCTTCTCGAACAGCGCCTTGCTGGCGATCACGCCGGGGTTCTGCTTCTGGTACTCGAAGCTGGCCAGCAGCTGGTTCTTGATACGCGCCAGTGAGGCGCTCGGGAAGGTCGGCTGGCCGACCACTTCGCTGAACAGCTTCAGGGCCGGATCGCGCTTGCTCTTGTCGCTCAGGCTGCGCAGCGACACCATGGCCATGTCACGGTATGAGCCGTTGTCGAAGTCCGCACCCAGGCCTTCGAAGCCCTGGGCGATGGCGGTGACGTCCTTGCCCTTGACGCCTTCGTTGAGCATGGCGTTGGTCAGCAGGGCGAGGCCGGGCGTGTTCTGGTCCTGACTGCTGCCGGCGGCGAAGATCAGGCGCATGTCGAACATCGGCAGCTCGCGGGATTCGACGAACAGCACCTTGGCGCCCTCGGCGGTTTTCCAGCTCTGGATGTTCATTTCGCGGCGTGCCGGTGGCTTGCCGTCGAGTTCCTTGAGCGATTGCAGGTTCTGCCCCAGTGGCGCATCAGGGCTGGCGGCGTCGTCGGCGCGCACGGGCAGCGCCACCAGGGCGCTGAGCGAAGCGGCCAGCAGCAGGCCGGGCAGGGCGTGTTTGCGCATCATCATTTGGCCTTCTCCTCAGGCAGCACGTGCGCAACGCTGAGGCGCTCACGGGTGAAATAGGTCTTCGCGGCGTTCTGGATGTCTTCGGGGGTGACGGCTTGCAGCGCCGCCAGTTCTTCGTCGATGAGCTTCCAGGACAGGCCCACGGTTTCCAGCTGGCCGATGGTGGTGGCCTGGCTGGTGATCGAGTCGCGCTCGTAGACCAGGCCGGCGATGACCTGGGCACGCACGCGCTCCAGCTCTTCGTTCGACGGCGCCTTGGTCTTCAGTTCATCGAGCAGGCGCCAGATGCCGGCCTCGACATTGGCCAGGGTCTTTTTCTTCTGCACGTTGGGGGTGGCGCTGATCAGGAACAGGCTGTCGCCGCGGGCGAAGGCGTCGTATTGCGACGACGCGCCGGAAACCAGCTCTTCGCCACGTTCCAGGCGGGTCGGGATGCGGGCGCTGTAGCCGCCGTCGAGCAGCGCGGCGATCAGGCGCAGGGCCTGTACCGAACGCGGGTTTTCGGCGGTGGCCAGGCTCGGCACATTGAAGCCGTAGAGCAGGCTGGGCAGTTGGGTCTGTACATGCAGGGTGATCTGCCGCTCGCCCGGTTCGGCCAGCTCCAGTGGCCGGTTGGCCGGTGGCACGTCGCGACGCGGGATCGGGCCGAAGTAGCGCTCGGCGAGGGTCTTGACCTCGTCGGGGGTCACGTCGCCGACCACCACCAGGGTGGCGTTGTTGGGGGTGTACCACTGCTCGTACCAGTGACGCAGGTCCTGCACCGTCATGCGGTTGAGGTCGGCCATCCAGCCGATGGTCGGCGTGTGGTAGCCGCTGGCCGGGTAGGCCATGGCCTTGAAGCGCTCGTAGGCCTTGCTCAGCGGTTTGTCATCGGTGCGCAGGCGGCGCTCTTCCTTGATGACTTCGATCTCGCGGCTGAACTCGTCTGCCGGCAGCTTGAGGGTGGCCATGCGGTCGGCTTCCAGCTCCAGCGCCACGCCCAGGCGGTCGCGAGCCAGCACCTGGTAGAACGCGGTGTAGTCGTCGCTGGTGAAGGCGTTCTCTTCGGCGCCGAGGTCGCGCAGGATCAGCGAAGCCTCGCCCGGGCCGGTCTTGCTGCTGCCTTTGAACATCATGTGCTCGAGCGCGTGGGACAACCCGGTGTGGCCCGGTGCCTCGTAGCTGGAACCGACCTTGTACCAGACCTGCGAGACCACCACGGGCGCGCGATGGTCTTCGCGGACGATGACTTTCAGGCCGTTGTCGAGGGTGAATTCATGGGTAGGTTGCGGATCGGCTGCCAGGGCAGCCAGGGGCAGGCAGAGGGTACTGAGCAGCAGGCCGGCGGCACGGCGGGCGAAAGCGTTCATTCGTCATTCAAACCTGTAGGGCGACCCTGGGACTTAGCGTCGGCAGGCACGGGGGTGTTAGGATACTGATCCGTTTGCGGCGCAAACAACCCTCACGGCCTGCGGGCACGTGAAACTTGTTTAAGGTGCAGTGTGAAACGTGGCTGCATCGGGTGACGTGTCGTTAAATAGCGGCTCGGCCCTGTGCGCCCAGGCACGCTTCGACCGTACCGTGCCAGAACCGCCGAATGAACAAGCAGCCCATAACGCAGTCTGTTTGGCATGTCAGCATTTTCCGAAATGCCCTCTGGCGTTTCGCTACTTTGAGATAGCCGTCCTCCATGTTTGGTTCCAACGACGACAAGAAGACCCCAGCGGCCGCTGGCGAGAAGAAGGGCCTGTTCGGCTGGTTCCGCAAGAAAGCCCCGGAATCCGCGCCGACGCCCGAAGAAACCCCCGTCACCCAGCCTGATCCACAGCCTGCCGAAACGCCGGCCATGGCTTCCGAAGCCCCGGCGGTCGCGACGCCGGTTGCCGAAACCGCTGTCGAGCCGTCGCCGTCCGAGGCTCCGACCGAGACGGTGGCGCCGGCCGACCTGTCCTGGCTGACCCGTCCGGTCGCCGAGGAGTCGGTGGCTCGCGTCGATGAACTGACACCGCCGCCAGCGCCGCAGGTCCCGGTGACTGCCGAGCCGCCGGTAGTGGCTGAGCCGCCCCACGCGCCCGAAGTGCGTGAGCCGGAGCTGGCCGAACCGGCCCCGGTTGCCGACGCCGCGCCAGTCGCCGAGCCTGCACCTGCACCTGCACCTGCACCTGCACCTGCACCTGTGGCCGAGGTACCCGCTGTCGCCGAGCCCGCGCCGGTCGTGCCTGCCGCCGTCGTGCCTGCACCCGCTGCCGAGCCTGCCAAGGCCGGCTTCTTCGCTCGTCTCAAGCAGGGCCTGTCGAAAACCAGTGCCAGCATCGGCGAAGGCATGGCCAGCCTGTTCCTCGGTCGCAAGGCCATCGACGATGACCTGCTGGAAGAGATCGAGACCCGCCTGCTGACCGCCGACGTCGGTGTCGAGGCCACCTCGGTGATCATCCAGAACCTCACCCAGAAGGTCGCCCGCAAGCAATTGACCGACGCGGGCGCGTTGTATCAGTCGCTGCAGGCCGAGCTGGCGGCGATGCTCAAGCCTGTCGAGCAACCGCTGGTCATCGACACCTCGCGCAAGCCGTACGTGATTCTCGTGGTCGGCGTGAACGGCGCCGGCAAGACCACCACCATCGGCAAGCTGGCCAAGCGCCTGCAACTCGATGGCAAGAAGGTCATGCTCGCCGCCGGTGACACCTTCCGTGCCGCCGCCGTCGAGCAGCTGCAGGTGTGGGGCGAACGCAACCAGATCCCGGTGATCGCCCAGCACACCGGTGCCGATTCCGCCTCGGTGATCTTCGACGCCGTGCAGGCCGCCAAGGCGCGCAACATCGACGTACTGATCGCCGATACCGCCGGGCGCCTGCACACCAAGGACAACCTGATGGAAGAGCTGAAGAAGGTGCGCCGCGTGATCGGCAAGCTGGACGCCGAGGCGCCCCACGAGGTGTTGCTGGTGCTCGATGCCGGTACTGGCCAGAACGCCATCAACCAGGCCAAGCAATTCAACCAGACCGTTTCCCTCACCGGCCTTGCCCTGACCAAACTCGACGGCACGGCCAAAGGCGGGGTGATTTTCGCCCTGGCCAAGCAGTTCGGCCTGCCGATTCGTTACATCGGCGTAGGCGAGGGCATCGACGACCTGCGCACTTTCGAGGCCGAACCCTTCGTTCAGGCCCTGTTTGCGGAGCGTGAACATCCATGATTCGTTTCGAGCAGGTCGGTAAGCGTTACCCGAACGGTCACGTCGGGTTGCATGAGCTGAGCTTCCGGGTACGGCGTGGCGAGTTCCTGTTCGTCACCGGCCATTCGGGGGCGGGTAAAAGCACGCTGCTGCGTCTGCTCCTGGCCATGGAGCGCCCGACCTCGGGCAAATTGCTGCTGGCCGGCCAGGACCTGGGGCAGATCAGCACTGCGCAGATCCCCTTCCTGCGTCGGCAGATCGGCGTGGTATTCCAGAACCACCAGTTGTTGTTCGACCGTACGGTGTTCAACAACGTCGCGCTGCCGCTGCAGATTCTCGGCCTGTCCAAGCCGGAGATCGCCAAGCGCGTCGACTCGGCACTGGAGCGCGTCGCCCTGGCCGACAAGGCCGCACTGTTTCCCGGCGACCTGTCCACCGGCCAGCAGCAGCGCGTCGGTATCGCCCGCGCCATCGTGCATCGGCCAGCCCTGCTGCTGGCCGACGAACCCACCGGTAACCTCGACCCCCGCCTGGCAGCAGAAATCATGGGTGTATTCGAAGACATCAACCGCCTGGGCACCAGTGTGCTCATCGCCAGTCACGACCTGGCCCTAATCGCCCGCATGCGCCATCGCATGTTGACCCTGCAGCGCGGCCGCCTGATCGGTGATGGGGAGGCCGGGGCATGAGCAACTCGCCACGCAGCGCCACCAAGATCGCAGACCGCGCCGCGGCCCGGGCCGCCGAGCAAGAACCGCAACGCCAGAAGCGTGGTGGCCATGACGACGACGGGCCGGACTTTTCCACGCTGCTGGCCGCCTGGGTGGAAAGCCACCGCGCCAGCCTGCTCGACAGCCTGCGTCGGCTGGGCAAGCAGCCCATCGGCAGTTTCTTCACCTGCCTGGTGATGGCCGTGGCCCTAAGCCTGCCCATGGGCCTGTCGCTGCTGTTGAGTAACGTCGAGCGGCTGGGCGGCTCCTGGCAGCGCGCCGCACAGATTTCCGTGTACCTGAACCTGGACGCCGGCAGCGCCGAAGGCAACCGCCTGCGCGAGCAGATCAAAGCCATGCCTGGCGTGGCCGAGGCTGAATATGTCAGCAGTGAACAGGCGCTGAAGGAATTCCAGAAGGACTCCGGCCTGGGCGAGGCGCTCAAGGAACTGCCGAACAACCCGCTGCCCGGCGTGGTGGTGGTCACTCCTGAAGAAGTCGACAAGGCCGCACTGGAGGCCCTGCGCACGCGCCTGGCCGAGCTGCCCAAGGTGCAGCAGGCGCAGCTCGACCTGGTCTGGGTGGAGCGCCTGGCGGCGATTCTCAAGCTGGGTGACCGCTTCGTCTTCGGGCTGACGGTGCTGCTGGTCGCGGCACTGCTGCTGGTGATCGGTAATACCATTCGCCTGCACATCGAGAACCGCCGCACCGAGATCGAAGTCATCAAGCTGGTGGGCGGCACCGACAGCTATGTGCGTAGGCCGTTTCTCTACATGGGCGCGCTGTATGGCATTGGCGCCGGGGTGTTGTCCTGGGGGGTACTGGCCTTTGGCCTGAACTGGCTCAATGAGTCGGTCATCGACCTGGCCGGCCTGTATGGCAGCGACTTCGCCCTGACTGGCGTACCTGTTGCTGATGGTTTCTCGCTCTTGCTTGGAGCGGTGTTCTTGGGTTATATCGGTGCGTGGATTGCAGTCGCTCGCCACCTGAGCGAGCTGGCACCGCGTTAAATCAATAGTGTTCCAGTCTGTTTATTTTTTGATCAATTGGCTTTGGGTCAAGGGAACTTGTATCGCGGTTCCCGGTCAATTTTTGCAGTGCTGTACTGCACGAGTCATGTGAGTCGGAGGTTTCTTTCGTATGACCAATTCCTTGCAACCTGCCTATGCCCTGGTTCCCGGTGCAAACCTGGAAGCCTACGTGCATGCGGTCAACAGCATCCCCATGCTGACGCCGGAGCAGGAGCGCGAACTGGCAGACAGTCTCTACTACGAGCAGAACCTCGAGGCTGCGCGCCAGATGGTTCTCGCGCACCTGCGCTTCGTGGTTCATATCGCTCGCAGCTATTCGGGTTATGGTCTGGCGCAGTCCGACCTGATCCAGGAAGGCAACGTCGGCCTGATGAAAGCCGTCAAGCGCTTCAATCCGGAAATGGGCGTGCGTCTGGTGTCCTTCGCGGTGCACTGGATCAAGGCCGAGATCCATGAATTCATCCTGCGTAACTGGCGTATCGTCAAGGTTGCGACCACCAAGGCGCAGCGCAAGCTGTTCTTCAACCTGCGCAGCCAGAAGAAGCGTCTGGCCTGGCTGAACAACGACGAAGTGCACCGCGTTGCGGAAAGCCTGGGCGTCGAGCCGCGTGAGGTCCGTGAGATGGAAAGCCGTCTGAGTGGCCAGGACATGGCCTTCGACCCGGCCTCCGAGGCGGACGACGACAGCGCGTTCCAGTCGCCGGCCAACTACCTCGAAGACCACCGCTACGATCCGGCGCGTCAGCTCGAAGACTCTGACTGGAGCGACAGCTCCACCGCCAACCTGCACCAGGCGCTGGAAGTGCTCGACGAGCGCAGCCGCGACATTCTCTACCAGCGCTGGCTGGCCGAGGAAAAGGCCACGCTGCACGACCTGGCGGCCAAGTACAACGTGTCTGCCGAGCGTATCCGCCAGCTGGAAAAGAGCGCGATGAACAAGCTCAAGAGTTCCATCGCCGCCTGATAGGCGCCTGCTCGCAAAAACGCCCCGACTTGTCGGGGCGTTTTCGTTGCAGTCTCGGCATGCAGGCGGTCTACTGCTTGCCGCTCAGTTGGGTCAGGTAGCCATCACCACCCAGCTGGCGCATCTGCTGGCGAATCCAGCCGGCGCGGCGCGAGATGTAGCTGCCAGGGCTGCTGGCGCTCCATTTGCGTGGGTTGGGCAGTACGGCTGCCAGGTAGCTGGCCTGCTGGATGCTCAGGTTGGCCGCCGAGGTATGGAAGTGATGGCGCGCGGCGGCTTCGGCGCCAAACACGCCGTCGTCCCACTCCACGCTGTTGAGGTACACCTCGAGAATCCGCTCCTTGGACCACAGCAGTTCGATCAGCGCGGTGAACCAGGCCTCCAGAGCCTTGCGCAGGTAACTGCGGCTCGACCAGAGGAACAGGTTCTTGGCCACCTGCTGGCTCAGGGTGCTGGCGCCACGGATGGAGCCGCCGCGCTCGTTATGGATGATTGCCGCCTGAATGGCTGACACGTCGAAGCCCCAGTGCTCGGCGAATTTCTGGTCTTCACCGGCGATGACCGCCACTTTCAGCGGGTCGGCGATTTTGTCCCAGGAAACCCAGTCGCGCTGCAGGTCGATGGGCTCGCCGTCGATCCACGACTCGACCTTGCGTTCGATCATCAGCGCGGTGAAGGGCGGTGGAACCCAGCGCAGTACCAGCACCAGCAGGAAGCTGACCACCGCAAACCACAGCAGAATTCGGGCGACACGATGGAAGATAGTACTCAGCATAGAGATCGCTTGGCCGAACGGTATGAGCGGGCCATTATACAGACCCCTGACGATTGAACGATTCTTGCCGGGAGTTGCAGATGTTTCGGACCTTTCTGATGATGGCCGCGTTCTTCGGCTTTACCGGCGTGGGCCTGGGTGCGTTCGCCGCCCACGGCCTGAAAGGCCGCCTCAGCGCGGAGTATCTGGCGATCTTCCAGACCGGCGTGCTCTACCAGCTCATCCACTGCCTGGCGCTGCTGGGCGTCGCCCTGTTGGTCGCGCACATTCCCGGCCGGCTGGTGAACTGGGCGGGTTTCGCCTTCGCCGCCGGTATCCTGCTGTTCTCCGGTAGCCTTTACCTGCTGACCCTGACCGGCGTCTCCAGACTGGGCATCGTCACGCCGTTCGGCGGGCTGTGCTTTCTGTTCGGCTGGGCGACCCTCGGGGTGCTGGCCTGGCGCATCGGCAGCGCCGCCTGAGACGAATGGTGCGCCTGCGGCTTGGTCAGACAGGCTCGGCGGGCTAGAATGCTGGCCCCCTAATCAATGATGGCTGCAGCTGCGCATGCGCATTCAGTTGAACGGTGAATCCTTTGAATTGCCCGACGGCGAGACCGTCGCGGCCCTGCTGACCCGCCTGGACCTTGCCGGGCGTCGGGTCGCTGTCGAGTTGAACCTGGACATCGTGCCGCGTAGCCAGCATGAAACCACCTCCCTGAGCGAAGGCGACCAGGTCGAGGTGGTGCATGCCATTGGCGGCGGCTGATCCGGCCACCCGCTGACGTGGCGCCACCGGCACGCCTCTTGGCGCCTGCCGAGCAACGAAACCCATTTCCTGGAGGCTTCACCATGAGCACTGTTCGCAGCGACAAGCCCTTCGTCCTGGCCGGTCGGACCTTCGAGTCCCGCCTGCTGGTAGGCACCGGCAAATACGTCGACATGAACCAGACCCGCGAGGCCATCGAGGCTTCGGGTGCCGAGATCGTCACCGTCGCCGTACGTCGCACCAACCTGGGCCAGAACCCTGGCGAGCCGAACCTGCTCGACGTACTGCCGCCCGACCGTTACACCATCCTGCCCAACACCGCTGGCTGCTTCGACGCCACCGAGGCGGTGCGCACCTGCCGCCTGGCCCGCGAGCTGCTGGACGGCCGCAATCTGGTCAAGCTGGAAGTGCTGGCCGACCAGAAGACCCTGTTCCCCAATGTCATCGAGACCCTCAAGGCTGCCGAAGTGCTGGTCAAGGACGGCTTCGACGTCATGGTGTACACCAGTGACGACCCGATCATCGCCCGTCAGCTGGCGGAGATCGGCTGTATCGCCATCATGCCGCTGGCCGGCCTGATCGGCAGCGGCCTGGGCATCTGCAACCCCTACAACCTGCAGATCATCCTGGAAGAAACCAAAGTGCCCGTGCTGGTCGACGCCGGTGTCGGCACTGCTTCGGACGCCACCATCGCCATGGAACTGGGTTGCGAGGCGGTGCTGATGAACTCCGCCATCGCCCATGCCCAGCAGCCGGTGCTCATGGCCGAAGCCATGAAACACGCGGTCATCGCCGGCCGCATGGCCTATCTGGCTGGCCGCATGCCCCGCAAACTCTACGCCAGCGCTTCCTCGCCGCTGGATGGCCTGATCAAGTAAGAGCCCGTTGATGACTGATCCACTCGTTCCAAACACTGACACGCCCGTTGACGAGGCGGGCGAAGCCCGTCCGCATCGCCGCATCAAGAGCTTCGTGATGCGCGCCGGGCGCATGACCGAAGGCCAGCAGCGCGGCCTCGATCAGGGGCGTCCGCTGTTCGGCCTGCAACTGACCGACACGCCGGTGGACTTCGACCAGGTGTTCGGGCGTAGCGCGCCGCGCACCCTGGAGATCGGCTTCGGCATGGGCCACTCGTTGCTGGAAATGGCCGCCGCTGCCCCGGAGCACGACTTCATCGGCGTCGAGGTGCACTCGCCTGGCGTCGGTGCGCTGCTCAACGGCGTACTCACCCAGGGCCTGCAGAACGTGCGGGTCTATGACTGCGACGCCATCGAAGTGCTGAACCGCTGCATCGCTGACAACAGCCTCGACCGCCTGATGCTGTTCTTCCCCGACCCGTGGCACAAGAGCCGCCACCACAAGCGGCGCATCGTGCAGCCGGAGTTCGCCCAGCTGGTGCGCAGCAAGCTCAAGCCCGGTGGTGTGTTCCACATGGCCACCGACTGGGAGCAGTACGCCGAGCATATGCTGGAAGTGATGAGCGCCGCGCCGGGCTATCGCAACCAGGCGCCTGACGGTCGCTATGTGCCACGCCCTGAAGAGCGCCCGATCACCAAGTTCGAACGCCGCGGCGAGCGCCTCGGGCATGGCGTCTGGGACCTGAAATTCGAGAAGGTCGACTGAAACTGCGGCAGGCAGTTCACTTTGTGGGAGCGAGCTTGCTCGCGAAAAGCTAGCAAAGTCGCGGAATTTGCTGTGAACGTGACGCCGCCTTCGCGAGCAAGCTCGCTCCCACGGTCTAACTGACCAGTATTGGCTTTAGCCGCGAAGGCATCGTGGCTGAAGCGGGTCCTGCCGACCAGAAGCCGTCAGGCTGCCAACGGCCTCACCCTCACTTGCGATCGGCGATCACGCCGATCAGCACCAGCACCACCAGCAGCACCGGCGCCAGGCTGTAGTTGTTGAACTGGCTCAGGCCCTTGGTCACCCAAGGCGTGGCATAGATCAGCGCCAGGCCGCTGCCGGCGGTGCAGGCCAGGGCTACCAGCGGGATGCGGATCGCGCTGGACAGGCTGCCCACCCGTTGTTCGACCCAGCCCTTGATGTCGGACCCGAACAGCACCAGCAGACAACCCACCAGCGCCAGGGCGATTTCCGAAAGATTGCTGCGGCTCCAGCGCGAGACGTTGGCCAGCAGATCGAGTACGAGGTCCATGCAGGTTCCTTAGCTCAAGAAATATTGCAGCAGGTCATTGAGGAACAACTGGCCTTGCGGCGTGGCGACCAGGCGTTGCGGGTCGGCCTGCAGCAAGCCGCGTTTCTCGGCCTGTTCGCGGCCTGCGGCCAGCGAATCGAGGCTTAGACCGGTTCTTTCGGCAAATAATGCAGCCTCCACGCCATTTGTCAGGCGCAGCGCGTTCATCAGGAATTCGAACGGCATCTCGTCCAGTGGCAACAGTTTCTGGCCGGCCTGGAAGGGCTTGGCCGGGTTGAGGTAGTCCTTGGGCAGGCGGGTCTTCCAAGTGCGCACGATGCGCCCGTCGGGGTGGCTGAGCTTGCCGTGGGCACCGGCACCGATGCCGATGAAGTCGCCGAAGCTCCAGTAATTGAGGTTATGGCGCGCCTCCCGCCCAGGCTGGGCGTAGGCCGAGACCTCGTACTGCGCGTAGCTGTGCTCGGCGAGCAACTGCTGGCCGGCTTCCTGGATGTCCCAGAGGGTGTCGTCTTCGGGCAGCACCGGCGGCTGGTTCCAGAACACCGTATTGGGCTCCAGGGTCAGCTGGTACCACGACAGGTGGGTGGGCTGCAGCGCGATGGCCTGGCGCAGATCGGCGAGGGCGTCGTCCAGGGTCTGGTCCGGCAGGCCGTGCATCAGGTCGAGGTTGAAGTTGTCGAAGCCGGCCTGGCGCGCCATATCGGCCGCACGAATGGCCTCGTCGCCGTTGTGGATGCGCCCCAGGGCTTCGAGCTTGCTGCCTTGAAAGCTCTGGATGCCGATCGACAGGCGGTTGATGCCCAGGCCGCGATAGGCGCTGAACTTGGCCTGTTCGAAGGTCCCGGGGTTGGCCTCCAGGGTGATCTCGATGTCGCGGGCAAAGCGGATGCGCTGCTCGACACCCTTCAGCAGGCGGCCCAGGGCTTCGGCGCTGAACAGGCTGGGCGTGCCGCCGCCAAAGAAGATCGAGCGCAGCTCACGGCCATGCACGTGGGGTAGGTCCTGGTCGAGGTCGGCCAGCAGCGCGTCGACGTACTCCTGTTCCGGCAGTACCGGGCTGGAGGCGTGGGAGTTGAAGTCGCAATACGGGCATTTGCGCACGCACCACGGAATGTGGATGTACAGCGACAGCGGGGGCAGCACCGCCAGCGGGCTGCGCGGCGCAGCCGAAGAAAAGCCGCTGCCGTCGAGGTGCAGCGGCTGTACGCCTGGATCCTGGGTCATTGCGCGCCCAGGTTCAGGCGCTGGCGCAGCAGGGCCATGGCGCGGGCCCGGTGGCTGAGCTGGTTCTTCTCTGCCGGGGCCAGTTCGGCGCTGGAGCAGCTGCGCTCCGGCACCCAGAACAAGGGGTCGTAGCCGAAGCCATGCTCGCCGCTGGCAGCGTGCAGGATGCGCCCGTGCCACAGGCCTTCGCAAAGGATCGGCAGCGGATCGTCGGCATGCCGCACCAGGGCCAGTACGCAGACGAACTGCGCACCGCGCTGTTCATCCGGAACGTCTTTCAGCGCAGCGAGCAGCTTGGCATTGTTGGCCGCGTCGCCCTGGCCGTCGGCGTAGCGCGCCGAATAGATGCCCGGCGCACCGCCAAGAAAGTCCACCGCCAGCCCGGAGTCGTCGGCCAGTGCTGGCAGGCCGGAGATCCGCGCCGCGTTGCGGGCCTTGAGGATGGCGTTCTCGACGAACGACAGGCCGGTTTCCTCCGGCTCCACGGCGCTGAATTCGCCGATCGAGAGCAGGCGTACGCTGCCGCCGAGCATGGCTTGCAGCTCTTTGAGTTTGCCGCCGTTATGGCTGGCCAGTACCAGTTCAGTGAAAGTCATCATGGGTCCGGAAAGAGTTCCTGGCGGAAGCTGAAGCGGTGGCTGACACCGCCGGCCTGCACCTTGAGTTCGAAGATTCGGGTTTCCTGTTGCGGCACAGGATACTGCGCCACGGTATAGACCGCGCCCTTTTCCCGCAGGGTGCGGAAGTCCAGCGGCTGAGCGGTGCCGGTCAGCGAGCGTAGCGTGCCGCTGACCAGGGCAGGCTGTGGCTGGCCATCCTTGAGCACCGTGACGTTGAGCACGCCCAGCTGTTTGCCGCGTAGCAGCCCGAGCTGCTGCGCCACCTGTGGCTGCAGGTAGGTCGAGGTGAAGGCCGAGTAGTGCACGGTGTAGGCGCCGAAGCGCTCCTCGCCCGGCCCGGCCTCCTCGGCCAGGGCCGGCAACGCCAGGCAGGCAGCGAACAGCAGGCAGGCCAGGCGTTGCATGGGCGCGCTCCTGTGGGTCAAACCGCGAGCTGGTGCTCGCTCAGGCCGGGGCTGTGGACCCGGTAGATGCCGATTTCACCCAGCAGGTTGGGCCACAGCTTGCTGGCCCAACCGTGCCGGTGCTGGTTGTCCACCGCCATGCGGTCCATGACCCGGGCGTCGCGCTCGCGGCACAGCGCCTCGAAGTCCTTGAAGGTGCAGAAGTGGATGTTCGGCGTGTTGTACCAGGTATAGGGCATGAAGTCCGACACCGGCATGCGGCCCTTGCTGGCCAGGTACCAGCGGCAGCGCCAGTGACCGAAGTTGGGGAAGGTGATGATGCACTGGCGACCCACACGCAGCATCTCGTCGAGCAGCTTGTCGGGGTAGTGCACGGCCTGCAGGGCCTGGGTCATGACCACCACGTCGAAGCTGTTGCTGGCGAAGTTGCCCAGGCCCTTGTCGAGGTCCTGTTCGATGACGTTGACGCCCTTGACCACGCACTCGGCGATGTTGTCCGGGTCTTTCTCCAGGCCGTAGCCGGTGACCTGCTTGTGGTCGCGCAGCCAGGCCAGCAGCTCGCCGTCACCGCAGCCCAGGTCGAGCACGCGGCTGCCGGCGGGTATCCACTCCTGGATGATCTCCAGATCGGCTCTCATGAGGTCCTCACAGCGCAATACGATTCATGTAGTTGCCGAAAGCCTGCATATAACGCGGGTTCGGGATCAGGAAGGCGTCGTGGCCCTGCGGCGCGTCGATTTCCAGGTAGGTGACGTCCTTGCGCGCGGCCATCAGCGCATCGACCAGTTCCCGCGAGCGCGCCGGCGAGAAACGCCAGTCGGTGGTGAAGGACATCACGCAGAATTTCGCACTGGCCTCGGCGAAGGTCTTGGCCAGGTCATCGTTGTGCCGCGCCGCCGGGTCGAAGTAGTCCAGCGCCTTGGTCATCAGCAGGTAGGTGTTGGCGTCGAAGCGCCCGGAGAACTCTTCGCCCTGATAGCGCAGGTAGCTCTCGACCTGGAACTCCACGTTGTGGAAGTCGTAGTTGAGCTTTTCGTTCTTCAGGCCGCGGCCGAATTTCTCACCCATCGAGTCATCCGACAGGTAGGTGATGTGGCCGACCATGCGCGCCAGCATCAGGCCGCGCTTGGGGATCACGCCGCGGCTCTGGAAGGCGCCGTCGTGGAAGTCCGGGTCGGTGAGGATGGCCTGGCGCGCCACCTCGTTGAAAGCGATGTTCTGTGCCGAGAGCTTGGGTGCCGAGGCGATGGCCATGCAGTGACGCAGGCGCTCGGGGTAGCTGATGCTCCACTGCAGCGCCTGCATGCCACCCAGGCTGCCGCCGACCACTGCGGCCCACTGCGTGATGCCCAAGCGGTCGGCCAGGCGTGCCTGGCTGTTGACCCAGTCTTCGACAGTGACCACCGGGAAGTTGGCACCCCAGGGCTGGCCGGTTTCCGGGTCGATGCTGGCCGGACCGGTCGAACCGTTGCAGCCGCCGAGGTTGTTCAGGCTGACCACGAAGAAACGGTTGGTGTCGATCGGTTTGCCGGGGCCGATGCAGCTGTCCCACCAGCCCGGCTTGCGGTCCTCGCTGCTGTGGTAGCCGGCGGCATGATGATGCCCCGATAGCGCGTGACAGATCAGCACGGCATTGCTGCGCTCGGCGTTGAGCTGGCCATAGGTTTCGTAGATGAGTTCGTAGGCTGGCAGGGTGCGGCCGCAGGCCAGGGGCAGCGGCTCGCTGAAGTGCGCCATCTGGGGCGTGACCAGACCGACAGAATCGTGGGGAAAGACCGTGGGCATCGACCCTGCTCTCGCAATAAAGAGGCGTAAGTCTAAAGACCCGAGGGGGGAGCGGCAACCGGCAAGCCGCCGCGAAGCAGACTGTGCTGTTCGCGGCTCAAGCCCACCGGTTGGCAGGGTTACATCAGCAGGCGCAGCACCTGAGGCATGCCGGTCATGGCCGCCAGGTTGTTGATGACCAGCATGTCCAGCAGCTTGATGACCATGAACGCCAGGATCGGCGAGATGTCCAGGCCACCCAGGTTCGGCAGGATGCGGCGGAAGGGCGCCAGCAGCGGTTCGCAGATCTGGTTGACCAGCTCGGCGCCAGGGTTGTGGCTGGCCGGCGCCACCCAGGAGAGGATCACGCTGATGATCAGGGCGAAGAAGAAGATGTTCAGGAGCATCGCGGTAACGCCGATGATCGCCCAGATCAGCAGTGGCAGGGGCGAACCGGTGGTGCCGTAGCTGAGCAGCAGGGTCAGGGCCATGATCACCATCTGCACGATGATGGCGAATACCAGCGATGACATGTCCAGGCCGAACAGGCTGGGGATGATGCGACGCAGCGGACGCAGTACGGGCTGGGTGGCCTTGACCGCGAACTGGCTCAGCGGGTTGTAGAAGTCGGCCCGCACCAGTTGCAGGACGAAGCGCAACAGGACGATCAGCAGGTAAAGGCTGCCGAGGGTTTGCAGGACGTAAATTGCAGCGGTGTTCAATCCGATCATCTATCTGCTCCGGTAATCACCTGAAAAATTATTGACCCAGTTGTTCGGCCAGCTCGGCCGAGCGTTTGGCGGCGGCGTTCAGCGCGGTATCGACCAGCGCCTCGAAGCCACCGGCCTGGAAAGCCTTGATCGCCGCTTCGGTGGTGCCGGCCGGCGAGGTCACGCGGCGGCGCAGCTCGGCGGCGTCGACGTCACTGCCGGTGCTCATCAGCGCCGCACCCAGGGCGGTGTGCTGGGTCAGCTGGCGTGCGGTGTCTTCCGGCAGGCCGAGTTTCACGCCGGCGGCGGTCATGGCTTCGATCAGCAGGAAGAAGTACGCCGGACCGCTGCCGGAGACCGCCGTGACGGCGTCCAGTTGCTGCTCATGGTCCAGCCACAGGGCCAGGCCCACGGCCGACAGCAGCTGCTCGGCCTGCTCACGCTGGGTGGTGCTGACCTTGTCGGTGGCGTACAGGCCGCTGACGCCCTTGCGCAGCAGCGCCGGGGTGTTGGGCATGCAGCGCACCACCGGCTGTTGCTCGCCCAGCCACTGGTTGAGGCTGGCGCAGGTGATACCGGCGGCCACCGAGACGATCAATTGCTGTGGCTGCAGGTTGGGGGCCAGGTCCTGGCAGACGGCTTTCATCATCTGCGGCTTGACCGCCAGCAGGATCACGTCGGCACCGGCTACCGCTTCGGCATTGCTGGCGAAGGTCTGGATGCCGTGCTCGGCGCTGATGCGTGCGCGGGTTTCGGCACCCGGATCGCTGGCGCGGATGTCACTGGCGTCGACGCCCTGGGCGCGCAGGCCGCCGATGAGGCTGGCAGCCATGTTGCCGGCACCGATGAAGGCGATACGAGTCTTGCTCATCACAGAGTTCCTTGGACGTTGGAGTTATGGCTGGCCGTAGTCACGGGCGCCAAACAGGGCGGTACCAATACGAACCCAGGTGGCGCCTTGTGCGACGGCGGCCTCCAGGTCGTGGCTCATGCCCATGGAAAGGGTGTCCAGCGCGTGCGGCAGGCTTTCGAGCAGGTTGCGGACCTGAGCGAAGGCGGCGTGCTGGGTGCGTGGATCGTCGGTGGGTTCGGGAATCGCCATCAGGCCGCGCAGCTTCAGGCGCGGCAGTTCGGCGACGGCGGCGGCCAGGGCCGGCAGTTCTGCGGGCGTGCAGCCCGACTTGCTGGCTTCGCCGCTGACATTGACCTGCAGGCAGATGTTCAGCGCCGGCAGGTGCTCGGGGCGTTGCTCGCTCAGGCGTTGGGCGATCTTCAGGCGGTCCACGGAATGTACCCAGTCGAAATGCTCGGCGATGGCACGAGTCTTGTTCGACTGAATGGGGCCGATGAAATGCCAGTGCAAGGGCAGGTCGGCCAATTCCTGCTGTTTGCCGAGGGCTTCCTGCAGGTAGTTCTCGCCGAAGTGGCGCAGCCCGGCGGCATAGGCTTTGCGCAGGTCGGCGGCGGGTTTGGTCTTGCTCACCGCCAGCAGGCCGATGCTGGACGGATCGCGCCGGGCCACCTGGGCCGCGTCGCGGATGCGCTGTTCGAGCGTTGATATATTCGCTGCTATCGTGGACATTGGTTCGCGCCGGCACACTGAGGTCTGCGGCATTCTATGTGATTGAGGAGCTGTATGGATATTACCGAGCTGCTGGCCTTCAGTGCCAAACAGGGCGCTTCCGACCTGCACCTTTCCGCAGGCCTGCCACCGATGATCCGTGTCGATGGCGATGTCCGGCGCATCAACCTGCCGGCCCTGGACGCCAAGCAGGTCAAGGCGCTGATCTACGACATCATGAACGACAAGCAGCGCCAGGATTATGAAGAACGCCTGGAGACCGACTTTTCCTTCGAGGTGCCGGGCGTGGCGCGTTTCCGGGTCAACGCCTTCAACCAGAACCGCGGTGCCGGCGCGGTGTTCCGCACCATTCCCTCGAAGATCCTCAGCCTCGACGACCTGGGCATGGGGGAGAACTTCCGGCGCATCACCGACGTGCCGCGCGGGCTGATCCTGGTCACAGGCCCCACCGGCTCGGGCAAGTCGACCACCTTGGCGGCGATGATCGACTACCTCAACAGCAACAAGCACCACCACATCCTCACCATCGAGGACCCCATCGAGTTCGTCCACGAGTCGAAGAAGTGCCTGGTCAACCAGCGTGAGGTGCATCGCGACACCCTGGGTTTCTCCGAGGCCTTGCGTTCAGCCTTGCGTGAAGACCCGGACGTGATTCTGGTAGGCGAGATGCGCGACCTGGAAACCATCCGCCTGGCGCTCACCGCTGCGGAAACCGGTCACCTGGTGTTCGGCACCCTGCACACCACCTCGGCGGCCAAGACCATCGACCGTATCGTCGACGTGTTCCCGGCGGCGGAAAAGTCGATGATCCGCTCGATGCTCTCCGAGTCGCTGCATGCGGTGATTTCCCAGGCGCTGCTGAAGAAGGTCGGCGGCGGGCGGGTAGCGGCCCACGAGATCATGCTCGGCACGCCGGCAATCCGTAACCTGATTCGCGAAGACAAGGTGGCGCAGATGTATTCGGCGATCCAGACCGGTGGCTCGCTGGGCATGCAGACCCTGGACATGTGCCTCGCCGAGTTGCTCAAGCGAGGCCTGATTACCCGGGACGTGGCCCGGGAAAAAGCCAAGGTACCGGACAACTTCTGAACAAGCAGTCAGGCGCCTATCGACCGGTGGGGCCGGCTTTAGCCGCGATACTGGTCAGTTAGTCGTTAGGTGGCCCGGTGGGAGCGGCTTTAGCCGCGAAAGCACCAGGAAGCTCCCTGCATCTGTTGTGAACAGGCGGACGCTTCGCGGCTGAAGCCGCTCCTACCCGGTCTGACACGCATTGTGGGGCGGTTAAAGCCGGTCCTACCGGCCCGCCGGCCTGGAGCGGCCTCAGCCCTTGGCGATGTTCAGCGGGGCCTTCTGCTTGGGCAGCACGCGCTTGGCGACCTTGTAGTTCTTGTCCCAGTACGGCTTCTTCAGCGAGTCGACGGTGACCGCCTTGCCGCGCCGCGGGGCGTGAACGAAGCGGTCGTTGCCCAGGTAGATAGCCACGTGGTTGATGCGCCGGCTCTTGATGTTGAAGAACAGCAGGTCTCCGGGCTTGAGGTCCTTGCGGTCGACCGGCTGGCCTTGCCCGGCAGCCATGTCCTTGGAGGTGCGCGGCAGGTCGACGTTGGTCACGTCGGAGAAGGCGTACTTCACCAGGCCGCTGCAGTCCAGGCCCTTGCCGGGCGTGTTGCCGCCCCAGCGATAAGGCGTGCCGACGGTTTCCAGGGCGCGCTTGACCACCGCGTTGCCCTGCTTGCTGCTACCGGCAACGGCTTCGGTGGACTTACGGGAATTCTTGACCGCCACGGGGTTCTGAATCACGTGGCCCTTGCGCAGTTGCGCAGGGGCGGTCATGGTGCTGCGGGTATCGGCCTGCGGCGCTTGCTGGGCAACCGATGCATGGCTGCGAGCGGTGTAGCCGGTGAAGCCGGTGGGCAGACGTTGCTCACGATTGGTGGCGTGGGCGGCCAGTGGCATAAGCAGGCAAATGGTCAGCCAGGTCTTGAGAAAAGGACGCATTTGTCAGGGGCTCTTGAAGATCAGCGCGCAACTCTATAACAGCCCGCCGCCAATGCCGACCCCACTCATCGCGCCGGGCGCGGGCAGATCTTTGCATTTTTCTTGACGATCTCTCTCACGGATTGGAACAACCCCTTGAGTTACAAGGCTTTGCGCCGGCCTGTCCGGTGAGGGACCATACGTCGGAAAGAAAATGAAAAGTCACAAAATTTACATGAATTTTTTTCTATCGAGGCTTCGAGGCAGTCAATGAACGACTATCGCGGTGACACGCACAGCAAAGTCATGGGTTATCTGCTGTGGATTCTGGGCTTTCTGGGGGCGCATCGTTTTTACTACGGCAAGCCGGTCACCGGCACTATCTGGTTCTTCACTTTCGGGCTCTTGGGCATCGGTTGGCTGATCGACCTGTTCCTGATCCCGTCGATGGACCGCGAGGCCGACCTGCGCTTCACCTCCGGGTCGATCGACTACAGCGTGGCGTGGATCCTGCTGACCTTTCTGGGCGTGTTCGGCGTGCATCGCCTGTATCAGGGCAAGTGGGTCACCGGGATCATCTACCTGTTCACCGGTGGCCTGTTCCTGATCGGCGTGTTGTACGACTTCTGGACCCTGAACGACCAGATCTCCGTGCGCAACGCCGAGCTGCAGCGCCGCTGAAGCGGCGCCATTCGGACGCTGGTGGGCGTGTTGGAGCGAGCTTGCTCGCGAAGAGGTCGGTGAGGTCACAGCATCTGTTGCAACCGTGGAACAGCCTTCGCGAGCAAGCTCGCTCCTACAATTGACCCGCTAGGCGGTATAAGCGATGCGCCCGTCCACCAGGGTGTAACGCACCGCGCTCGGCAGGCAGTGGCCGAAGAACGGGCAGTTTTCACCTTTCGACAGCCACGCCTGGCCGGCCAGGGTGCTGGCCGCCGGGTCGAACAGCATCAGGTCGGCCGCGCTGCCGGCCTGCAACTGGCCAGCCGGCAGGCGCAGGGCCGCTGCCGGGCCGCTGCTCAGGCGCGCCAGCAGGGTCGGCAGGTCGAGCAGGCCGTCTTCCACCAGGGTCATGGCCAGCGGCAGCAGCAGTTCGACGCTGCTGATGCCCGGCTCGGTGGCGCCGAACGGCGCCAGTTTGGCGTCGCGTTCATGGGGCTGGTGATGGCTGGAAATCGCCTGGATCACCCCGGCCTTCACCGCCTCGCGCAGGCCGTCACGGTCGGCGCGGGTGCGCAGCGGCGGCTGCACATGGTACAGGCTGGAGAAGTCGATCAACGCTTCGTCGGTGAGGATCAACTGGTACAGCGCCACATCGGCGGTCACCGGCAGGCCGCGGGCCTGGGCCTCGGCGATCATCGCCGCACCACGGGCACTGGTCAGCTGGCTGAAGTGCGCGCGCACGCCGCTCTGTTCCACCAGCAGCAGGTCGCGGGCCAGGGCCACGGTTTCGGCGGTTTCCGGGATGCCGACCAGGCCCAGGAAGCTGGCGGTCGGGCCTTCGTGGGCCAGGCCACCGGCGGCCAGGTCATGATCCTGCGAATTGAAGATCACCGTCAGGTCGAAGGTCGCCGCGTATTCCAGCGCGCGGCACAGGGTGCGGGTGTTGGCGAAGGTCTTCAGGCCGTTGCCGAAAGCCACGCAGCCAGCGTCGCGCAGGGCCACCAGTTCGGCGAGCTGTTCACCTTCCAGGCCCTTGCTCAGGGCGCCGATGGGGTAGACCTTGCTGAAACCGGCCTCACGGGCGCGGTCGAGAATCAGCTCGGCCACCGCCGAGGTGTCCAGCACCGGCTTGGTACGCGGCGGGCAGCACAGGCTGGTCACGCCGCCGGCTGTGGCGGCGCGGGTTTCACTGGCAATGCTGCCCTTGCGGCTATAGCCCGGCTCGCGCAGCGCAACGTTGAGGTCGACCAGCCCGGGGGCCGCGACCAGGCCCGTGGCGTCGATGCGCTGGGCCGGTTCGAAGCCGGCTGGGGCGGCGCCGATGGCCAGCAGCTTGCCGGCTTCGATGTGCAGATCGGTGACCTGGTCCATGCCGCTGGCCGGGTCGATGACGCGAGCGCCGAGAATGCTGAGCTTCACAGGGCGTTCTCCTGCTCGAATTGACGTTGTGCGGTTTGCCCGCTCATGGCCATGGACAGTACGGCCATGCGCACGGCGATGCCGTAGGTGACCTGGTTGAGAATCACCGAGTGCGGGCCGTCGGCCACGGCGGATTCGATTTCCACGCCACGGTTGATCGGGCCGGGGTGCATGACGATGGCGTCGGGCTTGGCACCGGCCAGGCGCGCGGTGGTCAGGCCGAACAGGCGGTAGAACTCACCCTCGCTGGGCAGCAGGCCGCCCTGCATGCGCTCACGCTGCAGGCGCAGCATGATCACCACGTCGACGTCCTTCAGGCCCTGGGCCATGTCGGTATAGACCTTCACGCCGTATTGCTCGACGCCCACCGGCAGCAGGGTCTTGGGGCCGATGACGCGGATGTCCGGGCAACCCAGGGCCTTGAGCGCCAGCATGTTCGAGCGCGCCACCCGCGAGTGCAGGATGTCGCCGACGATGGCCACCGAGAGGTTCTCGAAGCTGCCCTTGTGGCGGCGGATGGTCAGCATGTCGAGCATGCCCTGGGTCGGGTGCGCATGACGCCCGTCCCCACCATTGATGATCGCCACCTCCGGGCACACGTGCTCGGCGATGAAGTGTGCCGCGCCCGAGTCGGCATGACGCACCACGAACATGTCGGCGGCCATGGCTTCGAGGTTGCGCAACGTGTCGAACAGGGTCTCGCCCTTGCTGGTCGAGGAGGTCGACACGTTCAGCGAGATCACGTCTGCCGACAGCCGCTGGGCGGCCAGTTCGAAGGTGGTGCGGGTGCGCGTGGAGTTTTCGAAGAACACGTTGCAGACAGTCTTGCCGCGCAGCAGCGGGACTTTTTTCACCGCTCGGGCGCCGACCTCCAGGAAGGAATCGGCGGTGTCGAGGATTTCGGTGAGCAGTTCGCGGGGCAGGCCGTCCAGGGACAGGAAGTGGCGCAGCTGGCCCTGGTGATTGAGCTGCAGCGGGCGCTTGGCGTCGAGAGGCGTCATCGCAATGGACTCTTAAAGGGCTGAGGCGGTGGAGAGGTCTTGGATTTCCAGTGCCAGCGGCGCCGGGCCGCTCAGCTTGACGCGTTCATGCGGCGCCAGGGCCAGTTCGGCGCCCACCACGTCGGGACGGATCGGCAGCTCACCGGCATTGAGGTCCAGCAGGCAGACCAGGGTGACGCTGGCCGGGCGGCCGTAATCGAACAGCTCGTTGAGCGCCGCGCGTACCGTACGGCCGCTCATCAGCACGTCGTCGATCAATACCAGGTGCTGGCCTTCGATCTCGAACGGCAGCTCCGATGGGCGCACCTGCGGATGCAGGCCGTTCTGGCTGAAGTCGTCGCGGTAAAAGGACACGTCCAGGGTGCCGAGCGGCGCCTGGCTGCCCAGGCTTTCCAGCAAGGCCTGCGCCACCCACACGCCACCGGTGCGGATGCCGATGAAGCGCGGCTCGGCGATGCCGCGCTGGCTCAGGTGAGCGTTCAGGTCGGTGGCCATCTGACGGATCAGGTCGGCGGGGTTGGGCAAACTCATGCTGGCTCCTTCAGAGGCTCGGCGCTGCCCATTCAGGGGCGTCGCTCAAGCGCAAACGTGAAATCCGGGGGTATCGAAGCTTTTCGACGGCAAAAGGTCACGCATCGAGCAGCTCGCTGTTGTGGTCCAGCCAGCCTTGCAGCAACAGGGCGGCGGCAATGGCGTCCACGGGGTTGTCGCGGTAACTGCCGCGCTGGCCGCCGCGGGCCATGCGCTCGCCCTTGGCTTCGAAGGTGCTCAGGCGTTCGTCGTGGGTATAGGCGGGGACATTGAAGCGGCCATTGAGCTGACGCGAGAATTTTTCGGCACGGGCGCACATCTCGCTGGGCGTGCCGTCCATGTTCAGCGGCAGGCCGACCACCACGGCATCGGGTTGCCATTCGTCGAACAAGGCCTGGACCTTGTTCCAGTCCGGCACACCGTTCTGCGCCTTGAGGGTGCAGAGTTCGCGGGCCTGGCCGGTCACCGCCTGGCCGACGGCGACGCCGATCGAGCGGGTGCCGTAGTCGAAGCCGAGGATCAGGCGCAGCGCTGTCATCAGGCGTGGCCCGCCTGGGTCGACAGCAGACTGAGGTTCACGCCCAGGCGCGCGGCGGCGGCCTGCAGGCGCTGTTCGCTGTCGGTCTCGAACAGCACCGCGGGGTCGAACGGGCAGGTCAGCCAGGCGTTGGCGGCCATTTCGGCATCCAGCTGGCCGGCGTCCCAGCCGGCATAGCCGAGGGCGATCAGGCTCTTTTCCGGACCGTTGCCGTCGGCGATGGAGAACAGGATGTCCTGGGAGGTAGACAACGACAGGCCGCCCAGCTCCACGGTGGCCTGGAAAACCGGGCCGCTGGGGTGCAGGACGAAGCCGCGGTCGGTCTGCACCGGGCCGCCGGAATGGATGCGGATGCTCTGGCAGCGTGCCGGCGCCAGCTCTTCAGGGCGCAGCTGTTCGAGCACGTCGGCCAAAGTCAGCTCCTGCGGGCGGTTGATCACCAGCCCCATGGCACCATTGGCGTTGTGCTCGACGATGTAGGTCAAGGTCTGCGCGAAATTGGGATCTTCCATGTTCGGCATGGCGATCAGGAAATGGTGCTTGAGGTAACTCGGGGCGACGTTTTTCATGGGGCGTAGTGTGGCTCTGCCGGGGGCGCCCTGACAACTGTCTGTTCTCGCATCGCCCCGCCGGACGCGGGGCGCTTCAGTTACTGGACAGCCGGTCACCCTTGGCGAACTTCCAGGTGCGGATGATCTCCAGTCGGTCGATGTCGGCCAGATCGCCGGTGAACGGCGCAAATGGTGCGGCCAGGCGCACGATGCGCTGCGCGGCCTGGTCCAGCAGTGGCTGGCCGGAGGACTCCAGCACCAGCACTTCGTACAGCGAGCCATCGCGGTTGATCGACACCAGCAGGCGCAGGCTGCCGTAGATCTGCTGGCGGCGAGCCTCCTCGGGGTAGTTGAGGTTGCCGACCCGCTCGACCTTCTTGCGCCAGTCTTCCTTGTACCAGGCACCCTTGTCGCGCATGGTCGAGGCCGCGTTGAGGCGGTGGATCTTGGGCCGCTTGGCGTAGCGCTGCTGCTCGGCAGACAGTTCGGCTTCCAGGCTGGCGATCTCGCTGCTCAACTGTGCGCTGTCGAAGGTTGGCGTTTCGCGCTGCTTGGGTTCGGGCTTGACCTCTTCGCGTTTGGCAACGGTCTTTTCCGGGGTATGCGCACGAGTGGCCACGGCGGTCTTGGCGGCCTCCTGCTTTTCTACCGGTTTGCTGGACGGTGGCGGGGTGACCTTGTTGATCTCGGTGTCCTGGTAGGGCGCCAGCTCGGTGGTCTTGAGGGTCTGGGCGTGGTCCAGGGTGCCGCTGCCTTCCTGGTTGTCCTGGGCGAGGAAGTCGGCCTGGGCGGGCTTCTTCTCGCTCTTGAAGGTGGCCAGGGTGATCTCCAGGGTCTGCGAGATCTTCTCGGGCTTCACGTAGGTGAAGCCTATGCCGAGGATCAGCGCCAGGTGCACCAGCGCGGCGATCAGCAGCGTGAAGCCGAGGCGGTCGCGTGGGCGCACGCCACGGTAGGAGTAGTCGAGTACGAGAGGGTTTTGGGCCATCGCGTTCATGGGTGGCTCGGCATTACTTGAACCTGCAGGTCTGCGTTCGCAAGAGGCGCATCATAACTCAATCGCGCGGGTGGCAAGGCGCAGGCGACGGGCGTCCCGTCGCCTTGAGCGTCAGCGCGTGAGTTTCTTTTCGATGGCATCCATCAGCAGGCTGCCGATACGTGTGCCGTAGGCGTTGTCGATTTCGCGGATGCAGGTCGGGCTGGTGACGTTGATTTCCGTGAGGTGTTCGCCGATCACATCCAGCCCCACGAACAGCAGGCCCTTTTCACGCAGGGTCGGGCCGACCTGGGCGGCGATCCATCGGTCACGCTCGGTCAGCGGGCGAGCTTCGCCGCGGCCGCCAGCCGCCAGGTTGCCACGCGTCTCGCCGGCAGCCGGGATACGCGCCAGGCAATACGGCACCGGCTCGCCATCGATCATCAGGATGCGCTTGTCGCCGTCCTTGATTGCCGGCAGGTAGCCCTGCGCCATGATCTGCTGGGTGCCGTTGGCGGTGAGGGTTTCGAGGATCACCGACAGGTTCGGGTCGCCGGCACGGTGGCGGAAGATCGAGGTGCCGCCCATGCCGTCCAGCGGCTTGAGGATGGTGTCGCCCTGTTGCTCGGTGAAAGCGCGCAGGATGTCCGCGCGGCGGCTGACCAGGGTCGGCGGGGTGCACTGCGGGAACAGCGTGGCGAACAGCTTTTCGTTGCAGTCACGCAGGCTCTGCGGCTTGTTGACCACCAGCACGCCAGCCCGCTCGGCCTGCTCCAGCAGGTAGGTGGAGTAGACGAACTCCATGTCGAAGGGTGGGTCCTTGCGCATCAGGATCACGTCCAGCTCGTCCAGGCCGCTGTCCTGTTCTGCGCCGAATTCGAACCACTTGGCCGGGTCGGCGAAGACCTTCAGCGGCTTCATGCGCGCGCGGGCCTGGCCCAGGTTCTGGTACAGGTCGGGCAGCTCCATGTAGAACAGCGACCAGCCGCGCTCCTGAGCGGCCAGGAGCATGGCCAGCGAGCTGTCCTTCTTGTAGGAGATGCGCTCAATGGGGTCCATGACGATTCCTAGGCGAACGCTCATGGGCAAGTTCCTCTATATGTCCGGTGATGGCCGTGGGCCGAAACAGGCGTCAGGGTGGCGGGCGGCGTGCTCCGGGTCAAGGGGCGGGTGGGGTTTATGGATTGCGCTCCGAGAGTGTGCTAAAACGTCTCGGCATCCGCCCTGTGCCGCTCTGCCTCAGGCCCGGGTGCCGTGCAGGCCACGCAAACATTAGCTGCGGCGACGGAACATCCCACATGGAACAGCATGCTCCCGCCTTGAAGGTGATGGTCATCGACGACTCGCGGACCATCCGCCGCACGGCCGAGACCATCCTCAGGAACGCCGGTTGCGAGGTCATCACCGCTGTCGATGGCTTCGACGCGCTGGCCAAGATCGCCGACCACCACCCGCGGATCATCTTCGTCGACATCATGATGCCGCGCCTGGATGGCTATCAGACCTGCGCGCTGGTCAAGAATCATCGCTCGTTCCGCTCCACGCCGGTCATCATGCTGTCTTCCAAGGACGGCCTGTTCGACAAGGCCAAGGGCCGCATCGTCGGCTGCGACCAGTTCCTGACCAAGCCGTTCAGCCCCCAGGAACTCCTGGGCGCGATCCGGGTGCACGTCCCTGGCTTCGTCGCGGTCGAACAACATGTATCCTGAGGCCGGCGTGCGCAGCGCCGGCCTGCCACCTTTTTGGGGAATACCATGGCTCGAATACTGATCGTCGATGACTCGCCGACCGAGATGTACAAGTTCACCAGCATCCTGGAAAAGCACGGCCATGAGGTGCTCAAGGCCGAGAACGGCGCCGATGGCGTGGCCCTGGCGCGCCAGGAGAAGCCCGACGCGGTGCTGATGGACATCGTCATGCCCGGCCTGAACGGTTTCCAGGCCACTCGCCAGTTGAGCAAGGACGAGGGCACGCGCAGCATCCCGGTGATCATGATCACCACCAAGGACCAGGAGACCGACAAGGTCTGGGGTACGCGGCAGGGCGCGCGCGACTACCTGACCAAGCCGGTCACCGAAGAAACCCTGATGAAAACCCTCAACGCGGTGCTGGCCGGCTGAAGCCGGGCTCGCCCATGGGCAAGTCGCGCACCGCCTTCGAGCTGCTGTTCGACATCGACCAGCGCTGCCGTTCGCTGGCTGCGGGTCTGCCATCGCAGGAAACCCGCGAGCAGGACTGGAGCGGCATCGGCTTTCGCCTGGGCGAGCAATGGTTCGTCACGCCCATGGGCGAGATTGCCGAGATCCTCAACGAGCCGCGGGTGGCGGCAATGCCCGGGGTCAGGCCCTGGGTGGCGGGCATCGCCAACCTGCGCGGACGGCTGTTGCCGGTGATGGACCTGGGGCGTTACTTCGGCCAGACGTACTCATCGCTGCGCAAGCAGCGCCGGGTGCTGGTGGTGGAGCATCAGGAGGTGTTCACCGGGCTGCTGGTCGACGAGGTCCTCGGCCTGCAGCATTTCGAGCCTGCCGACCTGCTGCCGGGCGCCGATGCCGGTTGCGGGGCGCGCATGGCGCCTTTCATCCGTGGGCAGTTCCAGGCCGCGCGACGCTGGCGGGTGTTCAGCACCAAGGCCCTGGTGCAGTCGGCGGATTTCCTGGATGTGGCGGTGTAGTTTGAACGAGTGGCAGCTGGCCGGGCGGGGGCCTGATCGATGACCAATACAGGCAAGTCCCAGGAGGGACTGCGCAGCAGGCGGCAGATCGTGGTGCTGTTCATCGCGTTGATCGTGCTGATCATCCTGCTGTTCGCCAATTTCGCGTACCTCAACACCCAGTCGAACTACGACAAGCAGTACATCGGCCATGCCGGCGAGCTGCGCGTGCTGTCCCAGCGCATCGCCAAGAATGCCACCGAGGCGGCCGGCGGCAAGGCCCAGGCGTTCAAGCTGCTGGCCGATGCACGCAACGACTTCGACCGGCGCTGGGGTTACCTGCGCAACGGTGACCGCAGCACCGGCCTGCCGGCTGCACCCTCGGCGGTGCGCGACGAGTTGCGTGCGGTGCAGAACGACTGGGAAGCGCTGCGCAAGAGCACCGACGTGATCCTTGCCAACGAGCAGACCGTGCTGTCGCTGCATCAGGTGGCCGCCACCCTGGCCGAAACCATCCCGCAGTTGCAGACCCAATACGAGAAAGTCGTCGAAATCCTCCTGCAGAGCCATGCCCCGGCCAGCCAGGTGGTGCTCGCCCAGCGTCAGGCCCTGCTCGCCGAGCGGATTCTCGGTGCGGTGAACACCGTGCTGGCCGGCGATGACACCGCCGTGCAGGCCGCCGATGCCTTCGGTCGCGACGCCAGCCAGTTCGGCCGGGTGCTCAACGGCATGCTCGAAGGCAACCCGGGTATCAATATCAGCCAGGTCCAGGACCGCGATGCCCGTGCGCGGCTCACGGAAATCGCCGAGCTGTTCCAGTTCGTTTCCGGCTCGGTGGACGAGATTCTGGAAACCTCGCCGGAGCTGTTCCAGGTCCGCGAGGCCGCCGGCAAGATTTTCACCACCTCCCAGACCCTGCTCGACCAGGCCTCGGCGCTGGCCGGCAGCCTTGAACACCTGGCCAGCCAGCGCAGCCTCAACTCGGTAGGCGGTTACCTGCTGGGCCTGCTGGCGCTGATGTCGGTGATTCTCATCGGCCTGGTGATGGTCCGCGAGACCAACCGGCAACTGCACGAAACCGCGCAGAAGAGCGAGCGCAACCAGGCGGCGATCATGCGCCTGCTGGATGAAATCGAAGACCTGGCCGACGGCGACCTGACCGTGGCCGCGTCGGTCACCGAGGACTTCACCGGCGCGATTGCCGACTCGATCAACTTTTCCATCGACCAACTGCGCGAACTGGTCGCCACCATCAACTTCACCGCCGAACAGGTGGCCGCCGCCGTGCAGGACACCCAGGCCACCGCGATGCAGCTGGCCGGCGCTTCGGAACACCAGGCACTGCAGATCAGCGCGGCCTCGACGGCAATCACCGACATGGCGCAGTCCATCGACCAGGTGTCCAGCAACGCCTCGGAGTCTTCCACTGTGGCGGCGCGTTCGGTGGCCATCGCCAACAAGGGCAACGAGGTGGTGCACAACACCATCCACGGCATGGACAACATTCGCGAGCAGATCCAGGACACCTCCAAGCGCATCAAGCGCCTGGGCGAGTCGTCCCAGGAAATCGGCGACATCGTCAGCCTGATCGACGACATCTCGGACCAGACCAACATCCTCGCTCTCAACGCGGCGATCCAGGCATCCATGGCCGGCGACGCCGGGCGTGGCTTCGCCGTGGTGGCCGACGAGGTGCAACGCCTGGCCGAGCGTTCGTCGTCGGCGACCAAGCAGATCGAGACCCTGGTGCGGGCCATCCAGAATGACACCAACGAGGCGGTGATCTCCATGGAGCAGACCACCAGCGAGGTGGTGCGCGGGGCGCGCCTGGCCCAGGATGCCGGGGTGGCCCTGGAAGAGATCGAAGGCGTTTCACGGGTGCTCGCCGAACTCATCGAGAGCATCACCGACGCCGCCCAGCAGCAGGCGGTGTCGGCCGGGCAGATCGCCCAGACCATGACGGTGATCCAGCAGATCACTTCGCAGACCACTTCCGGCACCAAGGCCACCGCCGAGAGCATCGGCAACCTGGCGAAACTCGCCAGTGCCATGCGTCGCTCGGTGTCCGGCTTCACCCTGCCAGCCTCACGGGATGCGCGATGATGGGCGCCCCGCACCGCAAGAGCCGGCAGCGCCATGCCTGATCATCACGATTACGTCGCCCTGCAGTGGCTGCGCGGCGAGATTGCCGACAACCTGCGCCAGGCCCGTCAGTGCCTGGATGCCTTCACGGCGGCGGGCCACGACGCTACCGCGCTGGAGCAGTGTCTGCACGCCGTGCACCAGGTGCATGGCAGCCTGCAGATGATCGAGTTCTATGGCGCCGCGCTGCTGGCCGAGGAAATCGAACAGCTGGTGATCGCCCTGCGCGAGCACCGCGTCGGCCACCCCGACGAAGCCATGCTGCTGCTCGACCAGGCCATGGGCCAGTTGCCCGATTACCTGGAGCGCGTCCACGCCGCGCGGCGCGACCTGCCGCTGATGATCCTGCCCTTGCTCAACGACCTGCGCAGCGCGCGTGGCGAGGGGCTGCTTTCGGAAACCAGCCTGTTCGCACCACGCCTGGACGACACGCCGCCGCTCGACGAGCAGGCCCTGGCCGAACGCGACCTGGCGGACTGGGCGCAGCGGCTGGACGCCTGGCGGCAGTGCCTGCAGCAAGCCCACGCCGGGCTGCTGCGCGAGCAGGACGTGCAGACCCACCTGCAGAACATGAGCGAGGTGTTCGAGCAGTTACAGCAGCTGTGCGCCGGCGCGCCGCTGGAGGCCCTGTGGCAGATCGTTGCGGCGCTGGTAGAGGCCATGGCGGCGGGCAGCTTCACCAACAGCCCGGCACTGCGCAGCCTGCTGCAGGAGGTCGAGCGCGAGCTGGCACGCCTGGCCGGGCAGGGCGTGCAGGGCATCAACCAGCCAGCGCCAGACGAGCTGCTCAAGAGCCTGCTGTTCTACATCGCCAAATCCGACAGCCAGGCACCGGGCATCCTGGCCTTGCAGGAACGCTATGCGCTGGGCGAAGCGCTGCCCGACGGACATGTCTCGGTGCAGGCCTCCGGCGGCATGACCGCACCGGACCGCGATGCCATGCGCACGGTGATCCTGGCGGTTTGCGAAGGCCTGGTTCGCGCCAAGGAGCGCCTCGACGTCTTCGTGCGTGGCGACCGCCAGCGGGTCAGCGAACTGAGCGCGCTGCTGCCGGCGCTGCGCCAGATCGCCGATACCCTGGCGGTGCTGGGCTTCGGCCAGCCGCGCAAGGTCATCATCGACCAGGTGGCGATGGTTCAGGGGATCGCCCAGGGCCAGCGCGAGCCTGCCGATGCGGTGTTGATGGATGTGGCCGGCGCCTTGCTGTACGTCGAGTCGACCCTGGCGGGCATGATCGGGGTGATCGGCGACAGCCGCCGTGAGGAAAGCCACCTGCCCACCACCGACCTCACGCGTATTCACCAGCTGGTGATCCGCGAGGCGCGCCTGGTTCTGCAGCAGGTGATGGAGGACATGACCGCCTGCACCGAGCAGGGCTGGTCCCGTGAGCCGCTGCAGGGGCTCTATGAACACCTGGTTCAGGTCCGCGGCGCGCTGGCGATGATTCCCTTGGTGCGCGCCGCCGCGCTGCTGGCCACCTGCGCTTTCTATGTGCGCGAGCACCTGCTGGACGCCGCCGAGCATCCGGGGCCGGAGGCCCTGCAAGCCTGGGCCGAGGCGCTGTGCGCCATCGACTTCTACCTGGCGCGCATGGGCGAAGACCACGAAGCGCCCGGCGACCGTTACCTCGACATGGCCCACGACAGCCTGGCGCGCCTGGGCTGCGCGCCGGCGCAGGAGCTGGTGGGCCTGCCGCCACCAGAGGCCGACGCCCGACCGGCGCGCCATGATGCCGATGGCCAGGATATCGTGCAGGCCCTGGCCCGGCCGGTGGCGGCGGTCAACCCGCCAGGCCGCGACATGCCGCTGCGCCTGTTGCCGCCACCGGACGACGAGGCGCCGGTGGACGCCGAGCTGCGCGAGGTGTTCGTCGAGGAGGCCGAAGAGGTGCTGGCCGCGCTGCGCGAGCATGTACCGCGCTGGCTGATCGCCCTGGCCACGCCGGGAGCCAATGCCCAGCAGCCATTGACTGAGGTGCGCCGCGCTTTCCATACCCTCAAGGGCAGCGGGCGCATGGTGCGCGCGCTGGTCATCGGCGAACTGGCCTGGGCGGTGGAAAACCTGCTCAACCGTATTCTTGAAGGCCAGCGCGAGCCCGCCCAGCCAGTGCGCCAGCTGCTGGGCGAAGTCCAGGCGCTGCTGCCCGAGCTGATCCACGACTTCGCCAGCGGCCGGCAGGCACCGCATTCCGAGGCCGACCGCCTGGCCGCCCAGGCCCAGGCGCTGGCCAGCGGCAACCCACCAGCGAGCGACGAGCGCATCGACCCACTGCTGCTGGAAATCTTCCGTCAGGAGGCGTTGGGGCATCTGCAGGTGCTCGACCGCTTCCTGGACCGCGCCACCCGTGGGCAGGCGCTGGCCGGTGACGACCTGCACCGTGCGCTGCACACCCTCAAAGGCAGTGCCTACATGGCCGGCGTGCTGCCGATCGCCGAACTGGCCAAGGCGCTGGATGAACTGGTGCGCGAGTGCAAGGCCCACCTGATCGCCATTGAAACTCCTGAATTGAACCTGCTGCGCAGTGCCGAGCCGTTGTTCCACCGGGGCCTGGAGCAGCTCGACAGCCAGCCGCTGGCGCCTATCGAAGGTGCGGCCGAGGTGATCGAGGCCGCGCAAGCGCTGCTTTCCCAGCGCCTGGCCGCTGCTCTGCAGGACGCCAGCGACGCGCCAGTGCAGGCGAACCCCAAGCTGATCCAGACCTTCCTGCAGCAGGGCATGGATATCGTCCTGGACGCCGAAGGGCTGTTGCAGCGCTGGCGTGAGCATCCTGGCGACCGCCAGGAACTCACGGCGCTGCTCGACGAACTGACCAGTCTCGGCCACGCCGCACACCTGGCTGACCTGCCGCAGATCGACGAGCTGTGCGAGGCCCTGCTGGACCTCTATGGCGCGGTCGAGGAAAGCAGCCTGGCAGCCAGCGAACGCTTCTTCGACGCGGCCGAGCAGGCCCACGAAGCACTGATCGACATGTTCGACCAGTTGGCGGCCGGGCAGGACGTGCAACCGCGCCCGGACTGCGTGGCGGCCTTGCATGGCCTGCTGGACCAGGCCCTGGACCCGACCGCCACCGGGCTGGTGGCCCGCGACGGCAGCCGGGTCACCGAGCTGGGCGCTGCGACCGGCCAGCTGGCCGATGAAAGCGCGCCCGACGATGAAATCGTGGCCATCTTCCTCGAAGAGGCAACGGATATCCTCGACAGTGCAGGGCAGGCACTGCAACGCTGGCTGACCGCCCCTGACAACCCGCAGCCCCTGCCGTCGTTGCAGCGCGACCTGCACACCCTGAAGGGCGGCGCACGCATGGCCGGGGTCACCGCCATGAGTGACCTGGGCCATGAACTCGAAGCGCTGTATGCCGGGCTCACCGAGCGTCGCTACGGCTACTCGGCAGAGCTGGCCGACCTGCTGATCAAGAGCCACGATCAACTCGCTCTGATGCTCGAACAACTGCGCCACGGCCAGCCGCTGACCGCGCCCCTGGCGCTGATCACCGCCATCGAGGCGCTGCGCAAGGTGCGTGTGCCTGGCGCGGACGCCGTGCCGGAGGCGAAGGCCGCGCCGAGCGGCCCGGAGCGTGACCCCGAGCTGCGTGACATCTTTCTCCAGGAAGCCGCCGACATTCTCGACAGCGCTGGTGCGGCGCTGGCGCGCTGGCAGGTCGACCCGCACAACCTGCAGGAGGTGGAAAACCTGCTGCGCGACCTGCATACCCTCAAGGGCGGTGCGCGGATGGTCGAGATCAAACCCATCAGCGACCTGGCCCATGAAGTCGAGTCGCTCTACGAGGCGCTGTTCGCCGGCACGCGCCAGGCTGCGCCACTGTTGCTGAGCCTGCTGCAACGCGGCCATGACCTGCTTGCCGACATGCTCGATGCCGAGCGTGAAGAGCGGCCGCTGCCCGACCCCACGCGGCTGATCGACAGCATCCGCCAGCTCGACACGTTGGAACCGCCGGTCGCCGTACCGGCGCCGCCGCTGCCGGCGCATGACGCCGAGGCCGAGCGCGCCGGCCCGGAAATGGTCAAGGTCGCGGCCGAGGACCTCGAACAACTGGTCAACCTGGCCGGTGAAACCTCGATTTTCCGGGGCCGTATCGAGCAGCAGATCCTCGACACCCAGGGCACCCTGGTAGAGATGGAAACCACCCTCGAACGCATGCGCGACCAGTTGCGGCGTCTGGAAACCGAAACCCAGGGGCGCATCCTCAGCCGTGAGCAGAGCCATGGCGAGCGGCGCGGCTATGAAGACTTCGACCCACTGGAGATGGACCGCCACTCGCAACTGCAACAACTGTCGCGGGCCTTGAGCGAGTCGGCTTCCGACCTGGTCGACCTCAAGGAAACCCTCGACCGCCACAACCGTTACGCCGAGACCCTGCTGGGCAAGCAGGCCAGGGTCAACACCGAACTGCAGGAAGGCCTGATGCGCACCCGCATGGTGCCCTTCGAGCGTCTGGTGCCGCGTCTGCGCCGCGTGGTGCGCCAGGTGGCCGGTGAACTCAACAAGCTGGTGCAGTTCGATGTCGGCAACGCCGAAGGCGAGATGGACCGCAGCGTGCTGGAGCGCATGGTTGCGCCGTTGGAGCACATGCTGCGCAATGCCGTCGACCACGGCCTGGAAAGCACCGAACGGCGCATTGCCGCCGGCAAGCCCGAGCAGGGCCACATTCGCCTCGATCTGCGCCACGAGGGCGGCGATATCGTCATCGAGCTGAGCGACGACGGTCCCGGTGTCGATATGGCGGCGGTGCGCCGCAAGGCGATCAAGCGCGGGCTGATCCAGGAAGATGCGGTGCTCGCCGATCACGAAGTGCTGCCGTTCATCCTCGAAGCAGGTTTTTCCACCGCCGAGGTCATCACCCAGATCTCCGGGCGTGGCGTGGGCATGGACGTGGTGCATGCCGAGGTCAAGCAGCTGGGCGGCTCGATGAGCATCGACTCGTTGCCGGGGCAGGGCACGCATTTTCGCATTCGCCTGCCGTTCTCGGTGTCGGTCAACCGGGCGCTGATGGTGCAGTGTGGCGACGAGCAGTTCGCCTTGCCGCTCAACACGGTGCAGGGCCTGGTGCGGGTGATGCCCGGCGAACTGCTGGAGCGTTATCAGGACGCCGCGCCGCGTTATCGCTACGGCGGCCGTACCTACGAGCTGCGTTACCTCGGCGAGCTGCTGGGCATGAGCCGCCCCAGCCTGCACGACCAGATGCAGCCGCTGCCGGTGCTGCTGGTTCACCAGCAGGACCAGTGGGTCGCCGTGCAGGTCGATGCTCTGGCCGGCACCCGGGAAATCGTGGTCAAGAAGCTCGGCCCGCAGTTCGCCAGGGTGCAGGGGGTCAGCGGCGCGACCATTCTCGGCGATGGCCGGGTCGTGCTGATTCTCGACCTGCTGGCCTGGCTGCGCACCCAGCACGCGCGCCTGGCGATCCACGAGCCGGGTGCCCAGGTGCCCGCCATCGGGCATGCCGGGCGACGAGCGCTGCGGGTGATGGTGGTGGATGACTCGGTGACCGTGCGCAAGGTCACCAGCCGCCTGCTGGAACGCCACGGCATGCGCGTGGCCACCGCCAAGGATGGGGTCGATGCCATGGCGCTTTTGGAGGAGTACACCCCCGACGTGCTGCTGCTGGACATCGAGATGCCGCGCATGGACGGCTTCGACGTGGCCAGCCAGATCCGCCAGCATGACCGCCTGCGGCACCTGCCGATCATCATGATCACCTCGCGCTCGGGGCAGAAGCACCGCGACCGGGCCATGGCCCTTGGGGTCAACGAATACCTCAGCAAGCCGTACCAGGAGTCGGTGCTGCTGGAAAGCATCGCCCGCTGGAGTGCCTACCATGCCTGACCTCGCCTATGAATCCAGCCGCCGCGCCAGCCTCACCACCCTGCTGCTGCCGCTGAGCGACCGCTTTCTGCTGCTGCCCAACGTGGCGGTGGCGGAACTGATCGACTATCAGGACTGCCAGGCCGATCCGCAGGCCCCGGCCTGGTTCCTGGGCACCATCCACTGGCGCGACCTGGAGCTGCCACTGCTCAGTTTCGAGGCCGCCTGTGGCGGACGCACCAAGGTCGGCGGGCGCGCGCGCATCGTCGTGCTCAACGCCTTGGGCGGGCGCCCGGAGCTGCGCTACCTGGCGCTGTTGATCCAGGGTATCCCGCGTTCGCACAAGGTCGACGGCCAGCTCAGCTATGTCGACGTGCCGTTGGCCGACCTGGAACTGGCCGCCGTGCAGGTGGGCGAAACCCAGGCGCGGATCCCCGACCTGGAAGGTCTGGAACGTTGGTTGGTGGAGGCCAGTACGCCACTGATCTGAGTGCCGGAGGTCGTTCAGCGCTGCCCGTCGGGATACTGGCAACTCGCTTGACGGCTGACATGGCTGTCGTAGACTGGCCGCGTCCGACATGGAGTCTGCGTTATGCGTTGTATGCAAGGAATCGCTTTTGGATTGTTTTGCCTGACCCCTTGGGTGCAGGCGCAGACGTCGACCGATAACGACCCTCTGCTCGACAAACCGGTGGCCCAGTCGGCAGCCGCCAGCGAAGCACGCGGTGTGCTGCGGGCTCAAGACCAGGCGGTGTTGGCCAGCGAGCTGTCGGGGCGCATTACCGAGCTGCCCGTACGCGAAGGCGAGTCCTTCAGCAAAGGGGACCTGCTGGCGCGTTTTGACTGCTCGGCCTTTCAGGCGCAGCTGGTAGCCGCGCAGGCTGCCACACGTGGCGCGAACGAAGAGCTGGCGCACAACAGGCAACTGGCATCGCTGAATTCGGTGGGCCGCTTCGAGGTCGCCCGTGCCGAGGCCCGGCTGGCCGAAGCCCAGGCCCAGGCCAATGTCTACCAGGTGCAGGTCAAGCGCTGCAGCGTGGTGGCGCCTTATGACGGTCAGGTTGTCGCGCGCAAGGTGCAGCGCTACGAAAGCGTATCGGCCGGTACGCCGATGTTGGAGATCGTCGACAATCGCACCCTGGAAATCCACGTGCTGGTGCCCTCGCGCTGGATGGCGCGTATCAAGCCGGGCCAGACCTTCACCTTCGTTCCCGATGAAACCGGCAAAGCGTTGACCGCCACGGTCAAGCGCCTGGGCGCGCGCATCGATGAGGGCAGCCAGACCCTGCTGTTGGTCGCCAGCCTGCCTAAATCCGACGGCTTGCTGGCGGGCATGAGCGGCACGGCCAGTTTCGCGGAGCGCCAATGAACGCCCCGGCGCCCGGCGCCGTAGAACGGGTATTTGCACAGTTTCTCGAGCTTGAGCGGGTCACTCGCGCGGCCGGCAGCATCGAGCAATTGGCCTACAGCCTGGTCAATGACGGCCAGGCGCTTTTCGGTTTTCGCCATGCAGCCCTGGTCATCGCCGGCAAGGTCAAAGCGATAACCGGCGTCAGCATGGTCGAGCCCAATGCGCCGTTCGTGGCCTTCGTCGAGCAGGCGGTCGTCCAGCAGGCAAAGCTGGAAAGGCTGAACCAGCCTGATTCGGTGAGCATCGATGCCTTCGATCAACAGGTGCGCAGCGACTGGAATGAGCTGTGTGCGCCGCACGTCTTCTGGCTGCCGCTGCGTGACCGTGGCGGTGTCGTATTCGGTGGCCTGTGGATCGCCCGCGACCGTGCCTGGACCGCTTCGGAAAAGCTGCTGCTGACTCAGTTGGGCGATACCTATGCGCACGCCTGGCTGGCGCTGCAGCCGCGCAAACCCTGGCGTATGCGCTTCAACCGCAAGCGCCGGTTCGCCGTGGTGGCTTTACTGTTCCTGGCCCTATGGATACCGGTGCGTCAGTCGGTACTGGCTCCGGCAGAAGTGGTGCCGCTCAACGGCCGGGTGGTGACTGCGCCACTGGATGGTGTAATTGCCGAATTCCTGGTCAAGCCCAACCAGCCGGTAAAGACCGGCGACCTGCTAGTGCGTTTCGACAATACGACGCTCAAGGCATCGGCCGACGTGGCCGAACGTGCCTTGGGCGTGGCCGAGGCCGAGTTACGCGGCAGTGCCCAGCGCGCCTTTGCCGACGCCGAGTCCAGCTCGCGGGTCGACCTGCTGGCGGCTCGCGTGGAGCAGAAGCGCGCCGAACGCGACTATGCCAGCGAGCTGCTCAAGCGCAGCGAAGTGCGTGCCGAGCGCGATGGCATCGCCGTGTTCGCCGACGCCCAGCGCTGGACCGGCAAACCCGTGCAGACCGGCGAACGCCTCATGGAAATCGCCAACCCGATCCAGGCCGAACTGCGTATCGAGCTGGCGGTGGGCGACGCCATCGAACTGGCCCCGGATGCCGAAGTGGCGCTGTTTCTCGACAGCGATCCCTTGCACCGGCATGAGGCGCGCCTGCAACGTGCCGCCTACGAGGCGCAGCCGACCCCAGGCGGTCAGCTGGCCTATCGGCTGGACGCCGCATTCCTCGACACGCCACCGCGCATTGGCTTGCGCGGTACTGCCAAGGTCTATGGTGACCGCGCGCCGCTGGCCCTCTACCTGCTGCGCCGTCCGCTGGCCGGGTTGCGCCAGAGCATAGGCCTGTAGATGAACCTGCCAGGCCTGCGCGAAGACCTGCAGCTGTCGCCGTCCAGCCCGGCGCTGGACGGCTCGCCACGCTGGACCCTGGCCGATCCGCTGCGCGGCCGCTATTTCAAGCTGGGCGCACAGGCCATTCGACTGCTGCGTCACTGGGCGCTGGGTGATCCGGCACAGATACTCCTGGCCGCCAATCGCGAGCCAGGCCTCAAGTTGGGCTCGGCCGAACTTGAGCAGATGCTGAGCTTTCTGCGCACCCATGACCTGGTGAGCCCCAGCGACCCGCAGCAGCGCAGCAGCTACGGCTTCAAGGCGGCGATGATGCGCCAGAGCCTGTGGAAAACCGTGCTGCATCAGTACCTGTTCTTCCGTATTCCGTTATGGCGCCCGGATCCCTTCCTCAACCGGGTCTGGCCCTGGCTGCTGCGCTTCGGACCTTTCCTGCTGCGCTATGGCCTGCCGTTGACGCTGATGCTCGGGGTGTTTCTCGTGGCCCGGGACTGGCAGCGTTTCACCGGCACCTTTCCCCACCTGTTCAGCCTGGGCGGTGCCCTGTCTTTCGGTGTGGCGCTGGTGTTCGCCAAGCTCTGTCACGAATTCGGCCATGCCTTCATGGCTAAACGCGCCGGCTGCCGGGTGCAGAGCATGGGCCTGGCGTTCATGGTCCTGTTTCCGTTGTTCTACACCGATGTCAGCGATGCCTGGCGGGTCAATGACCGGCGTGCGCGGCTGCTGATCGGCGCCGGCGGGGTACTGGCCGAAATGCTCCTGGCCTGCATCGCACTGCTGGCCTGGTCGCTGTTGCCCGACGGCCCGGCGCGTACGGCGGCCTTCATGCTCGCCAGTGCAACCTGGATCACGACCGTGGTGGTCAACCTCAACCCGTTCATGCGCTTCGATGGTTACTTCCTGGTCAGTGACCTGTGGGAAGTGGATAACCTGCAGGCGCGGGCCTTCGCCCTGTGTCGCTGGCATCTGCGGGAAAAGCTGTTCGGCTATGGCGTGCCGGCACCGGAGCCTTGGCCTGCGAAGATGCGCTGGCGGCTGTTGGCCTGGGGCTACCTGTCCTGGCTGTGGCGCGCGGTGCTGTTCTTCGGCATCGCCCTGGCGGTCTATCACCTGTTCTTCAAACTGCTGGGCATCTTCCTGATGCTGGTGGAGCTGGGGTTCTTCATTTTCATGCCGATCTACAAGGAAATGCGTCACTGGTGGGCGCATCGTGAGCAGGCCCATACCCCACGGGTGCTGTTGGTAGCGCTGGTGCTGGCAGGCTTGCTGGCGGTGCTGGTGGTGCCCTGGCGCAGCAGCGTCGAGGTGCCGGCGATGCTTGAGGCGGGGCGTGTCAGCGAGCTGCATTCGCCGGTGGCGGCGCGGGTTGCACGCATCCTGGTCAAGGATGGCCAGGCGGTCGAACAGGGTGCGGTACTGGTCGAGCTGGCTTCACCCGACATCGATTCACGGCAGATCATCGTGCGGCGCGAAATCGACATTCTGCAGTTGCAGCTGCGTCGTCAGGCCGGGCGCAGTGAAACCGTGGCGGATATCGGTGTGCTGGAGCAGCGTCTGGCCGAAGCGGTGGCCGAGTACCGCGGCCTGGCGGCGCAGCGCGAGCGTTTATCGATCCGCGCGCCCCAGGCCGGCCGGGTGCGTGACCTGATGCCCAACCTGGAACCCGGCCGCTGGGTAGCGCCTGGCGTGCCGCTGGCGCGCATCGTCGAGTCGGGAACCCGCCTGCGTGGCTATCTGGCCGAGGATGCCCTGTGGCGTGTCGAGGTAGGCGCCAAGGGGCGCTTCATCGCCGATGACCCCATGCGCGCCTCGTTGCCGGTGGAGTTGCTTGAGATCGACGCCAATGGCGCCGCCTGGCTCGACCAGGAGGCACTGACCTCCGACCATCATGGCCCGATTGCCGTGCGTCGCGACGAGCAGCAGCGCGCCGAACCCGTGCAGGCCCAGTATGGCGTGCGCCTGAAGGTCGACGAGTCGGTGGCCGCGCCGGTACAGCCCCTGCGCGGGGTGGTCATGCTCGAGGGGCAGAGCGAGTCAGTGCTGCTGGCGGCATGGCGTCGGCTGGCGGCCCTGGGCGTGCGTGAGAGCGGATTCTGAATAAGGTCCAATACGGGGCGGTCAGGCCGGGTAGGCGGCTTCAGCCGCGAAGCGAGCGCCTGTTCACAGCAGATGCACTGAACTTCCAGGCGCTTTCGCGGCTAAAGCCGCTCCCACCGAGCCTCAAAGGCGCAAATCGCTTAATCGAACTGTATTGGCATAAGGTCAGGGAGACGAACCAATGAAATCCAACAAGCATTCCGGCAGTGTCGGTGACCTGCTGGTACGGCCGGCCGTGGAGGCCGACGCGCTATTTTTGCAGACGCTCTACCATTCGGCGCGCCCGGACTTGCAGTGGATCGACGGCGAGCAGGAGTTCGTCGAGCAGGTCATCAACCAGCAGCACCATGTACAGGAGCAGGGCATCGGCAATGGTTTTCCGGGGGCCATGCACTATGTGGTGGAAAAGCTGGGCACCTGTATCGGCGCCTTGGTGACCGATTTCGGCCCGAACGAGATTCGCGTGCTGTACCTGGCGTTCATTCCCGCCGCGCGCGGCCAGGGCCATGGCCGCACGGTGCTCCAGGGCGTCCAGCAGGCCGCCGAGCAGGTGCGCTGCCCGGTTTCCACGGTGGTATGGGCCAACAACCCCCATGCACGCCAGCATTACCTGGCGCTGGGGTTTCAGGTCGAGGAACGGGATGTGGCGGCCGAGCGGTTGGTCTGGTACCCGCAGCGGCGCGCCATTGTGGTCTGATCAGTTGAAGCTGATGTGGTAGTAGGCCAGGTTCGGGTCCCGGCCAAGGGGCGGGACCCGTGAAACGAATACCTGGCCGAGTTCTTTCATTCCACCGAGTTCCAGATGGCAAAGACCATCGACAAAGTCGGTGGGGTGCTGGGAGTCGACGGAAACACTGAAGGGCATGCGTGCGCCTGGCATACGTGCCTGCGGTTTCTCATCCACGCTCGATATCACCACGGTCAGTTCGTGGCCGCTGTCCGCTTTTAGAGCGCAAGGCGTGCCGAGCCATTGTTGAAAATATTCCACTGAAATCTTGTCGAGCATCAATGAGTCTCCTGGCGGGGGTTTGCCTCGACATCGGTGAGCGTCAATTACGGCTTGGGTAAATACCCTGCAGTGCAATGCTGAAGTTCAGTACCAGGAATGGATTCATGGTGCCAAACGGGGCGCCTGTCCCGGTGACCGCCGCTGTCACGCTTCCAGTCACTGCGCTCGTAACGCCACTCTGGTTAACCGGATTGTTGCCGATGGCCGAAGAGAAAATGTTGGCTGAGCCAGGCCCTGTCGGGTTTCCTGCACCGACAAAACTATTGGTCGCTGTCGGAGCGACAGCTGCGCTGGTCTGCTCGGTGGCCAGACTGATCTGTGTATTGACCACCAGGTTGGAGGTGATGGTGTGTGTATGAGGTGGGAGGTTGTTTTGCAACAGCGTGACGGATTCGCTACCCGAATGTTGGGCAATCGTACGAGGTGTCAAACCGGCGCCTTGTCCCTGACCGACAGGGATCCGCCCCTGCAGATCAGGCAGTGCGAAATTGTTCACTCCATTGCCGCCATAGAGGGTGCCCAGAAGCGCAAACAGCGCCTGGGACTGTTGGAGAGGGACTAGCTGCCCATTGCAAAACGACCAGCCGTAGGGCGCGTAATTGAACCCGAATGTCATGATCGACCCGATGAAAACTTCCATAGATCCTATTCCTTGTCATCTAGTGTCTTGGTCGACCTCAGCCACGCATGCGTGGCATGGCTGAATGTCAGCTCAGAGCGTAGTCAGCGTTGGCAGATTTGCTTCCACCCGCCCATTTATTTGTCGCGTTTGGAACATTGGCTCCACGAGATGACGTTCCTGTATGTGCCGACTATTAAGCTGGCGATATAGATACCGCTTACCTATATCGGCCATGCCACTCGTCTGAAAAAAATCATTCAGATTCTCTATGAGGGCCGTATTTGTTGAGGCTCGCAGGTGTAGGCGGAGGTTTTTATTTTTTTCCTACTCAATGTATCGGAACTTTTGTCGATGAAGCTATGCGCATCGCACTCCTTGGTTTAGGCTCATAGTCGTTACACATGGAGAGTGCATCGATACAGAGAGGTCAGGATGACGCAATTCAATTTTATTTCGGGTTTGCCACGTGCGGGCTCGACTCTGCTCTCCGCGATTCTGTTGCAGAACCCGCGCTTTCATGCCGGTATGAGCAGTCCGGTCGCCTCGCTGTTTTCTTCGGTGCTCGCCCAGTGCAGTGCTGGCAGCGAATTCTCTTCGATGATCGATACCTCGGCGCGTCGCCGGCTGTTGCGGGGCATCTTCGATTCGTATTACGCCGACAAGGCGGACAAAGCGGTGGTCTTCGACACCAGCCGCGGCTGGACCTCGCGCCTGCCTGCCCTGATGGAAATGTTCCCGCAAGCCAAGGTCATCGCCTGCGTGCGCAACGTGGCCTGGGTGATGGACAGCATCGAACGGGTGTATCGCAAGAACCCGTTCGAGAACACCAAGCTGTTCGTCGATGACACCGAGCGCAACACCGTCTACAGCCGCGTGGAAACCCTGGCGCAGCGCAATCGCCTGGTCGGCTTTGCTTGGGCTTCGCTGAAAGAGGCCTATTACGGTGAGCATGCCAATTCGCTGCTGCTGATCGACTACGACCTGTTGAGCCAGGCGCCCGAGCGAGTGTTGCGCCTGGTCTACGAGTTCATCGGCGAGCCCTGGTTCGAGCACGACTTCGACAACCTGTCCTACGACGCACCGCAGTTCGACGATGCGCTGGGGGTCTCCGGCCTGCACAAGGTCAAGCCACGGGTGGCCTTCGAGCCCCGGCAAACCATCCTGCCGCCCGACCTGTTCGAGCAGTACTCCAACCTGTCGTTCTGGAATGACGGCTCGCCCAGCGCGGCCAATGTCATTCGCATGAAGTCCGACGCTGCGGGCAACTGACCGTAGCTTTCATTATCAGCGTCACAACGTTCGATCTCTGGTGAGCAACATGTGGTGGAACAAGCGAAATTCGCCAGCTGCACAGAAGCCTTCTGCTGAGCAATCAGCCCAGTCCCCCATGATCATGTTCCTGGAGCCGCGCATGCTGTTCGACGGCGCGGTCGCCGCGACCGTCGCCGACACGGCCCAGGCCGACAGCCAGGCCCCCGCGCAGGCCGCCAAGGCAGCCGACCACGCCGCCGCTGCCGACAGTGCGGACGGCCATGCGCAAGCCGCGACAGCCGACATCGCCACCACACCAGCGGATGCCAGCGGCACCGTGGTGTTCGTCGACTCGCGGGTCAAGGATGCCGACAGCCTGCTGGTGGGCGTGGCGCCGGGTGCGCAGGTCGTGAAGCTCGATGCCACCCGTGACGGCCTGCAACAGATTGCCGAGTACCTGGAGACTCATCAGGGCCTCAGCTCGGTACAGATCATCGCCCACGGCAACTCGGGTGACCTGTGGCTGGGCAACAGCTACCTGTCGGCCGACAACATCGCGCAGCGCAGCGCGTTGCTGGCGGAAATCGGCAATGACATGGCGGTCGGTGGCGACATCCTCATCTATGCCTGCAACACCGCCGAGGGCGAGCTGGGGTTGAGTTTCGTCGACTCGCTGGCAGCACTCACTGGGCGTGACATCGCGGCGTCGAGCAATCGTACGGGCGTGGGGGGCGACTGGGACCTGGAAATCGCGACTGGCAGCATCGAGAGTGTCAGTGCGCTGTCGCAGCAGGCGAGGGATTCCTATCAGTGGGGGCTGGCGACCATCACCGTGACTAATAGCGGTGATACGGGCGCTGGGTCACTGCGCACAGCCCTGAGCACAGCGGTGGCCGGCGACATCATCACCTTCAACAGCGCCATGACGGTGAACCTCAACACCCAGTTGGTTATCACCAAGAACCTTACGGTCGATGGTGACTTGAACAACGACGGTGTTGCCGATGTGACCCTGAGCGGTCAGTACAAGACTCAGGTTCTGAAGGTCAACGCAGGTGTCACGGCAGAACTCGATGGCGTAGTCATCACCAAGGGGCTGGCCGTCGGAAACGGTGCCAATGCCGGTTCGGATGCCAGTGCCGCGTTGGGGGGCGGCATCGTCAACCTGGGTAACCTGACGCTCAACAATGTCACCGTCACCGCCAACGCAGCCTCGGGCGGCGGTGGCGGTGGCGGCGTGACCGGTGGAACCGTAGGGGGCGGCGGTGGCGGCGGCGGCGCGCTTGGCGGCCAAGTGGGCGGTCGCGGCGGTAACGCCGGTAATGGCGTGGGTTATTACGCGGGTGGAAACGGCACCAGCAACACCGGGGGAAATGGCGGCGGCTATAACCCTTCCGTCATGGGCGGGCGTGGAGGAGGCAGCGCGGGCGGTGCGGGTGGCCAGGGCGCCTTTGGCTATAGCAATGGCGGTTTAGGTGGTACGGCTAACAATGGCACCATCTCCATCGGTGGCGGAGGAGGTGGCTCGGGTTGGGATGCCGCCGGGCGTGGAGGTGCCCCTGCGAGCGGTGGTATCTACAATGGCGCCAGCGGCACCTTGACCATCATTGGCTCTTCGGTAATTTCCAACAATCTTGGCGCAGGTGGTGGCGGCGGTGGTGGTGGCGGGAATGGCGCGGGGGCCTCTGCCGATCCGGGCGGTGCCGGTGGCAAGGGCGTGGGGGCTATCTGGAACAAAGGCACCTTGCAGATCACCTCGGCCAACTTCACCGCATTGACTAGTGGTAACAACAAGGGCGGCAGTGGGGCGGGAGGATTCTTCTCCGGCGTCGCGGCCAATTCGCCGGCGGCGGTAGATGGCATTTTCAACGACGGTGGCTCGGTCAATTCGGCCTACAATCCGGCTCCGACCGCTACGATCCTGGTGAGCAATACGGCTCAGCACATTGGCACGACCTCGCTGGTGACCATTACCTTCAGCCAGGCTGTAACCGGCTTCACCAATACCGACCTCAACGTCGGTAATGGTACGTTGAGCGCAGTAAGCAGTGCGGATGGTGGAAAGACTTGGACTGCCACGTTCACGCCAAGTCCCAATGTCAACAGCGCAAGCAACGTGATCGTCCTGGACAATACCGGCGTGGCTGGCGCATCCAATGGTCTGCCCGGTGTCGGTAATACCACGTCCAATAACTACAGCATTGATACTTTGCGTCCTGCTGCCACCAGCATCACGCTTTCCGATACCGCTTTGAGTATTGGCGAAACGTCGCAGGTGACCATCACCTTCAGCGAGGCAGTCAGCGGCCTCACCACCGCCGACTTCACAGTGGCAAACGGAACCCTCAGCAATCTGGCGTCCAGCAATGGCGGAGTCACCTGGACCGCCACCCTGACACCTTCGGCCAACATCACCGACAGCACCAACGTCATCACCCTGGATAACACGGGTTATACCGACGCGGCAGGCAACACCGGCAGCGGCACGACCGATTCCATCAACTACGCCATCGACACCCAGCGCCCTACCGCGACCATCGCGGTAGCCGACGCCAACCTGACCGCCGGTGAAACCACGCAGGTCACCATTACTTTCAGCGAGGCGGTGAGCGGTTTCACCAACACCGACCTGACAGTGCCCAACGGCAGCCTGAGCAGTGTCAGCAGCAGCGACGGTGGCATCACCTGGACGGCGACCTTCACGCCGAACAGCAACTTCTCCAGCGCCAGTAACGTGATCACCTTGAACAACACGGGTGTCAATGATCTGGCCGGTAACGCCGGTGCTGGAACCACCACATCGAACAATTTCTCGATCAATACCGTCGGTCCGACCGCTACCGTGGTGCTGTCGGACACTGCCTTGAAGATCGGTGAAACCTCGCAGGTCACCATCACCTTCACCGAAGCGGTGACCGGGTTCACCGATGCCAATGTCACGGCGGAAAACGGCACCCTGAGCGGCTTCACCACCTCCGACGGTGGTGTCACCTGGACGGCGACCTTCACGCCGAACGCCAACGTAAGTGATGCCACCAACGTGGTCTCGCTCAGCCTGGCCGGGTTGTCCTATGCCAACGGCAACCAGGGGGGCGGCTCCACCTCGTCTGGCAACTATGCCGTCGATACCTTGCGACCCACCGCGACCATCGTCGTTGCCGACAACGCGCTGGCCATTGGCGAGACATCGTTGGTGACCATCACCTTCAGCGAAGCGGTCACCGGCTTCAGCAATGCCGACCTGACGGTGAGCAACGGCACGCTCAGCGCGGTGAGCAGCAGTGACGGTGGCGTCACCTGGACCGCGATATTCACGCCAACCAGCAACGTCACCAGCGCCAGTAATGTGATTACCCTGGACAATAGCGGGGTGGCGGATACCGCAGGCAACGCCGGCACCGGTACTACCGTCTCCAACAACTACGCGATCGATAGCGTACGCCCGACGGCGAGCATTGCCATGTCGGACACCGCTCTGGCAGTCGGTGAAACGTCCTTGGTGACCATCACCTTCAGTGAAGCGGTGACCGGTTTCAACAATGCCGACCTGACGATCCCCAATGGCACCTTAAGCGCCGTCAGCAGCAGCGATGGTGGGGTCACCTGGACGGCGACCTATACGCCGAACATCAATGTGAATGCCGGCACCAACCTGATCACGCTGAACAACACCGGTGTGAGTGATCTGGCAGGTAACGCCGGAACCGGTACCACCAACTCGCCCAACTTCACCATCGATACCCGCCAGCCCACCGCGACCATCGTGGTGGCCCAAAGCACCCTGGCCATCGGCGAAACCTCGCTGGTGACCATCACCTTCAGCGAGGCGGTGACCGGCTTCACCAACGCCGACCTGACTATCGCCAACGGCACGCTCAGCGCTGTTAGCAGCAGCGACGGCGGTATTACCTGGACGGCCACCCTGACGCCGACCACAAATCTGACCGATGCGACCAACGTAATCACCCTGGACAACACCGGGTTCACCAACGCCACGGGCAACTCCGGCAGCGGCACTACGCTGTCCAACAACTACGCCATCGATACCGAACGCCCCACCGCGACCATCGTGGTGGCCGACAATGCGCTGGCCATCGGCGAAACCTCGCTGGTGACCATCACCTTCAGTGAAGCCGTGACCGGTTTCACCCTCGCCGACATCACCGTGAGCAACGGCACCCTCAGCGGGCTCAGCAGCAGCGATGGCGGTATCACCTGGATGGCGACCTTCACACCAACCAGCGGAATCACCAACGCCAGCAACCTCATCACCCTGGACAATACCGGGGTGGCTGACCTGGCGGGTAATGCCGGCACAGGCATCACGACGTCGAACAACTACGCCATCGATTCCCAACGTCCGACCGCCACCATCACGATGTCGGATACGGCGCTCGGGGTGGGTGAAACGTCCGTGGTCACCATCACCTTCAGCGAGGCGGTGACCGGTTTCACCAATGCCGACCTGACCGTAGCCAACGGTACCTTGAGTGCGCTCAGCAGCAGTGATGGCGGTATCACCTGGACCGCGACCTATACGCCGAACGTCAATGTGAGCGACGCTACCAACCTCATCACCCTGGACAATACCGGGGTGGCTGACCTGGCAGGCAATGCCGGGGTCGGTACGACCAACTCGCCAAACTTCAGCATCGACACCACCCAACCGGTCGCGACCATCGTGGTGGCCGACACGGCCTTGGCCAGCGGCGGGACGTCGCTGGTCACCATCACCTTCAGCGAGCCGGTAACAGGTTTCAGCAACGCCGACCTGAGCGTGGCCAACGGCACCTTGAGTGCGGTGAGCAGCAGCGATGGTGGAATCACCTGGACGGCGACTCTGACCCCGACAGCGAACATCGAAGACACCACCAACGTCATTACCCTGAACAACGCGGGCGTTCAGGGCCAGACCTCGGGTAACCCAGGCAGCGGCACCACCGATTCGAACAACTATGTGATCGATACCAAGGCGCCGACCGCGACCATCGTGCTGGCCGACAACGACCTGGCGCCCGGCGAGACTTCGCTGGTCACCATTACCTTCAGCGAGCCGGTCACCGGCTTCGGCAATGCCAATGTCACCGTGGCCAACGGCACGCTGAGCGCGTTGAGCAGCAGTGACGGTGGCATTACCTGGACAGCCACCCTGACCCCTGCCACCGGCGTCAACAGCCCGTCCAACGCGCTGGTGCTGAATTACACGGGTGTGCTCGACGCCGCAGGCAACCCCGGCAGCGGAACCGTCAGTTCGGGCAACTATGCGGTGGGTATCAACACGCCGCCGGTGACGCCGGTCGACCCGACGCCACCCACACCGGTCGACCCGACACCGCCCACACCGGTCGTCCCGACACCGCCGACGCCGGTCGATCCAACGCCCGTCACACCGACACCGGTGCCACCGCCCCCGGTCGTGCCGACGCCGCCGACCGTCACGCCGCCTGCCGTCGACCCGGAGTTCCTGGTCAGTACGCCGAACGTGGTCATCACCAGTACGCCCAACCAGCCGTTGCAGCCGACGGTCTTCGCGCCGCCCACCGGTTCCTTGGGGCCGGCACTGGGCTTCGCGCCACTGTTCGAGTCGCGTACCAGTGGGGAAGGGCTGCCTCCGGTGGGCAACATCTTTATCAGCAATGGTGCCCTGGCGCCGAGCTTCGTGGCTCAGGTGTTCGCGGGCGATAACGCCAATCATGCCGGCGCGGGCGGTTTCCTGGGCTTCGCCGGCGGTGAGGGTGGCATTTTCGGCAACAGCACCTTCGCCTCGATCTTCTCGCGCGAGCGTGCCCCGGACACCAGCGCTGCGGCGGCTTTCGCCGGCGATAACGGCGGGGCTGGCGTGCCGGGCGAGCCGGTGGCCAGCCTGGGGCCGCTGACGCTTGAGCAACAGCTGCAGCGAATCAAGGCCGCCGAGCATCAGCATCTTCAAGAGCTGGCCATGGCTTTTGGCGAGATGGGGCTCAGAGAGGTCCAGGCATGATGCCGGGGCCTGCATGTTTGCCGCCGCAAGGCGGCTTTTACAAAAAATCCGTGGTAGTTCAGGGGCGGTCGAAAGGATGAGTAGGAATAGGAAGTTATTCAGTGTCAGCCTGCTGGCACTGGTCGTCAGCGGTTGTGCAGTCACCAGCCAGCCCATCGACCGTAGCGTCAGCGAGCAGCGCGCCAAGAGCGATCTGTACGAAATGTACAAGGACCAGGAGGCCCTGAACGGCCCGCTGACCCTGCACCAGGCCATGGCCCGTGCGGTGAAGTACAACCTTGAAGCGCGCTTGAAGGTCATGGAAGAGGCCCTGGCGCACCGTCAGCTGGACCTGGCCAGCTACGACATGCTGCCGCGCATGGCGCTGTCGGCCGGCTATGCCGGGCGCAGCAACGTCAGTGCGTCCAGCAGTGAGAGTGTGCAAACCGGCACCCAGTCTCTCGAACCCTCGACCTCGCAGGACCGCAACCGTCGTGTGGCGGACCTGACCATGGTGTGGAACGTCCTCGACTTCGGCGTCAGCTACATCAGTGCCAAACAGCAGGGCGACCAGCGCCTGATCGTCCAGGAACGTCGGCGCAAGGTGGTCAATACCATCGTCCAGGACGTACGTTCTGCCTACTGGCGCGCAGTGGCTGCCGAGCGCCTGCTCAAGCAGATCGACAGCCTCATGGCGCGTGTCGATCAGGCTCGCGACAACAGCCAGCGGATGAGCGACCAGCGCATCGGCGATCCCGTGCAGGCGCTGAGCTACCAGCGCTCGCTGATCCAGGCCACCCGGCAGCTGGAAGAGCAGCGCAAGGCGCTGTCACTGGCCAAGACCGAACTGGCGACCCTGATCAACCTGGCACCGGGTACCTCCTTCACCCTGGCCACCAGCGACGACTATTCGATCCCGGAATTGAAGGTCGACCTGGGTGTGCTGGAAAACGAGGCCTTGGCGACCCGCCCGGAACTGCGCGAGCAGGACTACCAGACCCGCATCAGCGCGGCGGAAACCCGCAAGGCCATGCTGCGCCTGTTGCCTGGCCTGGAGTTCTCGGCCGGCGGCCATTACGACAGCAACTCCTTCCTGGTCAACGACAAGTGGGCAGACTTCGGCGTCAAGGTGACCTGGAACCTGTTCAACGTGCTCTCCGCCCCGGCCGCCATCGACGTGGCCAAGGCCGGTGAAGACGTGGCAGCCGCACGTCGCCAGGCGATGTCGGTGGCGGTGCTGGCCCAGCTCTATGTCGCCAAGGCCAACTATCAGGAAGCCCTGCGCCAGTTCAAGACCAGCCAGCAATTGGCGAACATCGACGGGCAGATCGTCGGCCAACTGCGCAGCCGTCACCAGGCTGCCGGGATTGGCGAGCTGGAGTTGATCCAGGGCGAGCTGAACACCTTGCAGGCCGACCTGCGTCGCGACCTGGCCTATGCCGACCTGCGTAACGCCTACGGGCAGATCTTCGCCAGTGCCGGTCTCGACCCGCTGCCCGCCCAGCTGTCCTCCACCGAAGTGCAGGCCATCGCCGGTGCGCTGGCCAGCCAGGAGTCGAAATGGGCCGCCGGTGACATCGCTGCCGCCCAGTCGCCCAAGGCGCCTGCGGCCAAGTGACAGACGCCCGGTATCGGGCCGAGCTGCCGCTGTTCTCCCGCCTGCCTGCGACAGTCGACCTCGGGTTGCTGTTGCAGGCCTTGGCCCGTATCGAGGCAGCGGCCTGGAAGGCGCACTTCAATACGGGCTACTACGAAGGCGAGTGGTCCGGCGTAACGCTTCTGGCCCCCGCCAACGAGCGGGTCGAACTGGCGCTGGGCACGGGTGAAACCGTCGAGCGCGACGCCTGGTGCCGAGATCCGCGCTGGGCCAAGGCACTGGCATACCTCGACCTGGACATTCGCAGCGCCCGACTGCTGCGCCTGGGGCCAGGCAGCAAGATCCACCCGCACCGTGACTACGATCTCGACGGCCCGGAGGCTGACCGCCGCTTGCACATCCCCCTGGTCAGCTCGGATGAGGTGGATTTCATGCTGCAGACCCACCGTGTGCCCATGCGCGCCGGCGAGCTGTGGTTTCTCGACCTGGCCAGGCCACACAGCGTCGATAACTGGGGCACGGCGGCGCGGGTGCACCTGGTGCTCGATTGCCGACCAGGAGACTGGCTGGAGCGACAGATTCAGGCGGGGCTGGACACCACTCCTGCGCCGGGCGTTGGCCGCGCGGCGCGTGACTTCGCTACCTTGCGCTCGCTGCTGCATGCCCAACCCCATCTGTGTGAACCCTTGCAGGCCATCACCGAGGCCGAGGCGTTCGTCACCCAGCTGGTCGAGCTGGGTCGTGCTCAGGGCCTGAGCTTTGGTGCTGGCGATGTGCGCGCAGCCATGCGCGAAGGGCGCAGAAGCTGGAGCCAGCAATGGACAGCCTGAAAGGCTGGCTGCCCATTCGGATCTGGCAGCAGGACGGCCAGTGGTGGGTGGACTGGTGCTGGTTTGGCCAGCAGCCTCTGGAGCAACCGTTCTTTCGCGATGCCGTGGAACAGGCGCTGCGCTTGCCGTTCAACCAGGCCTTGCGTCGGCAAACGCCGCTGCAGGTGCTGTGTGAGTGGCCAGTGGCGGATATTCAACCGGTCGCCTTCATCCACCATGCATCGCGCTGTGGCTCGACCCTGGTGTGCCAGATGCTGGCCTGTCTCGACGCGTTCATCGTCATTTCCGAGGCACCGCCTGTCGACACGCTGCTGCGTGCGAACATGGCACCGGTGCTGCGGCAAGCGGCCTTGCGCGGGCTGCTGGCGGCCTATGGTCAGGCTCGCCGAGGCACCGAGCGGGCGCTGGTGATCAAGCACGATGCCTGGAACATCGGTGAACTGCCGCTGATGCGCGAGGTGTTTCCCCAGGTGCCATGGCTGTTCATCTACCGCGACCCGCTGGAAATCGCCGTGTCGCATCGGCGTGCCCCCGGCATGCACATGGTGCCTGGCATGATTGGTGCCAGTTGCCTGGACGACCCCGCTCATGACCCGGCCTGCCGCGAGGATTTCATCGCCGGGCGGGTGGGGCGCACGCTGGCGCTGGGGCTGGAGCAATGCCGGAAGGCCGGCGGCTGGGCGCTCGACTATCGCGATGTGCTTGAAGCCATGCACGGCCCGCTGGGCGACTTGCTGGGCCTCACGGCGCAGGAACGCGAGACGGCCCGGGCGGCGAGCCGACAGCATGCCAAGCAGCCCGCGCAGGTGTTCGTGGGCGACAGTCAGCGCAAGCAGGAGGAGGCCAGCGAGCTGCTCAAGGCCAGGGTCGAGCATTGGGCGCGGGCGGCCTACAGCGGCCTGCAGCAGCTTGGACGCGGACGGGCTCCTGACCATTAACTTCAGCGTAACGATCCGCCGCCCAGCTTGATTGATGCCTGGCCCGGCGGCTTCTAAGGTGACCCACGACAGCGAACCTCGTGGAGTGACCATGACAACGATAAATAACCCCGACGCGCGCTGGTCGCGGCGTCGCAGCGAGAAACAGCGACGCCTGGACCAGGTCCGGCCCTTGGCCGATGGTGTGGTGATTCCCACCGAGAACATCGTCGCTGCGTTGCAGGCGCTGCTGGTGCCCGGCGATCGGGTGGTGCTGGAGGGCAACAACCAGAAGCAGGCCGACTTCCTCTCCCGTTCGCTGGTCAAGGTCGACCCCGGCAAGGTCCACGACCTGCACATGATCATGCCCAGCGTCGGCCGTTCCGAGCACCTGGATCTCTTCGAGCGCGGTATCGCCCGCAAGCTGGACTTCTCCTTCGCCGGTACCCAGAGCCTGCGCATCAGCCAGTTGCTGGAAGACGGGCTGCTGGAAATCGGCGCCATCCACACCTACATCGAACTCTACTCGCGCCTGGTGGTGGACCTGATCCCCAACGTGGTGCTTTCGGCCGGCTTCATGGCCGACCGCGCCGGCAACATCTACACCGGCCCCAGCACCGAAGACAGCCCGGCACTGATCGAGCCGGCGGCGTTCAGCGACGGCATCGTCATCGTCCAGGTCAACCAGCTGGTGGATGACGTCAGCGACCTGCCGCGTGTCGACATCCCGGCCTCCTGGGTCGACTTCGTGGTGGTCGCCGACAAGCCGTTCTACATCGAGCCGCTGTTCACCCGCGATCCGCGGCACATCAAGCCGGTGCATGTGCTGATGGCGATGATGGCGATTCGTGGCATCTACGAGAAACACGACGTCCAGTCGCTCAACCACGGTATCGGCTTCAACACCGCGGCCATCGAGCTGATTTTGCCCACCTACGGCGAGTCCCTGGGGCTGAAAGGCAAGATCTGCCGCAACTGGACCCTCAACCCGCACCCCACCCTCATTCCCGCCATCGAGAGCGGCTGGGTGCAGAGCGTGCACTGCTTCGGCACCGAACTGGGCATGGAGAACTACGTGGCGGCGCGCCCCGACGTGTTCTTCACCGGCCGCGACGGCTCGCTGCGTTCCAACCGCCAGCTCTGCCAGCTGGCCGGGCAGTACGCCGTGGACCTGTTCATCGGCGCCACCCTGCAGGTCGATGGCGATGGCCATTCCTCCACCGTCACCCGGGGCCGCCTGGCCGGCTTCGGCGGCGCGCCGAACATGGGCCATGACCCGCGTGGCCGCCGTCACGGCACCCCGGCCTGGCTGGACATGCGCACCGCCACCGGCGACGGCCCGGCGGCCTACCTGGAGCGCGGCAAGAAACTGGTGGTGCAGATGGTCGAGACCTTCCAGGAGGGCGGCAAACCGACCTTCGTCGACACCCTGGACGCCGTGGAAGTGGCGAAGAAGAGCGGCATGCCGCTGGCGCCGATCATGATCTACGGCGACGACGTCACCCACCTGCTCACCGAAGAAGGCATCGCCTACCTGTACCGCGCGCGCAGCCTGGAAGAGCGCCGCGCGATGATCGCTGCGGTGGCCGGGGTCACCGCCATTGGCCTGCGCCACGACCCGAAAGAGACCGCACGGTTGCGTCGTGAAGGGCTGATCGCACTGCCCGAAGACCTTGGCATTCGCCGCACCGACGCCAGCCGCGAGCTGCTGGCGGCCAAGAGCATCGCCGACCTGGTCGAATGGTCCGGCGGCCTGTACAACCCGCCTGCCAAATTCAGGAGCTGGTGATGAACGCCTTGCCGATTCATCGGGCCGAGCTGTCGCGGGCCGATCAGCTGGCCGACCTGGCCGTCGCCGCGCTGATCGACGAAGCCGAACTGTCGCCCAAGCCGGCGCTGGTCGACCGACGCAGCAGTGGTGCCCACCACGACATGCACCTGGGGCTGATGCAGGCCTCGGCGCTGTCGCTGTGGCCAGCCTTCCAGCAGATGGCCGAAGCCGCTGTGCGGCGCGGCGCCATCGACCGGACCCTGCGGGAAACCCTGGGGCGTCTGGGCCGTGAAGGCGAAGCCGACATGCTGCGCACCACCGGCGGCGTGAACACGCATCGCGGGGCGATCTGGGCCTTGGGCCTGCTGGTGGCGGGTGCGGCGCTGGACCCCGCCGACGGCTCGGCCTCCGGCGTGTGCCGCCGCGCCGCGCAACTGGCGTTGATCGACGACCCTCACGCCGATTCGGCGCCCAGCCATGGCCGCGCGGTGGCGCAGCGCTACGGCAGCGGTGGCGCTCGCGAACAGGCGCAACGGGGCTTTCCGGCAGTGACCGGCCAGGGCCTGCCGCAACTGCGCCGCAGCCGCGCCCAAGGCAGCGGCGAGCAGAACGCCCGGTTGGATGCGCTGTTGGCGATCATGACCACCCTGGACGACACCTGCGTGCTGCACCGCGCCGGGCCAGAAGGGCTGCAGGCCATGCAGCAGGGCGCACGGCGTGTCCTGGAGGCCGGTGGCAGCGCCAGCCTGGCCGGGCGTCGTCAGTTGCAGGCATTGGACCGTGAGCTGGTGGGCCTGAATGCCTCACCGGGCGGCGCCGCCGACCTGTTGGCCGCCTGTCTGTTCATCGATGGCCTGGAGCCTGCGCTCGGCCACGTTTCGAGGAGTATCTGAGCATGGAAACCCTGCAATTCGAATTTCCCGCCGGACAACCGCCCCGTGGCCGGGCGCTGGTCGGCTGTGTCGGCTCCGGTGACCTGGAAGTGCTGATCGAACCGGGTCAGCCGGGCAAGCTGGCGATCCGCGTGGTGACTTCGGTCAGCGGCGCCGCATCGCGTTGGCAGCACCTGTTCGAGCGCATGTTCGACGGCCAGACCCCGGCGGCGCTGAACATCGATATCCACGACTTCGGCGCCACGCCGGGGGTGGTGCGCCTGCGCCTGGAACAAGGCTTCGAGGAGGTCGGCCATGACTGATACCGCACGTTTGCTCAACCAGCAGAGCTTCATCGAACTCGGTGCGCGGCAGCGGGCCAAGGCGCTGCTGGATGCCGGCAGCTTTCGTGAACTGCTCGACCCCTTCCAGCGCGTGATCTCACCCTGGCTGCCGCAGCAGGGTGTGGTGCCGCAAGCCGACGACGGTGTGGTGGTCGGCAAGGGCACCCTGGACGGTCGCCCGGTGGTGATCGCCGCCATCGAAGGCGCCTTCCAGGGCGGCAGCATGGGTGAAGTGGGCGGAGCCAAGATGGCCGGTGCCCTGGAGCTGGCGGCCGAAGACAACCGCTGCGGCATCCCCACCGCCGCGATTCTGCTGCTGGAGACTGGTGGCGTGCGCCTGCAGGAGGCCAACCTGGGCCTGGCAGCGATTGCCGAGATCCAGGCGGCGATCGTCGACCTGCGCCAGTTCCAGCCGGTGATCGGGGTGATTGCCGGCAGCGTCGGCTGCTTTGGCGGCATGTCCATCGCCGCCGGGCTGTGCAGCTACCTGCTGGTGACCCGTGAAGCGCGCCTGGGCCTCAACGGCCCGCAAGTGATCGAGCAGGAAGCCGGCATCGAGGAATACGACTCCCGCGACCGGCCTTTCATCTGGAGCCTGACAGGCGGTGAGCAGCGTTTCGCCAGTGGCCTGGTGGACGGTTTTGCCGCCGACGACAGCGCGGCGATCCGTCAGCAGGTGGCCGGCTGGCTGCAGCAGGGCGTACCCGCCCGGCACCGCAGCGGTGACTACGAGGCTTACCTGGGCAAGCTCGCCGAGCTGGACACCACGCCGCAGATCGCCCCGCAGACCGTGCGCAACCTCTACACAGGAGCCCGCCCATGAGCGCCTCGCAACGTGGTGAAAACTGGTTCGCCGCCCTGACCGACGGCGCGCCGCGCATCGACGGCCTGCCGGCTTCGGTGCTGGCCGCTGATGGCCGGCTGGGCGAGGTCTCGGTACGTTTCCTGGCGGTCATCCCGGACAGCGGCAACCCGTTCCCCCGCGCCCGTCAGGGCGAGGTCGGGCTGCTGGAAGGCTGGGGACTGGCCAAGGCCGTGGATCAGGCCATCGAGCTGGACCGCGACCAGGCCGAAAAGCGCGCTCTGGTGGCGATTGTCGACGTGCCCAGCCAGGCCTATGGCCGCCGCGAGGAAGCGCTGGGCATCCACCAGGCGCTGGCCGGTGCGGTAGACAGCTATGCACGGGCGCGCCTGGCCGGTCACCCGGTCATCGGTCTGCTGGTCGGCAAGGCAATGTCCGGGGCCTTCCTGGCCCACGGTTACCAGGCCAACCGCCTGATCGCCCTGCGTGATCCCGGTGTCATGGTGCACGCCATGGGCAAGGCCTCGGCGGCGCGGGTGACCCTGCGCAGCGTCGAGGAACTGGAGACGTTCGCCGCCCGCATTCCGCCCATGGCCTACGACATCGACAGCTACGCCAGCCTGGGCCTGCTCTGGGAAACCCTCAGCGTTACGCAGATCGACCGGCCTCAGGCACAGGACCTGGCCCAGGTGTGCCAAGTGCTGGCGTCGGCCATCGAAGATGTGCGGCGCAGCGGCACTGATTTGCGCGGTCGCCTCGGCGCTGCCCATCGCGCCGCCTCGACCAGGGTCCGGGAACTGCTGCGGGAGCAGTGGTAATGCACGGCCCACTGCCGCACGACCTGCTCTGGGGCATGCCCCGGCTCGACGCTGCGCCCGCCTGGGTGCACGCGGTGCTGGAGCAGGGCCAGCCGGTGGTGGTGCGCCGCGAGGCGCTGGCGGCCGACCTGGTGGCGGTGGGCATTCGTGGGCCGCGCCGCGACCAGCGCTATGCTGCTGGCCTGCCGCGTGCGGCCATCCGGCGCCGGGTCAGCCCGGAGCAACTGGCCAGTGTCGAGGCCGAAGGTGACTGGCCGGCCTTGCAGGCGCTGCGCCAGTTGCGCCCGCTGTTCGATGCCCTGGGCCTGGTCTGGGGGGTGGGTGGCAGCGCCGGTTACCAACTGGCGACCGGCCTCACCGTGTTGCACCAGGGCAGCGACCTGGACCTGATCCTGCGCACCCCGCAGCACCTGTCGCGGGGTTGGGCCGCCGAACTGGTCGCCGAGCTGGAGCGGGCGGCATGCCGGGTCGACGTCCAGCTGCAACTGCCTACCGGTGGCCTGGCGCTGCGCGAATGGGCCGGTACGGCGCGGCAGGTGATGCTCAAGACCGACCACGGCGCGCGTCTGGTCAGCAATCCTTGGCAACCGCTGGAGGCCTGTGCATGAGCAGCCTGTGGGTGTTCCCCGGCCAGGGCGCGCAGAAGCCCGGCCTGCTGCATCGGCTGCCCGACGCGGGTGTGGTGCGCGACACCCTGGCGCAGGCCAGTGCGGTGCTGGGCGAGGACGCTCTGGCGCTGGACAGCGAAGTGGCGTTGCGCGGCACCCGTGCCGTGCAGCTGTGCCTGCTGATCGCCGGGGTGGCAGCGGCCCGGCTGCTGCGTGAGCAGGGCTGTACCCCGGAATTCGTGGCCGGATTGTCCATCGGCGCCTACCCGGCGGCCGTGGTCGCCGAGGCTGTGGATTTCGACGACGCCCTGCGTCTGGTGGCGCTGCGTGGTCAGTTGATGCAGGACGCCTATCCCGAGGGTTACGGCATGACCGCGATCCTCGGCCTGGAGCAACACGAGGTCGAGGCGCTGCTGGCCAAGGCCGAGGGGCCGGTGTACCTGGCCAATATCAATGCCGAGCGGCAGATGGTGATCGCCGGTAGCGATGCCGCGATGCAGCAGGTGGCGACGCTCGCCAAGGCCGCTGGCGCCAGCGGCACCAAGCGCCTGGCGGTCAGCGTGCCGTCGCATTGCGCGCTGCTCGACGCCCCGGCGCGGCAGCTGGCCGAGGCTTTCGCCGCGGTCGAGGTGCGTATGCCACGGCTGCGCTACCTGAGCGGCACCACGGCCCGGCCGGTGGTGCAGCCCGAGCGGCTGCGCGACGACCTGGCCTTCAACATGTGCCGGGTCATCGACTGGCGCAGCACCGTGGAAACCGCCCACGAGCGGGGCGTCACGCTACAGATCGAGATGCCGCCAGGGGCGGTGCTCACCGGCCTGGGTCGCAAGATTCTGCAACGGGCCACGCTGACCGCCTTCGACGGCGCCCGCCTGGACAGCCTGATCGCGTTATCGCGAGAGGAGGGAAGCCGCCACCCATGAGATGAAATCCGCAAGCGACTGCTAAGAAGCACAAGAACAACAACTTCGGCAAAGCAATTGAGGAATAACAACAATGATTATCTATGGTGTGGCGTTTCTGGCGTTCTGTACCCTGGCCGGCATTTTCATCGGCGAGGTCCTTGGCAAACTCATCGGCGTACCGGCCAACGTCGGCGGTGTCGGCATCGCGATGCTGCTGCTGATCGGCCTGGGCAGCTACCTGAGCAAACGTGGCGTACTCAACGCCAAGTCCGAACAGGGCGTGGAGTTCTGGAGCGCGGTGTATATCCCTATCGTGGTGGCCATGGCGGCCCAGCAGAACGTCTACGGTGCCCTCAAGGGCGGCCCCATGGCGATGCTCGCCGGAACCCTGGCGGTGGTCGTGGCCTTTGCCCTGGTGCCGGTGCTCAACCGCATGAACAGCCGTTCCAGCGAGCCGCAAGCCGTGGCTCCCAGCAAGACTGCGGGGTGACCGGTATGCATGACGCGCTCATGAAAGTGGCCAGCGGCTACGGCCTGGTCGGCGGCTTCGCCATCATCGGCATCACCATGTGGGTCTCCTACTGGTTCTCCAACACCTTCACCAAGGGCCGCCTGCACGGCTCGGCGGTGGCCATTCTGATGGGCCTGGTGCTGGCCTATATCGGCGGGGCCATGACTGGCGGGCAGAAAGGTGTGGTCGACCTGCCGCTGTTGTCTGGCATCGGCCTGCTGGGCGGCGCCATGTTGCGTGACCTGGCGATCGTGGCCACGGCCTTCGGGGTGAACGTCAGTGAACTCAAACGCGCGGGTGTGGCCGGTGTGCTGTCGCTGTTCGTCGGCATCGGCACGTCCTTCATCGCTGGGGTGGGTGTGGCCATGGCCTTCGGGTACACCGACGCGGTGAGCCTGACCACCATCGGTGCGGGGGCGGTGACCTATATCGTCGGCCCGGTGACCGGTGCCGCCATCGGTGCCAGTTCCGATGTCATGGCCCTGTCGATTGCCGCCGGGTTGATCAAGGCGATTCTGGTGATGGTCGCCACCCCGTTCGTAGCGCCCTTCATCGGCCTGAACAACCCAGGCAGCGCAGTGATCTTCGGCGGGCTGATGGGCACCTCCAGCGGCGTGGCCGGCGGCCTGGCGGCCACCGATCCGAAACTGGTGCCTTATGGTTGCCTGACCGCTGCCTTCTACACCGCGCTGGGCTGCCTGATGGGACCTTCGGTGCTGTATTTCGCCATGCGCGGGCTGGTGGGCTGATGACTTCCTTACCCGGTCGGAGCGTCTGTGGCCGCGATACTCGTCGGTTACACCGGGTAGGAGCGGCTTCAGCCGCGAAGCGACCGCATGTTCGAAGCAGATGTAGTGATTCTTCTAGCGCATTCGCGGCTAAAGCCGCTCCTACCGGCTTTACCCGTGAAAGGGCCCTGCCGCCTGATGGGGCTAAGCCGGGCCTTGGCTGCGGCTGGCGTACATGCGGCACTCGGCGACCAGGGCCAGCAGGTTCGGGTCGCGCTCGCGGGACTTGAGGAACACCACGCCGATGTCCTGCTGCATGCGGTAACGCGCCTGCAGCGGGATCAAGCGCACGCGGTTCTCGTATACGGCAGCGATGCGCCCTGGCAGCAGGGCGTAACCGACGCCGGAACTGACCATGCTCAGCAGGGTGAAGATGTCGTTGACCTGCATCGCCACCTTCGGCTCGAAGCCGGCCTGCTGGAACACGCGAATGCCATCGCGATGGGTGGCGAAGCCTTGGGTGAGGGTGATGAAGGTTTCTTCACGCAGGTCGGCAAGGTCCACTTCGGCATGCCCGGCGAATGCCGAGTCGGCGGGTACGGCCAGGAAGATATCGTCGGAGAACAGCGCCAGGTGATCGCAGTCCGGGTCGTTGACGTTCTCGTCCAGCGACACCAGCATCGCGTCCACTTCCATGTTCTTGAGCTTGTACAGCAGGTCCATGTTCGAGCCCAGCACCAGGTCGATGTTCAGCTCGCTGCGGCGCAGTTTCAGGCCCATGATCAGCTGCGGCACGGTGCGCACCGTCAGCGAATACAACGCCCCCAGGCGAAAGCGCGCCGCCGAGAAGCCAGCGGCCTGGCGGGTCTGCTCCACGGCGCCGAGTACGTCCTGCACCAGCTTCTGGGCATGTTCTTCGAGCACGTAGGCGCTTTCCAGCGGTGTCAGGTTGCGCCCCTCGTGCTTGAACAGCGGGCAGCGCAGCGCGCTTTCCAGGGAGTGAATGGCGCGGTGTACGCTGACGTTGCTGGTCTGCAGCTCGGCGGCGGCGCGGCTGAGATTGCCGGTGCGCATGAACGCCAGGAAGATTTCCAGTTTCTTGAGGGTCAGTTCGTCGTCGATCTGCATGTCCGGGCCGTGGGTGGGGCGGGCCTTCGATTGTGCCCAAGCCGGCTGACAAAATCCGCACGATGTGGGTCGCGGGCTTTGATTCTGTCACACAAATTCCTTATAACCAGCGTTACCCATGGTCACAAAGGTCGACATCACCGATGTACTACGGAGAGAAATTCAACGCCTGGACTCACCTGGTCGGCGCCGTGCTGGCCGCCGTCGGCGCCATCTGGCTGCTGGTGCTGGCAGGCATGCAACAGGACGTGTGGAAGATCGTCAGCGTGGCGATCTATGGCGTCTGCCTGGTGGCGCTGTACAGCGTCTCGACGGTCTACCACAGCGTGCGCGGGCGCGCGAAACGCATCATGCGCAAGGTCGACCACTTTTCCATCTACCTGATGATCGCCGGCAGCTACACGCCGTTCTGTCTGGTGTCGCTGCGCGGCCCCTGGGGCTGGAGCCTGTTCGGGGTGGTGTGGGGGCTGGCGCTGATCGGCATCCTGCAGGAAATCAAGCCGCGCTCCGAAGCACGCATTCTTTCGGTGATCATCTACGCGGTGATGGGCTGGGTGGTGCTGGTCGCGGTCAAGCCGTTGCTGGCCTCACTGGGCAGCGCCGGGTTCTTCTGGCTGGCCGGCGGCGGGGTGCTGTACACCGTTGGCATTCTGTTCTTCGCCTTCGACCACATCCGCCACTGGCATGGCATCTGGCACCTGTTCGTGATCGCCGGCAGCCTCATGCACTTCGTGGCGATCTGGTTCTACGTGCTCTGACTCTGGAAGCGCGCGTGCTCGCGAATCAGGCGCCGCCGGGTGTGTTCATTTCGCGAGCACCGCACCCGGCCTTATCGCGAGCAAGCTCGCTTTAACGGCGCCCCGGCGCCATCCGCGTCAGAGATCGCCCCACAGGTGCTGGGCCACGCTCAGCGCTACCACCGGGGCGGTTTCGGTGCGCAGGACGCGCGGGCCGAGGCGGGCGGCGTGGTAGCCGGCGGCCTTGGCCTGCTCCACCTCTGCATCGCTCAGGCCGCCTTCCGGGCCGATCAGAAAAGCCAGGCGCTGCGGGGCAGGGTGGCTGCTCAGTGCTTCGGCCACCGGGTGCAATACCAGCTTGAGGTCGGCTTCGGTGCGTTGCAGCCACTCGCTCAGCGGCAGCGGCGGGTGAATCACCGGCACCACCGAGCGCCCGCATTGTTCGCAGGCACTCACCGCGATCTGCTGCCAGTGCGCCTGGCGTTTCTCGGCGCGCTCGTCCTTCAGGCGCACCTCGCAGCGCTCGCTGATGATCGGGGTGATTTGCGCCACGCCCAGCTCGGTGGCCTTCTGGATCGCCCAGTCCATGCGCTCGCCCCGCGACAGGCCCTGGCCCAGGTGAATGCGCAGCGGCGACTCCGGTTGCCCGGCCAGGGCTTCATCCAGCTGCACGCGCACCTGCTTCTTGCCCACTTCCAGCAGGGTGCCGCGGTATTCCTGGCCGGAGCCATCGAACAGCTGCAACGCCTGGCCCTCGCTCATGCGCAGCACGCGACCGATGTAGTGCGCCTGGGCCTCAGGCAGGGTGTGCTCGCCCAGGCTCAGCGGGGCGTCGATGAAGAAGCGGGACAGTCTCATGCGGGGTCTCTGGTCATAACGTCAGGGCAAAGTGATCAGGCATTTCGGAAATCGCTTCAGCCGGGGTCGCGGAAGTCCGGGTGAAAGCCTTCCGGCACCGCCACGCTGATGTTTTCCCGGGTGGCGATGTCGATGCCTTCGCTGGCCACTTCGGCAAGGAAGTCGATCTGCTCCGGGGTAATCACGTAGGGCGGCAGGAAATACACCACGTTGCCCAGCGGGCGCAACAGGGCGCCGCGGCTCAGGGCGTGCTGGAACACCTTCAGGCCACGGCGCTCCTGCCAGGGGTAGGCAACCTTGCCGGCCTTGTTCTTGACCATCTCGATGGCCAGCGCCATGCCGGTCTGGCGCACTTCGGCCACGTGCGGGTGGTCGGCCAGGTGCGCGGTGGCACTGCCCATGCGCGCCGCCAGGGCTTGGTTGGCCTGAATGACGTTGTCTTGTTCGAAGATGTCCAGGGTCGCCAGGGCCGCTGCGCAGGCCAGCGGGTTACCGGTGTAGCTGTGCGAATGCAGGAAGGCGCGCAGGGTCGGGTAGTCGTCGTAGAAGGCGCTGTACACGTCATCGGTGGTCAGGCACGCCGCCAGCGGCAGGTAGCCGCCGGTGAGCGCCTTGGACAGGCACAGGAAGTCCGGGCGGATGCCGGCCTGTTCGCAGGCGAACATCGTTCCGGTACGGCCGAAGCCCACCGCGATCTCGTCGTGGATCAGGTGCACGCCGTAGCGGTCGCAGGCTTCGCGCAGCAGCCTGAGGTACACCGGGTGATACATGCGCATGCCGCCAGCACCCTGGATCAACGGCTCGACGATCACCGCCGCGACGCTGGCGTGATGCTCGGCCAGGGTCTGCTCCATGGCCTGGAACATCGTGCGCGAGTGTTCTTCCCAGCTCACGCCCTCCGGGCGGTGGTAGCAGTCCGGGCTCGGCACCTTGAGGGTATCGAGCAGCAGCGACTTGTAGGTTTCGGTGAACAGCGCCACGTCACCTACCGACATCGCCGCCACGGTTTCGCCGTGGTAGCTGTTGGTCAGGGTGACGAAGCGTTTCTTTTCCGGCTGGCCACGGTTGAGCCAGTAATGGAAGCTCATCTTCAGCGCCACTTCGATGCACGACGAGCCGTTGTCGGCATAGAAGCAGCGGGTCAGCCCCTCAGGGGTCAGTTGCACCAGTCGCTCGGACAGCTCGATCACCGGTTGGTGGCTGAAGCCGGCGAGGATCACATGCTCGAGCTGGTCGACCTGGTCCTTGATGCGCTGGTTGATGCGCGGGTTGGCGTGGCCGAACACGTTGACCCACCAGGAACTGACCGCATCCAGGTAACGCTGGCCGTCGAAGTCTTCCAGCCACACGCCCTCACCCCGGCGGATCGGGATCAGCGGCAGTTGTTCGTGGTCTTTCATCTGCGTGCAGGGGTGCCACAGCACCGCCAGGTCACGCTGCATCCACTGGTCGTTCAGGCCCATTGGACAATCTCCATCAAGCGAATCGGCCAAGACTAGAGAAGAGCCGGGTCCGGGACAACCTTTGAGCGCTGGCAGGCCTTTGGCCACTCACGTATGCTCGCCGCTCCTCGCGTCATTTGTTGAAATTTCCCACACTTTTTATCGGAGTTTGCGCAATGCGTTCTGCCTGGCTGCGCGGCTGTGCACTGTTGTTGATTGGGCTGGTCAGCGCCAATGCGCTGGCCAACGACAAACCTCGTACCGCCATCGTCGTCGGCGCTGGCCTGGCCGGCCTGACCGCCGCCTATGAACTGCAGGCAAAGGGCTGGCAGGTCACCCTGCTGGAAGCCAAGGGCAGCACCGGCGGGCGTTCGGGCCTGGCCACCAGCGAGTGGATCGGCAACGCCAAGGCGCAGCCGCTGGTCAACCAGTACCTGGAGCGCTTCAAGCTCGCCAGCGTGCCGGCCCCTGAGTTCGTGCGCACGCCCAGCTACCTGATCGACGGCGTGCACTTCACGGCCGCCGACCTGGCCGCCAAGCAGCCGGCCACCGCCGAGGCGCTCAAGCGTTACGAAGACACCCTGGACAACCTGGCGCGTTCCATCGACGACCCGGAGAACCCAGCGGCCAACAGCACCCTGTTCGCCCTGGACCAGATCAACGTGGCCAACTGGCTGGACCGCCAGAACCTGCCGGAAACCGCCCGCCAGCTGGTCAACCAGCAGATTCGCACCCGCTATGACGAACCGTCGCGCCTGTCGCTGCTCTACCTGGCCCAGCAGACCCGCGTGTATCGCGGTGTCGACGACCGTGACCGGCGCGCTGCGCGCCTGCCCGGCGGCAGTGTGGTACTGGCCGAAGCCTTCGCCAAGCAATTGAAGTCGATCAAGACCCAGTCGCCGGTGTCGGCAATCATCCAGGACAAGGACAGCGTCACCGTCAAGGTCGGCAACATCGGCTACAGCGCCGACTACGTGGTGGTCGCCGTACCGCTGCGCGCCCTGGCCAAGATCCAGATGACCCCGGCACTGGGCGACAAGTACGTGGGTGCGATCCGTGGCACCAACTACGGCTGGCGCGACCAGATCATGCTCAAGTTCAAGACCCCGGTGTGGGACAGCAAGGCGCGCATGTCGGGCGAGATCTTCAGCAACACCGGTCTGGGCATGCTGTGGATCGAGCCGGCGCTCAAGGGGGGCGCCAACGTGGTGATCAACCTGTCCGGCGACAATGCGCGGATCATGCAGGCCTTCGGCGACAAGCAGCTGGTCGACCAGGTGCTGATTCGCCTGCACGCCTTCTACCCGCAGGCGCGTGGCGCCTACACCGGCTACGAGATCCGTCGCTACAGCGTCGACCCGGGCATGGGCGGCTCTTACCTGGCCTACGGCCCGGGGCAGATCAGCAAGTTCTGGCGCGTGTGGGAAAAGCCCGTGCAGCGTGTCGCCTTTGCCGGCGAGCACACCGATGCCCTGTACCCCGGCACCCTGGAAGGCGCGCTGCGCAGCGGTCAGCGCGCGGCCAGCCAAGTGCAGGACCTGGCGGCAGGCAAGTCGTTCGAACCCAAGGTCATCCCACCGGTACCGGCCCCGGCCGTGGCACCGGCGAAGAAAGACGAGCAACCGGGTTTCTTCTCGCGGCTGTTCGGTGGCAGTGATGAAAAACCGGTGGAAAAACCTGCCGAACCGGCCGTTGCTCCGGTGCCCGCCCAGAGTCCAGCTCCTGCACCGGCCCCGGTCGTGCCTGCTGTAGCTCCGGTCCCTGCCGCCGCCCCGGCACCCGCCACACCTGCCAAGGATGCAGTGAAGAAAGACGCAGCGAAAAAGCAACCGGTGAGCAAGGACGCCACCCATAAGGCGCCGACGAAGAAAGAAGCGGTCAAGAAAGAACCGGCCAAAAAAGAGCCCGTGAAGAAAGAGCCGGTGAAAAAGGCCCCGGCCAAGACCGACGCGCCCAAGACCGACACCAGCGGCACCTGACCGCTGGCTAAGGCCAACGGGTAGGCCGGGTAGGAGCGGCTTCAGCCGCGAAGCGACTACATGTTCACAGCAGATGCAGTGAGTTTTCTGGCGCTTTCGCGGCTAAAGCCGCTCCTACAGGTCAGCGTGATTTGCTCTCGAGCAAACCGTGCCACTGCCGAGTTCCGCTCAAGCGGTACGGACTTCGCTCAACAGCTCGGGGTGTCTGTCCAGTACCTTGAGCAGCTTCACCAGGGCCACGGGGGGCTTGGCCTTGCCGTTTTCATAACGTGAGAAAGCGTTGACCCCACCGCCAAAGATTTCTCCGGCTTCGCGTTGATCGAGGCCGAGTTTCTTGCGCACGCCGCTGATGAACCCCGGATCCACCATCGATGCGTTGACCTGTTTGTTAAAGGCCAGCATTGCCTGACTGACGCGTGTCGATTCTTCGGTGTCGAGAATGGCTTCAGCGCATTCGCTGCAGAACTCGCCATTCACCGCATCAATTGTCGTGTGTTGGCCTTTGTAGAGATAGGGCAGGTCGCGAATGTCGTGGGCCAGTTCGCCAACTGCGCAGAAGGGGCATTTCATGTTCATGATTCCTTGAAGGATACGATGAGCACGTCTTCGATCACGGTCAGCTTCAGGTAGATCTCACCGACTTGGGTGTGTGTTCGGTACACGTCCTGCCAGATCCTGTGATTGGAGTGGGTCGCCATGCTCTTGCAGAAGTCTGCCGGGGTCAAAGACATCACAACCTTCAGGATTCCATTGAAATCCAGCCCCAACGCCGCACCGCCCATGAGTGCTGTTCTCGTGGAGCGAACATTTCCGGCTTCGATCAACTTTCTTACGGTGGATAGCCTGCTATGAGGCAGCCGCTTCTCCATTAAATTCACGCTAACCTAGTAGGTTATTCATGGCAAGGGAGCGGTGACTCTACTGTGCGCTGCGTGACCTGTTTATCAGGAGATGGCTGTTTGTTTTGAGGGAGATTTCCATTTCGTTGTGCTGACTTGCCTGGGCCGCTACCAGGCAAGCCAGCGGAGCCATCACTGCTTGTTGTCGAGCAGGAAATTCCCCGGTCCGCCGCCTTCCAGGGTCGGTACTTCGGCCTCGTCCTTGAGGTCCACACCCGACAGCTGCCGTCGGCAGGCCTCGCGCATCAGGTACATCAGCCGGTAGGCGGCCATGCCGTAGCTCAGACCCTCCAGGCGCACGTTGGAGATGCAGTTGCGGTAGGCGTCGTTGAGGCCGACCTTCGGTGCCCAGGTGAAGTACAGGCCCAGGCTGTCTGGCGAGCTGAGTCCTGGGCGTTCGCCGATCAGGATCACGCTCATCTTCGCGCCCAGGCGTTCACCCACTTCGTCGGCCACCGCCACCCGACCCTGTTGCACCAGGGTGATGGGCGCCAGCGACCAGCCTTCGGCGCGCACCTGCTCCAGCAGCTTTTCCAGAAATGGCCAGCTGTGGCGCTGCACGGCCAGGGACGACAGGCCGTCGGCGATCACAATCGCCAGGTCATGGCCCTTGCCGTGTTGAGCGGCATGCTCATCGAGCCGCTGTGCCGACTCCTCATTGAGCCGCCGGCCGAGGTCCGGGCGTTGCAGGTAGGTGTGGCGGTCCGGCGCGGCGCTGTGCAGCAGCAGGGTGTCGAGCTGGCGCTGCTGCAGCTGTTCGCTGATGGCTGTGTGGTCGAAGGGCAGGTGCACCGCGTCGCGGGCCTGGGCGTGGGCGAACTGGAAATCCAGCTGGGCGGCAGTGGGCAGGCTGGTGCCGGCGCGACCCAGGGCGATGCGCGCCGGGGTCAGCTGGCGCAGGTGCTGCCAGGGGTTGGCGGTGGCTGGGGATTTGTCGGCCATGCTTACCTCGTCAAGCCAGTTGCGCCAGGGCCTGGCGGAAGGCCGGCGGCAGTTCTTCGCCCATGCGCAGCTGGCCACCCTGTTGCTGGAAGATGCCCATGCGTGCCAGCCACTGCTCGAACTCCGGTGCGGCATGCAGGCCCAGCACCTTGCGGGCGTACAGCGCATCGTGGAACGAGGTGGTCTGGTAGTTGAGCATCACGTCGTCGGAGCCGGGAATGCCCATGATGAAATTGATACCCGCCGCGCCCAGCAGGGTCAGCAGCACGTCCATGTCGTCCTGGTCGGCTTCGGCGTGGTTGGTGTAGCAGATGTCGCAGCCCATGGGCACGCCCAGCAGCTTGCCGCAGAAGTGGTCTTCCAGGCCGGCGCGGATGATCTGCTTGCCGTTGTACAGGTACTCCGGGCCGATGAAACCGACCACGGTGTTGACCAGGAACGGGTTGAAGTGCCGGGCCACGCCATAGGCGCGGGTCTCGCAGGTCTGCTGGTCGACGCCATGGTGGGCGTTGGCCGACAGCGCGCTGCCCTGGCCGGTCTCGAAGTACATCAGGTTGTTGCCCAGGGTGCCGCGCTTGAGGCTCAGGCCGGCTTCGTAGCCTTCCTGCAGCACCTTGAGGCTGACCCCGAAGCTGGCGTTGGCCGCCTCGGTGCCGGCGATGGACTGGAACACCAGGTCCAGCGGCGCACCGCGCTCGATGGCGGCGATGGAGCTGGTGACGTGGGTCAGCACGCAGGACTGGGTAGGAATCTGGTAGCGCTGGATGATGGCGTCGAGCATCTCCAGCAGGGTGCAGATCGAACTCATGCTGTCGGTGGCCGGGTTGATGCCGATCATGGCGTCGCCGTTACCGTACAGCAGGCCATCGACGATGCTGGCGGCGATGCCTGCCGGGTCGTCGGTGGGGTGGTTGGGCTGCAGGCGCGTGGACATCCGCCCGCGCAGGCCCTGGGTGTTGCGAAAGCGCGTTTCCACGCGGGTCTTCTGCGCCACCAGTACCAGGTCCTGGATGCGCATGATCTTCGACACCGCCGCGACCATTTCCGGGGTCAGGCCGGGCGCCAGGGCCTTCAGGCTGGCTTCGTCGGCCTGTTCGCTGAGCAGCCAGTCGCGCAGCCCGCCCACCGTGAGGTGACTGACCGGGGCGAAGGCGCGGGTGTCGTGGGTGTCGATGATCAACCGGGTGACTTCGTCCTTCTCGTACGGAATCACCGCTTCCTGCAGGAAGTGCTTGAGCGGCACGTCGGCCAGGGCCATCTGTGCGGCGGCACGTTCGGCGTCGTTCTGCGCGGCGACCTCAGCGAGAAAGTCGCCGGAACGCGCCGGGCTGGCCTTGGCCATCAGTTCGCGCAGGCTCTCGAAGCGCCAGGTCATGTGGGCGAGGGTGTGGGTAAATCCGGCCATCGGGGGTCTCCTGTCACGGCCACTGGGCACCTCATTTAAACGACCGCCTGCCAGTGCTGGCGTTCGCAGAGGTGCCCATTGCCTGCGTGGGCGCCTGGCGATCAGCGCAACGATTGCTCGGCAGCCTGGATGGCCGCGAACTCTTCTTCCGGCGTACCGGAAACCAGGTGATGCCGGCTGTACAGCGCGAAGTAGGCGATCAACAGAGCGTAGATCACCGCCGCCCCGATCACGACCCGTGGGTCGACCAGGAAGCCTGCGACCAACGCCACGGCGGCCAGCACCAGGGCTACCGACGAAGTCAGCACGCCGCCAGGGGTCTTGTACGGGCGGGGCATGTCCGGGCGGCGTACGCGCAGGGTGATGTGCGCGGCCATCATCATCACGTAGGACAGTGTGGCGCCGAACACCGCCACCAGGATCAGCAGGTCGCCCTGGCCGGTCAGCGACAGGCCGAAGCCGATGATGCCAGGCACCACCAGGGCCATTACCGGCGCCTTGTTGCGGTTGGTCAGCGACAGGCCGCGCGGCAGGTAGCCGGCCCGCGACAGGGCGAAGATCTGCCGCGAGTAGGCGTAGATGATCGAGAAGAAGCTGGCGATCAGGCCGGCCAGGCCGACCAGGTTGACGAACTGGCTCATCCAGGTGGAACCGCCATAGACCTTGACCAGCGACTCCACCAGCGGGTTGCCGGAAGCCACCAGCGCCTGGGCACCGGCGGCGCCAGGGCCGACCAGCAGGATCAGCCCGGCGAAGGCCAGCAGCACCAGCATGGCGCCGATCAGGCCGCGTGGCAGGTCACGCTGCGGGTTCTTGGTTTCTTCGGCGGCCAGCGGCACGCCTTCGACGGCCAGGAAGAACCAGATGGCGTAGGGCAGCGCGGCCCAGATGCCCATGTAGCCGAATGGCAGGAAGCTGCTGGCGCCCTTGGCCTCGGTGGCCGGGATGTCGAACAGGTTGCTGACCTGGAAGTGTGGCGCCATCGACAGGATGTACACGGCCAGGGCGATGGCGGCCACGGCGGTAATGGCGAACATCAGCTTCAGTGCTTCGCCGGCGCCAAGAATGTGGATGCCGATGAACACCACGTAGAACACCAGGTAGATCACCCAGCCGCCGATACCGAACAGCGACTCGCAGTAGGCACCGATGAAGCAGGCGATGGCTGCCGGGGCGATGGCGTACTCGATGAGGATCGCCGTGCCGGTCAGAAAGCCGCCCCAAGGGCCGAAGGCCGTGCGGGTGAAGCCGTAGCCGCCACCGGCGGTGGGGATCATCGACGACAGCTCGGCCAGCGAGAAGCACATGCACAGGTACATGGTCGCCATCAGCAGGGTGGCGATGAACATGCCGCCCCAGCCCCCTTGGGCCAGGCCGAAGTTCCAGCCGGCGTAGTCACCGGAAATCACGTAGGCGACGCCCAGGCCGATCAGCAGTACCCAGCCGGCGGCGCCCTGCTTGAGCTGGCGGCTGGCGAAGTAGTCGGCGCTCACGGCCTCGGTTTCCACACCGCCTTGCGAGGGCGGTGTGGCAAGGGTTTCTTTGGACATGTCAGGTCTCCTTCAAGCGCCCGCCGCCGGGCGGCGGGGCGTGGTGGTGTTGGGCGAATGGCAGATCAAAAGAACCCCAATGGGTTGACGTCGTAGCTGATCAGCAGGTTCTTGGTCTGCTGGTAGTGGTCGAGCATCATCTTGTGGGTTTCACGCCCGACCCCGGACTTCTTATAGCCGCCAAAGGCAGCATGCGCCGGGTACAGGTGGTAGCAGTTGGTCCACACGCGGCCGGCCTTGATGCCCCGGCCCATGCGGTATGCGCGGTTGATGTCGCGGGTCCACACGCCGGCGCCCAGGCCGAACTCGGTGTCGTTGGCAATCGCCAGGGCTTCGGCCTCGTCCTTGAAGGTGGTCACGCCGACCACCGGGCCGAAGATTTCCTCCTGGAACACGCGCATCTTGTTGTGGCCCTTGAGCAGCGTCGGCTGGATGTAATAGCCGCTGGCGAGGTCGCCCTGCAGCGCCTCGACCTTGCCGCCGGTGAGCAATTCGGCGCCTTCCTGCTGGGCGATGTCCAGATAGGACAGGATTTTGTCGTACTGCTGCTGCGAAGCCTGGGCGCCGACCATGGTGTCGGTGTCCAGCGGGTTGCCGCGCTTGATGGCGCGGATTTTCTTCATCACCTCGACCATGAACGGTTCGAAGATCGACTCCTGCACCAGCGCCCGCGAGGGGCAGGTGCACACCTCGCCCTGGTTGAAGAACGCCAGCACCAGGCCTTCGGCGGCCTTTTCGATGAACGCCGGTTCGGCGTTCATGATGTCTTCGAAGAAGATGTTCGGGCTCTTGCCGCCCAGCTCCACGGTGCTCGGAATGATGTTCTCGGCGGCGCACTTCATGATGTGCGAACCCACTGGGGTGGAGCCGGTGAAAGCGATCTTGGCGATGCGCGTGCTGGTGGCCAGCGCTTCGCCGGCCTCGCGGCCATAGCCTTGGACGATGTTCAGCACGCCAGGGGGCAGCAGGTCGCCGATCAGCTCGACGAACAGGCTGATCGACAGCGGGGTCTGCTCGGCAGGCTTGAGCACGATGGCGTTGCCGGCGGCCAGCGCCGGGGCGAGTTTCCAGGCCGCCATCAGCAGCGGGAAGTTCCACGGGATGATCTGTCCGACCACGCCCAGCGGCTCGTGGAAATGGTAGGCGGCGGTGTGTTCGTCGATTTCCGCGCTGCTGCCTTCCTGGGCGCGGATGCAGCCGGCGAAGTAGCGGAAGTGGTCGGCGGCCAGCGGCACGTCGGCGTTCAGGGTCTCGCGCACGGCCTTGCCGTTGTCCCAGGTCTCGGCCACTGCCAGTTGCTCAAGGTTGGCTTCGATACGGTCGGCGATCTTCAGCAGGATGCGCGAGCGCTCCTGCACCGAGGTCTTGCCCCAGGCTTCGGCGGCGGCATGCGCGGCATCCAGGGCCTTGTCGATGTCGGCACGGTCGGAGCGGGGGAATTCACCGATCAGCGAGCCATCCACCGGGCTGGTGTTGACGAAATACTGGCCGGCCACGGGGGCGACGAATTCACCGCCAATGTAGTTGGCGTAGCGGGTCTTGAGGGTCAGAACGGCGCCAGGTGTACCGGGTTTGGCATAGATCATGGGAATTCTCTCCGAGCGGTTTCTTGTTGTTGTTCCAACGGGTGAATGACAGCCTGGCCTGAACTATGAGCGGCTTTCATGCGCTCGACTTGACCGCACCGCGCAGTGGCTGTCGTCTGCGGTCAAGTTTCAGCGCAGGGCACGCCGGGTGTCGCACAAGGTCAAGAACGCTGCCCGAGCGGGGTGCAGGTGTTTCCATATGACCCGTTTTGGGGCGTTTTCGGACGTCAAGTATGGATGGGCAGCAGCGCGGGCTCCGGTCCAGAGGCGCTGGGGCTGACGGGCGTGTTTCTTGCTTTCTGAAATAAATTGTTTCGAAGGAGGCCACGATGAGATCGCTTCTCACCCAGCCCGACGGCCCAGGAGGGCTGCACTTGATGGGCGGCGCCCAGGGCAACGCCGGTGTGCTGGCGGCAGCGGCCAGCGGCCTGTGCAGCTTCATCGAAAAGCACGGCGGCGACCCGGACCGCATCCTCGGCATGTCGGGCATCGACCCGGAGGCGCTCGGCCACCCGACCCTCAGCCTGGCCCTGCCCAATTATTGCCAGGTGCTGGAAGAGGCCTCGCGCCAGTCGGGTTGCGACAACTTCGGCCTGTACTATGGCCAGCAGTTCAAGCCGCAGGCGCTGGGCCTGCTGGGCTACATCGGGCTGTGTTCGGCGACCGTGGAACAGGCACTGATCAACTTCGCCCGGGCCTTTCCGCTGCACCAGCGCAATAGCCTGATCCGCCTGGTCGACGACGGCGAGTGCTACCGCTTCGACTACCAGGTACGGCACGGGGCAATTCTGTGCCGACGCCAGGATGCCGAGCTGACCCTGGGCATGGCGCTGAACCTGGTGCGCCATGGCCTGGGCAGCCAGTGGGCGCCGCGTGCGGTGCATTTCGAGCACCCGCGGCCGGAGCACTGGCATGAGCACTGCAAAGTCTTCGACGCACCGGTGTATTTCGAGCAGCCGTTCAATTCGCTGCTGATTCCCAAGCGTGGCCTGCAACGCGCCATGCCCCAGGGCGACCCGGTGTTGCTGCTGGTGATGCAGGACTCGCTGAGCCAGCTGAGCCGCCTCAGTGGTCGTGGCGAGCTGCCGATCACCGATGACGTGCGCGAGCGGGTACGCCAGCAGTTGCTGATCGGCGAGCCGGTGCTGGAGGACGTTGCGGCGCAGATGGGCATGACCAGTTGGTCGCTGCAGCGGCGCCTGCGCGAGCAGAACCTGAGCTTTTCCATGGTGGTGGACCAGTTGCGCCGCGAGCTGGCCACCCATTACCTGCGCCAGCACCAGTTGCCGATTTCCGACCTGGCGCCGCTGCTGGGCTACTCGGAAACCAGCGCCTTCTCCCGCGCCTTCCGCCGCTGGTTCGGCGTCAGCCCCCGGCAATGGCGGCGCGAGGGCTGATTGCGGGCTTCCAAGGACCGGCGTTGGCCGCCATACAGTTCGATTAAGCGCTTTGTGGCTTTGTGGCTTTGTGGTTTTGTGGCTTTGAGGGAGCGAGCTTGCTCGCGATAGCTGCGTCACGTTCACAGCAGATGCATTGGGTTTGCTGACCTGTTCGCGAGCAAGCTCGCTCCCACAAAAGCCCAAGAGCTCTTAACTGACCCGTATTGGCTTTGGCCGGGATGTCCTTTCGTGGAGTAAGCCGCCCTGCCGGTGCAGGTCTACACCCGAGTTTCCAAAAGCTGCTTCGGGAACTCGCCTGCCTTGCCGGCATTTCGACCGTTCATCGCCAGTCGACAGCCGGTTGTCCTGGCTTCATTTCTCAATCGCCAATCAATCGCAGATGCTTGCCTTGCCCGTCGTTACGGGCGTTGCCGAACCGTTTCAGGTCGTTTCGGTCTGAAGCGCACGATGCTTCACAAGGCATACCAATCGAACCTTTCGATATTTCAAAGCAATTTTTTGTGCTTTTTTTCGATAGGTAAACCGCTAGTCTGATCACACGTCTTACAGGGTATATGGCGATGCAGCTACGTAATTCAGCTTCTCGGTACGGTCTGGTCAGCAGAGTGCTGCACTGGGGTGTGGCGCTCACGGTCTTTGGCCTGTTCGGCCTGGGGCTGTGGATGGTGGGGCTGGATTACTACGACAGCTGGCGCAAGGCCGGGCCCGATCTGCACAAGAGCATCGGCCTGGTGCTGTTCGCCGCGATGCTGGTGCGGGTCATCTGGCGCTTCGTCAGCCCGCCACCACCGCCGCTGGCCAGCTACAGTCAGTTGACCCGTATCGGTGCGGCCTTCGGCCACCTGTTTCTGTATGTCGGGCTGTTCGCGGTCATGACCGCCGGTTACCTGATCTCCACCGCCGATGGCGTGGGCATTCCGGTATTCGGTCTGTTCGAGGTTCCGGCGCTGGTCAGTGGCTTGCCGCAGCAGGCGGAGCTGGCCGGGCAGATCCACCTCTATCTGGCCTGGGCCATCGTGATCTTCGCGGTGCTCCATGGTCTGGCTGCTCTGAAACACCATTTCATCGATCGTGACGTGACCCTCAAGCGCATGCTGGGTCGTAATTGATAGCTCAACCAAAAAGGGAATAAAGCATGTTGAAGAAGTCTCTCGCCGCTCTGGCCCTGGGTACTGCACTGTTCACCGCTGGCCAGGCCATGGCTGCCGACTACGTGATCGACAAAGAAAATCAGCACGCCTTCATCGACTTCAAGATCAGCCACCTGGGCTACAGCTTCATCTACGGTACTTTCAAGGACTGGGGTGGTGAGTTCAGCTTCGATGCCGCCAAGCCGGAAGCGAGCAAGATCTCGGTCGACCTGAAGACCAACAGTCTGTTCACCAACCACGCCGAGCGTGACAAGCACATCATGAGCAAGGACTTCCTGGACGCTTCCAAGTATCCGGATGCCAAGTTCGTCTCCACCAGCGTGAAGTCCACCGGCGAGAAAACCGCTGACGTGACCGGCGACCTGACCCTGCACGGCGTCACCAAGCCGGTGGTCATCAAGGCCACCTTCAACGGCGAAGGCAAGGACCCATGGGGCGGCTACCGTGCCGGCTTCAACGGCACCACCACCCTCAACCTGAACGACTTCGGCATCAAAGGCCCAGGCCCGACTTCCCAGACCCTGGACCTGGACATCAGCTTCGAAGGCGTCCAGAAGAAGTAAGCGTTGCAGATACAAAAACGCCGACCCTAGTGGTCGGCGTTTTCGTTTCAGGCCTCCTGGCCGTCGCGGTTGCGGGTCAGCAGGGCGGGTTTTTCACCCCGGGGCCGGCTGGGCAACTGATCGAGCATTTCCGCAGACGGGAAGCGATCGATCTTCGACTCCTTGTGCATGATCTTCGGCTGCGGCGGTGCCTGACGCTCAGGCGCACGCACCGCAGGCTCTTCACGCATGGCGCGGCGGTCACCCCGTGGCTGACCGTTGCGGCCTGCAGCGCCGGAACGTGCGGCACCGTTGCTGCTGCGCTTGCCCTGCTGGCCCTGGCCAGCGTTGGCGTTGCGCGGGGCGCCGCCATTGCTGCGTGGCTGACCCTGGCCTTGTGGGCGGGCGCCCCCATTGCCAGCAGCACCCTGGCCACCGTTGCGACGGCCACGCTGGCCTTGCTTGTTCTGGTAGGGGCTGACGTAGTCGGCGCGGTTGCCGAAGTTGTCGATATCGTCGTCCAGGAACTCTTCCGGATCACGGTCGGCTGGCGGGCGTGGAATGCTGGCGCGGGCTTGCTGTGGCTGCGGCTCGCGACCGGTGCCCTCGCGGGGCTTCTTCTCGCGTTGCTTGCGCGCCGGACGCTCGGCGGCGGCCTGCTTGTCCTTCTCCTTGGGCTTGTCTTTGGCCTGGCCCTTGTCCTTGCCCTTGTCGCGGCGGCCACCGCTGCCTTTCTCTGCCTTTTCGCCGCCTTCGCCACGGGCGTTGCGCGGGTTGCGCGGCTGGCGTGGTTCACGCACTTCCGGCTTCTCGGCTTCTACGGCGTTGATGTCGAAGCCCTGCAGGTCCCCGTCGGGGATCTTCTGCTTGGTCATGCGCTCGATGCTCTTGAGCAGCTTCTCTTCGTCGGGGGCGACCAGCGAGATCGCCTCGCCCGTGCGGCCGGCACGGCCGGTACGGCCGATGCGGTGCACGTAGTCTTCATCGACGTTGGGCAGCTCGAAGTTGACCACGTGGGGCAACTGGTCGATGTCCAGGCCGCGGGCGGCGATGTCGGTGGCGACCATGATGCGCACGTCGCCGGCCTTGAAGTCGGCCAGGGCCTTGGTGCGGGCGTTCTGGCTCTTGTTGCCGTGGATCGGCACGGCGCTCAGGCCCTGCTTGGTGAGGTATTCGGCCAGGCGGTTGGCACCGTGCTTGGTGCGGGTGAACACCAGCACCTGTTCCCAGGCACCCTGGGTGATCAGGTGTGCCAGCAGGGCGCGCTTGTGGCTGGCGGGCAGGCGGAACACGCGCTGCTCGATACGCTCGACCGTGGTGTTCGGTGGGGTGACCTCGATACGCTCCGGGTCATGCAGCAGCTTGCCGGCCAGGGCGACGATGTCGTTGGAGAAGGTCGCCGAGAACAGCAGGTTCTGGCGCTTGGCCGGCAGGCGGGCGAGGACCTTCTTGACGTCATGCACGAAGCCCATGTCGAGCATGCGGTCGGCTTCGTCCAGCACCAGGATCTCGACGTGAGAGAGGTCGACGCTGCCTTGGCCGGCGAGGTCCAGCAGGCGGCCGGGGCAGGCCACCAGCACGTCCACGCCCTTGGCCAGCGCCTGGACCTGCGGGTTCATGCCCACGCCGCCGAAGATGCAGGCGCTGACGAACTTCAGGTCACGGGCGTACAGCTTGAAGCTGTCATGCACCTGGGCCGCCAGTTCGCGGGTCGGGGTCAGGACCAGTACGCGCGGCTGGCGCGGGCCATGACGCTGGGATTTGTCCGGATGACCGTTGGGGAACAGCCGCTCCAGGATCGGGAGGGCGAAACCACCGGTCTTACCAGTACCTGTCTGGGCGGCGACCATCAGATCGCGGCCTTGCAACACGGCGGGAATGGCCCGCTGTTGCACGGGAGTAGGCTGGGTATAGCCCGCCGCCTCGACGGCGCGGACTAGAGCCTCGGAGAGACCGAGGGAGGCAAAGGACATGGGAAATCCTGTTCTGGTTGGAGCTTGTGCTCAGAAATGATCGTGCCTGGCGGAATGGCGTTCGTGCTGCCAGAACCGGCGCGCTCAGGGGCGGGCGAGGTTCGGGTGCATGGTCGGGACGCGATCCCGTCCGGTGCTGCGGGGTCGGAAATCCATCTCGTGAGTGCATCGGCGCGATCGAGATGCCTTTTGCAAGACCCAGCGTCCGGGCGTAAGCCTGGCGGGAAGGCCGGAGTGTATCAGAACCCAGGTTCCGTACTGCTTGTCCGGCTGCCTGACGGTTTTATCAGGACTGTTGCTGCGAAGCAATGCCTTGGAGCCACCAGAGGCCGTCGACGTTCCGAACGGTCATGCCGGAACCTCGACGGGCGCACATTTTCAGCGCGGCAGCTTCAGGTTGTTCCAGATCGCCAGGCTAGGTTCTGCCTGGTTCAAGGTGTAGAAGTGCAGGCCCGGCGCGCCGCCCTGCAGCAGGCGTTCGCTCATCTCGGTGACCACCTGCTCGCCAAACGCCTGGATGCTCGCGGTGTCATCGCTGTAGGCCTCCAGCTGCTTGCGGATCCAGCGCGGAATTTCCGCGCCGCAGGCGTCCGAGAAGCGCGCCAGCTTGCTGTAGTTGGTGATCGGCATGATGCCCGGCACGATCGGGATGTCCACGCCCTGCTTCTGCACCCGTTCCAGGAAGTAGAAGTAGCAGTCGGCGCTGAAGAAGTACTGGGTGATCGCGCTGTCGGCACCGGCCTTGACCTTGTGCACGAAATGCTTGATGTCGTCCTCGAAGTTGCGCGCCTGCGGGTGCATCTCCGGGTAGGCCGCCACTTCGATGTGGAAGTGCGCGCCGGTTTCTTCACGGATGAAGCTCACCAGGTCGCTGGCGTGGCGCAGCTCGCCGCTGGCCATGCCCATGCCCGAAGGCAGGTCGCCGCGCAGGGCGACGATGCGCTTGACCCCGGCATCCTTGTACTGGGCCAGCAGCTCGCGCAGCTCGGCCTTGGTGTCGCCGACGCACGACAGGTGCGGAGCGGCAGGGATATTGACCTCGCGTTCCAGCTGCAACACGGTGTTGAGCGTACGGTCACGGGTCGAACCTCCGGCACCGTAGGTGCAGGAGAAGAAATCGGGTTTGAAGGCTGCCAGCTGGTGGGCAACGTTCAACAGCTTTTCATGGCCGGCTTCGGTCTTGGTGGGGAAGAACTCGAAGCTGTAGCGGCGTTCCTGGCTCATCGGAGGACTCCAGCTGCAAGCTTCAAGCTTCAAGCTTCAAGAGGGCGGTGCGCCGGTTCTTGGGGCCTGAGGCTCAAGGCGTGTGGCTGTTATGGGTTCTGTAAGAAAAGTGCCTGAGCTCGACGACTTTCATACAAAACCAGGGCTTCAAGAAGGCGGTGAGCAAGCCCAGGCTACAAGCAACGGCCCTATAGGCTTTTGCTTGCAGCTTGCGGCTTGCCCCTTGCAACTGCTCTTAGTAGCGGTAGGTGTCCGGCTTGAACGGACCTTCGACGGTCACGCCGATGTAGTCGGCCTGGGTCTTGGTCAGCTTGGTCACCACGCCGCCGAAGCCGCGGACCATTTCCAGGGCCACTTCTTCGTCGAGTTTCTTCGGCAGTACTTCAACGGTCAGGCGCTTGGCTTTCTGCTCAGGCGACAGGTCGGCGAACTTCTGCTCGAACAGGAAGATCTGCGCCAGCACCTGGTTGGCGAACGAACCGTCCATGATGCGGCTTGGGTGACCGGTGGCGTTGCCCAGGTTCACCAGGCGGCCTTCGGCCAGCAGGATCAGGTAGTCGTCGTTCTGTGCGTCAAACGCGCCAGCGCCGGTACGGTGGATCTTGTGGACCTGCGGCTTGACCTCTTCCCATGCCCAGTTCTTGCGCATGAAGGCGGTGTCGATTTCGTTGTCGAAGTGGCCGATGTTGCACACCACGGCGCGCTTTTTCAGGGCCTTGAGCATGTTGGCGTCGCAGACGTTGACGTTGCCGGTGGTGGTCACGATCAGGTCGATCTTGCCCAGCAGCGCTTTGTCGACGCTGGCTTCGGTGCCGTCGTTATCACCGTTGAGGTACGGCGAAACCACTTCGAAACCGTCCATGCAGGCTTGCATGGCGCAGATCGGGTCGACTTCGGTGACCTTGACGATCATGCCTTCCTGACGCAGGGACTGGGCCGAACCCTTGCCCACGTCGCCGTAGCCGATCACCAGGGCCTGCTTGCCCGACAGCAGGTGGTCGGTGCCGCGCTTGATGGCGTCGTTCAGGCTGTGACGGCAGCCGTACTTGTTGTCGTTCTTGCTCTTGGTGACCGAGTCGTTGACGTTGATGGCCGGGATCTTCAGTTCACCCTTGGCCAGCATGTCGTGCAGGCGGTGTACGCCGGTGGTGGTTTCTTCGGTCACGCCGTGGATGCGCTCGAGCATCTGCGGGTATTTCTTGTGCAGGATCTCGGTCAGGTCGCCACCGTCGTCGAGGATCATGTTGGCGTCCCATGGCTGGCCATCCTTGAGGATGGTCTGCTCGATGCACCACACGTACTCTTCTTCGGTCTCGCCTTTCCAGGCGAACACAGGAATGCCGGCGGCGGCGATGGCGGCAGCGGCCTGGTCCTGGGTGGAGAAGATGTTGCACGACGACCAGCGCACTTCGGCGCCCAGGGCCACCAGGGTCTCGATGAGCACGGCGGTCTGGATGGTCATGTGGATGCAGCCGATGATCTTGGCGCCCTTGAGCGGTTGCTCACCGGCGTACTTGCGGCGCAGACCCATCAGGGCCGGCATTTCCGATTCGGCGATGATGACTTCGCGGCGGCCCCAGGCGGCCAGGGAAAAGTCGGCAACCTTGTAGTCGTTGAAATCTGCGGGCGTGCTTGCAGCGCTCATTGAAGAGTCTCCATTCGATATAGATGAATGGGCGCCGTTGTGCGTTTAAGGCTCGCCGCGCAAGGCTGGCGAACAACGCCCCAACCGAGCCTGACAGGGGTAATACCTGCTGCAGCGCCCCTCGGGTGGGTGGCGGGAACGGTATCAAGAGGTGATGACCGTTTGAAAACGGGTGGCAGTATAGCCTCGCTGGCGAGCCAGCCCAAGGTTTTCTATCGGATGGCCAGCGGGTCTGCCATCATGCTCCGTATCCATTGGCCGTCGTGCAGGAGCAACCATGAACTTCCATACCCGCAAATGGGTAAAACCCGAAGACCTCAACCCCAACGGCACCCTGTTCGGTGGCAGCCTGCTGCGCTGGATCGACGAAGAGGCGGCGATCTACGCCATCGTCCAGCTGGGCAACCAGCGCGTGGTGACCAAGTACATTTCGGAAATCAACTTCGTCAGCGCCTCGCGCCAGGGCGACATCATCGAGCTGGGCATCACCGCCACCGAGTTCGGTCGCACGTCCATCACCCTGCGCTGCCAGGTGCGCAACAAGATCACCCGCAAGAGCATTCTCACCGTAGAGAAGATGGTCTTCGTCAACCTCGGTGACGACGGCCAGCCGGCGCCACACGGGCGTACCGAGATTCGCTACATCAAGGACCAGTTCGACGAGCCGGACGACGAGTAAGCCCTTTGGGCGGCGGAGCCGGTCATTCCGGTTTCAGCCGCCATGCAGTTCGATTACACCGTGGGAGCGAGCTTGCTCGCGAAGGCGGCGTCAGGTTCACAGCAAACTCAGAGACTTTGCCAGCTTTTCGCGAGCAAGCTCGCTCCCACTAAAACCGCAAAGCGCTTAACCGAGCCGAATCGGTTTTAGCCCGGACAGGGCCGTTCAGGGGGCGAAGCGACCCTCAGGCCTTGAGGCGGCGCAGCCACTCCAGGCCTTCGCTGGTGTCGCCCTTGGGGCGGTATTCGCAGCCGATCCAGCCGGTGTAGCCCAGCTCGTCGATCACCTCGAACAGGTGGGCGTAGTTCAGCTCGCCCAGGTCCGGTTCGTGGCGGTCCGGCACGCCGGCGATCTGGATGTGGCCGATACCGGCGAAATCACGACGCAGCTTCACGGTCAGGTCGCCTTCGACGATCTGGCAGTGGTAGCAGTCGAACTGCACCTTGAGGTTGTCGGCGCCCACCTGGCGGACGATGGCTTGAGCCTGGTCCTGGCGGTTGAGGAAGAAGCCCGGCATGTCACGGGTGTTGATCGGCTCGATCAGCACCGTCACCCCCGCGCCGCGCGCCTGGTCGGCGGCGTAGGCGAGGTTTTCCAGGTACACCGCCTGGTGCTTGTCGCGCAGTGCTTCATCGGGCAGCAGGCCGGCCATCACGTGGATGCGGTCGTTGCCCAGCACCTGGGCGTATTCCAGCGCCTTGGCCACACCGGCACGGAACTCCGCCTCGCGCCCCGGCAGGCTGGCGATGCCGCGCTCGCCGGCTGCCCAGTCCCCTGGCGGGGCGTTGAACAGCGCCTGCACCAGACCGTTGTCGCTCAGGCGCTGTTTCAGCTCCTGGGCGCTGTAGTCGTAGGGAAACAGGTACTCCACCGCCGCAAAGCCGTCGGCGGCGGCCGCGGCGAAGCGGTCCAGGAAGTCATGCTGCGGGTACAGCATGCTGAGGTTGGCGGCGAAACGAGGCATGGAGGCTCTCTCTTTTCAGATCAGCGGAAGGTGAGCGGGGCGAGCGCCGCAGCGCTCGCCGTGTCTCATACGAATGGCCACAGGACCAGGGTCATGGCGAAGCCCAGGGTACCCAGGATAGTCACCAGCACGGTCCAGGTGCGCAGGCCATCAGCGACGTTCAGGCCGGCCAGCTTGGTGAACATCCAGTAGCCGGCGTCGTTGATGTGCGACATCGCCAGGCCGCCACCGCCCATGGCCAGGCACAGCAGCGCCAGCTGGTTGGCCGACAGGTCGAGGGTGGCGATCAGCGGGCTGAGAATACCCGCAGTGGTCACCAGCGCCACGGTGGTCGAACCCTGCACCGCACGCAGCAGCATGGTCAGGATGAAGCCCAGGGCCAGGACCGGCAGGCCGGTGTGGCGCAGCGCCTCGGAGACCACGGCACCGATGCCGGTGTCGACCAGCACCTTGCCGAACACGCCACCGGCGCCGGCGATGAGGATCACCATGGCCACGCCCGGCAGGGCCGAACCGATCACGTCGGAGACCTGCGAACGGCTCCAGCCACGGCGCGAGCCGAGCAGCCAGGCGCACAGCAGGGTGTCGATCAGCAGGGCCACCAGCGGCGCACCCAGTACGGTCAGCACGTCACGCAGCGCGGAACCGGCCGGCAGCAGGGTGGTAGCCAGGGTGCCAAGCAGAATCAGCACGATGGGCAGCAGGATAAGCGCGATGATCAGGCCGAAACCCGGGGCAGGGGCTGCCGGCAGGCTTTTGGCCAGGCTGCTGGCGTTGGCCTCGGCACCGAATTCCTTGCTCTCGGCCACTTCACGCACGGTGGAGTAGTCGTTGCGCGCCCAGGCCTCCAGGTCGGCGTTGGTCACGTGCGGGCCGTAGACCTCGGCACGGATGTCGTCGGTCATCGGGTAGGTCTTGCGGGTCATGCGCCCGGCAATGAAATAACCGACCATGCACACCACCGCGACCAGCGGAATGCCCAGCAGCAGTACGCGACCCAGGTCGGCGCCCAACTGGCTGGCAGCGGCCACGGCACCGGGGTGCGGCGGCAGGAAGGCATGCACCGCCAGCAGCGCGGCGCACATCGGCAGGGCGAAGATCAGCAGCGGCTTGCGTGCGGTGCGCGCCACGCCGTAGGCCAGCGGCATGAGGATGATCACACCCACCTCGAAGAACACCGGAATACCGACCATGAAGCCGGCCACGGTCAGCGCCAGCGGCGTGCGCCGGTTGCCGAAGCGCTCGATGAGGGTCTTGGCCAGCGCCTCGGCGCCGCCGGACAACTCGATGATGCGCCCGATCATCGCGCCCAGGGCAATGATGATCGCGATGTGGCCAAGGGTCTTGCCCATGCCGCCCTCGATGGTCGCCACCAGGTCGGCGGGTTTAACCCCGGCCACCAGGGCGACGATGATGCTCACCAGCATCAGCGCCACGAAGGGCTGGAACTTGTACTTGAGGACCAGAAACAGCAGCAGTGCGATACCGGCACCGGCAATCAGCATCAACATGAATGGCGTCATTTCAATTCTCGTTTTTTATTGTTTTCCGGCAGCGCCGGGGCCGACCGGGCACCGCACAGGGGCACCCGGACATGGGGTTGGCATTACCACTTCGCGCCAAAGACCTCGTTGAGTTCTTCCAGCGCCTGTTCCGGCAGAGGAGCGGGTTTTGGCTCGCTCATCAGCCACAGTCGGGCGGTTTCCTCGAGTTCTTCGAGGGCATAGCAGGCCTTGGCCACCGAGCTTTCCCAGATCACCGGGCCCAGGCGTTCGAGCATCACGCCACGCACGCTGTTGGCCAGCTGCGCGACGCGCTCGGCCACGATGGGCGAGCCGGGGCGCTGGTAGCCGATCAGCGGGATGTGGCCGACCTTCATCACCTGGTAGGGGGTCAGCGGCGGCAGGATGTCGTCTTCACGCCATACGCCGGCCAGGGTCAGCGCCACCAGGTGGGTGGAGTGGGTGTGCACCACGCCACCGACTTCCGGGTTGCGGTCATAGACCTGGCGGTGCAGGGCCAGGGTCTTGGACGGTTTGTTGCCCGACACCCACTCGCCCGCCAAGTTGACCTTGGCGATGTCGTCCGGGTGCATGCGACCCAGGCAGGCGTCGGTGGGGGTGATCAGCCAGCCGTCGTCCAGGCGTGCGCTGATGTTGCCGGCGCTGCCCACGGTGTAGCCGCGGCCATACAGCAGCCGACCGACATCGCAGATTTCCTCGCGCAGGGCTTTTTCATTGCTCATCAGGCTTCTCCCGCCAGCTGTTTCAGGGCCTTGGCGAAGAAGTCGCGGGCACCGAAGTTGCCCGACTTCAATGCCAGGGCGAGCGGTTGTTCACCGTCGCTGACCGTCGCCGGTACGCCCGGGTCGATCTGCGCGCCGATCTTCAGCAGTTGCACGCCCAGGGCCTGGACCACGGCACCGGAGGTTTCTCCACCCGCGACCACGAAACGGCGCACGCCAGCGTCCAGCAGGCCCTTGGCGATCTGCCCCAGGGCGTCTTCGACCATGGCACCGGCACGCTCGGCGCCGAGTTTCTGTTGCACGGCCTTGACTTCGTCCGGGGTGCTGGTGGCGTAGATCAGTACGGTCTGCTCGGCATCGCGGGCGAAGGCGATGGCCTGTTCGACCACCGGCTGGCCGGCGGCCAGGGCCAGCGGGTCGATGCGCAGCGCCGGGCGACCGGCTTCCAGCCAGGCGATGACCTGGCCGTTGGTGGCCACCGAGGCACTGCCGGCCAACACCACTTCACCGCCAGGAATGTCGATACGTTGGGCGGCGTCGATGTCGCGCAGCTTGCCGGCCTTGCGGAAGTTGCCCGGCAGGCCCAGGGCCAGGCCCGAGCCACCGGTGAGCAGCGGCAGGTCGGCGCAGGCTTCGCCCAGGGTGTAGAGGTCGGCGTCCGACACGGCATCGGCGATGGCCATGGTCACGCCTTCGGCACGCAGTTCGGCGATGCGCGCACGCACGGCGTCGACACCCTTGGCCACGCTGTCGTAGCGCAGCAGGCCGACCTTGCCCTGGGTCTGGGCATCCAGCACGCGCAGCAGGTTGGCGTCGCCCATGGGCGTCAGCGGGTGGTTCTGCATGCCCGATTCGTTGAGCAATTGGTCTTGCACGAACAGGTGGCCACGGAAGATGGTGCGGCCATTCTCCGGGAATGCCGGGCAGGCGATGCTGAAGTCGCCGCCCAGCTTGGCCAGCAGGGCCTCGCTGACCTGGCCGATGTTGCCGGCCGGGGTGGAGTCGAAGGTCGAGCAGTACTTGAAGAAAATCTGCTCGCAGCCACGCTCGCGCAGCCACTGCATGGCGGCCAGCGATTCCTCGACGGCTTCGGCGGCCGGTGTGGTGCGCGACTTCAGGGCGATGACGATGGCATCGGCGTCGAGGCCGGCGGCCACTTCGGCGCTGGGAATGCCGATGCTCTGCACGGTGCGCATGCCGCCGCGTACCAGCATGTTGGCCAGGTCGGTGGCGCCGGTGAAGTCATCGGCGATGCAGCCCAGCAGCGGGCGGGAGGTCACGCTCATGGGTTACTCCTTGGCCTTGGGCAGTTCGATGCCTGGGAAGATCTTGATGACCGCAGAGTCGTCCTCGCGGCCGAAACCGGCGCTGGAGGCCTGCATGAACATCTGGTGCGCGGTGGCCGACAGCGGCAGCGGGAATTTGCTGGTGCGGGCGGTATCCAGCACCAGGCCCAGGTCCTTGACGAAGATGTCCACGGCCGACAGTGGCGTGTAGTCGGCGTTGAGGATGTGCGGCACGCGGTTCTCGAACATCCACGAGTTGCCGGCGCTGTTGGTGATCACTTCGTACAGGGCATCGGCATCCACGCCTTCGCGCAGGCCCAGGGCCATGGCTTCGGCGCTGGCGGCGATGTGCACACCGGCCAGCAGCTGGTTGATGATCTTGACCTTGGAGCCCAGGCCGTGGACGTCACCCAGGCGATACACCTTGCCCGCCATGCCGGCCAGCACGGCTTCGGCCTTGGCGTAGGCGTCGGCAGGGCCGGAGGTCATCATGGTCATCTGGCCCGCGGCGGCCTTGGCGGCGCCACCGGAGATCGGCGCATCGAGGTAGGCCAGGCCCTTGTCGGCCAGGCGCTGGCCCAGCTCCACGGCGAAGGTCGGGGCAACGGTGGCGCAGCCGATCACCAGGCTGCCAGGGCGCAGGCCGGCGACGGCACCGTTGTCACCGAACAATACGGTTTCGGTCTGCTCGGCATTGACCACTACTGTGATGACCACGTCGCAGGCGGCGGCCATCTCGGCCGGCGAAGCGCAGGCCACACCGCCCTCGGCGGCGAATGCCTGCACCACCTCGTTGCGCACGTCGCAGGCATGCACCTTGAAGCCATTGCGCAGCAGGGAGCGGGCAATGCCCAGACCCATGGCGCCCAGGCCGATCACACCGACATTCGATTGAGTCATTGCAGTCATCCTCGGTCTGTGCCGTCGCGCGTCATGCTGGCTGACGGCTTGATTGTTCTGAAATGTGAAGCCGATAGTGGATCAGTGAACAAATAATGTGAAGTATTTTTTCAATTTAACAAATGTTCACATCGACGAGCGGGCCTTTCGGAAGAGCATTCCTGGGAGCGCGCTGGCTCGCGAAGGGCATCACGGCGTGGCGAATCCTTTCGCGAGCAAGCTCGCTCCAACGAAGTGCCCAGGCCCTGCAATGCGCTGGCGAAGTGGACGTTCAGGTCGGCTGCCAGCGAGGCGGCAGCCGGAAATGCGGGGGAATCAGGAAACCTGGGCGGTCGCCAGCAGCAGTTCGATGCGCTGGTGGCGAATGCTGTCGGCAGCGGCGGGGGTGAGGGCGTCGTCGGTGATGAGGGTGTCGAACTGTTCCAGGGCGGCGACCTTGTACATGCCGAAGGTGCCGTATTTGGAGCTGGTGGCGATCAACACGCTGCGCGAGGCCGACTGCATGGCCGCCTGCTTGACCTCGACCTTCAGCGCCGAGGGCGTGGTGGTGCCGCGCTGCAGGTCCCAGGAACTGGTGGAGATGAACGCGATGTCGGTGGCCAGCTGGCGCAGGGTCGCCGCCGCCAGGCCGCCGACGCTGGAGATGTTGGGATGGTCGAGCAACCCGCCGGTGTGAATGACGTCCACATGGTTGGCGTCGGCCAGGGCCTGCACGATGCCGAAGTCGTTGGTGACCACGGTCATGCCCGTTAGCGCGGTGATGTGCGGGACGATCTCCAGAGTGGTGGTGCCGGCGTCCAGGTACACGGTCATGTCCGGGTGCAGCAGGCTGGCGGCCAGGCGTGCCATGGCCTGCTTCTGCGGCAGCTCGACCACCGCCTTGGACTGGTGGCTGGGCTCGCTGTGCAACTGGCTGGCGATGCGCACCCCTCCGGTGACCGAGTACGCACGGCCCTGTTGTTCCAGCAGAGCGATGTCACGACGGATGGTCATGTGCGAGCAGTCGAACATTTCCATCAACTGATGGACGCTGAGCACCTGGTGCTTGCGCAGCTGGCGCAGCATCTGCTCGCGGCGTTGGTCGGGAATCATCGGGGCGCCGCCCGGGGTGGGCGGTTTCTCGGGGGTGGACATGCTTGCTCCTGCATAGCGGCAACCGGACACAGCCCTGAGTGTACGTGCAGTGCCGGGGGCTGCCGCATTTTTTTAACACAATCCGTTCATCCGGCCCCTGGCCCAGCGCGTTCGGCGCACGGCAGCGGCAACTAGACTTGGCATTCAGGAGCATTGCATCGGCCGGCATCCGGTCTTGGCCGACGCGGCATGAAGCCAGCAGGAAGGAGCGGAGGTATGACCGTCGCTTTCGCATGCGTGTGGATCGCGCTGACGCTGCCGTACCTGTGCGCGATCATCGCCAGAGCCGCCAGCGGGTGCTTTCGCCTGCACCACAATCGCGACCCTCGGGCATTTCTGGACAACCTGCAGGGGTTGGCCAAGCGCGCGCACAATGCCCAGCTCAACGGCTTTGAAACCAACCCGGCCTTCGCTTGCGCAATACTCGCTGCGTGGCTGGCGGGCCACGTCCAGGCGGGGGTCATCAACCTCATGGCCGTGGCCTATGTGATTTCGCGTGTGCTGTTCATCACCTTCTACCTGGCCGACCTGCATCGATTGCGCTCGCTGGCCTGGCTGGCAGGCTTCGGACTGATCACCGCGCTGTTCGGCCTGGCCATCCTGCCGCCTGGCTGGACCTGGTAGGACCGGCTTCAGGCCGGGAATCCTTGCGCGGCTGAAGCCGCGCCTACCAGTCTCCAGCCCTCGGCTTAATGCTCGGTGGTCTGCGCGGCCGGCTGGCCGGTCACCGAGCGCACCAGTTTGCCGATGGTCAGCCCCTGCAGCAGGATCGACAGCAACACCACGATGTAGGTGATGCTCAGCAGCACGTCGCGCTCCGGACCGGCCGGCAGCGCCAGGGCCAGGGCCACCGATACACCGCCGCGCAGGCCGCCCCAGGTGAGGATGCGGATGGTGCCGCGCGGCACCTCGCGCCAGCGGCGCAGCAGCAGGATGCCTGGGGCCACGGTGACGAAGCGCGACAGCACGATGACCAGCGCCAGCAGGGCGGCGGCCGACAGGTGCTGCCAGGAGAACGGCAACAGCAGCAGCTCCATGCCGATCAGCGTGAACAGCAGCGAGTTGAGAATGTCGTCGAGCAGTTCCCAGAAACCGTCCATGTAGCGGCGGGTCATGTCGTTCATCGCCAGGTTGCGCCCCAGGTTACCGATGATCAGCCCCGCCACCACCATGGCGATAGGCGCGGAAACGTGCAGCTCCGAGGCCAGTGCCGAGCCGCCGATGACCAGCGCCAGGGTCAGCATCACCTCGATCTGGTACTGCTCGATGCTCTTGATCATCAGGTACACCACATAGCCGATCAGCCCGCCGTACAGCACGCCGCCAATGGCCTCATGGGCGAACAGGATGGCGGTGTCGGTCATGCTCGGGGTTTCACCCAGCTGGGCGATGCCCAGCAGCACGGTGAACACCACTACCGCGGTGCCGTCGTTGAACAGCGACTCACCCACGATGGTGGTCTTCAGCGGCTTGGAGGCGTTGGCGGTACGCAGCACGCCCAGCACGGCGATGGGGTCGGTGGGCGAAATCAGTGCGCCGAACAGCAGGCAGTACAGGTAACTGACGTGCCAGCCGAACATCGCGAACACCCACCAGGCCAGGCTGCCGATCGCGAAAGTGGCAATCAGCACGCCGAAGGTCGCCAGAAAACCGATGGGCCAGCGGTAGCTGCGCAGGTCCGCCAGGTTGACGTGCAGTGCGCCGGCGAACAGCAGGAACGACAGCATCCAGTTCATCAGCAGGTCGCCGAAGTCGATCTGGCCGATCAGTTCTTGCACGTGCTCTTCCAGGCCGGGAAAGCCCATCAGGCTCAGGCCTTGCAGGCCGAGCGAGAACAGCAGTGCGGTGACCATCACGCCGATGGTCGGCGGCAGGCCGATGAAGCGGTAGTTCACATACGTGAGCAGGGTGGTGAGGCAGATGAAAGCAGCAGCAAGTTCAAGCATCCGTAGTTCCGTATTCATTCCATATCAGAGCGTGGCAAGGCATGCGCAGGGCCTGCATGGCAGGCGGCGCGCGATTCCGGTGGCGACGATTGACCACGGGAAGAGGGGGATAGTGCAGGAAACGGGAAATCTTTTGCCACATTTGCCGCCTTGAGCGGGGCCTGGCCTGTCGATAGGCCAGGCCTGCGGGTTATGCTCCGGGCTCATTGGCGCGAGGAGAGGCGGCGTGTTGGCGACAGTTCTGGTGCTGCTGGCGGCGGTGCTGCATGCCGTGTGGAACACCCTGGTGAAGTTCAGTGGCGAGCGCCTGCTGGTGATTGCCGCGATGGACGGCGTGGCGCTGCTCTGTGCGTTGCTCGCCGTGGGTTTCGTCAGCCCGCCCCCGGCAGCGGTATGGCCCTGGCTGGTGGCCTCGGCGCTGTTCGAACTCGCTTACCGCTACCTGCTGATCCAGGCCTACCGGGTCGGCGACCTGGGGCTGGTCTACCCCTTGATGCGCGGCCTGTCACCGCTGGTGGTGCTGGCGCTGACCCTGGTGTTCGGCGGCGAACAGCTCAGTGCCCAGCAGATTGCCGGCATTCTGCTGATTCCTTGTGGCATGGCCTGCCTGCTCTGGCAGGGCGGCGGCGGGGTGCGTCTGCCGTGGAACATTCTGCCGGTGGTGGCGCTGATCGGCCTGTGCATCGGCAGTTACACCTGGATCGACGGCCAGGCGTTGAAGCTCGGCGTGCCGGCGTTGGACTACCTGGTATGGCTGACCCTGATCAGCGCCTGGCCCTTTCCGCTGCTCGGCGCCTGTTACAAGCGCCAGGCCCTGCAGGGCTTCTGCCGCCAGCAATGGAAACTGGCGCTGTGCGTGGGGGTGTGCGTGCTGGCCAGCTACGCTTTGGTGCTGTGGGCCATGCAGCTGGGTTCGGTGGCGGAGGCAGCGGCGTTGCGCGAGGTGAGCGTGCTGCTGGTGGTGCTGCTCGGCATGCGCTACCTGAAAGAACCTTTTGGCGTGCCCCGGCTCTTAGCTTGTGGCCTGGTGCTGCTCGGCATGCTGGTCATGAAGCTCAAATAAGGACAGACCTATGACAGTCGCTTTCTGGTGTGTGTTGGTTGCCATCCTCCTGCCGCTGATCTGCTCGGTGATCGCCAAGATCAGCAGCGGCAAATTCCGCCCCGGCCACAACCATGACCCCCGGGCCTTCCTGGAAAAACTCCAGGGCCTGCCGCGGCGCGCCCATGCGGCGCAATTGAACAGTTTCGAAGTGCTGCCGGGCTTCGCCGCCGCAGTGATCATCGCGCACATTGCCGGCAACGCCCAACTGGTGACCATCGACGTGCTGGCGGTGCTGTTCATCACCACCCGCCTGCTGTACATCATCTTCTACCTGGCCGACCTGGCGCTGCTGCGCTCCATCGCCTTCATCGTCGGCCTGGGCCTGATCATCGGCCTGTTCGTCGCCTCCGCTTCGCCGGCAGCGGCTTGAAAACCGGGTGAGCAAAACCGCTGAAGCTCCTACCCGGTCTGACCGAACAGCCGCAATACGGGTCAGTCAGGCCGGGTAGGAGCGGCTTCAGCCGCGAAACGACCGCCTGTTCACAGCAGATGCAGTGAATTTCCTGGCGCTTTCGCGGCTAAAGCCAATACTGGTCAGTTAGACCGAGTAGGAGCGGCTTCAGCCGCGAAGCGAGCGCCTGTTCACAGCAGATGCAGTGAATTTCCTGGCGCTTTCGCGGCTAAAGCCAATACTGGTCAGTTAGACCGGGTAGGAGCGGCTTCAGCCGCGAAGCGAGCGCATGTTCACAACGGATGCAGTGAATTTCCTGGCGCTTTCGCGAGCAAGCTCGCTCCCACAAAGCCGCAAAGCGCTTAACTGACCAGTATTGCGGCTAAAGCCGCTCCCACCGGGCCACATGCCGCCTAACTGAACAGTATCGCGGCTACAGCCGACCCTACCGGCTCGCTCATTCCTGGCTCTGCACTTTCTCCAGCTCGGCCTGCGCGTCGATCAGTTCCTTGCGCGACTCGGCGAGCTTGTCCTTGCGCTTGTTGATGCGCTCCGGGTCGCCCTTGGCCATGGCCTTGTTCAGGTCGGTCTGGCGGCGGGTCACTTCACGCTTGGCATCCAGCACCTTCTGTTCGCGCTCCTTGAGCAGCGAGGTCTCGCTGCAATTGGCCTTGACCTCGCTCAGCGCCTTCTGCAAACCGGCCTGTTCCTGCTTGCGGCCATCGGTCTTGGCCTCCTGGATCTTGCCGTTGATCTCTTGGCTCTTGGCCACGCACTCCGGCACGGCCGGGGCGGGGGCTGCTTCGGCGGCCAGCAACACTGGCGCACCGGTTACGCAGGCCAGGGCCAGAATGAAAGAGCAGTACCGCTTCATGTGAACTCCTTGTGCAAGCCGGGCGAGGGCAACAACCCGGCATCAAAAACCCGCCACCTCCAGCGTTCGCAGCCGCGCTGCCAGCGCCTGGACCTGCGGGTCGAGAAAAAATGCCTGCAACTGCGCAGCACGCCCCGGCCCTATACCGGGTTCGGCCTGCCACTGCGCCAGGCTGCGCGTACTCAGCGCCTGCCAACTGTCCGGCAGCGGCGCAGCAGCCACCGGCGGCATGCCCAGCGCCTTGAGCCAGGTGTGGAAGGGCCGCTGCCTGGCTGCCTGCAAAGTGGCGAACAGTTTAGCCGCGCTGCGCTCGCCCAGGCCGGGCATCTTAACAAGCTCGCTCGTATCGAGGGTCATCCAGTCGAGCAGGTCGTTGAGCTGGCCAGCCGCCAGCAGTTTGTCCCAGGTGCCCGGCCCGACGCCGGGCAGGTCCAGCCCCTGGCGGCCCGACAGCCACGCCAGCCGGGCGCGGAACTGGCTTTCACAGCCCGGCGTGGGCTGCCAGCAACTGAGTGCATGAAAGGCCTGCGGGTCGGGCACCGGTACCGCCACCCGCTGCGTATTGCGCAGCACCACGCCCTCCAGGCGCGGAATGGTCAGCCCCGCCAGGCTGACCGCCACCTGGTCGCCAGGACGAATGTCCATCGCCTGCCAGCGTTGCAACGAGCCGACACTGACCGTACGCACGCTGCGGTCGTCGAGGCGCACCGGCACCAGTTCCAGCACTGGCGTGATGCGCCCGCTGCGCCCGACCTTGAAGGACACCTGGCGCACCTCGGCCAGCGCCTGGGCATAGGGATACTTCCAGGCGGCCACCCAGTACGGCGCCTTGGCCTGCCAGCGCTGCGCCGGCGGGCGCTGGCCCTGGCGCAGCACCACACCGTCGCTGGCGAAGGGCAGGGCGCTGCGGTACCAGCGCTCGCGCCACTGCTGCGCCTGCTCGAAACTTGCCAGCGGCTGGCTGTAGGCCTGCGTATCGCCAAAGCCCAAGGCCGCCAGCCCCGCCAGGCGCTCGGCCATTGTCTCCGGCCCGTCGGGCCAGTCCCACACGAACAGGCCGATACGCGCCGCCTGGCTGTCGGGCAAATCGTGCCGTGCCATGGCCCCGGCCACTTGGCTGCGCGCATTCAGGCTGCCGGCGCGGGCCTGCACATGGCCCTCCAGGCGCCAGTACAGCTCGCCCTGCAGCACGGCATCCCGCGCCTGCGGCAATTGCGCGGGAATGGCTGGAATACGCCGTGCCGTGACGGTCCAGTCCTGCCCGGCCAGGCCGTCACCGCGGCTGACGACCTGACTCAAGCGGCCCTGGCGATAGACCAGCGTGACCGCCACGCCATCGACCTTGGGTTGTATCCACAGGTCTTCCCGGCCCGCCATCCAGGCGGCCACCGCCTGTTCATCGGCCAGCTTGTCCAGCCCGGTATGCGGCACCGGGTGGGTGGTCTTGCCCCTGGCGGTCTTCAGGGGGGCGGTCGGTTCGCCAGCCGCTTCAGGAAAGCACGAGCGCAGCCGCACCAGGCGCTGGCGGGCCTGGTCGTACAGTTCGTCGGCCACTTCCGCGACACCCTGGCGGTGATAGCGGTCATCCCACTGCGCCACCTGCTGGCTCAGGGCGTCGATTTCTCGCCCGGCCCTGGCTGCATCCCAGGTCGGGCAAGCGGCGTACGCCGACACCCCGATGAACGACAGGGCAGTGCCCGCCAGTAAACGCGCTACGTTCGGCATCCAAGTCTCCTTACTGGCTGAAAGTGGCCGACAGGCTAGCCACGCCCGGCCAGGCACGGCGGGGCATCTGGATACCGGCTTTTGCAAGGGGTGAGGGGATGTGTGGCAGCGGTACAGTCAGTAGGCATAAACGCACCTGGCTGTGTCTGGAGCGCATGCAGCAGGCATGACAGATTGCCCAAAGCCGCCACACCCAGGAGCCCTCCATGGACCTTTCCACCCTTGCTGTCTTCATCCCCGCCTGCTTCGCCCTGAACATGGCCCCCGGGCCGAACAACCTGCTCTCGGTCAGCAACGCCAGCCGCTACGGCTTCATGTGCGCCTGCTCGGGTGGCGCCGGGCGCCTGCTGGCCTTCGCCCTGATGATCGCCCTGGCCGCCGTGGGCCTGGCCGCTGTGCTGCACACCTCCGAGTGGCTGTTCCACGGCATCAAGGTGGTCGGCGCGGCCTACCTGCTCTGGCTGGCCGTGCAGCTGTGGCGCGCCAACCCGCAAGGCGAGGGCCTGGCCGCCGCCGACGCCCCCGGCATCGGCCGCCTGGCGCGTCAGGAGTTTCTGGTGGCCATCGGCAACCCCAAGGCGATTCTGCTGTTCACCGCCTTTCTGCCGCAGTTCGTCGACCCCGGCCGCGACGTAACCGCGCAATTCGCCCAGCTCGGTGCGTTGTTTCTGGTGATGGAATGCGTGGCCATTGCCCTGTACGCCTGGATGGGCGTGCATGCACGCCGCCTGTTTGCCAAGCCGACCAGCCGCCGGGTATTCAACCGCCTATGCTCTGGCCTGCTGGCCAGCGCGGCGTCGGCGTTGCTGGTGGCGCGCCGGGCCTGACCGAAGGGAGAGGGCGAGGGGCGTTGTCTGCCTGGTCTTGTACCACCAGTCGGCGAGCCAAGGTCAGGCAAGGCGCAATGGGCGAAGCGAGTAACAGCCTTAGACTGGCGCGCAGGGCGAGCGTTAGCGAGGCAAAACAGGCGAGGAGCATTTCGACTGGGTGGCGCTTGAGGTCAATGACCAGGGATGAAGTCTCTCTGCGCTGGGATGTAGAAAGGGGGGGTCGGGGTGACCAGCAGGGTGTCGCGTTTGATCTGGCCATTCTGGGCCTTGCTCTTGAGCGTCAGGCGGTAGATGGGCTGGTCATTGCGAACATGCGTGGCGGTGATGCGGGCGGCGAAGGGATTGCCGCCTTTTTCCGGTTTTGTCCAGACCACGTCGCCGACTTTGAGGCAAGTGATGCAGTCACTAATCTCGCTCCAATAACGTCGGAGAAATAAGGTTCATCGGAAATACAAAAAATTTCTTGCCTGCCGTATTCACCTAGGTCGCAGCTTGAAAGTGGATCCGAGGAAAGGCAGATGCTTGTTCCATCACAGCTACCATAGAATTTTCCGAGTCCAGAGTTTTCAAATATTAGACTAATTTCTTGGGGGGCAGAGTCCCTTTCGAGAAGGTAAACATGGAACAAAGCATTGGCTGATATTAGTCTTTTACCGATTGCCGCCAACAGCCAATTAATTAGGAGGCTAGGGGCATTATCTCATGCCTCCCTTTAATGCGCTTTGTACAGATGGGTTCTGAGTTACACCATCCTTCAATATAGTAACGAAAGTTTCGTCAGGTTTTGTAACAACCACGTCATTACCCTTGACTCTGAAAAAAACATCACCCCGTGCACCCTTTTCCCCTTTTCCCCTTTTCCCCTTTTCCCCTTTTCCAGCGAAAGATCCAGGAATTACCTTGATTTAAAAATCTATATTAAGGACTGCTATGCTGGTGGCAGTCTGATTGCTGGATCCGGCTTTTTAGGTTTTCAATAACTTGGTTTAGCTCTAGGAGCGGGTCAATGTTGTTGTGAGCGTAGATGCTACATGAGCTCATGTCTTCAGGATAGTTAAAGTCGGCGTAGACGCACTGGATATTATTTATTTTTGTCTCCTCGCAATCGCTTGATTCCTTGATTTTGATCAAAAATGCGAGGCGCCATTTATCTAATTCAATTGCTTCTTTATATTTTGTTATTTTCTTTGAAATTTCCTCAATGAGCTCGTCATTACTTAGGTGTCGGCCGCCAGCGATGACGGCTGTATGTTCATCTTCACCATCAGATGAAAGCTGACTCATTGCATAGTCAAAGATGTTTTCCCGCGTCACCCAATTTTTCTTGAACCCTACAAGTATTGTTGGCCAGCGGGCTAAATTTGATTCGGTAAGAAATTTTAAAGGGGTCATTGGTTTTCCCTTATTTTTTTCGGTATCTGATTGGGGGGGCGGTAATTTACCCTCCGGGTATGAAGCGTCGGTGGGTGGGTATATATTTTTTAATGGGCGTGTCATTGTTCGTGATAAGTGGTGCGGCATTGCTCTCGGCCTTAATCGCATATGATAAGCAAGCTATTTTTAGTTCTATTTTTGGTAAGATGTCACTGTTGGGCCATAGTCCTGCTCCGAGTCTGATATTTCAACATGGAAATCTCTGTCGGGAAATTGTTTTTTTAATATCAGAGTCCATGACAAAAGAACTCTTTCCGCAATTTGTTTGAATATCGCATCCTCTATATCTTCTGGGTTTTCTTCGAAGATGTCATAAAGATGAGTGTGGTTTATGGTTTTTTCAATAAGTTGTCTATTGTTGTTGAGGGATTTTTTCCACTGCTCCCAGTTTTTTTGGTCATATTTTTGCTCTAGGAACACGCTGTCCATTACAAGGATGAAGTCTGGAAAGAGAAGTTTGCAAAAGATCAGGCAGTCTTCTGGGTAACAAACGCTACTGATATAAGAAAACTCATCAACTTCCTCTTGGTTTTTCCAAGTCGACTTCCATTTTTCATATCGTTTTAGCCCTGAGAGGGGAAGCGTGGTTTCGATTTTCTTCATGGTATTTCGTCCGGTTCTGCTGGTCGCGGGGATCGTTTTGTAGACGGCGATAGGGTGAAAAAAACCGGCGCAAGGCCGGTGTCGAGGGTGGCAGATCAGGTCTGAGACTTTTACATTTTATACATGCAGGCCTGTCATCCCTGAATTACACAAATAGCTGTAATAAGCTGGTTCGGCTGCTCCTCCAGAGGAACTCCCCACCCCGTAACTTCAAGGGCACCATAATCTTGACCGGTATAAAACCACTCTTCGGCCTCATCAAACTCCAAGCTAGTGAATGGTAAAATATCAGATACAGGACTTCCCAAACCTATGCACTCCGACAAAAGCCCCTTGTAAACAAATCTATGCGCAGGCTCGCCTGGAAAGCTAAAGTCATAAACCTTAACTGCGTACACCCTCCCGCTACGAATAAGAACAGATAATGCAGGAACTCCTTTTTTTAACTCACTGACAATTTCATCATCAAAAATTGAAAAAGAGTAACCACCATTACTGCGCTCATCCAGACCATGCCCACTCAAAAAAAGGTCTGGCCCCCCTTCAAACCTATACCGCAAAGAATTCTTATCGATCAAATATTTCGAAAGCACAGTCTCTAGATCGAAAGCACTAGCATGTAACGGTATTCCTGCAAGTGATACACCAGGAATAATTGGAGCATCCCAAGCTATAGAAAAACTATCTAGCGGCATCATTCGGAAATCCACGTATTGGTTGCAGGGTTGAATTTCACTTTCTGACCTTGCGGATTCAAGTATGTCGTATTTGCATCGTAAATGGGCTTAGATGGCCCCTGGAATGTCGGTCTGTAGGTCGCAGGATCAATAACCTTAGCCTTACTACCATCAATGTATGTAATTTTATAGTACTCACCCACATGCACTGATTTGACCGAGGCATCAACAGTAGATGGGCTATATTGAATCTCTTTAATTCCAGTTGTGCCACCTTCCACTTTGTACACCTGCGCGTTACCAGATGTCCCAGTTTTCGGCGGCACATATGTGAGCTTGGCACCATCCATCTTGAACGACTGCTGAATATCATCAATGGATTTCCCCCAAACATTCGCCGGAGCTTCCACCATATTTCGAGGGATTCCGGCTTGCGCTGCAAGGTCTTCCCGCAGTCCTACCCGTGCAGTTGCAGACGTAGCCGGTGCTTCAGCTGCACCAGTTGCTTTTGCCCCCTCAGGACCTTCACCACGCGGATCACAAGGCCCCTCGTTATGCACCCAAGTCCTGAACTCCCCGACGTAGAACGTATGCCCCACATCGACCGTGAGGTTATACGTCGTGCCTACCGGAGCGTAAAGCGCCAGCGATTCCACTTCGGACGAGGTGTTGTCGGTCTCGCCGTCGGCCAGTGACTGCAGGCGGTCGCCTGGCTTGAGGTCAATGACCGGGATGAAGTCCTTCTGGGCCGGGACGTAGAAGGGGTGGCTTGGGGTGACCAGCAGGGTGTCGCGTTTGACCTGGCCGTCCTGGGCCTTGCTCTTGAGCGTCAGGCAGTAGATGGGCTGGTCATTGCGAACATGCGTGGCGGTGATGCGGGCTGCGAAGGGTTTGCCGCCTTTTTCCGGTTTGGTCCAGACCACGTCGCCGACTTTGAGGCTCTCGATGGTGCGGTCGCCAGGTGGGGCGCGGGCTGTTTGTTCCTTTAGATTTGACTGAGCCTGGCTCTCCTTAAGGATGGAGGAGGGGCTGCCATATCAACCGAGCGATAGCGGAAATTAAAGACTCAAGCAGCACAAGAGATTTTCTCCAGACAATCTTATTCGACACTCGGTAAGTTGTTAATGGATTGATGTAAAATACTCATAAGCTCTTCAAGGTTAAGATTCCATTTACCCTCCTCAGTAGGCGGGTAAATTTCTATTTCTAATGCACGGCCGGGCTCATGTGTTATCTCGGCCAGTTGATTCGAATCCGCCCAAATTTCGAAAACACAGTTTTCTCGGTCTGGTGGGCTTGTTATTGCGGTCGATAAAAGTCTCATTGTTTTGGAGGCTCCAAAAAACTTACCACTAGAATCATAGCGGAGTTCACGGCCGTCAGGGCTAATTACGTTCATGAACTCACCGGCGTGATGCAGACATGGTGCAAGTTGATGCAGCAGTGATGCAGGTATGAGGCAAGAATGATGCGCCGATGATGCAAATCGGCTGCTACCGGCCGAGTGGGACAACCCTATGACGGCATTGCCCCGAGCATGGGACAGCGCACAGGGAAAACCGAGCCGATGGGACGTAAACAGGACAAGGGTGGGACAGCCATGCCCCTGAGCCAGACCGAACACAGCGAACGCCGCCAGGCCGTGGCCAATGCCCTTGCCAGTCAGCGCCTGGAAGGGCTGGAGCCCGATGCTGAGGTGATCCGGCAACTGGAGGCCTTTGCCGAGGGCACGCTCGCCATCAAGGCCATTCTGGAGGCGTTCAGGGGCAGGATCGTGGACGGACGGCTACTGCCTGTCGCTGGCCGCGAATAAAACAACACCGGCGCGAGGCCGGTGCCAGGTTAATACTGCATCTGTACACATATACACAGTCCGTATTGTGCGTCTAAACCCACGAAACGGCATCGCCATCTAGGTAGCCAAGCCCTTCAAGTACCCCAGATAATTCTGGCAGCCCAAGGAGAGGCTCGGATGTGTAAGTGATAGGTAAAGCCTTTCTCAGCGCCTGAGCCTTCTCCGAATAATCCTCCCATGACGGTTTAGCTATACCAGACCAAAAAGAAACAGCTGAGCCGTCATCAAGGAGCACCACAGGCTTCAGATACTCAACCCCCCCATCACCATCCCAGTACAAGTAGCCAAGATACCTAGCCCCATTTCGCCCCTCAAAGTGGGCTCGAACAATCAACTGGGCATCAGCACAAGACTCCATCTCCTGAAGAGGGCGCACAGTCAGCTCATCTTCAACAGAGTCATCCATCGGGGAAAACCAGACGCCAGAGTGAGCAAGATCATCAATGGTCAGCTCGTAAACCTGCTTATCTGACATACTCACGCACCTATCTAATCAAATGCTTAACTGAATCAAAAAATTCAGGGCGCCCTATTTCGCCGTAAGCTTTCTGCAGACCTTCCCTTATTTGCCCAGAAGTGTAATTTGCCTGCTTACCACCGATCATGGGCGGAAGGTACTTACTTATAGCCTTATGCATGGCATCCTGATTTACTTTTCCAGTATGAGAATACTAAGTAATCAACGTCACCGGGTGATCTAGCATATCGTTCTTGGTATACCCCAGCATCTTTCCTAAATACTGCGGCAAAATGTGGTGCGCTTGAAACCCCTTGTTCAGCCCCTGAAGCTCCCTATAAGTGGGACTAAGCACTTCTGGAACAGTCCCAGTTGCTTTTGCCCCTTCAGGACCTTCACCACGCGGATCACAAGGCCCCTCGTTATGCACCCAAGTCCTGAACTCCCAGACGTAGAACGTATGCCCCACATCGACCGTCAGGTTATACGTCGTGCCCACCGGAGCGTAAAGGGCCAGCGATTCCACTTCGGACGAGGTGTTGTCGGTCTCGCCGTCGGCCAGTGACTGCAGGCGGTCGCCTGGCTGAAGGTCGTTGACCGGGATAAAGCTCTTCCGAGTCGTGATGTAGCGGACTCGGGAATCAGCAAATAACTAGCGGCGGAGGGGTTTTCAGCAATATCCCGAGGGATACCAGCTTGCGCCGCTAAGTCTTCGCGTAACCCGTCCCGAGCCAGTGGAGATTTTGCTGGAATATCGTCGTCTACTACCTTTCCAGAACTTTCTGCGTCTTTTGCACCGTCTTATATGTTGCGCAATGTCCACCATCGGCAGCTTACCTCTGGTTCAAATATAACCCTGGCCTCTGAAATTGAATCACGAATTTCAAATGCAACATAAAGTCCAGCACCCGCATTATCCCTCACCAACTCGATAGACTTGACGTTTTCTGATGAAGTAACTACCAGCTCTTGCGTAGCAAGCCTTAACAGGATTTGGAAGGGTTTCATCACGGCGCTAAAAGAAACATCAATCTCTAACTCACTGTTATCTGACTTATTTTTGTAGCGATATAGCGCCATGGAGCGACTGCCGCACGCCCCGTCAGTAGCAGACTACGAAGCCCTGCTGCCGTGGAACTACTCGCCAGAGATGCCACGGTAAACCGTTAAACCGCTGTTGAGCAGGTGGAGTTTATGGATCGCGTACCGACTTTCAGCGTTGCAAGCTGCACGCCCAGAACCGCCCAGGCAAGCAACAGCAGGCACAGCCAGAGCAGCGGGTTGTGACGGTTCAGTGCGGTCATGGGGCGAGGGTGTCCGAATACACGGGGCCGGTGCTGGGGAACGCTCAAGGGGTGCTGCTCGGTACCTCAGGGAAGGCCTGTCGAATGTGCTTAGTTAGGCCCTCCAAGTCGTCATAAGCAACCGGGCCAAACTCTGGCTCGTATTGGGCAAGGTATTGATCCGGGGTCAAACCCAATTTTAATGCCTGCTCTTTCACATCCCATAATCTGCTTGGCCCTATTGTCCAATTTGTCCCTGGAAGGCCATCTCGCTTGTGCTCATTCAACACCCAGAAAATCTTTCCAGGATAATTTTCTACTGCCTGCCTCAGCCTTTCTATGACTGCTTTATTTTCGTCTTCAAATCTGAATGAAATATATGGCGGATACTCACTACGATTTACCCTTTCAAAATGGTTATCAGCCCAAATCTCCGGGTGTCGCTGCTGATATTTCCTCCACTCCAGAGGGCTGATCTCATACAAGAGATTTAAAAGATCGCCTTCAGGTGCTGTAATCTTTGTAACAGCCATCATAGCCCCCTTAATTTATCTGAGATGGTCACGCCGCCAGGGTTCATGCCCTTAATATGCTGCTCCCAGTCACCTTTCGGAATCGGATTAGATGACAGGCGAGGGTCATATACATAGCGGCCATCGGTGTATACCTGATGGTAGAACTGCCCAGGCTCCTTCGCACCGTTTTCGAAAAGAGTTAAGTTACCTGACTGCTTCGGCCTAACCTCAATAACCTTCCCTTTACCACCCGCAGCATTAAATAGCTTGCTAGCAATTTCTGAGCAATCTGTACCACCACATACCGTCATGTTTTTGATGTTTGGACTTTCCATCGCTTCAACAACAGACTTGTTCGGTGGAAAGTCCGGGTTAACAGGGCGGAAAGGGCGATTCATACCTGGTGGAATGAAATCCTCTACAACCCCAGTTCCTTTTGCCCCCTCAGGACCTTCACCACGCGGATCACAAGGCCCCTCGTTATGCACCCACGTCCTGAACTCCCCGACGTAGAACGTATGCCCCACATCGACCGTGAGGTTATACGTCGTGCCCACTGGAGCGTAAAGGGCCAGCGATTCCACTTCGGACGAGGTGTTGTCGGTCTCGCCGTCGGCCAGTGACTGCAGGCGGTCGCCTGGCTTGAGGTCGATGACCGGGATGAAATCCTTCTGGGCCGGGACGTAGAAGGGGTGGCTGGGGGTAACCAGCAGGGTGTCGCGTTTGACCTGGCCATCCTGGGCCTTGCTCTTGAGCGTCAGGCGGTAGATGGGCTGGTCATTGCGAACATGCGTGGCGGTGATGCGGGCGGCGAAGGGTTTGCCGCCTTTTTCCGGTTTGGTCCAGACCACGTCGCCGACTTTGAGGCTCTCGACAGGGTGATCGGCTTTTGGGGCAATATTAGTCAGTTAGACCGTTGGAGCTTGCTCGCGAATGGAAGGCTATCTGGACCGGGTACACCCGCCGTAGCATCAGTGCCGTCACCTTTCCGCCTTTATGGCGGGTCACTTTTGGTTTCCAGGTGCCCTGCGTGCCAAAAGTAACCAAAAGGCATTGCTCCTGGCTCGGGTCTGCCCTGCGGGCAGACTTCCCTCCTTCCGGCGCCATTCCAGGGGGTCGGCGCAATGGGCCGTCCCTGGCCCAGTGCGCCTAAGCCGGCTTCCCTGCCGGCTTACCCCCTTCCATGACACCTCCCTCGGCCTGCACCGAAGTCTCATTCAGCGGTATCTGTAAGTTTTGTGTTTGAAAAGCAAAAGCGACGCCAAATCAGATTGCTCTGGTCTAAAAGATCAGTATTGGCTTTAGGGGCAATACTGGTTAGTTAAGAGCTCTTCGGCTCTTGTTGGAGCGAGCTTGCTCGCGAAAGCGCCAGGAAACTCACTGCATCTGTTGTGAGCGTGCGGTCGCTTCGCGATTGAAGCCGCTCCTATCCGGCCTAACTGATCAGTATTGCTTGAGGGAAAATCCGATCAGGTCAGCGCAGGCAGCTTAAGTTGTGCTGACCTGATCGGAGAATTTTTGAAAAACGTTACAGATTTTAATATTTAAAGCTAGTACTCGCTTTGCCGCAAGAGTCAATGGAAAGTAAAAACTTTTTCCAATTCCCTCCCGTGTGAGACTTCATAAGAATATGCAGTTCGTGCACTAGTTCGGAAGCCCTGTCTTCAGGGTCGCTCAATAATTCACTCAGGAGTGAGCCATCTCTAACGATTGAGTACTTGGACGACACCGACCATCCATCGTCATAAATTTCGTGCTCAAACTCACATCGTACTTCTTCATACTGTCCAAGCGCGGAGTTATGCATAATTTGGGAGAGCAAGTTCAAAATTTCTACCTGTTTATCAATACTCATTGACCTGCCTCGTTTTTGAATGTTTTGCGAATTTTCTCGCCATTGATAGAGTAATCAATTGTTAGTGAGTTTGGGCGTACAGATGTAGAGTCGGTCCTTGAGAAGCGTACTGTCACGGGACCCACCTGCTCGCCGCGATTCAATGCGCCCTTTATTCCGTTTTCCCATCGTTTGTATGCTGAGTTATTGAAATTCTTATCCTGCGGGAAAAGATTAAAGCGATCACAGGTTCCGCCATACTGGCAAGCTTGGATGTGTCCTCCAACATCTGTTGGCAACCCTTCCTTACCAACTGCCGTTTGGCGTGCATCACGTGTGCCCTTCTCTAAAATAGGATTGAACGTAAGCTCTTCTACGAAGCCGTTTGAGTTTGTCTTAAATTCTGTGCCATTACTTAGTTTGATTTGGCTGCTGGGTGGTGGGTCATTCAGAACTTTATATCCAGGTGTGCCTTTGCTGGCGGACGACACATCTACCTCAATTACAGATAGGGTGGTTTCCTGACTCGACGCGTTCCTTGCCTCACCACGCGGATCACAAGGCCCCTCGTTATGCACCCACGTCCTGAACTCCCCGACGTAGAACGTATGCCCCACATCGACCGTGAGGTTATACGTCGTGCCCACTGGAGCGTAAAGGGCCAGCGATTCCACTTCGGACGAGGTGTTGTCGGTCTCGCCGTCGGCCAGTGACTGCAGGCGGTCGCCTGGCTTGAGGTCGATAACCGGGATGAAGTCCTTCTGGGCCGGGACGTAGAAGGGGTGGCTGGGGGTGACCAGCAGGGTGTCGCGTTTGACCTGGCCGTCCTGGGCCTTGCTCTTGAGCGTCAGGCGGTAGATGGGCTGGTCATTGCGAACATGCGTGGCGGTGATGCGGGCGGCGAAGGGCTTGCCGCCTTTTCCGGTTTGGTCCAGACCACGTCACCGACTTTGAGGCTGTCGATGGTACGGTCGTCAGATGGGGCGCGAGCTGTTTGTTCCTTTAGATTTGACTGAGCCTGGCTCTCCTTAAGGATGGAACAGGGGCAGCTATGCCACCCGAGCGATAGCGGAAGTTAAAGACTCAAGCAGCACGAGAGATTTTCTCCAGACAAGCTTACTCGACACTCGGTAAGTTGTTAATGGCTTGATGTAGAATACTCATAAGCTCTTCAAGATTAAGATTCCATTTACCATCCTCAGTAGGCGGGTAAATTTCAATTTCTAATGCGCGGCCGGGTTCATGTGTTATCTCGGCCAGTTGATTCGAATCCGCCCAAATTTCGAAAACACAGTTTTCTCGGTCTGGTGGGCTTGTTATCGCGGTCGATAAAAGTTTCATTGTTTTGGAGGCTCCAATAAACCAATAAACTTACCATTAGAATCATAGCGGAGTCCACGGCCGTCAGGGGCAATTACGTCCATGACCTTTCCGAACCTGCCAGTGTCTCTGTGGGTTACAGTGGTTTCCGGATTTTTGAGTATTTCGTCAGTTATCTTTTGACCCTGGGCGTTGATTTCGGAAGGACTGCCTTTAACAGTAGGAAACGCACTTCCTTGTCGGCTGCCGTGCTTTTGCAGGGCTCGACCTGCCAACGAAAGTTGTCCTGATTTATCAGCCGGATCAGGAAGCTTTCCAGCATTTGACAAGTCGTCAATGTTTTTCCCAGCTAATACGTTACCTTTCGCAGCGCTCCCAGCTCCACTAGGCGGATCACACGGCCCAACATTATGCACCCACGTCCTGAACTCCCCGACGTAGAACGTATGCCCTACATCGACCGTGAGGTTATACGTCGTGCCCACCGGAGCGTAAAGGGCCAGCGATTCCACTTCGGACGAGGTGTTGTCGGTCTCGCCGTCGGCCAGTGACTGCAGGCGGTCGCCTGGCTTGAGGTCGATGACCGGGATGAAATCCTTCTGGGCCGGGACGTAGAAGGGGTGGCTGGGGGTAACCAGCAGGGTGTCGCGTTTGACCTGGCCATCCTGGGCCTTGCTCTTGAGCGTCAGGCGGTAGATGGGCTGGTCATTGCGAACATGCGTGGCGGTGATGCGGGCTGCGAAGGGTTTGCCGCCTTTTTCCGGTTTGGTCCAGACCACGTCGCCGACTTTGAGGCTCTCGATGGTGCGGTCGCCGTCGGGGGTGGAGACTTTGGTGCCGGCGGCAAAGCAGCAGGGTTCCTTGGGTTTCTGGTTGTTGGGCGCTGTGGTCTCTCTAGACGCGTTGTTTTCGTGGGATGAATCTTTATTTTTACGGATCGTGATTGACCCTATGATTACGGAGGCGATAAGTTCTCCACCGCCGATCAATCGTTTTTCTTCCGGAATACTTTCTTGAAGTTTCTCGCTGTCTGAGTCAGGGAATTCAATCGTGTTGGCGACTTTTTTACCCATTTCCTTGCTGGATGCATCCAACTGATCAAGAAGCGCTTGGCCAGCCGGTGTTTCGGCTATCGCATTCATAACAACCAGCTGCACTAGGCCTTTAGGGCCTTGAGACAGAGCGACTGTTACTCCGATGACTTGCTCCAGACCGGAGTGCGCCTCTCGGTATTCATTGATGCCCGCCATCGTATCCAAGAACTCTTGCGCTGCGGTGCGGTCGGGGGTAACGATCGTGACACCCAGCTCTGTAGGGTTTGGATTAACAAGTTTCTCAGCCGAGTCGTTAAGGTCCTGAATCGGATCTTTTAGATCCTTGCTGACCTTCTCGACTTGGCCCATATCAATGCCCGCTATCTTCGCGAGCTCAGTCAATACCTTTTCCTGAAACTCCGGATCGGCCATCAAGGCGGTGGCTTTTTCGCGGCTCATGCCTGCCACCAGCAAAGACTCCATGGTGTTTTCGGCAAACTCTGTACCCACCAGGCTCTTTGCCGGAACGTCATGCTGTATCCCGCCCACTCGCTCTATACGGTAAAGCGTTGCGTTGGCGTACTTCGCGGCCTCTTCGTAGTTTTGCTTGGCTGTCTCGTTGTAGTTCAGCAGTTGGTCGGTCCATTCCTTCGCCGTGGTGACGGGCTGCAAGGCGGCCTTGATGGAACTGCTGGAGGCGTAGATATCCGTGCGTTTTTCATCATCGCGGTCGATTTCATACGCCTTGTCGACATCGCGGTTGAGGCCGGCAGTGGAGTCCTTGCCGGTCTGGGCGTCGTTGCGAACGACGATTTCGCCCGCGCCTACCGTGGCGCGCACGGTCTGTTTACGGTCTCTGTCGTAGTTCCAGCCTTCGAGGTTCCAGTTATTGCCCTTGCCACCTTTTCCTTCCACGGAAGGGTCTCGGGCGCCCTGGCCGTACGAGCCGCCAACGTTCAGGTAGTAACCGTGCTCCTTGTCCTTGCCCGCAATGTCACTGAAGCCCAGCGTGCCTGTGTCGAGCTTGAGCTTGCCGCTGTCGGCGGCAATCAAGGCACCGTCGAGCTGGGTATGGTCCTGGGTTCGAATATCGACGCTGTTCTTGCCGGTGATGCTGGTCTGGTCTTCTACCCAGTGGGTGGACCCATTGGTTCTGCCATAGCCCACCGAGCCGCTTACACTGGCGCCGAGCCCCACGGTCACCGTAGCGTTGATGTCGTATTCCTTGCCTTCGGCCTTACCGGTATCGATGGCCGAAGAAACATTCAGGTTGCGCCCCACGCGACCGTTCACATCGTTGCCGCGCAACACCGCGCCGTGGATGTTGGCGTCCTGGCCCGTGGAAAACTTCAACTGATCGCCCGCGTAGAGATAGGCAGCCTGCTGGCGCTGGTTTTCACGTTCCAGGTTGCCGCGCCCCAGGTTGACACTGGCGTAGACGCCAATGCCTTGTGGGCCGGCGGCCAGGCCGACTTCGCCACCGCCGCTTTTGCGGGTGTCCTGGCTTGTGGAATCGTTACGCGCCGCCTGAATGTTCAGGTTATTAACGGCTTGCAGGTTGAGGTCGCGCGTGGCTTTTGCCTGGGTTCCGATCAGGTTCAGGTCATTCCGGGCGCCGAGATTTATATCTCGCCCGGCCTCAAGAGTCGTCACGGTCGAGCTGCCCTGGCTGGCATCGCCGCTTACGTGTCCGCTGCTGCCGCCCACTCCCAGCTTGAAGCCGCCACTGGTGCCACCATGTATTCCACCCCAGCTCTGTCGGCTGCGGTTTTCCTGGTTGGTGCTGTCCTTCGCTACATCAAGGGTGACATCGCGACCGCTGACATTGATGTCTCTGCCGGCGCGCATCTGGCTGCCGCGCACCTGCGCATCGTTACCGGCTGCCAGAGTGATGTCGTTATCGGCTTGCAGTGTCGAGCTGCGGCTGGTGTTTTCGACGACCCGTTCGGTCGAGTGCTGCTGGCTGTTGCCGAACTTGCCATCGAAGGTCGGTCCCGACAGGAACTGGCTGACGCTATCGATGGTGCGCAGGGTGCTGGATGCCTTGCTGACGTTGTCTTCGCCCTGGGCCGTGCCGTTGATGGCATCCTTGGTGCTGCCAAAGTTGTGGTTTAGCGCGACGCTCAGGCCGTTACGCTGCGTGTCGCGCTGCTGCTCGGTGAGCAAGGTCTCGCCGGCGGCATCGACGCGTATATCACGCCCCGCGACCATCCCGATGTCTTTCCTGGCACGCAAGTCCGAGCCGGTTTGGGTGATGTCTCGCTTGGCATTTACACGCAGGTCCTGTTCTGCACTGATCTCGCTGGCAGCGGCGGTCTGCTGTTCAAGGCGGTTCTTTTCCGCTGCGCGTTCGATGCCCATGAAGAAGGTGACGCCGTTGTCGTCACCTGAGATGCCAACGCCAGACTGACGCTTCTTCTGCCAATCGCTCTGCGCAGTGCTGTTCTGGGCTGCGAGGATGTTGACGTCCCGCCCCGCATTCACCTCGACATTACGGCCTGCCTGGATTCGGCTGCCAACCACGTTGATGTCGCGCTCGGCCTCCAGGGCAGCATCCCGCTCGGCCTTGACCTGGCTACCGACACTGGTGCTGCTTTGTGCTTCACGACCCGCCTGCCTGGCGGAACTGATGGACACGAAGCCGTCAGAGACCGACAGGCCGGTCTTGCTCCGATACTTCTCGCTGCGGCTGTAGGCTTCATCGTTGGCTGCGACCAGGTTGATGTCGCCGTCACTGTCAACAAGACCCGCTCTGAGCTCGACGTCGTTCTGAGCGTCGATGTTGCTGGCCCGCAAGCGTATGTCCTTGCCCGAAGCCACCACCACATCGCCGTCTGCTTCCAGTTGGCTGGCGACCTGCGTGGCGCTTTTCTGCAGCTCGCTCCTGCCGCTTTTCGACATGCCCAGGAAGCCGGACTTTTTCTTTTCGCTGTAAGCGCCATGTTCTTCGACGCCCGACAGAATGGCGACGTTGTTGCTGGCACCCACTACCAGGTCGTTGTTGGCTTTGAGCTGGCTGCCGATGATGGTCACGTCGCGCGCATTGCCGACACTGATGCCGCCCTCCGGCGTCTTGTCTGCATTGACGAACAGGTCCTGGCCGGCCTCCACCTGGGTGGCGACATTGGTGCTGGCGTAGCTTTCGCGCTGTTCGCTGCTGCTACGACCAAACGAGCCTTTCTTGCGTTTGGCGAAGTAGTTCGCTTCTTCGTCGAGCGCCGAGGTCAAGGTGATGTCCTGGCCGGCACCGAACGCGACATTGCCGTCGGCCTTGAGGTTGCTCGCCACTACGTCAATGTCGTTGCCCGCATTCAGCAACAGATTGCCGTTGGCCTGCAGGCGGCTGGATTGCTGGGTGACCGAGCGGTTTTCTTCCGAAATCTTCTTGCTGCGCGAGATGTATTCGTTCCGGTTGGCGGCAGAGGCGACTCGCAGATCGTTGTCGGCATGCAGCGACAGGTCACCTTGGCTGGTCACCTCACTGCCGCTGATATCCACATTGCGCCCAGCACGCACGGATAGATTCTGATTCGCGTCGAGCTGCGCGCCGTGCTGGCGCACGGCACTGTTGAGGTGGTCTGCACCGTTGCTGCGCTTGGTCTGGGTTTCAGCGGCTGCGATTTTCACATCCTGCCCCGCCTGCAACCCCACCGCCCCATCAGCCTGCATCACGCCGCCGATGTTGTTGACGTTCTGTTTGGCCTTGGCCAGCAGGTTGCCGGCCGACTCCACTCGGGCGGCGCTGTCGGCGAAGTCTTCGCGCCATTCGGAAATGCCGCTGGCGCTCTGATGGCGGGTGACGGTGCGTTCGTTGCTGACGCTGCCGTTCTTAGCGGTAAGGCTTACATTGCGGCCGGTGATCACGCCGCCGGCGCGGTTCACCAGGTTGCTGTCGGCTTGCAGGTCGAGGTCGCCACGCGCCTGGATCAGGCCGCTGTTGACCAGGTTGCCGTTGGCGGTGGCGCTGAGGCGGTTGCGGGCGAAGAGGGTGCCGACGTTGTTGAGGTCGTTGCCGCTGATCAGCGACACGTCGTTGCCTTGAATCAGCGCGCCGTTGGGCGCCAGGCGATGGTCGGCCTGGGCCAGGTACAGCACCGGCACCAGCACGCGCTGGCCGCGCACTTGCTGTTCTTCCATCCACACGATGTCGTGGGTGAGGGCGGCGACCTGTTCACCGGTCAGCGACACG